>CAWJQE010000016.1:0-107671 GCA_963844995.1 uncultured Flavobacteriaceae bacterium | reverse complement strand
CGGCTAAGAACACCTTGATCTGTCCTTCAGATTTTCCTTGCAGAGATTCAGGTAAGGTTTCTTTTTTGATCTTGGCCAGGTCAAAATCTTTTCTTGAAGAAGCATCCACCAGATCCCATTCGGCATTATTGTAAAACTGAGAACTTTTACTTACGGCACGTTTTACAGCTACCACCTCTTGCAATCCCATGGCTTCAGAATCTTGTTCCTCCTGTTTTGCCATACTACTGACACCCATCGCTCCGTATGATACATATGTGTTGTTCAAACGTGCATTCAATGATTGATACCTCATCATAAGGAGTTTTAATATGGACAACCTGTCTGTTGGGTCAATGGCCATATACTCCCCTCCGCCAAGCAGAGCGCCTTCCTGCCGATGTGTGTTGATGCCTTGTGTATAACTTCCGCAGATAAAGTATTCACTATAACATCCTTCTCTTGGCGATTGATCACTGTTCACCTCAGTTCCTTTTGCCTTGTGTAAAAGGTTCCATTGCCTCAATGAATATCATTTTTAGATCGGTCTTCATTTTTCCACCCAATCTAATTGACGCAGCGACTGGTGGATAGCCTGCCCGCAAACTGCTTGTCCGCCGTAGTGAGTAAGCAGTTTTTTTTTTTTTTAACGAGATATTTACATCCAGGTCACTGCTGAAACCAAGTACCTGCTGCACATAACCCTCCTGATAAAGCGGAGAGGACTCATCGTTGCCATATTGTAAAGTGCTATCTGAAGTCCGGGGCGACTATTACTACCACATTTTGCATATGCAAATTGGTTCGCTATATCCCAGAGTTGGATTTCGCCTGATCCATAGGTCCGTCCATACTATTACTGGTATATAACAACAGAGCGTGTGTACAACTGGGTGTCTGGGATATTCATTCAAGTCTTGGTTATTCTGGAGATCTTTAGGTAAAAAAATTTCTGTAGAACTTCCGTCATCAAGCAAAGCTTGTTCCTATGAATAGATGAACAAGAGTGACACTGTTTTGTGGGCATACTTTTTATTTTGTTTTTATTTAAAGGGTTACGACAATAGGTAAAAGTACGACGCAACTTTTTTTGAAAAATCCGGCAATGAGTGAACAGCTTCATTTGAATGCAGGGAACTTCTGGGTTGCTTTGGGAAGTGGCATAAAGCAATCATTCATTGTGTGATCACCGTAAAAACCATTTTTTAAAACGATTCAAATAGACTAAATTTATTCTAATAATACGAAGTATGCCTTTAAAATTCTTTTAGTAATTGCGATGCTGTCTTGTCATTTCCAATACTACACTCGCAGACACAAAAAATCAAAGAAAGGAGCTAACATATTAGAGGACGAGACGGTTAAAGAGAAAAAGTTATGTTCCATTTTCGGGGGTGGAAGTAGATTTTTCTGACCATGGCGGCTATACCTCTACCAATGCGCTTGGTGAATTTACAATTAAGGCGGCAATTGGAGACATTCTTACATTTAGAAGTACAAAATTTGAGACCATAAGCCATACCATTCAGAGCGATGATATCATTACGGTATTAGTGGAAGGGAATACCTCTAGCAAAACAAAAACAGCACTTTCTGAAGTTAATATTGGCAGACACAGGGTTTATTTGGATTCTGCCAGGATGTACAAACAAACTGATATTGGCAAAAGCATAGATTACATAGCCCGTTCTATGGCAGAATTAGGGAATCGGGGCAATAAAAAAGAACTGGCGGCATCTCTTGGCTTGCTGGCAGAAGTATATGGATACCATCAACAAACCGATTTAGCCATAGATAATTATAAGGATGCCCTTGAGGCATATTATACGGAGGGCACTGCCTTAGCTTTAGGAAAGACGTATAACCTGGACAGGCAATGGGAAGCGGCTGTTAAGACCTTAACACCCCTGGAAGAAAGCACAGCAATGGTGCCTTATCAACGAGTTGAACTATATGAAAGCCTGGGAGATGCACACAGGGGCTTAGGTGATACCAATAAGGCGGTGGCCTATTATCAGCAGGGATTGGTGATCGCCACTAAAAATCAAATAAGCCCTAAAATTCCGGACATAAATTCCAAAATAGCAGATGCTTATGCCCGGGTAAACCGTCTGGAAGAAGCAAATGCCTACTATGATAATTCCTTGAGGGAAGCTAAGAAACAGGCGCCGCAAAGAGCCGTTCAGGAAAAAGAGAAGGTAGCAGATTTTTTAAATAAAAGTAACCGATATGATGATGAAATTCAACTGCGCAAAAGCAGCTTGCAGGAATTGGAAGGAATACCAGCCGGGGTTGAAAAGGAAAACAATATTCTTAAAAGTACAGACTCTGTCACCAAACAACGTATCAATTATAAAATAGCCAATGCGTATATAGCACAGGACAAATACGAAGAGGCGATACCTTACCTGGAGCGCAGTATAGCAACCGCAAGTATAAAATCAGATCTTATCGTTCAAAAAGATGCCACACGGAAGTTGTCTGAGGTATACCGTCAACAAGGAGAGTTCGATAAAGCGTTGGAAACTTATCAAAAGTATGTGGCTGTTGTAGACACTTTATATGTCCGGAAAGAACAGGAAATATCACGCGCTGCAAGGTTAAATCGTGAGATAGCGGCAACCCAGAATAGGATCACCGGATTGGAACAGGAAAGGGAGCTATCCCAGAGCAAATACGACCTTGCCCTGGCAGAGCAACAATTAACAGAGGAAAGCAACAAGCGGCAATTATGGATAATTTATTCCCTGGTTTTCGGGATGTTTTTTATGTCCCTGGCAGCGTTCTTTTTCTATAGGAGCAACCAAAAACAAAAGCTGGCAAATAACCTGCTGGCATTAAAATCGCTCCGATCTCAAATGAACCCCCATTTCATTTTTAATGCCCTGAACTCGGTCAACAGTTATATTTCAAAACACGATGAACGCAGTGCCAACAGATACCTTAGTGATTTTTCCACGCTAATGAGGTCGGTGCTTGAGAATTCTGAAGAAGATTTTATTGCACTCAATAAGGAGATCGAACTTCTGGAATTATATCTGAAACTAGAGCATTCAAGGTTTCCAGATAAATTTTCATACAGCTTTGAAGTAGAGGATTCTATCAACAGGGAGGCCTACAAAATACCTCCAATGCTATTACAACCCTATTTAGAAAATGCCATTTGGCACGGACTTCGCTATAGAGAATCGCAGGGGTTTTTAAAAATTCGCATATCTCAAAAAGAGATTGATAGTTTGGAGATTTGTATTGAAGATAATGGCATTGGCAGGAAGAAATCGGCCGCATTAAAGACGCAGCATCAGAAAAAACAACGATCTACAGCCATGGATAACATCCAAAAACGCGTTGCTATTTTAAACGATATGTATAAAAATAATATTTCGGTAACTGTTGAGGATCTCGAGGAGGATGGTTCAGGTACCATGGTGACTTTAACACTAGATAAAGACTAATGAATTTACGGGCAGTGATCATAGAAGATGAGCTTAACAGCAGGGAAATTCTTAGGAATTACCTTATGAATTATTGCAGTCAGGTAACCATCCTGGGTGAAGCCGGTACCGTGAAAGAGGGAATAAAGCTTATAGAGAAGGAACAACCAAATTTGGTGTTCCTGGATGTGGAAATGCCATTTGGAAATGCTTTTGATCTATTGGAAGAATTACCAGACAGGACTTTTGAAACTGTTTTTGTAACTGCGTATAATCAGTACGCCATGGATGCCTTAAATCAACATGCGGCATATTATTTAATGAAGCCCATCAATATAGATGAGCTTATAAAAGCTGTGGCCTACGTGGAGGAGATTATTTCGAAGGAAGATCTTTTGCATGATCGAATATTATCCTCATCAATAAAGAAAGCAGAAGGAAAGATAACGCTACCGCAAATAGATGGTTTTCAGGTGCTTAATGTGTCCGATATATTATATTGCAAAGCCGATGATAATTATACCGAGATTTTTATAGCGGATAAAAAAATTCTGGTAAGTAAGACCCTGAAGTATTTTGAGGAATCTCTCGCGGAATTTCATTTTGTGCGCATTCATAAATCTTTTCTGGTGAATATTAATGAAGTAGTAAAATATAGAAAAGGCAAAGGCGGAAGTGTTGTTATTTCGAATGGCAAAGAGTTAATGGTGTCAGCTTCCAGGAAAAAGGAATTACTTTCGTATTTCGAATAAATCAGCAACTGAGTGTCTAATAGAATTTCAAATTTGTAGTATGATCATAAAAACGGTAAAGGGAAAAACCCCGGAATTTGGCAAAGACTGTTTTGTTGCAGACAATGCGGTAATTGTTGGTGATGTGATAATGGGTGATGAATGCAGCGTGTGGTTCAATGCAGTGATCCGTGGTGATGTGCATTATATCAGGATGGGCAATAAGGTAAATGTGCAAGATGGGGCTATTATTCATTGTACCTACCAAAAAGCTCCCACCAACATAGGGAATAATGTTTCCATAGCCCATAACGCTATTGTTCATGGCTGTACGGTAGAGGATAATGTATTAATTGGCATGGGGAGTATTATTATGGACGACTGCATAGTGGGGTCTAACAGTATCATTGCCGCCGGAGCTGTGCTCACCAAAGGAACCGTGGTACCACCAGGGACGATTTATGGTGGTATGCCTGCAAAAAAATTAAAAGATGTTAGTCCGGAATTAAGTCAGGGTGAAATACTGCGCATTGCCAACGCCTATGTGAAATACGCCAGTTGGTTTAAAGAGGAATAGCAAAAATGGGAGAAATCTCTATTTTTTCCGAACGAAAACACCGACAAGACCATTGACAAATTTTTTAACACCTCACAAGTCTCCGCCTTTATTCTGAATTACCGAAAAACCCGTATATTTAATAAACAAGATAGCGTGCGAATTGAATTAAACGAGTCGCAATAATGGCAACGCGTAATTATCAGGGGGAAAAATTTGACGTGCAAGGGGTTGACCCGGTGGTCGATGCCCTGACTGTGGAAGAAGCCCTGCAAATCAACATCAATGGAAAGCCCTTCACCATGTCCATGCGCACGCCGGGTGCAGATGACGATCTGATCCGTGGGTTGTTGCACAGCGAAGCCATAATAACATCAACGCAGTTTCATCCTACCCCCATACTTCAAAAGGAAAATGAAGAGGGCATTGTAACCGTTGTAGATTTAGAGATCCCGGAGGCCTATCTGGGCGAAGGCTATTCCAACAGCCGTAGTCTGTTGTCTGTTTCTTCCTGTGGGATTTGTGGTAAAACAGAACTCGGGGAACAAGCCTTTGAGGGCAAATCCATAGAGGCGTCCACCCAATTTCCTGCAGAAAGTTTTACTGATATGTTTGCTCAAATGAATCGTGGTCAGCACGATTTTAAACAATCCGGGGGTACCCATGCCGCTGCACTATTCGATGCCAATGGATCACTACTGGTAGTTAAAGAAGATATCGGGCGCCATAATGCCGTGGACAAAGCAATTGGGTGGTTGCTGTTACGGGGCAGGATGGATGAAGCCAAAGCGATGACGGTCAGCGGGCGCATCTCCTACGAGATAACTATTAAAGCGTTTAAAGCGGGGATCCCATTTTTAGCCGCTGTATCGGCTCCGTCTTCCCTGGCCGTGGATTATGCCAAAGAATTCGGTATTACCCTACTGGGCTTTTGTCGTGAAGGACGGGCCACATGTTACGCTCACCCCTATCGATTAAACAATAACCGGGTTAGTTCCCTGAACCCTAAAGTAAGCTAGAGTATGTCTGATAATTTAAGCGAACTCCTGGGCCGTAAAGGCCTTCAAGAAAACCTCTTTGACAAGCTGGGCAACCTGGCGCAGCCTGCAGGAACGCCAGATGAAAAGGAACTTGCCCTGCTCGCTGAGGAGTTTTTGATCGGCAAAGCCAATACTTTTGGGACAGCTTCTTTTTACGACTTTCTAAAACCCGAAAACAAGGGTAAAAAAGTCTATGTATGTAACGGTACGGCATGTGAGTGTGCAGGTACCCAAGCTGCGGTACTGGAAAAAATCGGGAAGGAATTCCCTGCGGATCAGATCGGACATATGACCTGTTTGGGGCGATGCCACGAAAATGCTGCTTTTCATTATCAGGGGCGAAATTTTTCGGGAGCAGCTATCGATAACTTAACCGCCATCGTTAAGGACAGTACCCAAAGCCGGCCCGATACTTACCATGTGCGTGCCAGTCATGAGGCCATCCTAACCAGGCCATTCAGCAGTATTAGGGAATATTACAAACCCTGGCTGGAAGTCTTGCAAAATAAACCGGAAAAGGCGCTGGAAGCGATCAAAACTTCCAACCTACGGGGCAGAGGCGGTGCAGGATTCCCTATGGGCCTTAAACTTGAGTTTTGCAGCAAGGCGAAAGGGGATGTCAAATTCATAATATGTAATGCGGACGAAGGGGACCCAGGGGCTTATTCCGACAGGTATTTACTGGAACAACAGCCACATTCGGTACTTTTTGGCATGCTGGTTAGCGGCTACTCGGTAGGAGCGCATCACGGGATCGTTTATATTCGGGCCGAGTACCCGGAAGCAGTAAACATTGTACAAAATGCCATCGACCAGCTTAAAGACCTTTCCCTGGTTGGGCAAAACATACATGGAAGTGGTTTTGATTTTGAATTTAAAATTATTCAGGCTCAGGGATCCTACATTTGCGGGGAAGAAACAGCCCTGATCAATTCCATAGAAGGGCAGCGCCCTGAAGTCAGGATCCGTCCTCCCTATCCTGCCCAACGCGGGCTCTTCAACAAACCTACCGTAGTAAATAACGTAGAAACCCTGGCCGCTGTACATTACATTATCAGCGAGGGAGGGCACGCATGGAAAGCAATTGGAACAGAGAAGTCTTCAGGCACTAAACTAGTGTGTCTGGACAGTTTTTTCAAACGCCCCGGGATCTACGAAGTGGTCATGGGAACTCCTATGAAAACAGTGATTAATGAACTTGGAGGTGGGTTTAAAAGCCCTGTAAAGGCTGTACAGATAGGAGGTCCTTTAGGTGGGGTAGTTCCTGTAGAAAAACTAAACGAGCTCACCCTTGATTTTGAATCCTTTTCAAAGGCCGGGTTTTTACTGGGACACGCTTCAGTGGTCAGTATTCCGGAAGATTATCCCATGATGCGCTATATTGAGCATCTGTTTGATTTTGCCGCCTACGAAAGCTGCGGTAAGTGCTTTCCCTGCAGATTGGGGACAAAACGAGGACATGAAATGGCAACCAAGGCTATTGCAGAAGGGCATGTGATTGATAGATCCCTGTTTGACGACCTGCTAACTACCCTGGAAGAGGGCTCCCTATGCGCACACGGTGGTGGAATTCCGTTGCCGATCCGCAATATAGTTCAGTATTTTGATTCGGAATTAAACGCTTACTTTAATTAATCGTGCCTTATGAAGACTGCATTTATAAATAACATTGCCTATTCATTCGATCCGGGAGAAACCATGCTTGCGTTTATACGTCGTCATGCAGGTTCAAATTTGGTACCTACCCTTTGTGATGCGCCTAACCTCGATCCCTTTGGGGCCTGCCGGGTATGTAGTGTGGAAGTGGCCCTGGAAAAAGACGGTCCGGTAAAAACCATGGCCTCCTGCCATGCTCCTTTGTCTGAAGGCCAATACATATACACCAGTACTCCCAGCGTACAGAAGTTGCGTAAGAATATAATTGAGCTTGTCCTTACGGACCACCCGCTCGACTGCCTGACCTGCGAAGTAAACGGAAATTGTGAACTGCAAACCGTTGCCGCACAAGTGGGCATTAGGGAAGTACGCTACCCGGAAGGGGACAACCACCTGAAGAAAACCAAGGACCTGAGTCATCCATATATGACCTCAGACCTGAGTAAATGTATTAATTGTTACCGTTGTGTCCGAGCCTGCGATGAGGTACAGGGAGAATTTGTACTGAGTATGGCGGGGCGAGGTTTTGATGCCCACATCGTAAAAGGTCTGGACCAAAGCTTTATGGAGTCTGACTGCGTGAGTTGTGGTGCCTGTTCTCAGGCGTGCCCAACCTCTGCTATTTCGGACATTTTCCAGTCAAAGGCCATTCAGGCTACTGAAACCACCCGGACAGTTTGTACCTATTGCGGGGTGGGGTGCAATCTGGATATTGCCACCAATTCTGGTGAAATACTGAGTATAACCGCACCCTATGATGCAGAAGTGAATCAGGGGCATACCTGCCTCAAAGGGCGTTTTGCCTTTAAATTCTACAACCATCCGGAACGTCTGGATTCGCCCATGATCAGGCGCAATGGCACTTTAGAAAAAGTAAGCTGGGACGAAGCCTACGATTATATCACCGAAAAATTTACACACTACAAGGAGACCTACGGCCCGGACAGCTTGGCCGGTATTTCTTCTTCCCGCTGTACCAACGAGGAGAACTACCTGATGCAGAAATTCTTCCGTGCGGTGATTCAAACGAATAATATTGACGGCTGTGCCCGTGTGTGTCATTCCCCTACCGCTTTGGGGATGCAGCGTACCTTCGGAACAGGAGCCGCTACCAATTCCATAGAGGATTTAAAGCATACAGATTGCATCATGGTTATTGGGGCGAACCCTACAGATGCTCATCCGGTAACAGGAGCTAAACTCAAGCAGTTTGCCATGAAGTCTGACAAGGCATCTATTGTGATTGATCCTCGTAGAATTGAACTGGCCCGTTACGCCACTCATCACCTGGCCTTGAGGCCGGGGACCAATGTTGCGGTGCTAAATATGATGATGTATTATATCGTTCAGGAAGGTTTAGCTGACCAGTCGTTCATTGACAAACGCACGGAGGGATATGAGGATTTCATAGCTGAATTGATGAGTATTGACCTGGACCAGCTGGAGGCCGTTTCCGGGGTGCCACGTGAACAGGTAAGAGCTGCGGCAATCACCTACGCCAGCGCTCCTAATGCCATGTCATTTCACGGTCTTGGAGTAACCGAACATTCTCAGGGAACGTTTACGGTAATGCAGATCGCGGACCTGGCAATGCTAACAGGGAACATTGGCCGCAAAGGCGTGGGGGTAAATCCTTTACGCGGGCAAAACAACGTACAGGGAAGTGCAGACATGGGGGTACAACCCCATCAGGGTGCAGGGTATCTGGATGTGACAGATCCGGAAGTCAACCAGCTTTACAATAAATTTTACGGCCGTGAGGTCCCCTCAGAAATAGGATATAAAATTCCTGAAATGTTCCAGGCTGCGCTGGACGGTAAACTCAAAGCCATCTGGATCATTGGGGAGGACGTAGTACAAACAGATCCGAATACTCAAAAGGTGATCCGTGCCCTCGAAGCTACCGATTTGGTCATTGTACAGGAACTCTTTATGACCGAGACGGCCAAATATGCTGACGTAATTCTGCCCGGAGCTTCATTTCTGGAGAAAAGTGGCACCTTTACCAATGGGGAAAGACGCGTACAGGCAGTACGGCAGGTAGTGAAGCCAATTCCTGGTTCCAAACCGGATGGACAGATCATTGTAGATATTATGAACAGGATGGGCTATGCCCAACCGGATTACACCCCGGACGGCATGCTGGAAGAAATCTCACAGATAGTGCCCTTCTTTGCGGGAATCAGATGGGATCGATTGGGCAAGAATGGCTTGCAATGGCCGGTAGCTCCTGATGGTACTGATACGCAGATTTTGCATCAACAGGAATTTATGCGCGGTCTTGGCTATTTTGAATTCCATGCCTGGAAGGAGACTCAGGAGATCACGGAACACGGAAAAGAGTATCCCTATATTTTAACCACAAACAGGGAACTGGAACACTACAATTGCGGGGCAATGACCCGCCGTACGGCCAACGAAAATATCCTGAAAAGCGACTACCTTATGATTCATCCCGATGATGCCGCCGCCAACTTGATTCAAGAAGGGGATTTCGTTTGTTTGGAGTCGCCGCGTGGGAAAGTAGATGTAAAGGCCCGCATTACGGACGAGGTTAAACCGGGTATTTTGAGCACCACCTTCCACTTTCCGGATATTATGATGAACATTATTACGAGCGATGTACACGACACCGAAGCCATGTGCCCCGAATACAAGGTAGTGGCAGTAAGGATCCGGAAGTCTAAAGGGAAATTCAAGAAGTTGCTGCAGGATAAGTAGATCCGTGCTCCGAGTGAACAATGATGAGCCATGTTAAAATGGGAAGGTTGCTCCGTCGCGATTTCCGGGAATGCTATAAATTTCTAATGCTGGGTTTTTGCAGACTTCAGGAGAATCTCATTCAAGGGTTGGATTACCCATTTTTGGGTAACTTTAGCAGGGAAACTAAGGGATACCTTTTCTCCTCCCATGCATTTTTAAATACCATTAAGAACGGCGCATAATAGAAGTATTTATTACATTTGCTCTGAAAAATTTCCTATTATGAATGCATATATTTTTCCCGGGCAGGGAGCACAATTTCCAGGAATGGGTTTAGACCTGTACGAAAAGTACCCTGTAGCTCAAGATTTATTTGAACAGGCAAATGACATTTTAGGATTTTCCATTACGGATGTCATGTTCCAAGGCTCAGCGGAGGATCTTAGGGAAACCAAAGTGACCCAGCCGGCCATATTTTTACACTCTGTTATTTTAAGTAAGGTGTTAGGCGACTCGTTTAAACCAGATATGGTGGCAGGGCATTCTTTGGGGGAATTCTCAGCCCTGGTGGCTAATGGGGCTTTAAAATTTGAAGATGGTTTGCGCCTTGTTTCGGAAAGGGCATTGGCTATGCAGGAGGCTTGTGAGACCACAGCGGGTACCATGGCGGCGGTCCTAAATCTGGAAGACAGTGTTGTGGAGGCAATATGCAAAGAAATAAATGGGGTGGTGGTAGCTGCTAACTATAATTGTCCCGGGCAGTTGGTCATCTCCGGGGAAGTAGCTGCCATAGAAACAGCCTGTATAAAATTAAAAGAGGCCGGGGCGCGCAGAGCTCTTGTTTTGCCGGTTGGCGGGGCTTTTCATTCCCCTTTGATGGAGCCGGCAAGGGAAAGATTGGCCGCAGCCATTGAGAATACCACCTTCGCTCAACCAGTTTGTCCTATCTATCAGAATGTCTTAGCTTCGGCGGTGAATAATGCGGCCGAGATCCAAAAGAATCTGATCGCCCAATTAACCTCCCCGGTACGCTGGACACAAAGTGTGCAACAGATGGTAAAGGATGGTGCTACGAACTTTATTGAAGTAGGTCCCGGGAAGGTGTTGCAAGGCCTGGTGAAGAAAATAAGTCCTGATATGGCGGCGGCATCGGCAGAACTTCCTGCGGAATAATTTCCTGCTTCAATAGGAGAAAATTACCATACATCTGAAAAATGGTTAATTAGGCCTTATTATTAGTCTAAGGCACGGATTTTTCTTATTATTGATCCCCTGTTTTTAAGAATGTAGTTTATCGATGACGCTTGAGATTCAGGACCTATTTGGGATTGTTTATGAAAAGAAATTTATTAAAAAACCGCATCTACTCTCTATTTAACAAGTTCAAACCAAAAAGCCTGCTTTTTTCGGGGTTCTTTTTGTTGGTTGTCCTGGTTGGCTATGGGCAGGATCTTTCCATAGTAGATGTTACCGAAAGTGAGGATGTTGGCAATATGGTCTTCACTGTAACTTTCAATGGCTCTGAACCTCTTGGTACTACCGTAAGTTACTCTTTTATTGATCTTCCAAATGAAGCCACGGGTGGAGTAGATTATGACAACACCGGAGGTGTGTTAAATTTCGCCGGTTTGAATGGTGAAACCCAAACAATTACAGTAGCGATTGTAGATGATTTAATTGATGAAGATAATAATGAAGACTTTACTGTTCAATTAGGGACTCCCACCAATGGGGTTGGTCTAGCGGGTGGAGGAGATGCAAGGGGCAGAATTGTCGACAATGACGTAGCCGGTGTAAATGTATCCCCAACAACAGGAACCACCACGGAAGCAGGGGGCACGGCTACATTCACCTTCACCTTAACAAGTGAGCCAACTGCCGATGTAACCATATCCATAGATCAGTATGATGCTACTGAAACTTCAGGGGCTTCCAGTGTTTTGCTAAACTCTACTAACTGGGATATCGGAGTGGATTTAATTGTCACGGGTGTTGACGATTTTATTATCGATGGGGATATAGTAGATAACATTAGAACAAATGGGGTTACTTCCACGGACCCATTTTATGGTAGTTTAGGCAATAATGATATTGACGATTTGGTAGTCACTAATGAAGACAATGACAGTGCGGGCTATACAGTAACGCCAACCTCTTTAAATACATCTGAGGGTGGTGCCACGCAGAATTTCACTGTGGTATTGAACGCTGAACCTGCCAGCAATGTGGTATTTAGTGTAACTTCAGGAGATACATCGGAAGGCACGGTATCACCCGGAACCTTGACATTTACCCCTGGGAATTATAATGTAGCGCAAACAGTAACGGTAACACCTATAGATGATCCTGCGATAGATGGGAACATTACCTATGATGTTACGGTAAGTGTTGTTGACGGCAGTAGTGATAATAATTTTGATCCCTTGGCGGATCAGACGGTGAGTGTTACCAACGCGGACAATGATGCTGCCGGCTATACAGTAACGCCAACCTCTTTAAATACATCTGAGGGTGGTGCCACGCAGAATTTCACTGTGGTATTGAACGCTCGAACCTGCCAGCAATGTGGTATTTAGTGTAACTTCAGGAGATACATCGGAAGGCACGGTATCACCCGGAACCTTGACATTTACCCCTGGGAATTATAATGTAGCGCAAACAGTAACGGTAACACCTATAGATGATCCTGCGATAGATGGGAACATTACCTATGATGTTACGGTAAGTGTTGTTGACGGCAGTAGTGATAATACTTTTGATCCCTTGGCGGATCAGACGGTGAGTGTTACCAACGCGGACAATGATAGCTGCCGGCTATACAGTAACGCCAACCTCTTTAAATACATCTGAAGGTGGAGGTACACAGACCTTTACGGTTGTTTTAACGGCAGCACCTGCCAGCAATGTGGTATTTAGTGTAACTTCAGGAGATACATCGGAAGGCACGGTATCACCCGGAACCTTGACATTTACCCCTGGGAATTATAATGTAGCACAAACAGTAACGGTGACTCCTGTAGATGATCCTGCGATAGATGGGAACATTACCTATGATGTTACGGTAAGTGTTGTTGACGGCAGTAGTGATAATAATTTTGATCCCTTGGCGGATCAGACGGTGAGTGTTACCAACGCGGACAATGATGCTGCCGGCTATACAGTAACGCCAACCTCTTTAAATACATCTGAAGGTGGAGGTACACAGACCTTTACGGTTGTTTTAACGGCAGCACCTGCCAGCAACGTGGTATTTAGTGTAACTTCAGGAGATACATCGGAAGGTACGGTATCACCCGGAACCTTGACATTTACCCCTGGGAATTATAATGTAGCGCAAACAGTAACGGTGACTCCTGTAGATGATCCTGCGATAGATGGGAACATTACCTATGATGTTACGGTAAGTGTTGTTGACGGCAGTAGTGATAATAATTTTGATCCCTTGGCGGATCAGACGGTGAGTGTTACCAACGCGGACAATGATGCTGCCGGCTATACAGTAACGCCAACCTCTTTAAATACATCTGAAGGTGGAGGTACACAGACCTTTACGGTTGTTTTAACGGCAGCACCAGCCAGCAACGTGGTATTTAGTGTAACTTCAGGAGATACATCGGAAGGCACGGTATCACCCGGAACCTTGACATTTACCCCTGGGAATTATAATGTAGCGCAAACAGTAACGGTGACTCCTGTAGATGATCCTGCGATAGATGGGAACATTACCTATGATGTTACGGTAAGTGTTGTTGACGGCAGTAGTGATAATAATTTTGATCCCTTGGCGGATCAGACGGTGAGTGTTACCAACGCGGACAATGATGCTGCCGGCTATACAGTAACGCCAACCTCTTTAAATACATCTGAAGGTGGAGGTACACAGACCTTTACGGTTGTTTTAACGGCGGCACCAGCCAGCAACGTGGTATTTAGTGTAACTTCAGGAGATACATCGGAAGGCACGGTATCACCCGGAACCTTGACATTTACCCCTGGGAATTATAATGTAGCGCAAACAGTAACGGTGACTCCTGTAGATGATCCTGCGATAGATGGGAACATTACCTATGATGTTACGGTAAGTGTTGTTGACGGCAGTAGTGATAATAATTTTGATCCCTTGGCGGATCAGACGGTGAGTGTTACCAACGCGGACAATGATGCTGCCGGCTATACAGTAACGCCAACCTCTTTAAATACATCTGAAGGTGGAGGTACACAGACCTTTACGGTTGTTTTAATGGCGGCACCAGCCAGCAACGTGGTATTTAGTGTAACTTCAGGAGATACATCGGAAGGCACGGTATCACCCGGAACCTTGACATTTACCCCTGGGAATTATAATGTAGCACAAACAGTAACGGTGACTCCTGTAGATGATCCTGCGATAGATGGGAACATTACCTATGATGTTACGGTGAGTGTGGTGGATGCCAGCAGTGACAATGCCTTTGATCCCTTGGCAGATCAGACGGTGAGCGTTACCAACGCGGACAATGATGCTGCCGGCTATACAGTAACGCCTACTTCCTTGGGAACAACTGAGGGTGGAGGTACACAGACCTTTACGGTTGTTTTAACGGCGGCACCAGCCAGCAACGTGGTATTTAGTGTAACTTCAGGAGATACATCGGAAGGTACGGTATCACCCGGAACCTTGACATTTACCCCTGGGAATTATAATGTAGCGCAAACAGTAACGGTAACCCCTGTAGAAGATCCTGCGATAGACGGGAACAAACCTATAACGTTACGGTGAGTGTGGTGGATGCCAGCAGTGACAATGCCTTTGATCCCTTGGCAGATCAGACGGTGAGCGTTACCAACGCAGACAATGACAGTGCCGGCTATACAGTAACGCCTACTTCCTTGGGAACAACTGAGGGTGGAGGTACACAGACCTTTACGGTTGTTTTAACGGCGGCACCAGCCAGCAACGTGGTATTTAGTGTAACTTCAGGAGATACATCGGAAGGTACGGTATCACCCGGAACCTTGACATTTACCCCTGGGAATTATAATGTAGCACAAACAGTAACGGTAACCCCTGTAGAAGATCCTGCGGTAGACGGTCCCCAAACGTATAACGTTACAGTAAGTGTGGTAGATGCCAGCAGTGACAATGCTTTTGATCCATTGGCAGATCAGACGGTAAGCGTTACAAATGCAGACAATGACAGTGCCGGCTATACAGTATCCCCTTTGTCCCTTACCACAGTGGAAAATGGACCAACACAGAATTTTACGGTGGTCTTAACATCGGCACCCACGAGCAATGTGGTATTTAGTATCATTTCCAGTAATCCAGGAGAGGGGACGGTATCATCCGGAACCCTGACATTTACTCCTGGCGATTATAATTTAGCACAAACGGTAACAGTGACCCCAATAGACGATGCTATAGTAGATGGGCCAAGGGGTTATGCCATAACGATCAGTGTGGTAGATGGCAGCAGTGATGATGCTTTTGATCCGTTGGCCAACCAGACGGTAAACGTTACGAATAATGATGATGACACAGCGGGCTTTACTGTTACCCCAACCTCTTTGAATACAACCGAGGGAGGAGGCACTCAGCCCTTTACGGTAGCATTAGATGCCGCCCCGGCAAGCAACGTGGTTTTATTAATAACTTCACAAGATACCAGCGAAGGAACCGTTTCACCGACAAGTTTTTTATTTACACCTGCCAACTGGAATACGACAACCCGCACGGTTAACGTTACTCCTCAACCCGATGCAATTGTGGATGGGGATATAACCTACAATGTTACCGTAAGTGTGGATGATGCTAACAGCAATGTCTTTTTTGATGATTTACCGGACCAAAATGTAAGCGTTACCAATGCGGATTCAGATACAGCTGGAGTTATCGTTACGGCCATAATTGGGAATACTACCGAGAGTGGGGGAACAGCTACCTTCAATGTGTTTTTGGAGAGCCAGCCTTCGGCAGATGTCACCATTGCACTTACCAGCAGTGATCCGGGCGAGGGAACGGTTCCTACAAGTGTTACCTTAACTCCTGTTAATTGGAATGATGGAGTTCAAGTAATAGTTACAGGGGTTGAGGATACTATCGTGGACGGAGAAGTTTCATATACCATTCAAACGGGAGATGTAACCTCAACAGATTCCAACTACGCCAGTTTAACGCCAGACCAAATTGCCGATGTTACTGTGATCAATAATGATAATGATATTGGTACTATTACTATCAACAGTATAACTGTGGATGAAAATGTAGGTATTGCTACACTAACTGTTACTTTAAATACGGATGTTGAAGGAGGGTTAACTGTTGATTATACTACCTCAAACAATACAGCCCTGGCTGGTCTTGACTATACTGCGTCTGCTGCGACCTTAAATTTTACAGGCAATACCGGTGAGACCCAACCTATTGATATTGTTATTAATGATGATATATTGGCAGAGAATAGTGAAAGTTTGTTCGTGACATTATCGAATATGCAAAGTCCTGGGACAGTCAATTTCATTCCTGCTAATGGCATTGCAAATATCACTATAACAGATAATGACGCACCTAATGTAACCATCAATGATATTACGGTAAACGAAGATGACGGCCTCGCTATTTTTACTATTACTTTAACCGGAGGGGATGTTTTAGGTGGGTTCGATGTAAGCTATGAAACTTCTGATGATACCGCACTTGAGGGAGAAGATTATGTTCTTTCTAGTGGCCTGGTTACCTTTGCCGGTACCGATGCGGAAATACAGACTATTTCCATTCCGCTCATCAATGATACATCCGTTGAACAAAATAATGAGGACTTCTTTGTAAATCTCTTAAGTACAACTTCCCCTTTCGTTAGTATTGGAGACCCCCAGGGGATTGGTACTATTATAGATGATGATATATGTACTGCCGGAACCACGGCACCGGTAATAGATACTAATGTTCCGACCTCGTTTTGTGATGTACCCGGTCAGGATCTGGACGAATATACAATTACGGAGCCACCAACTGGGACTACGCTGAACTGGACCATAAATTCAGACCATGTTTTAGATCAAAGTAGTTGGGTTGAGTCGTTTATTGATTCTGACTTTCCGGGCACCTATTACGGTTTTTTCTATGATCCCGTTCAAATAATTGTGCCAGTCCTGTTCTCGAAGTTATCCTTGGAATTTAATACTACCCCACAACAGGTGAGCACCACAGACGCAGAACGTTGTGATGAAGGGACAGTAATACTAAATGCGATCTTTACAGAGGGAACAGTTAACTGGTATGCAGCAGCAACCGGAGGTACCCCCATAGGAACCGGGGAAGATTTTGAAACGCCCATATTAACGGCTACAACAACATTTTATGCCCAGGCAGATTTCAATGGTTGTGTTACAGCGCGTTTCCCCGTTGTAGCTACCGTATTTATACCACCTTCTGCCGGTATCCCCAGCAATACAACTTCCTGTAATGTGGCTATCAATGGTCCAACCACCCTGGATCTGGACGATCAATTGGAAGCTGCAGATCCCGGGACATGGGCCTTGACAACAGATCCTTCAGGGGGTGCACTCGCCATTTCGCCTGAAAACATTGTGAATTTTGACGGCCTTGCAGCAGGTGATTATGTTTTTACCTATACCACTACAGATGCCCAGGCACCTTGTGTAAATGAATCGGTAACGGTTACCATTACGGTAACAGCATGTGACGTAGATACAGATAACGACGGCCTAACAGATGGGCAAGAAATTGCAATTGGCACCGATCCCGGGGAATCCGGATACGGATGGTGATGGATTAACAGATGGGGAGGAAGTGAACAATATAGATGACCCTAATACAACCTGGTTCCAAATGGTACTAGTAATCCATTAGATTTCTGCGACCCTATTGTTGGGGTAGGTTGTAATGTACCGGATATTGACCTTGCTGTTGTAAAAACGGTGGCCTTTATTGAACCATTAACGTTGGTGATCAAATAGTATTTACGATCACCCTGACCAACCTTTCCATGGATGTGGTTAGAAACATTCAATTAAATGATCTACTAAACAGCGGGTTTAGCTATTCTAGCCATTCTGCGACCATTGGGGAATACGATCCCTTAACCGGATTATGGACCATTGAGAATTGGGGTAATCAGGTAGCAGGATTGGTGATCAATGTAGAAGTAATTGAGGCAGGGGCCCTTGAAAATACCGCTTCACTGTATCATCATTTCCTAATGACGGAAATGCTGAAAACAACACTTCTACAGTGACCTTACAGGCAAGGCCTTTAATTGAAGAAGGATGCCTGGTATTACTAAACCAGTTTTCACCAAATGGAGATGGAACAAACGATTTTCTGGTAGTTAATTGTCTTGATCAATACCCATCTATTAATGTATCCTTAGAGGTCTTTGACCGCTATGGTAATGGTGTTTTCTCTTCCAATAACTATGATAATACCTGGGATGGTATTGGCAAAAATGGTGAACTTCCAAAAGGGACCTATTTCTATATCCTGGACCTTGGAGAAGGTTTGGAAGTACAAAAAGGATGGATCCAAATTTTAAGATAAGCAGCATGAGATTGACTACCTATAAAAAATATGGATTGGTGCTTTGTGTCCTGGTACTCTTTGGTGCTGCCGGATATGGACAATTGGAACCACAGTATACCCAATATATGTATAATATTGGCAGTTTTAACCCCGCCTATGCGGGAACTGTAGAAAATCCGGAGATCTCCGCTCTATACCGCGCCCAATGGATCGATATTGACGGTGCACCCCGTACACTCAGATTTGGGACCAATATTCCCTGGTCTAATGAAAAAAATGGTCTTGGAATAAATGTTATTAGTGATCAATTAGGGCCCACTACTCAAACCTTTTTTAATGCGGCCTATTCTTATCAGATCAATGTATCAGAATACACCAAACTCTCATTTGGGGTCAATGCAGGAGGTGCCTTGCTCAATGTAGATTTTACCAAAGGTGATTTCGAAGATCCAAATGAACCTTTATTGAGCAATCAGGTTTTTAATGAATTCTATCCTACCGTTGGTGCGGGGATGTTCCTCTACGATGATGAATGGTATCTGGGGGCTTCAATTCCTAATTTCCTTACAGGCTCAGTTAGTGAAGAGGTGGCTTCGTTGATCAATGATAAAATACAGTTTACATTTATTGGTGGCTACGTATTTGAATTATCTGACCAACTGAAGTTTAAACCCGCGTTTTTAGCCCACCTTGTGCAAGGTTTACCGCTACAATTTAATTTATCTACCAACTTTTTGATCAATGATGTTTTTACCTTAGGTGCGGGATACAGGGTAAACAATTCGGTAAGTGGTCTGGCCGGGTTTCAGATCTCAAGCGGTGTCTTTGTTGGCTATTCCTATGATTATAACACCAATAGTCTGGGGCAATACAATCAGGGCTCTCACGAGATGATTATAAAATTCTATCTTGGGGCCGGAGATGGTTCAAACAGGGTAAAACCAGACAAGCGAAAAGGAAAACCAAAACAAATAGATACTCCTAGATTTTTCTAAATGAAGAGAAACAATCATATAAGGTTCTTGCTGATGGCGACATTTCTAATGGTCACCAGTTTTTCTGTGGCCCAGAAAAAAGAAACCAGGGCCGATGTGTTATTTTTTGAATATAATTTTAAGGAGGCTATCTCTGAGTATTTAAAAGAAATGAGGGAACAGCCCCTGACCAATCAGCAAACCCTGAATTTGGCTGATTCCTATCTAAAAACAGGTAACTATGATAAGGCTACAGATACATATCTGGAGGTCTACAACAGCGATGATGTTATGCCGGGCTATTACTTTAACAGGATGTTGCAAGCCATGTCCCAAAAAGTTGGGCGAGATAGTACCAAAGCATTTTTGGATAAAAAATCGAGGGGACTATCTGCTATGTTTTTAGAAAATGCCACGTTTAATTACGATGTCTTACAACGAAATGACACTACCGGTGTAGATTATAAAATCTTTAATGTTACAAGCAATAGTCCTCAATCTGATTTTGCTCCCACTTTTTATAAAGATCAGGTACTTTTTACAAGCGCCAGACCTCAGGAATCAAAAAAAATATACAATCCATCTGGAGAATCCTATCTGGATATCTTTTCAGCAACCCTTGAGGCACAAGGTGATTTAGGAGCTGTTGCTCCCTATAAAGGGATCCCCTAATTCTGCGTATCACCAGGGTACTCCATTTTATTCAGATACTCTTGATGTCCTCTTTTATGTTAGGACCAATGAACAGGCCGGAGAATTGGTTTTTGATGCAAATGGGAAGAATACCCTGGCCCTGGGCTCCTCGGATCGAAGTGGTAATTTTCGTTTTCTACTTAAAGACCTTAGTACTTCTTTCTATTATCCCTTTTATGATGCCGACAATGGCAAGCTCTATTTTGCTGCTAATTTTGAGGACAGTCTGGGGGGTACAGATATTTATTACGTGTATACCAACAATGGACTTATTATGTCTTCACCCATTAATCTGGGACCACGGGTCAATACTCCCGGGAACGAGATAGCTCCCTATATCTTTGAAGGAAGTTTGTACTTCGCCTCTGATGTCTTTTATGGCCTGGGCGGTATGGATACCTATAAATCAGAGATCCTGGAAGACAATATTTACAGTATTCCTGTAAACCTTGGCAAGGGGTTAAACTCTGAGAAGGACGATTTTGGGTTTATAATCAAAAACTATCAGGATAACAGCCTAATCGGGTATTTCTCCTCCAACCGCCCCGGCGGAAAAGGGAATGACGACATCTATGGCTTTATCATAAAAGACAAGCCGGGGATCAAGACCTTTACCCTCAATGGAAGTGTGTTAAACCTCACGACCAATGATCGGATTCCGGAAGCGGAAGTAAGGCTACTAGATGAGGAAGGGAATCTATTAAAACAAGTGGTCACCAATGCCGAAGGATCCTTTAGAATTGAAGTGCCTTGGCAGGAAACCATTACCATACAGGCCACCAAGGGCCGACATTCAATCTTCTCAAATGCTTATACCGGCGAAGCCTTGGAGCAATTGCAAAGTATGGCCTTTAATATGGGCATTGCCAGGGTAGATGACCTGGTGGAAGAAGCCGAAGATCAGACCGTTTTAAAGCTCAACAAATTCTATTTTGATAAGGGTCAAAGCATTATCACCGAAGCTATTGCCACCGAACTGGAAAAAGTGGTAGATGCGGTAAGCAGATTTCCTCAAATGCAATTGCGGATAGAATCACATACAGACAGCAGAGGTGGTAGCGCCACTAATTTCAGGCTTTCTCAAAGCAGGGCAGATGCTATAAAGGAATATTTGGAGACCCATGGGGTATCAACCTCTAACATCCTCTATTCTATTGGGTATGGAGAAGATAAGTTATTGAACGACTGTACCAACGGAGTATTCTGTTTAGATACTTTCCATAAAAAGAATGAACGTCAACTTATAGTTGTGCTCAACTACGATCTGCTCTTCTAGAACAAGATCATCCAGCAATAATACAACGCAAACAGCGAGAGAAAGACAATGCCCGCATAGGTGAGGTATTGCAGTCCTTTTTTAGGATGAAATTTGGCCGGGAGATCTGCACTCATCACATTCTTTAGATTCATATAGCCAACGATAGGTGCCATCACAAATGAGATAAAGGTAGCCAGGGCCACCAGCGTACCCATATTGGCTCCAAAGGCGGTTAGGACTATATAGTTAACCACAGCCAGGCCAATGATCCCGATGGCAAAGTATTTCTTCCCCGAGAAATCCTTATGGGCAGGTGTAAGGTGTTTTAAAATGTCCAGGCTCACCCGGGCAATGGCATCGTGCGCTGTCATACAGGTGCTGAACATGGTGGCAAAGGCCGAAATTGCAATAAAAATATAGGCCCATTTCCCAATATGTGTAGTGAACAATTGCACCACCTGGTCTGCAAAGGTCACGGCATTTCCACTTAGTTCTGTTTGTGTACCATAAAGTGTCATCCAACCGATGACCAAAAAGAAGATCGCCAACAGGGCCGTCATATAGTAACCCGAATTAAATTCTTGCAAGGCCTCGTTAAGGGGCAACCTTCTTTTGGTTACTTTTTGTTTCTCCAGCGTCCATAAGCTTATCCAGCTACTGGCCTCAACGGCGGTTGGCATCCAGCCTACCAGACCTATGAGAAATAAGATCCCTACTTCATTAAAAATAGGCATAGGTTCAAAATTAGGGACGTGTGCTACTTGTCCTTTGTAAAGCACTAAGATAGTAGTGACGAGTAAGGCGATGAACAAGATGGAAACCACAAATTTTAATGAGAGTTCCAGAAACTTATAGCGACCTATGATCAGTACTGCCGAGATAAACATAAATAGTCCCAGGGCAACAGTACTTACAGAGATGTCGTTTACCTTAAAAAGATTGATAAAGAGTCCGGCTGTAACCACATACAGGGCTGCCAAAATCGTAAAGGTGGTCACCAAAGTTATAAAAGTATAAAGCCATAGATATCCTTTTCCACGGTTTCTATACCCTTCAATAAGGGATGTATTCGTCACCGTCGTATAACGTATACCAAATTCAAAAAATGGGTATTTTAAAATATTGGCCAGAATAATAGGGATTACCATGACCCAGCCATATTGGGCTCCGGCCTTGGTGGAGAGCACAAGATGAGAAGTTCCAATGGCCATGCTGGCAAACAACAGGCCGGGACCTAAATTTTTTACTAAGGTTTTTAAACTAGGCATATACTAAGTACTGCTCTAAAGTAGAATATTTTGTGTAATTCTGTTCAGGGGATATCAATTTTATCCCCGTGAGTAAGGGGTTGGGTATTTAGAAGCAGGTCTATAAAGACCTTTACACGGGCAAAGTATTCGCGTATCTGCACTTTTAAACCCTGAGAACCTTCTATGTCTTTGGCATTAAATCCAATGGCATACAACCCTTTCTTTTGGGCCAGGTAGATGGCCCGCTCATTCTGGAATTTTTGGGAGATGACAGTAACGCTGTCCAGGCCAAATATTTCCTTGGCCCTTACCATAGAATCTAAGGTACGCAGCCCGGATGGGTCCAGGATGATCTTCTCTTCCGGGATACCTCCGGCGATCAGGTCTTTTTTAAATGTTTCAGGTTCATTATAATACTGAGTGGCATTATCTCCGCTCACCAACACCATATCTATCTTTCCTGCCTTATAGAGGGCAATAGTGGCCTTGATCCGGTTCGTATAGTAAGGATTGTTCCCTCCTTGTATAAGTCGGCTCGAAGTACCCAACACAATACCAACTCTGTTTTTATGTAGTTGTTGTACACTATAAAAGGTCTTTCCTTTGGCGCCTTTGTCAATGACAGCATCACAGATAAGCAGGGTAGCCAGGGGAAGGATTACACATAGTAAAATTAGAGCGCGAAGTCGCTTTTTCATATTCAGTTAGGTTGCCCTAAAGGTAATGAAATGGACCATAGTACAAATATGGTATTCTCATTCTACATTGTATTCATTTTTATAACCAAAAAAGCGATACCGTTTTTGCGGTATCGCTTTCTCTGGCGATCAAAAGTCAATATTAGTCCAGTTGCTTATTTGCCTAAGGTATAACTGGCCCCTACCATGATCATGGAAGTCGTCATTTCATAGGATACTTCACTACCTGGGATTGCTCCGTAGGGTGGAAAGTTCTGAATGAATTGAGGATTTAGCAATGGTCCGGAGGTAGGATCTCCACTAGTTCCATAATGATATACAGCATCAAAAGATACCTTGTCACTTGCCTCATAGCTCAATCCGAACTGGAATGCATCTTTGATGATTGCAGTCGCTGGAATATTAAAAAAGGTTACTTCCTCCCTAATAGGGTTTGAACTATACGTATACCCAAAACGTAATGGTAGTTTGTTTATTCCTTTATATTGAAGTCCTGCTGATAAAATTGATATATTTTTCCACCCAAATCCGGCTACAGAGGCTGTTTGTGTCCATCCGGTTTCAGAAAAACCTTCTGTATTTTCATAATCAACTCTTCTAAAATCAAGAGCTAAATCAATATCCCCTGTTGAATATCCAAAACCAAGGGAGAAAATAGCTGGATAATCCATTTGAAAATTGTTTTTAGAAGTACTATTATCTAAATAAGTATTTTCAAATTCAAATTCTCCAAATTTTTGAACTGTTTTATAAGATGCTCCTAGTTTTAATCCGACTCCGGAATCATAGAATAATCCAAACTGAGCTCCAAAACCAATTGCTGAAGCCTTATCTGTGGATGGATATCCAGCCATAGTTGGGCTTGCTGTTGGATTCGGCGCTAGTTCTAAAGCCGCATAGTCAATATTTGGTTGTACACCAATAGAAAATTTATCAGATATTTCATAGGCATAAGTTAAACCTACTTGTAATAACATATAATCAGATTCTATACGGCCAAAGCCACCCATGCTTTGTGGCATGTTAATAGGGTTGCTGGCGCTTTCAGGGAAGGTAACCCCGAAACCGCTGATCCCAAAGGCAGACAATCCGAAAGTGTGTTTGCTTTCGGGTTTGCCCCAAACGTATGCAAGTGCTGGCAAGGGAGATATTCCCCTGTCATCAGCAGTGGTCCCGCTAAAGAAATTACCGGTAGGTTGCCCGGTATTGTCAAATTCAGGAACTGTAGAATTTAGTTCAGGGGAAGAAAAGAACAAACCAATATCAAACTTTAAGATTTTATCATCAAAAGTTGATATTGCTGCGGGGTTCCATTGTATGGCCCCGGAAATATCCAGGGGTTGTCCGGTGGCTGCCCCACCCATAGACATGTTAACAGAACCAACCCCTTGCATAATATGGCCTGCCTGTGAAAAAGCGGCCGTAGCAAGGAGTGAAAAGGCGAAAGTAACCAGATAGTTTTTCATTGAAATGTACATTATGCAACCCTTTCAAACCAGAAGGAACCTTTCCTTCAGTATTCGGGTTGCGGTTGTTTTTGAATAGGATAAAGGTAGTTGCAAGAAATACTTAAAATACTGATTAAAGTCATTGTTTGATGCCTGTGTAACCTAAGTTACATAAATCATAAAATATTGATAATCAATCTAATAAATATCTAAATGAATGCATTGTAAATAGCGCCAAGCATCAATGTCATTTCTTTTAATGCTGATTATATTTTACGCTGGAAAAGAAGATTTTTTTTATTTCGCTCGACTTTTGGAGAATAAAAGGAAAGGAAGTAATAGAAATACTATCTTCCCTGGCTTGACTTTTATTTTCTATATTTATAGGCATATCCAAAAACATACAACAATGAAAATTTCCTCCTTTTTTTTACAAAAACTGGTAAGTATATCCTTCCTTTTTTGTTCAATGTTTATAATGGCTCAGGAATCTACAAACGTCATAGGCCACTGGGACCTTGAAGTGCAGGACGGAGACAAATGGCTGCCTGCATGGCTGGAGGTGAAACAATCTGGCAACAAAGCTCTGGTAGGGTATTTTGTGGGTGTTTCAGGAAGTGCCCGACCTATATCTGAGGTGCATTTAAAAGAAAATATTTTCAGCTTCAGCATTCCACCCCAATGGACTGGGACGCACTATTTGCATCTAACCGGTAAGGTTAATGAAGATGTGGTAGAAGGAAATCTTATTGATCCTCTTGGCAATCCCCATGTGTTCAGAGGGCACCGGGCTCCGGCATTACTAACACCAGAACCGGCAAAATGGTCGAAGCCTCGATCTTTATTAAAGGAAAACGTTAATGATGGGTGGACAACCCCTCCGGGAAGTGTTGCCAATCAATGGTTAGTAAAAGACGGTATTCTTACCAATCCTGCTTCAGGAGCCAATCTTATGACCGAGGAAGAATTCATGGATTTTAAACTCCATATCGAATTCAGATATCCGGAGCATTCCAACTCTGGAATCTACCTCCGTGGACGTTATGAGGTACAAGTTGAGGACAGCTACGGTAAAGAACCATCTTCTGTATATCTGGGAGGCGTGTATGGCTTCCTAACACCCAATGAAAATGTTGCCAAGAAGGCGGGAGAATGGCAAACCTATGATATTACCCTGGTTGGGAGAAGGGTGACGGTTGAAGCCAACGGAAAGACCATCATTTACCGGCAGATCATCCCCGGGATCACAGGAGGTGCACTCAACAGTAAGGAAGGGGAGCCAGGACCTTTGTTGCTTCAAGGAGATCACGGACCTGTAGAGTACAGAAATATTACTATTTCTACACCTCAGGAATAGCGGCTTACTCTTAGAAAGGTTTTGAATTCGGAAATCTGAATTACATGGATCTTTCACCACAAACCGTACTTATGATCATGAGAAAAATCTTTCTATGGCTTTTATTGGGAGTAACTCTGCTGCAATGTAAACATGTTGAAACATCTTCGTTTGCTGACCTGGTTGAGGATACACCTTTTATAGAAGGTAAAGAAGCCTATTCAAAGTCGCCCTATGTTACCGCCGGCAACAGGGTTTATCTGGTGGGCCATCAGGATGGAAGTTTTCCGGAACTGGGTTGGCATATAAAAAATGAAATGGGCGGACTTTGGGATCATCCCATTAAATTGTTAGACGGATTCGATATCAAATTAGACAACAATGGGCAGCTGCTATCCCTGGATAGTGCTATCACTTTTATTAACTATCCTTTTGCAAATAGGCATATCTACACCTTTGAAGAGCAAGGACTCACTGCGGAACGATGGCAATTTGTGCCTGATGATAAAGAAGGAATCCTTATCCAACTGCTAATAAAAAATGAAAGCAACACCACTAGAAAAATGGATGTTACTTTTTCTGGTCATACAGACCTCAGGCCCACCTGGCTGGGGGAACGCACGGGCATGGTAGATGGACCTGATGAAGGGATTTATAATGTGGCCACTGATACATGGGTAGTAAAGGATAGTCTTAACCCCTGGTTTGTGACCTTTGGGGCAAATATTGCATCTTATTCATATGAGGTTACCTCATCCTACTATGGAGGTAAAGGGACTACAGGAGCAATTTCCTACCCCATTTCTATGGCCGCGAACGAATCTAAAACCATACAGTTTGCCATTGCAGGTTCCTATGTTTCGGAAAGCGCAGCACTGGCCACATACGAAACACTGCAGGCACAATCGCTCTCCCTGTTTAAAGAAAAGCAAGACCGCTACACCCAACTGGCAAATCAGTCTAAACTCACTATTCCAGACAAACAGATACAGGAGACTTTTGAATGGCTTAAGTACAATTGCGATTGGCTTGTACGCAGCGTTCCTGAAATTGGCACAGGTATCACTGCCGGTATCCCTGATTATCCCTGGTGGTTTGGAGTAGACAGCGAATATGCCTTAAAAGGCTATATAGCGGTAGGGCAGACAGATGCTGTTTACAATACCATTTCCTTATTGGATAGCCTTTCCGAAGCGACTAACGGCAATGGCCGAATTGTCCACGAGGTGTCAACCAATGGAGCCGTATTTAACAATGGCAATATCAATGAAACACCGCAATTTGCATCACTGATCTGGGAGGTGTACCAATGGAACGGGGACAAGACTTTTTTAGAAACCTATTTCCCCACTATTAGAAAAGGTCTGGAATGGTTGATGCGCGAAAAAGATGTAAATGGGAATGGTTTTCCGGATGGTTTCGGGATGATGGAGATCCATGGTCTGGATAGTGAGATGATAGATGTGGCTGTTTACACCCAACGTGCCTTTGCCGATGCGGCACAAATGGCAAGTGAACTAGGGGAGGAAAAGCTGGCCGTTTCCTATCAGGAAACTGCTGACAATCTTAAGGTCCGGATTAATTCAGAATTCTGGTCTGAGGAATTTAACTCCTATGCCGATTTTATAGGCACGGACCAGCAGGCACTCCACCTCATTGAAGATGCCATCATACGGGCCGACACACTAAACAAACCCTGGGCAGTGGCAGAACTGGAAGCCACTAGAATGTCGATTTTGGATAACCCTTCGGCCAATCCAAGGCCATTTGTCTTACACCATAACTGGGTAGTAAATACCCCCATGGAAATGAAGCTGGCCGACCCGGACAAAGCCCTCCGGGCACTTTCTACCGCCGAGACTTTTGTGAATCCTTTTGGAGTGTTTGTCACCGGTATAGACCGGGATGCCTCCGCAGGTTCAGACGATGGGTCCTTTAAGGGTTCTAAGGTCTTTTCCTATACCGGGGCGGTTATGACCTTACCCACCGGGGTACAGGCGATAGCCGAGAACAATTACGGAAGGCCAGACCAGGCCCTGAATTACCTCAAGCGTATGGCCAGAACCTTCAGCTTTGCCCTGCCCGGAAGCATGTACGAAGTATCACCAGATTATGGCATGATGACTCAGGCCTGGAATATTTATAGTTTTGCCATCCCCATTGTAGAACAGTTCTTTGGAATACAACCAAGGGCCGCTAAAAAGCAAGTAGTGATCACTCCTCAAATGCCCGATGCCTGGCCAACCGCCTCTCTGGAGAATGTACAAATGGCAGATAATTCCATCTCGATCTTTTATACTACTGCTGAAAATGGGGAAACAACCATCACCATTACCCAAACAAACCTGGAATGGGAAATTCTGTTACGACTACCTGAAGTAAAAAATGGAGAAGCCTGCAGGGTTATGCGCAGTTCGGAGGCACCAATAGATAAAGATGGGTATTTCAACTTCACATCAAAAGGAAATACGCTGGAGGTCTCCTTCAGAAACGACAATGAATAATTATATACATGTGTATAGAAAAGAGAGTGGGTTGGTTATAAACTTCTTTTTTATCTTTAGAAGCACATCTTTTAAAACTAATATAAAATGAAATTTCAAATGGCAAAATACCCTGTTCTTATTGCATTGGTTTTCCTGAGCCTTATCAGTTGTTCACTTCAACCTGAGCCCTTCCTGAGCTCCCCCGATGAACAGATAAGTGTGAAATTCTCCTTGACAGAAGCAGGGACACCTCAATATGAGGTCTTCTATATGAATAAACCAGTTATTTTACCCTCCACCATGGGTTTTGATTTTAAGGACCAGCCTCCACTGAAGGAAGGATTTCGTATTACGGAAATGAACTATCGCCTGGAAGATGAGACCTGGGTCATGCCCTGGGGGGAACAAGACAGTGTGCGCAATAATTATAATGAACTTCAAATAAAACTCGAAGAAACCAAAGCACCCAACAGAAAATTAAACATTGTCTTTCGAGCCTTTGACGATGGAATTGGCTTCCGCTACGAATTCCCCGACCAGCCTGGTTTAAAAGACGTTTTAATAACAGATGAGAATACTCAGTTTAACCTCACCGCAGATCACCAGGTGTGGTGGCAACCGGGCGACTGGGATATTTACGAACACCTGTACAATGCAACCAAATTTTCGGAGATAGATGCACTATCAAAACGAGACGATCCCAATCTGAAAGCCACCTATATACCCGAGAATGCAGTGAATACCCCGGTGACTATGAAGACCTCAGAGGGGGTATATCTGAGTTTTCACGAAGCAGATCTTACCGATTATTCAGGCATGACCTTAATGGTAGATACTTCCAATAATAGTATGATAAGCGAACTGGTGGGTTCTGAACGCCTGCAGGGGAAAGCTGTCATATCTGCCCCTTTTAATACGCCATGGCGCACCATACAGATCGCAGACCGGGCGGGCGACCTAATAGAATCTAAAATGGTGCTTAACCTCAACGATCCCAACATCATTGGGGACGTGAGTTATTTTACTCCTATGAAGTATGTTGGAATCTGGTGGGAAATGCACCTGGGAAAATCTACCTGGGATATGGAAGGCAGCCAGAGTATGAACACCTTTACTAAAAGCGGGGAGATAAAACCCAACCATGGCGCAACCACTGAAAATGCGATGCGATATATAGATTTTGCTGCAGAAAATGGTATCAAGGGCCTGCTGGTGGAAGGCTGGAATACCGGCTGGGATAAGTGGATCAACACAGATGACCGCGAAGGGGTTTTCGATTTTATGACGCCTTATGCCGACTATGATTTTGACAAGGTAATGGCCTATGCAAAGGAAAAAGGAGTGGAGGTCATTATGCACCATGAAACCTCGGCTGCTCCCCTGACCTATGAAAAGCAGATGGATGTGGCCTATAAATTTATGAAGGATAATGGTATGAATTCGGTGAAAACCGGATATGTAGGGAAGATCATCCCCAAAGGGGAATACCATCACGGACAATGGATGGTGCGTCATTATCAAAAGGTGTTGGAAGAGGCCGCCAAGATGAAAATAGCCATCAATGCCCATGAACCTATAAAGGCAACAGGGAAACGCCGTACCTATCCCAATGCTATAGCCAGGGAAGGACTCAGAGGACAGGAATTCAACGCCTGGGCGGCAGACGGAGGCAATCCTCCCAACCATTTACCAACGGTAGCATTTACGCGTATGCTTTCAGGACCGATCGATTTTACCCCGGGGATTTTCAATATCAAATTTGACGAGTTCAAGCCAGACAATCAGGTGAGTACCACCCTGGCCCACCAACTGGCCTTGTATGTAGTGATCTACAGCCCTATACAGATGTTAGCCGATCTTCCTGAGCATTATATGCAAAATGGGAAGCCTCATCCGGCCCTGCAGTTTATCAGGGATGTGGGGGTCGACTGGAGTGAGAGTCATGTAATGCAAGGGGAAGTGGGCGAATTTGTCACTATTGCCCGAAAGGAAAAGAATACCGGCAACTGGTTCGTAGGTGGTATAACTAATGAAGAGGGGAGGACAGAATCTGTCTCCTTAGACTTTCTGGAGCCCGGCAAGACCTATGAGGCCATACTTTACGAAGATGGCCAAAATGCCCATTGGGATACGAATCCGTTGTCGTACGAAATTAAAACAATGGATGTTACCAATTCGGATTCCGTTGAGGTTTCCTTGGCACCCGGCGGTGGATTTGCATTGAGTTTAAAAGCAAAATAACGTACTAAATAGATTGATATGAAAAAGCAATTTATCCTGGCCTTACTGATCTCTATGAGTATTACAATGATTAAGGCACAGGAGGCAGATACAGCAATGTCTCCTGCAGATCCCTTGGTAGGAGAATGGAGCATCGATTTGCGACCCACCCCGGATGCTGAAGGGTACTATCAGAAATTTGAAGTAACAGCTATAGACGGGAATACCTTCACCGGAACCTTCTATGGCAGTTCAATAGAAAATGGTCTGATAAACCGCAACTGGGATAAATTATACCTTGCCTTTACCACCAGTGATGCCAGCAATGACTACTACCATTCGGGTTATCTGGAGAACGGCACCTTAGAGGGCATCACATATTGTCCCAACAGGACCTTTGCAGCACCATGGACAGGGGTTAAGGATTAGACTGCTTGAGTATCATTAGCTAGTTGGAAATTTCTATCTTTAAGGAACCATATACCATATAGCGCGGATTTGTAATCCGTGCTTATCCAGAAGGTGCGGATTTGCAATCCGTGCTTATTTCTTTAAAACATTTTCCCTGTTGACAAGCTGCAGTGTGGGCTAATATCTTAGTCTTAAAACGAAAGTGTCTACAAAATACAAAGCCACAATGCCAGATGTGGCCTATTTTGTTACTATTACAACGGTAGGTTGGATAGATGTCTTTACAAGATTGAGACAAAAGTATGTTTTACTGCAAAGTTTGACATATTGCCAAAAAAAGAAAGGCCTGGAGATTTATGCATATTGTATTATGCCTAGCCATCTGCATCTACTTTGTAAGGCAGAAGAAGGTTCTGTACTTTCTGATATTATTCGCGATTTTAAAAAGTATACTTCAAAGAAAATTATACAAACCATCATGGAATTTCCGGAGAGTAGGAGGGAGTGGATGCTCAACCATTTTAAAAAAGCCTGCCAACATCTGAAAAGAGACCAAAAATACAAAGTCTGGCAAGATGGTTATCATGCAGAGATCGCCATATCTAACTGGTTCATAAAACAAAAAGTAGAGTACATACACAACAATCCGGTAGCAGAAAAAATTGTTGCTTTGCCTGAGGATTATATATTTAGTTCTGCAAGAAATTATTCCGAACTAGAAAATGAACTAGAGGTAACTGTCTTATTTATGGGGTAGTTAGAAGCACGGATTGCAAATGCGCCCTCAGATAGTTTTAAGCACGGATTGCAAATCCGCGCCTTTAGATTTGTAATCCGTGCCCTCAGATTAGCTGGTTCAGTCCTGAAAATAAAAAGCCGTAGCGAATGTTACGGCTTTTTTACTTCTCTACTCTAGGCGAGAAATACATTCAAGTATAAGACCTTTTCCTTATTCAGATGTCCTTTTAGGTAGATTGACACCCTGCGTTAATATAACAACACCCATAGCCACCAGCCAAAGTACTTTTACGTGAAAAACAGGCTTGTATATTTCATAATGTTCTGGAATACCCATGACTATTCCCATGGCCGCAAATCCCAGGATCACTGTAAACCAGCCTAACCAGGTGGATATGATCTTCCATTTTACCAGTCCCAGGCCTAACAAGACCAAACCAACCCCTGAAAATACGCGTCCAAAGCGAACAAAACAGGTGACATATTGGTTTGTGTACAGAATATCGTTCATAAATACCTCAATTTCTGCAGCCGACATTCCTGCTGTTTGCCCTACTCCCCATGCGCCAAAGTTATAATAGAATGCTGAGGCAATGGCCAGGGTCATGGTTCCCGCAATGGCCATTCCGGCACCGGGTACAAGCATAACCCGATAGGGTTTTTCGAAGGTGATCGACAATAGTGAGAACAAGGCAATAGCCATTATAACCCATCCAAAAATATGGATGCGGAACATCCAGATCCAGAACCAAACGTCTTCCCCAATGGGCCCAAAATCGGTAGCTACAATGTACTCACCTATGTGGTGAGGTGATAAGAACCATCCTACCCATAATAAGAGGGCAGCAACAAGAAAGGTCCAGCCCGTAAATTTTGTTTCAAAGTCTTTTTTCATCGTTAAGTTGATTAATTAGTTAGTTGTGTAAATCTTCCTTAAGGTCGATAATATAGGTTGAAAATACAGGGGTAAACGTAACATTTGTTACATAAGGACCATAAAGCCAGAAAAATTTGAAGGTATTTGGACTGGTCCCTTACTCCCCGCAATCTTGAAAAGGGAAACTTCCGGGCTTTATTATGATATTATGCCATCTCAATTCTTTCTGGGAATGGTAAAGGGAAGAGTAATCTGATGATGAACACCTTGTATCCACCTACTTTTTTGCTAGCTTTAGGACCATGTAAAAAGCAATCTATGAAAAAGCTATGTACTTATTTCTTTTTGATATGTATTTCCACAACTAATTGGGCACAAGACCGGCTTACCGGGGAAACCTTTACCACACGATCGGAAATACTGGCACGTAACGGGATGGCCGCAACCAGTCAGCCGCTGGCCACACAAGTAGCCTTAGACATACTTAAAAAGGGTGGCAGCGCCATGGATGCCGCTATTGCTGCAAATGCAGTACTGGGTTTGGTAGAACCCGCCAGTTGCGGTATTGGGGGAGACATCTTTGCTATTGTTTGGGATGCAAAGGAAGAAAAGCTATATGGTTTTAATGGTAGCGGCCGTGCACCACGATCCCTGACCATCGATTATTTCATAGAGAAGGACTTAAAATATGTACCGCTGCACGGGCCGTTGCCTGTATCCGTGCCTGGTTGCGTAGACGGTTGGTTTGCCATGCATGGGAAATTTGGGAAGCTATCTATGGTGCAACTATTACAACCAGCCATCAACTATGGGCGGGAAGGTTTTCCGGTCTCCGAGGTAATCGCCTATGAAATGGCCAGTAATTATGAACGCATGGAAAAATTGCCGGGCTTTGCAGAGACCTACCTTCCTAACGGTCGGCCACCAAAAAAGGGGGAAGTCTTTAAAAACCCTGCCCTTTCCAACACCTATGAAATGATTGCTAAAGGTGGGCGGGATGCTTTTTATAAAGGTTCAATTGCCCGTACTATTGATAGTTTTATGAAAAAACATGGTGGTTTTTTGTCTTATGAAGACCTGGCTGGCCATACTTCTAATTGGGTGGAGCCCGTATCTGTCAATTATCGTGAATATGATGTCTGGGAGCTACCTCCAAACGGGCAGGGGACTGCGGTGCTGCAGATACTGAATATTCTGGAGGGCTATGATATTGCTTCAATGGGTTTTGGCAGTTCAGAATACCTCCATGTCCTTACCGAAGCTAAAAAACTGGCCTATGAAGACAGGGCAAAACACTATGCCGATCCGGATTTCAATAAGCTCCCATTGCCGCAACTATTATCCAAGGAATATGCGGCCCAAAGACGGGCACTGATTCATCCAAATAGGGCGGCCAACAGCTATGCAGCAGGTGATTTTGAGATCGAGCGTGGAAACACTACCTATTTAACAGTGGCTGACAAAGATGGAAATATGGTATCGCTCATTCAGAGTATCTATTCGGAATTTGCTTCCGGAATGGTGCCGGATGGGTTGGGTTTTGTTTTACAAAACAGGGGACAGATGTTTAATGTTCAGGATAAGGCACATGCCAATGCCCTTGAACCAGGGAAAAGACCATTCCACACCATTATTCCTGCTTTTATTACAAAGGACGGGGAACCCTTGGTAAGTTTTGGACTAATGGGAGGGGCCGTACAACCTCAGGGGCATGCCCAGGTGGTAGTGAACATGGTCGATTTTGGGATGAACCTTCAGGAAGCAGGAGATGCGCCAAGAATGCGGCATACGGGAAGTTCTCAGCCTACCGGCAGGGTTATGACCAATGGGGGAACGCTCAATCTGGAAAGCGGGTTTGATTACAAAACCATCCGGGAATTGCGGAAAAAAGGACATCGGATCTCATTTTCTGTGGGCATTTACGGGGGTTACCAGGCCATTGGTGTAGATACCGCAAACAGAGTCTATACAGGAGCCTCAGAATCGCGCAAGGATGGGCAAGCTGCGGGATATTAAGGATAAGTTTTCTCTTATTCAGTGCCTATCTCAACTGAAACCACTGTGCTAATGGCTCTGGAAGAATTTCCTATTCTAAAGTCATACTTACCCGGCTCCACTACCCAGGCAGACTTTTTTACATCGAAATACGCTAATTCTTTTACCGGAAGGGCAATGGTCACGGTAGAGGTTTCTCCTTTTTTGATGTGCACTTTTTCAAAACCTTTTAATTCCTGTACTGCTCTTTCTACATCCGATTCTTTTTTACTGACATATAGTTGTACTACTTCTTTTCCATCCATGCTCCCCGTGTTTTCAACCTCAGCAGAAATATAAATAGTGTCGTTTACCATGTAAGGATCCTCGTTGTTTGCCCTGGCATTTTTAATAGCAAATGACGTGTAGGAAAGTCCGTAGCCAAAGGGGTAGATAGGCTCAATATTTTTTGTATCGAACCAGCGATATCCCACTAAAATGCCTTCGTCGTACGAAACGACCTGATCTCCGGGAAAGCTATTGGTAGCATGCGCAGGAGAATCCTCTAACCTTTTGGGCATGGTCCATGGCAATTTACCCGAAGGATTTACTGTTCCTAATAACACGTCTGCCAGTGCATTACCACCTTCTGAGCCATTAAACCAGCTGTACACTACCGCTGATGATCTTTCCTTGATGCTATTTATATCAAAAGGAGCACCTGCTATCATAACCACAATAGTGTTAGGATTAGCGGTTAGTACTTTCTCAATTAATTCAACCTGTCCAAAGGGCAAGGCCAGATCGGCTCTGTCCGAAGCTTCTGTTTCGTAATCACGATTAGATCCTGCAAAAATAATAGCGACATCGGCATTCTGGGCTGCCTGGATCGCTTCTTCTAATAAAGTAGGGTCAAGCACATCTATGGTAGTTGTTCTTTCCTGCGTAACATCACCAAAGATGGCTTCTTTTTTAGGTGCATAGCGTTCCTGGTACCCTTCGGCATAAGTGATCTTGACCGACTCCGGTAGTCGGTTTTTTAATCCATCCAGAGGTGTCACTTCTCTTTTTGTCTTTACTCCCGCACCAAAACCTCCCAGGGCATTCTTTTTTGTTGCATTCGCTCCAATTACTGCCACCGATGTAATTCCTGCCGCGTTGATAGGTAATAGGTTTTTATCATTTTTAAGCAATACGACAGACTCCGCGGCAATGTCATACGCATCCTTAAAATGAGCCTCCGTATTAATGCTCCCTTTTGTGCGTTCCTCGCCTCCCATACTTTTTACGGTATACAGCAACTGTAAAATACGTTTCACATGTATGTCTATTTCCTGTTCCGAAATTTTACCTGCTTTTACAGAATCGATCAATGCATCTGCTAAAAAGAATTCATTGAATGGCTTAGGGGTTCCCATTTCCAGATCCAATCCGCTTTTCAGCGAATTCACGGAGGTATGGACGGCAGCCCAATCGGAAATCACCACCCCTTCAAATCCCCATTCGTCTCGTAGAACATCGTTTAACATATAGTTGTTCTCACATAAATAGGCACCCCTAAATTTGTTATAGGCCCCCATCATGCTGTACGCATTGGCTTCCTTTACCGCAGCTTCAAATGCCGGCAAATAGATCTCCCGAAGCGTGCGTTCATCTATTTGGACATCTACAAAATCTCTGTTGGTTTCCTGATTATTGGCTGCATAATGTTTTACGCAAGCGGCTACATCATTATTCTGTAAGCCTACAATAAAAGGAACGGCCAACTTTTTGTTTAAAAAAGGGTCTTCACTAAAGTACTCATAGGTTCTGCCACCCAAAGGCGTTCTGATGATATTGATGGCAGGAGATAACAGCACATCTTTATCCCTGGCGCGCGACTCTTCCCCAACGCTGTTCCCAAAAGTATATGCCAATTTCGGGTTCCAGGTAGCGGAAAGTCCGGCACCTGCAGGATAATAGGTAGCAAAATCAGTATCTAATCCTGCGGGAGCCCAGGAATTTCTTGAGACCTCTTCCCGAACTCCTAAAGGGCCATCCGCCATTTTTAATTCAGGAATTCCCAGCCTTTCTACTCCGGCGGTAGTGAACATACTTGTTCCATGGAGCATACCTGTTTTTTCCTCCAATGTCATTTTACTGATCAGAGAATCGATCCTTGTGTCGTATTGGTGTGAAATGGGATTGCCTGTATAATTTTCAGAGGATGCTGATGGATGAGCATTATCTGTTGTCCTGGAGTTCTTATTGCAAGAAATAATAAATATGGATACTGCTGCCATCGCTAAATAAATTACTTTTTTGGTCATGAAAAGTGTCTTTTTAAAATTGAAGTATTTTTATGTAAGGACAAAACTTTATAGGCCACTTCCTAAATGAATTAAGTAAGAACAGGCCGACGGTATATAAGGTGGAAAGTTACTAATAGGGGGATAATAGATCTATGACTAAAGTCATATTGTCAAATAGCGCGGATTACAAATCCGTGCCGTCTGGTAGTTTGTCTTTATCGGCAGCAAAGGAGAAACACTTCGTTAAGAATTGTTGAAGCCTTGGAGACAATTCAGGAGTGTTACTCCGGTTTTAATGCATTGCATTAAAATTGCCTCTCGATAAAGTGTCTTTTTCTTTGCTTCGTTTCTTTTGGACAAGCAAAAGAAATGAAGAAGTAGAAAAGACGGGAATTACTCGTCTTGGCAGGCTTCGTGAGTTCAAATAGCGCGTCCCGATAGATATCGGGATGCAATCCTTGCTTTTTATTAAAAAACATTTATCGCCTTTTACTGCCAGGTTGTTTTTGTTGTGTGAGTTTAAATAATAAGTAAAGCAGGGTTTTCAAGAGTCGGGAATTACTCGTCTTGGCAGACTTCGTGAGTCCCGCCCGAACATTTTGAACAAGAAAAAGCCGGTATTTCATACAGCTTTTTTGTTTCATCTGCCTTCGCTCAAGCAAGCTTGGCTCAGCTTCCTGAAACAAAAAAACCAGCGCATTGCGCTGGCTTTTTCTTGCATCTGTACTCGAGGCGGGACTTGAACCCGCACGGACTAATGTCCATTGGATTTTAAGTCCAACGTGTCTACCAATTCCACCACTCGAGCAAACTTTCAAACTCTATGATTAATAAACACTTTACAAAGGTAACGTGTCTACCTCCCGATAGCTATCGGGACCACCACTCGAGCAAACTTTCAAACTCTATGATTAATAAACACTTTACAAAGGTAACGTGTCTACCTCCCTCCCGATAACTATCGGGATATCGGGACCACCACTCGAGCCTCCCATAAGGACAAACTCAACAAAAAAATGCGGGTAAACAACATTTCTTCTGAGCGAAAAACGAGATTCGAACCTGCCTGCCGGCAGGCAGGCCCGCGACCAAGGTCGCAAATTGAATCGATTGGAAAAATTCCATCTTTCACTTTTCAAAGCTCTGAGCGAAAAACGGGATTCGAACCCGCGACCTCCACCTTGGCAAGGTGGCGCTCTACCAACTGAGCTATTTTCGCGTTTTCGCAAATACCTTCCGAGCGGAAACAAACTTTACATTTGTTTGGCGCTCTACTCCCGATGGCTATCGGGAAGCTATTTTCGCGTTTTAAAGAACATAACATCTTTCGCAGATGCGGACGCAAATTTAATACAATTCTATAAAAACCAAAGAACTTTCAGGGAAAAAGAAAGATAAGTATGCTGCTGAAAAAACCCTAAGACGTGGCCTTCTTGTTCTTGGTGAGCAATCGCTTAATTTCATTGAGTTTCATCAATGCCTCTACCGGCGTAAGGGTGTTGATATCGAGTGTTAGGATCTCCTCTTTGATCTCTTCAAGTAAAGGATCATCTAAGTGAAAGAAGCTCAACTGCATCTCAGAAGCAACAGATTGTAGTTTGCCCGTGAGTTCTTCGCTCGAGTGACTCTGCTCTAATTTCTTTAATACTTTGTTGGCTCTGCTCAGCACTTGCTGTGGCATCCCGGCCATTTTGGCCACATGGATCCCAAAACTATGCGCACTGCCACCCGGGGTGAGCTTGCGCAGGAACAAGACCTTGTTCTGTAATTCCTTTACGGAAACATTATAATTCTTGATACGTTCAAAGGTAGTGGCCATCTCATTCAACTCGTGGTAATGAGTAGCAAATAGCGTTTTGGCCCTGCTGGGGTGTTCGTGTACATATTCCGAAATAGCCCAGGCAATGGAAATACCATCATAGGTGCTGGTACCCCTACCTATCTCATCTAATAAGACCAAACTACGCTCCGAAAGGTTGTTCAAAATAGAGGCGGTTTCGTTCATTTCCACCATGAAAGTAGACTCCCCCATGGATATGTTGTCACTGGCACCCACCCTGGTAAAGATCTTGTCTACCAGGCCAATTTGTGCCGCCTCAGCAGGCACAAAACTTCCTATCTGTGCCAGGAGAACAATAAGGGCGGTTTGCCTTAAAATAGCCGATTTTCCACTCATATTGGGCCCGGTGATCATAATAATTTGTTGAGCATCCCTGTTAAGAATCAAATCGTTGGGGATATAGGTCTCTCCAGGAGGCAACTGCTTTTCAATGACCGGATGCCGGCCGTTGGTGATGTTGAGTTCTGTAGAATCATTCATTACCGGGGCCACGTACTGGTTCTCTTTGGCCAGTTGGGTAAAACCACAAAGGCAATCCAGGACTGCGATCCCCTGAGCCGTTCCCTGTACAGCTGAAATATAAGCCTGCATCCAAAGGATAAGCTGAGCAAATAATTGTTGTTCCAGGTCTAAAATACGTTCTTCGGCTCCAAGTATCTTGGCCTCGTATTCTTTGAGCTCTTCTGTGATATAGCGTTCTGCATTTACAAGGGTTTGTTTTCTAATCCACTCTTCGGGCACCTTGTCCTTATGCGTGTTCCTCACCTCAATATAATAGCCAAAGACATTATTGGAGGCGATCTTTAGTGAACTAATGCCAGTGCGGGCCGTTTCACGTTCCAGCATCTGTTTCAAATAATCCTTTCCTGTGGTGGCAAGGCCTCGTAATTCATCTAATTCAGCAGAAAAGCCCGGAGCAATGGTGGCCCCCTTTAGAACATTTACCGGAGCTTCTTCACTTAGTACTTCCTTGATCCGACTCCGCAATACTTCGCAATCATCCAGGCCTTTTCCCAACCGATCCACGGCTTCCACTTTTGTGTTGGAAACCAATTGTTTGATGGGCACTACAGCCTCCATGGAATTCTTTAGCTGTACAACTTCCCGGGGGTTGATCTTCCCGGTAGCCACTTTAGCGATAAGACGTTCCAGATCCCCCATTTTCTTCATACTTCCTTGCAGGGAATTGAGCAGCTTTTCCTCTTTTAAAAAGTGGGTAATAGCCTGGTGCCTGCCTCTGATCTTTTCCAGGTTTTTCAAAGGAAATGCCAGCCAGCGTTTTAGCAAGCGGCCGCCCATAGGAGAAAGTGTCTTGTCTATGACTTGTAATAAGGTTACGGCTTCCGGGTGAGGGGAGTGGTAGAGCTCTAAGTTACGGATGGTAAAACGGTCCATCCAGACGTGGTCATCATTTCCAATGCGTACCAGTTTATTGATATGTTGTAACCTTTTGTGTTCGGTTTCCGAGAGGTAATGGAGTATTGCCCCTGACGCGATAATACCCTGTGTTAAACTAGCTACTCCAAACCCTTTTAGGGAAGCAGTCTTAAAATGGGACCGTAAGGATTCATTGGCGTAATCTTCCTGGTAGATCCAATCTTCCAGATAGAAGGTATGATGCCTTGTACCAAAGATTTCGGTAAAATCGGTTTTGTGTTTTTTGGATACCAATACCTCATTGGGGCTAAAGTGTTGCAATAGTGTATCTATTTCTTCTGCACTGCCTTCTGAAGTAAGGAATTCACCTGTAGAGATATCTACAAGAGAGATCCCATAGGAATTGGCCCCAAAATGGAGAGCGCATAGAAAATTATTGCTTTTGGAGCTAAGGATATCATCATTAAGAGCCACTCCCGGGGTTACCAGTTCTGTGACACCTCTTTTTACAATGGTCTTGGTTAGTTTAGGGTCTTCCAGTTGATCACAAATGGCAACCCGCTGCCCTGCTTTTACCAGCTTTGGTAAATATGTGTTTAATGAATGATGGGGAAAACCTGCCAGTTCTGTGCGGTCTCCACCATTATTTCGATGGGTTAAGATGATCCCTAGAATTTTTGAGGCTTTTACAGCATCTTCTCCAAAGGTCTCGTAGAAATCGCCCACCCGGAATAGCAATAGCGCATCAGGATATTTCGACTTGATGGTGTTGAACTGCTTCATCAAAGGGGTTACCTTCTTCTGTTTTTTCGATTGAGACACGTGAAATACTGGTGTTAGGTTTATCTTTGCCCTGGAGAACGAATGTACTATTTTACACAGGGATTACACATAGTTGTTGATATTTTCGGATAACTTCAATAACCCAAAAATCAAAGGAACAGCATATGCGGAAATTACAAAATAAGGAGTTGAACAGATTAGATGTACACGAATTTAAGGAGGCAGAGAAAACTCCGCTGATACTGGTGTTGGAGAACATCCGAAGTTTACATAATATTGGTTCTGTCTTCCGTACTGCCGATGCCTTCCTGCTCGAAAAGATCTATCTCTGTGGAATCACCGCCACCCCGCCTCATAAGGACATTCGTAAGACAGCCCTGGGAGCTACCGAAAGTGTCGCCTGGGAATACAGGAAAGATTCGTTTGCCCTTCTGCAGGAACTAAAAAAAGACCATCAATGTATGGCCGTAGAACAGGCAGTTGGTGCCACCCAGCTGAATACATTTCTTCCCAATTCAAAAAAGCCATATGTCTTTGTCTTTGGAAACGAAGTAAAGGGTGTTTCTCAGGAAGTGGTGAACCAATGCCATGGAGTATTAGAGATTCCGCAGTTAGGCACCAAACATTCGCTGAATATTGCGGTCAGTGTAGGGGTGGTAGTATGGGATTTTTGGAGTAAGACCTCCTCATTAAAAACCCCGGCTATTGGCCAGGGCTCCTAATTTGGTTTGAGTGGTTTGTTAGTTTAAAAAAGCAAGCAAAGAAATGTAATCTTCCTAAATACCACCAATCTTTTAGTTGTTTTCCTGCATTTGTGTGCTAAAGCGCAGTATTGCGTCCAATACATGATCGTAGTCTATGGTGTTATGAACAAAGTCGCGCTCACTCACATCCAATATCAAGGTTTTTTGTTCCGGGAAACTTTTAATGTAGTCAAAATATCCCCTATTGATCTTCTCCAGATAGTCTGGTTGTATCTCCTGTTCATAGGTACGTCCACGCTTTTTTATATTATCCAGGAGTCGGTCTGTTGTCTGATACAAATAGAGATAGAGATTAGGTTTGCGCACCTCACGATACATTAGGGTGAAGACCTTACGATAGAGCAAATACTCATCTGGTTGTAAAGTGATCTTAGCAAAGATGAGACTTTTGTAAACGTCATAATCGCTCACCATAAAATTCTTGAACAGGTCGAATTGGGATGTGTCTTCCGTAAACTGTTGGTAGCGGTCTGCCATAAAAGACATTTCCAGGGGAAAGGCATACCTATTCTGGTCTTCGTAGAATTTGGGCAAGAAAGGGTTGTCCGCAAAGCGTTCCAGTACCAGCTTGGCCTTAAAATCTTCAGAGATCTTATGGGCGAGGGTGGTCTTTCCGGCCCCAATATTCCCTTCAATGGCTACAAAATTTAGGCTGGTAAACAGTCCTTGCCAATTCTTGTAAAGCTTCACAGTGGTCTTCCGAAGTTTGGAACCATCCTTACATTCTTGCAGGAGGTTACGGCTATCCTTTTTAAGGACAGGATGGTAAAGTTGCGGAGCAATATCTGCCAGGGGTCTTAAAACAAAGCGTCGTTTTTGTAGTTCGGGATGGGGGAGTTCCAGGGAATCGGTTTTGAGGATAAGCGTGTCGTAATAAAGTATGTCTATATCCAGAGTACGAGGCTGGTAGCCTGTTTCCTTATTTCGCGAGCGTCCAAGTTTGGTTTCAATTTGTAAGACCTTTTCTAAAAGGGCTTCCGGGGAAAGTGGCGTCTCTAATTCCACACAGAGATTTAAAAAATCATCTGCCTCAAAACCCCAGGAGGGCGACTCATAGACAGGAGAAATCCTCTTAAGCGTACCTGCTTTTTCCTGCAAATGGAAGAGTGCTTTTTGCAAGTAGTATACCCGGTTGTCCAGGTTACTGCCAAGCGATAAATAGGTAGTGTGAATGGTAGCCATAGCTTTGGCAAATTAAAGAAAAAGAAACGGATCTGGCATTCGGGTTGAGGCAGAGTTCTTTAATTTCATTTACAGTCGAAGATTTTCATTCTGTACAATTTTATTTATTAAATTGGAAATGTAACCGCTAGCCAACACTACCAATGATCAAATTTTTTAGAGGGCCGAACGGAAAGCAAAGGTCTAGTAGACCTTTGGTTGAGATACCCGCTTGCGGACATACTCTGAACATAAATAAATCCTATGTTTAAGTTTTTTCGAAGAATTAGATTGGACATTATGGAAACAGGAAAAACAGGAAAATACCTAAAATATGCCATGGGCGAAATTATCTTGGTGGTGATTGGTATACTGATTGCACTTCAGATCAATAATTGGAATGAGGATCGAAAGGATAGGATTAAAGAAAAACAGTATTTAAAGAGTTTTAAAATTGACCTGCTGGCCAACATAAGTGAATTGGAACGGGTGATTCAAAAATCTGAACTTACTTCCCGAAATGCAGATACTGTCCTAATGACGTATAAGAATGAAATTAAGGACATGCCTTTGCCTAAATTAATTTATCATATCATGTCGGGAACAGGATTTACGGTTTACACCAGTCAGGAGGGTACCGTGCAGGATATTATGGGATCCGGATCTCTGGGGATCATAATAAACGATAGTATTAGACACGCTATTGGCTCATGGGAAGGCAGCTTAAAAATTCTAAGAGAATGGGAAAAAATTGAAAAAACATCTAGTGACAATTACGTCAACTTTATGAATACCCATATTGATCTTTATAAGGATGATCCACATACAGTATTAACGGAAGAACGTAAGACATTCTTATTTAATAACAGGATTTTCATGAATCAATTAACAGATCGAAAATATCTGCCATTGACATTGAATGAAGAGTATAAAAAGGAACTCCAACGGTTGCAAGGACTGGTAAAACTACTTGAAAACCTGCAGTGACCTATATCAAAAATGGAAAAATAAATTGAGTGTAGTAATTCCGGATTAATCACTAGCGCTTATATACCCTAACCCAATCTACTTGCATCTCCGCAGTATCCGCAAAGGTAGAGGGGGAGCTATTTGGAAAGAAAAACCCACCAACTGCCGTGTTTAATACAATTTGTTGCTTTTGTCCAAAAAGACTGGCAATATAATTCACAGAATTTGCATTGTACTTGTGCAAAAGTTCTCCATCGAAGAGGATCTCTAAACTATTGGCCGTCCATATAAGTTCGTAAGTATGAAAATCGGCAGTAATATCAACATCCACTTCATGTTCAACCACGGTGTTAGCATTATTGGTAATAGGGATTCCCGGTTCAGTACCATAAAAAATATTGGAGGAAAATTCCATGGGGATATTTCCCCGCGCCTCAATAATGTCTATTTCCCCTTTGGTAGGCCAGGGATCGCCATAGGACCAAAAGGCGGGCCACATCCCATTGCCGGCTGGCATTTTAATATTGGCCATAAAACGATACTCGGTTTCTCCGGTTCCATTAGACGGACCAAATGTGGTCTTAGTTTCTATTCTTCCCGATACGTACTGAAACTCTTTTGGGGAAGCATCATTGGGGTTATTGGCACCGGTGATGGTTTCTCTAAGTACGTCAATGGTTAAGATTCCATCTTGCAGGGATAATTGCGATGGCCGGTAAAGCTGTACTTCATTGTTATAGGCCCCGCTATCCCAACTATTCCACAGTGAGAGATCGGTATCAAAATTATCTTCCCAGACAAGATTCCATGGCCTGTTGGGGTCTATTGGCTCGGGTAAGGGCTGTGGATCGATCGCTATGTCATCTATAGGATCATCACCAGAATTCGAACAACTGGTAAAACTCAACAAAAGGGCAAACAAAATGGGGTATATGCTTATGTGTACTACATTACATTTTTTCATAACAACTGGAATAATTTTTTCAAAAGATACTAAAAACCTCTGAATCTTAAACATTCTGAATCTTTTAGGCAGTGTAAATACACTAATGGGTCCTTTATATAAATAGTTACTTTCTGAGCAAAGCACTATTTTTAGACAAATTCATTGATCCGGATCATAATGTCGGATATAAGTTTATAAATGGATCAAAAATCAGCTCCCTGGTACTTTCTTATGCTTGTCATTCTGGCGGGTGAATCTGTATTTATATTACCCTTTGTTCTTTCCCGTGTCTTCAGGCCAACGGTACTCGATGCCTTTGGCTTAGACAATGTAGAATTAGGGCTGTGTTTCTCTGTTTATGGGGTGGTTGCTTTGGTTTCCTATCTCTTTGGCGGTCCCCTGGCCGATAAGTTTCCCCCGCGAAAACTGATCGCAGTGGCACTATGGATGACAGCCCTGGGCGGTTTGGTCTATGCCACTTTCCCCAGTTATACAGTTTTAAAAATTCTATATGGGTATTGGGGTTTTACAACCATTTTTTTATTCTGGGCTCCCATGATCAAGGCAACACGGGTCTGGGGAGGAAGTACTTCACAGGGGAAGGCATTTGGATTTTTAGATGGTGGGAGGGGACTTGTTGGTGCCCTTTTCGGAACCATGGGCGTGCTTATATTCTCCCTTTTTATAACTTCAGAGATCGCTGCTGCAAGTATCTCAGAAAGCAGGGCAGCTTTCAGATATGTGATCCTGGTATCAGCCGGGATCGTGGCCATTGTTGGACTTCTGGTATGGTTCTTTATGAAATTGGATAGTAAAGTAGAAAAAGAGATCATCTTAGATAAAATAACAATATCACAAATAAAAGAGGTAATGCGACTTCCCTCAGTGTGGTTGCTTATGATCATTATTTTATGCGCTTATGTTGGCTATAAGATAACCGATGTGTTTTCATTGTATGCTCAGGATGTAATGTTGTATGACCAGGTACAATCGGCCCAGGTAGGGACCTTTTTGTTGTTTATTCGGCCGGTTATTGGGGTGTTTATTGGCATATTGGCAGACAGGACCCAAACTACCTTCTGGTTGATGATCAGTTTTGTGGTAGCATTTTTTGGAGCCTTGCTGTTTGCAACCGGACTGGTCTCTGCTTCGGCCACCACTTTGTTCTTTATTTCGATCTTAATAGTGGCTACCGGGGTATATGCGGCACGTTCGCTCTATTTTGCCGTAATGCAACGGGGACAGATCCCCCTGCTGCTTACCGGAACCGCGGTGGGCCTTATCTCGCTTATTGGGTATACACCCGATATTTTTGCCGGGCCTGCTATGGGGTATCTCCTGGACAATTCACCGGGTGTTGAAGGGCATCAACATGTATTTTGGATGTTGGCCTTATTTTCTTTTATAGGCTGTATTACATCCTGGTATTATTTTAACTTATATCGGAAAAAGTAAGAGCTATAAAATTCCAGTCCCTGTAGCTATCAGGACTAAAATTGAAATTTGTTATTTGGTCCTTTTTAGGTATTCAAATGCTTTTCAATATCACTCAAATGAAGTTTTAGAGCCAGAGTAGAGATTTGGATTTCTTTTATTAAAAGGGCGAGTGAAAGGATAAGCAGAAGTAATGCGATGCCAAATACCCAAATAGCCAGAACATGTTGGTCTATGTAGATAAGAAACATGGTAAGTACGCAAAGAAGGAGGCTGGTAATCCCAAAGATCTGCATCCAGCGGGTTAGGTTTAATCGCAGCTTCAGGTTTTTAATTTGCTCAATTAAAGACTCATCTTGTTGTTCCAGGTATTTATCGTGCAGATTTCTGATCACCGAGGCATAAGCCAGGAACCTGTTGGTATATGCCAGCATGATCAATGAGATGGCTGAGAACAAAAGGGCAGGGGTGGTAAGTGTAAGCTCTTCCATTATTTTTTTTCAAAAGTAGAGAATTATCTCAAATCTCAAATACCAATTAATACTTGAGATTTGTGATTAGGATTTTGGTATTTGATATAAGAATCCCCTATTATTCCATTTCCTTAAAATATAGCCAAGATTCGCTGGGAGATAGGCACTTTCATTATCTTTGAGGCCATTAAGCAAGAAGATATATGAATTTCTTACGAAACCTTTTAGCAGCTATCCTGGGGACCCTTATCGCCTTTGGGATGCTATTCTTTATGTTCCTGATTTTTATCAGCCTGGCCAACGTGGAAGAAGGGGTAACAGTAAAGGACAAATCCGTTCTGGAACTCCAGTTCAAAGATCCCATCAATGACTATACAGGGAGCAATGAAGCAGATCCATTCGCCGGACTCTTTGCTGAGGCCGTTGGATTAGACGATATATTACATGCCATAGCTGTGGCTAAGAATGATGATAATATAGAAGGGATCAGCCTTAAAAGTCAATTTGTAATGGCCGGGTGGTCACAGACACAAGCTATCAGAGAGGCCCTCCGTGATTTTAAGGCATCCGGGAAGTTTGTTTATGCCTATGCCGACCTATATATGCAAAAAGATTACTTTCTGGCTAGTGTGGCAGATAGTGTGTTCTTAAACCCGGTAGGGGGAATGGATTTCAGAGGCCTTTCTGCCGAGGTACTATTTTACAAAGATCTACAGGAAAAGACCGGGGTGAAAATGGAGGTGATCCGTCATGGGAAATATAAAAGTGCCGTAGAACCTTATTTGGAAAATGAAATGAGCGAGGCCAACCGTACCCAGATCAAAGAACTATTGGAGTCGCTTTGGGGATCTGTTGTAGAAGAGATCGCGGCAGACAGAAACCTTACTATAGACGACCTGAATGTTATTGCCGATACTTTGGGAGGCAGAAACCCACAATATGCAAAACAAAATGGCCTTATTGATGACCTTTTATATTTGGACCAATATGAGGCCATCCTTAAAAAGTCTAGTGGGCAAACAGAAGATCAGACCATACAATATGTAGAGCTTTCAGATTATATGAAAGAAGCCGGCAAGAAATCACTGTACAAAGGGAGTGATCGTATTGCGGTAATTTATGCACAAGGAGAGATCCTCTACGGAGAAGGTGGTCCTAATTATATTGGGCAGGGCCTGATCAACAAAGCGCTGATCAAGGCACGGAAAGATAAAAAAGTGAAGGCCGTGGTCTTGCGGGTCAATTCACCCGGAGGTAGTGCCCTAACCTCAGATATAATCTGGCGCGAAATAGAACTCACCAAGAAAGAAAAACCGGTGGTGGTTTCCATGGGTGACGTGGCGGCTTCAGGAGGCTACTATATTGCGGTGGGTGCCGATAAGATCTTCGCAGAACCTACGACCATTACAGGATCTATAGGAGTTTTTGGAACTATTCCGAACATCAGTGAATTGGCAAAAAATATTGGCATCAATGCAGAGCAGGTGGCAACAAATAAAAACGCTACTGAATATTCTCTTTTTGAACCTATGACCACTCAGTTCAGAGGTGTGGTAACAGAAAATATTGAAACTATTTACCAAACATTTCTAAGTAGGGTAGCAGACGGGAGAAATATCTCCATCGCCAGGGCAGACAGCCTGGCCCAGGGGAGAGTATGGAGTGGAATAGATGCCAGGGAACTAGGTTTGATAGATGAGTTGGGAGGACTTAATGATGCCATTGCCTCAGCTGCTGACCTGGCAGAAATTACAAGCTATAGTATACGCAGATACCCAAGGTACAAGTCTAACTTTGAAATGTTGATGGAAGACCTATCCGGTGCCAAAACCAGAGTTCAGGAAGACATGATCAAATCTGAACTTGGGGAGGACGCTTTCGGATTGTACAAGGACATAAAAAGGACTACCCAACAACGCGGATTACAGGCCAGCATGCCTTTTAGGTTAACTATTAAGTAAGCACATGACCACGAAGGATAAGAAAGTTGCGTACAAGATCTATTTGTACCTAGGAGCTCTTTTTATAACTTCTCTCGTGGTTTCCAATCTGATTTTTCAAAAGTTCTTTTACTGGAGGCCGTTTGGAGACGTCACTGTGTTTGGGGCTTCGCTTTTTGAGATCTCTGTGGGGATCTTACCATATCCAATTACTTTTTTGATCACGGATCTAATCTCCGAGATCTACGGGAAGAAAAAGGCCAACCAAATTGTTACGGCTGGCATCTTTGCCTCCTTTTTTTCAATGGGGATCATCTTGCTGGCAGAAATGGCGCCGGCTATTCCGGCCTCGCCTATTGGGGATGAAGTGTTCCGAAGTGTTTTTGCACTTTCACCCATAGCCGTGCTGGCCTCTATGATAGCCTACCTCTGTGCTCAATATGTAGATATTGCCATTTATCATTTTTGGAAACGGGTCACCAAAGGGAAATATCTTTGGATACGGAATAATTTTTCCACTTTTTTGTCGCAGTTCATAGATACCTTTACCGTAGTAGGCTTGCTTTGTGTTTTTCAGGTATTGCCCTGGACCCTATTTACGGGTCTTGTGATCAGTGGATTCCTTTTTAAGGTATTTATTGCGATGCTCGACACCCCTTTTCTGTATTTTTTCGTATATATCTTACGAAGGCGGTTTAAATTAAAAATGGGCGAAGAAATTCAGTTGGAGATCTAACCCCCTTCCACCTCAAAATCTTAATAAATGAAGAAAAAAGTTGTAAAAATAGCAGCTGGTATCATCCTGCTCCTTGTCGGAATTTTAATAGCAGCCCCTTTTGTGCTGGAAGGTAAAATAGGGCAGATCATCAAAACCAAAGTAAATAAAAGTATTAACGGGTCATTCGATTTTGCGGAGGCGGACCTTAGCTTGTTTCGCAGTTTTCCCAATGCGGAATTGCGGATAAACGATGCGGTACTACTCAATAATGCGCCCTTTGAAGGAGATACACTTTTTAAGGCAGGGCAAATAGACCTTACGCTATCAATTTATGAACTATTTAAAGATGCTTCGGAGCCCATTCAACTCAAAAGCCTGAGTCTGGACAAGGCCTTTTTAAACATTCAGATCAATGAAGCAGAACAAGCCAATTACGATATTGCCAGAGAAGTAGCCAATCCCAACAGTGCAGATACTTCAGACAGCGGCTTTACCTTAGACTTGCAGGAATATATCTTGAGCAGATCGCGTGTGGTTTACAATGACCTGGCAGGAGCCATGTATGTGGAGGTCTCTGAGATAGAACACCGCGGATCCGGGGATCTGTCACTGCAGAAATCTGAATTGCAGACCACTTCAGAAGCTCTGGTTAGTTTGCGTATGGATGGTACCGAATACCTGAATAAGCATGAAGCAGCCCTAGAGGCGCTAATAGGAATAGACCTGGAGACCTTTACCTTTACATTTTTAAAGAATAGCGGGCGTATTAATCAGTTGCCACTTGTCTTTGAAGGCTTCGTACAGGTTGCAGATGACTACAATGACGTGGATATCAAATTCCAAACCCCCTCCTCTGATTTTAAGAATTTTCTGGCCCTCTTCCCAGAGCAGTATTCCAAGGACATTAAGGACGTTGCTACTACCGGTAATTTTACGGTTGAAGGAGAATTCAAAGGGAAGATAGATGACACCCATATTCCAACTTTTAGGATAGACATTCGATCAGACAATGCATCATTCAAATATCCCGATCTGCCCAAAGCAGTCGAAAACATTGTTATTGCTGCCGAAGTGACCAACGAAACAGGTCTTACAGAAGATACGTATGTTACTATAGAGAAGGCTTCTTTTGGCATAGATCAGGACCGCTTCGCGATGAATGCCAAAATATGGGATCTTACGGGCAACACTAAGGTTGATGCCCGGATAGATGCAGATATGAATCTGGCCAACCTGTCCAGAGCCTATCCCTATGCTGCGGAAAAGGACCTAAAAGGGAAACTAAAAGCTGCGGTATCTACTGCTTTTGATATGGCTTCTCTGGAAAAAAAGCAGTATGCCAAAACACGTACTTCCGGGCAGTTAAGCATTGAAGGTTTTGAATACAGTAATGAGGAATTGACGGCCCCGGTTCAATTTCAAGCAATCGCTTTAGATTTTAAACCGGAACGAGTGAACCTTAACAAGATGCAGGGAACTATTGGTAAAACCGACTTTAATGTTAGCGGTACGTTGAATAATCTATTAGGCTTTATGTTTAATAAGGAAGAGGTAGAAGGAAATTTTAATATGGTCTCCAATACCTTTTCACTTAACGACTTTATGGTAGCTGAGAGTGAAAATTCGGAAGACAAAAATAAAAAATTACCTGAGGAGGCAGCCAGTATAAAGATCCCGTCTTTTCTGAACTGTACCATAAATGCTAAGGCACAAACCGTTTTGTATGACAATCTGGTCTTGAAAAATGTGGAAGGAGTTTTACGGATCAAGGATGAAACTGCCACACTAAGCAACCTTACTTCCTCTTTGTTCAGTGGTAGATTAGCCATGAATGGGGAGGTGTCTACAAAGGCAGAGACCCCAACTTTTGTCATGCGTTTGGGGGCGGAAGAATTTCAATTAGCCGAGGCTTTTAAGGAACTTTCTCTTTTAAAAGCTCTGGCTCCGGTAGCCTCGGCATTGCAGGGAAAATTAAATTCTACCATTGAGATCTCCGGGAATTTAAGTTCAGATTTTACACCAGATCTTGCGACCATTACAGGAGATGTACTCGCCCAACTTTTTGAGACCAGGATCAGTCCGGAAAAAGCCAATGTACTCAATGCCATGGCTACTCAACTCAATTTCTTCAAACCAGAGAAACTCAATCTAAATGGTCTTAAAACAGCCCTTTCTTTTAAGGATGGAGTAGTTACCGTAAAGCCCATTACCTTTAGCTATCAGGATATTGGAGTCACCGTAAATGGCAGTCATAGCTTTGACAAGAATCTGAATTACAAGGCCACTTTGGAGGTTCCCGCCAAGTACCTTGGTTCTGAGGTTACCAATCTGATCGCCAAGATAGATGACAGTAGCTTACAAAACCTTACCATTCCTGTAGGAGTGTCTATTAGTGGACTGTATACTAGTCCAAAGGTAACGACCGATCTTACTTCCGGGGTGAAAAACCTTACGGCCAGTCTTATTGAGATTGAAAAGCAAAAGTTATTGAATAAAGGGAAGGAAAAAGCATCTACCTTATTAGAAGGGCTGCTTGCCGGGAATAAAGGAAATACAGATTCTACGACAACAAAAACTTCCACCACGGATGCTGTGAAGGAAACCCTGGGAGGAATTCTTAAAGCGAATACCCAAAAGGCAGACACTGCAAGGAAAGATAGCACTGCCGCTGCAACTAAGAACGATGCGGTAAAAGAGGCTGCCAAATCTGTACTTGGAGGTTTATTGAAGAAAAAGAAAAAGGATACGGTAGTTGTAAAAAAGGACTCGATCAAGTAAGACCCAGGGAGACGTAATAACCTTCGCTGCCCCGTATATTAAAGACGGTGTTGTCCTCAAATAAGAGGTACTGTCCTTTGATCCCCATTAATTTACCTTCAAATTTGGGTGTTTTTTCCAGATTCAGGCTTTTTACTTTGTCGGGGTACCTCAGCACAGGAAAATGGAGCTCAGTTTCCTTATTATTTTCAATAAAATAAGGAGTTGCCTCTTCGGGTATGTACTGTTTTAACTTGTTGCGCCAGGCCACCAGATCCTCATCATCTACATTATTAGTGAGCATTTTTCTCCAGTTGGTCTTATCCCCAACATGGTCTTTTAGTGCCACCTCGGTGATCCCTGCAAGGTAACGGTTAGGCACTTCAACTATCTCAATGGCCTCATGGGCTCCCTGATCTATCCAGCGTGTAGGCACCTGGGTCTTGCGTGTTACCCCCACTTTTACGTTGCTCGAATTGGCGAGGTATACAATATGCGGTTGCAACTGTACTTTTTTTTCATAGTCGAGGTCCCTGTCTTCTTTGTCCAGATGTGCAGTACTTAATTCCGGGTGCATGATCCACTCCCCGGCGGAGGGGATCTCATAAAAACAACTACGACAAAACCCCTGGCGAAAAATGGGTCGTTCCAGGCCACAGTTAAGACATTGATATTTTAGAAATTGTATATTCAAGGTGTTGTTTAACACTTGATTTACATTGAGAAAATCATCTTCAAACACCAAATAATACTGAATGGGTTCTCCTATTTCGGTTTTCATTTTCCGTAATACACCTTCGTAATGCATGTGCCAGTGGTTATAAATTATGTAATTTAAATTGTTACTTTTTATACCTATTTTTAGCTAGCCAAAGATACCGAAAAATGCCCATTCCATTATTTAACTCTATTGCTTCATGGTTGCTAAAAAAGCGCTATCACCAGATAGAACTTTTCCTGAAGTACCCGGCAGAAGTACAGGAAGAGGTATTACATCAATTACTCGAGATTGCTGAGGATACAGAGATAGGAAAAAAGTACGATTTTGCTTCTATCACCCAGTACAGAGAATTCCAGGAAAGGGTTCCTATCGCATCCTATGAAGAGGTAGAGCCGCTGATTGAAAGAACAAGGAAGGGGGAGCAGAATATTTTTTGGCCAACAACTATTAAATGGTTTGCTAAAAGCAGTGGTACTACCAATGCAAAAAGCAAATTCATCCCGGTGAGCGAAGAAGCCCTGGAAGATTGCCATTATAAGTCGGGCAAAGATCTGCTATGCCTATATCTCAACAATAATGAGAATTCTCAACTCTTTACAGGAAAGAGTCTGCGTCTTGGGGGTAGCAAAGAGCTTTATGAGGACAATGGCAGCTTTTTTGGAGATCTTTCAGCCATTCTCATAGATAATATGCCCTTCTGGGCCGAGTTGAGCAGCACACCCAGTAATAGGGTATCGCTGATGAGCGAATGGGAAACAAAAATGCATGCCATTATTCAGGAAAGCATACAGGAGAATGTTACCAGCCTTGCAGGGGTGCCGTCCTGGATGTTGGTCTTATTGAATAATGTTTTGGAAGAAACCGGAAAGGACCACCTTTTTGAGATCTGGGAAAATCTGGAGGTCTATTTTCACGGCGGTGTAAGTTTCAACCCTTACAAGGATCAGTATGCTAAATTACTACCAAGGAAAAAATTCAAGTATTACGAGATCTACAATGCCTCAGAAGGATTTTTTGCCATTCAGGACAGGAATAATGCGGACGATCTTTTGCTGATGCTAGATTATGGCATCTTTTACGAGTTTATCCCAATGGATATCTATGGCTCTGAAGAGCAACAGGCTATTGCGCTGTGGGATGTGGAAACAGGAAAGAACTATGCCATCATCATTACCACAAATGCGGGCCTATGGCGATATAAAATAGGGGATACGGTGCGATTTACTTCTACAGATCCGTATCGGATCAAGATCACAGGCCGTACGAAACACCACATCAACGTCTTTGGGGAAGAACTCATTATTGAGAATGCGGAGGAAGCTCTCAAGCAGATCTGTACTACGACCGGAGCCGAGATCAAGGACTATACGGTAGCTCCTGTTTTTATGTCCGGGAAGGAAAAAGGAGCTCATGAGTGGATGATAGAATTTAGAAAGGCTCCGGAAAGATTGGGTGATTTTACTGAATCATTAGACAGGGCCCTTAAATCCTTAAATTCTGATTACGAGGCAAAGCGCTATAATAATATGACACTTACTATGCCTAAGATCAATGTGGCCCGGGAAAACCTTTTTTACGATTGGCTAAAATCCAAAGATAAGTTAGGAGGGCAACACAAGATCCCCAGATTGTCTAATGACAGGGCCTATTTGGATGAATTGCTTCATATGAATGATTGAATTTTGTATCATACTAAGAACCATCGTAATGATTAATGGTCGATGAAATGCAACCGATCGACAAAAAAATAGTAGAATTCATATAGGATTACCCAAATTGAGTCTCCAAACTTACACTTAGGTTAAATCTTATGGCAGAAAAACTAGTAATCCTATCCGATATGTGGGGTTCAAAGAGAGGTCTTTGGATCACCTCCTACCTGGGCTACTTACAACAATACTTTGATATTCATTTTCACGATACGCAGCAATTAGCAGGCGTGGATCTTGTGGTATGTACTCCGGAGAACCTCTTAGAAGCATTTCAAAATGGAGGGATGGATACTGCCATAGCACAGTTGCTTAATAAGGAAAAAAAACCTTGCCATTATTTAACTTTTTGTGCGGGAGGTACGGTAGCATGGCATGCCGCCTTACAAGGGTTGCCCATGAAGTCCTTATACGCCATTTCGCCAATTGATCTGCCTCTGGATGCTCCAAAGCCAGATTGTCCGGTACGCCTACTCTTTGGGGAAAATGACAAAGTCTTGCCGTCTGAAGAATGGGCCACTTCTAAAGGAGTTTCCTTAGAAGTATTGCCTCAGTATGGGCATGAATTATATTCAGATGAGATGATCGTCCAAAAAGTCTGTTTAAGTCTTTTGGAAGCGGTTATTCACAAAAAATTTCAACTTTAGGAGACGGCCTTTAACTTTTTGATGGTCTCATAGGAAAGTTTCGCTTCCGCATACGGCTTGGTTACCTTAAATTCCTTATCATCACTACTGGGTAGTTCAAACATGGCATCTGTAAAGATGGCCTCACATAGAGAACGCAAGCCTCTGGCACCCAATTTGTATTCAATAGCCTTATCTACAATATAATCCAGAGCCTGTTCCGTGATCTCGAAACTGATCCCATCCATTAGGAATAATTTCTCATATTGTTTGATGATGGCATTCTTAGGTTCGGTAAGTATTGCCCTAAGAGTCTTCTTATCGAGAGGGTTCATATGGGTAAGGACTGGTAATCTCCCAATGATCTCAGGGATCAAACCAAATTCCTTTAAGTCTCTTGGAATGATATATTGAAGTACATTTTCCTTATCTATATGTTCTTCTTTACGAGCTGCACTATAGCCAATTGCCTGCATATTGAGTCTTTTGGTAATAATACGTTCTATCCCATCAAAAGCACCTCCGGCTACAAAGAGGATATTCTCGGTATTTACTTCAATGAATTTTTGATCCGGATGTTTCCGTCCCCCTTTTGGTGGTACATTTACCATAGTACCTTCGAGAAGTTTTAACAATCCCTGTTGCACGCCTTCACCCGAAACATCTCGCGTAATGGAAGGGTTATCACTTTTACGTGCTATTTTATCTATCTCATCTATAAAAACGATTCCTCGTTCGGCCTTTTCTAAGTTATAATCTGCCGCTTGCAAGAGTCTTGTAAGAATACTTTCTACATCTTCCCCTACATAACCTGCTTCTGTCAGAACGGTAGCATCTACTATAGCTAAGGGTACATTAAGCATTTTGGCAATGGTACGGGCCATAAGGGTCTTCCCTGTTCCGGTTTGCCCAACCATAATGATATTACTCTTTTGGATCTCTATTTCATCTTCCTTGGAGCTGGGCTGCAAAAGTCGTTTGTAGTGATTGTAGACCGCAACGGACAATACCTTTTTTGTTCTACTCTGTCCTATGATAAAACCATCCAGGAATTCTTTGATCTCCTTGGGCTTCTTTAAGGTCAATTCTGAAGAAAGGTCGTCTGTTTTGGATTGTTTAGATTCCTCTGAAACAATGCCATGTGCCTGTTCTATACATCGATCACAGATATGAGCATCCAGCCCCGCAATAAGGAGGTTGGTCTCAGGTTTTTTCCTGCCACAAAAAGAACATTCTAAGTTTTCTTTGGCCATATTTTTTAATGCTATCGGCTATTATAACGAAATAATTCTGATTTTGGTTTATTCTGGGGTCAAGAGGCTACATTCTTTAGGTGTATTCCCTTGGGTTTTAATCTTTGTCCCGTACCAGAATCTCATCGATCATACCGTATTTTTTTGCCTCTTCGGCCTTCATCCAGTAATCCCGATCACTGTCTTCATATATTTTGTCAAAAGACTGTCCGGAATGTTCGGAAATAATATGATAGAGTTCGTCCTTTATCTTTATCACCTCATTAGCTGCAATTTCGATATCGCTGGCTTGACCCTGAGCTCCAGACATGGGCTGGTGGATCATTACTCTTGAGTGCTTAAGTCCACTGCGTTTTCCTTTCTCTCCGGCACATAACAGAACAGCGGCCATTGAGGCTGCCATACCTGTACAAATAGTGGCAACATCGGGCTTAATGAACTGCATGGTATCATAGATCCCCAGGCCTGCATATACGCTTCCTCCCGGAGAATTTATATAGATCTGTATGTCTTTGGATGAATCAGCACTGGCCAGGAACAAGAGTTGTGCCTGTACAATATTGGCCACCTGCTCATTGATCCCTGTCCCTAAAAAGATGATCCTATCCATCATAAGACGCGAGAAAACGTCCATGGCGATGGCGTTTAATTGCCGTTCTTCAATAATATTTGGCGTCATATTTACAGGGTACATACTGCGTAGAACCTCATCATAGTACATGCTATTGATGCCGTGATCCTTTATGGCGAAGTTTTTGAATTCTTTTCCGTAATCCATTATAGTGGTATAATTATATTATAAAAAAAAGGAGCCGAATTAATAGCATTCGGCCCTGTAAAGATACTTATTTTTAATGAAAATTGATCGCAGTTTGCCTGCCGTAGACTATTTTATAAAAGTCTTAACAAAGAGAAATCCTATCGCTCAGGGTGTATTTATCTCTTGCCCAGGCCAATTAACCGTAGACCTCTTTTACAAAATTTTCATAGGTAACCTCTTTTACTTTTAGGTTAGCCTTTTCCTTGTAGAGGGTAAGCAATTTTTGACTCATCAATTGTTCCGAAAGTCGTTTTACTTCTTCCTGATTGCTCATTACTCTTCCGGCAATAGCATCCAGCTCTTCTTCCTGCGGATTCATTTGTCCGTATTGGGCCATTTGAGATTTTATAAAGCCTTTGGCAAATTCCTTGAGCTCATCAAAACTGATCTCAACATTGTGATCTTTAATGATCTTCCCTTCAATTAATTGGTAACGCAGTCCTTTTTCAGATTTCTCATATTCATCATGAGCTTCCTCTTCAGATAGAGGCTTCTCACCGGTCATCTGTATCCATTTCTTTAAAAAGCCGGATGGTAATTCAAATTTGGTAGTATCAATGAGACGTTCGGTGACATCGTTCAGAAGTTTTTGATCAGATTGTTGTTCAAATTGCTTCTCTGCATCTTCTTTGAGTCGGTCTCTTAACGCCTTAACGGTAGTTATGGTGTCCTTTCCAAAAAGCTTGTCGAACAACTCCTGGTTCAATTCAGCCGGCTGCCGCTCATTGATCTCTTCAATAGTAAGAGTTACTTCAATGGCCAACTTATCTGCCTTTTCTTTGTTGATCCCTAAAGCTCCTGAAAGAAAATAATCTTCCTTGAACAGCCCTTTGGTTTTCAAGGTAACCACATCGCCTGGCTTTTTACCAACCAAGGCATCCAAAGCTTTTTTGTTCTTTATTTTATCGAGCTCTACCGTAGACTTGTGCTCAATCTCTTCGGCCTCGTTGACAAAGGTTCCTGTTATTTCATCTTTCTTGCCTACTTCTTTTTTGGAGATCAGTTTCCCGTATTGTTTTTGAATACGCTCTAACTGCTCATCAATCATTTTCTTATCGGCAACTATTTTGTATTGTATAACCGGTTTCTTGGTTTTTAAGGGCGCATCGAATTCAGGGGCCAGGCCCAACTCAAATTCAAAAGCAAATTCATCTCTGTCCCAATCAAAACTATCTTGTTGTTTTGGCAAAGGATTACCAAGCACATCCAGTTTTTCCTCGTTGAGGTATTTGTTGAGATTGTCCTGTAATAATTTGTTAACCTCATCTACCAGTACCGCCTTGCCATACTGCTTCTTAATAAGGCCCATGGGGACCTGTCCTTTTCTGAATCCAGGTATATTGGCCTGTTTACGATAATCCTTAAGGATCTTTTCTACCTTGTCCTGGTAGTCTTCTTTTGTGATAGCTACCTTAACTACAGCGTTCAGGTCGTCTATTTGCTCCTTGGTAATATTCATCTATATCTTCTATTTACATTCCCGAAAGGGGATGCAAAAATAGTACATTTTATAGAGCAGAACAAGTTTTTAGAACGTTGTCTGAACAGCTGCTTACAAGGTCTCTTTAGGCTCCTTTAAAACTGAAAAAAATATGGATTGAAGAAATGAAAGCAGTAAGCTGAATAGCAGAGCCCACCAAATGTTCTCAACCCCAAAACCAGGTACTAAATAATCTGCCAGAAGGATGATAATAGCATTGATGATCAACAAGAAAAGTCCGAGTGTTAGGATGGTCACAGGTAAGGTAAGTATCACCAGAACCGGCCTAACAATAAAATTGAGCAAGCTGAGGACGATGGCTACAATAATAGCAGTGGTATATGAATCTACATAGATACCACTTAATAGTTTAGCCAATAAGACCACAGCAAGAGCACTAAGCAGAACACGAACAATGAGTTTCATAGGATTTTTAATTAGGTTAGAAATTAAAAAGGCACCTTAAAAAGGTGCCTTTAAAATAATGATTTATTTTTTATTGCACGTAAAGTCCGGTATAATCTAAAGGATCTACTCCCGGAAGATTTGAACCGTATTTTGCGTTGATGGATTGAATGATCGCATTCGCCAACAATGCTGATCCTCTTGGAGCCGGGTGTATCCCATCCAAAGAAAATCCGCCACCAGTAGCATAAGTATCTGTTACAACGCTTCCATCACTTAGTGGAGCTCCTACATCTGCTATAACGTTTTGGTAAGTATTCACATCCACAAAGGCAAGATCATACTGGGTTGCCAATGCTGCTATAGTTTGATTGTAAGCTGTAGTAGCCACACTAATAGCATCTTGTTCTTCAGGAGTCAACACCCATTTATCTGCCAGGGGTACCGCTACTCCATTGATAGAGGTAGGGTTATTTGGATCTGCCAAAGTTCCAATAATGGTTTGAGAGGTAAATACCAGCAGATCTTCTGCAGTAGCCTGTCTCATATTGATCAGTGCAGGATTGTATATTGTTAGATCGGTAAGGTCTTCATCTATTAGTACGACAGCATTAGTGGCGCCTGCAGAAAACGAAATAGTTCTTCTGGCTACTTCCTCGGCAGAGATGGCCCCTAATTGTTGTAATTGTGCCATTCCGCCATTGTATTGAGCATAGGCACTATTTAACAAGGCTGCAGTTGCTTCATCTAAAGGAACAGGGTTATGAGGCACGGTAGTAAAATATGGTAAGGCACTTACATCAGGAATATTTATGATCACACCATCTGCCCCATTGGCGGTTAAGCCTTGTAAGAGACCATTGTAGACGCTGGCAAAGACATTCGGATCTGTAATATCGTTGCCCCCATAGGTAGAAGGATCTAGATTTCCGGTTTGGTCATCTCCATCACCTCCCGAGGCGGCAAATCCTAAAACATCGTTATTCCCTATCCATAATGTAAAGAACGTTGGGTTTTGTGCTACCGCATCTCCAATGACGGTTGCCGAAGGGGAGCTGGCAAAGCGCGCATAATAGGGATTGGCTTGTCCTGATGGAACTCCGGCAACATTTCCATAACCTGAAGCAGCCAGGTGAAAACTTTTGGCACCAGGCACGCCCATATTGTTAAAAGGTCCGGTGAGTACATTGCTTATTTCTGTTGCTCCCTGTCCGGATACCGGCACTGGTGAAGGAGATCCCGTAGCAAAGGACAAAATTAATCTGTTCCCTATACTTGGGATAGCTTGTCCGCCCAAGGTGGCCCCACCTAAATTATCGGCCATAAAAGGGGTGGTAAAAGCACCACCTCCTGCCAGGGCAAAATTCCCTGCGAGCATATTCGGAAAAGAATTGGTTTGGCCGTCTATAAATAGAGCCGCATCAGAATAGCCTGCTGTGATGGAATTCCCCACGGCAACAAAATTTGAGAAATCTGCTGTTCCGCTTGTGTAGTTTACGGGATCTGGCGGAGGAGTATTATCTACGATGGTATCGTCTTCACTACAGGACGCTATAAAGAGTCCGAGAAATGCAAGTAATGCAAAAAGCTTTTTCATTGAGTCAATTTTGAGTTTTAAATCTTCACGAAGTTCAGTCTAGCCAAATTTAATATAAATTATGATACACGCAATCAAACCCCCATTTAATTAAAGAACTCCTAATTATAGCCAAAGAACATTATGAATTCATAAAGTTGAGCGACTTTTCAAGGAATTCTCCGGGATTTTCAGCATGTAGCCAATGCCCGGCGTCGTCTATGGTTTCTAGAAGCGCTTTGGGAAAGTGCCTTTTGATCTCTGGTAGATCCTCATTAGAAATATATTCCGATCTGCTTCCCCGTAGAAAGAGTGTGGGCCCCAGATAGGTATCTGTACTGCCTATAGATTCCCCAATTTCTTCCATTCTTTCTGATAATACCTTCAGATTAAAACGAAAAGCCAGGCGTCCTTTCTCTACCCAATGCAGATTTTTTAATAAGAATTGCCGTATTCCCCAATCGTGTAAATGTTCCGCCAGAAGGAAGTCGGCCTGACTCCTGGAAGTTATTTCATCCATTGAAAGCGCAGTTAAGGCATCTATTATATACTGATGGTGTGGGGGATAAAATTTTGGGGCGATATCTGCTACCATTAATTGGGTAAGACGTTCCGGAAAGGTGCAGGCAAATGTCATTGCTGTTTTTCCTCCCATAGAATGACCTAGAATACTAACTACAGACAACGCATGATGTTCCATATATCTTTTTACATCTTCAGCTAAAATGGAATAGTTGAAGTCATCGGACCAAAAGCTCCTTCCATGATTCCGCTGGTCTACCAGATGTACCTCATAGCCATTATTAGCATATTGGGTACCCAGCGTTTTCCAATTGTCGGACATGCCAAGAAAACCGTGCAAAATAATTAAAGGATCGCCTTCTCCCAGGATGGTTGAATGTAATATGTTCATTACCTTAATCTGTGTATATACATATTGATCACGTTTTCTAACCCAAGGTAGAGAGATTCACAAACAAGGGCATGGCCTATGGAAACCTCCAATAGATGAGGAATACCTTGTTTAAAATAAGCGATGTTTTCCAAACTTAGATCGTGCCCGGCATTGATCCCTAAGCCCAGGGAGTGAGCTACTTTAGCGGCTTCTGCATAGGGTTGAATGGCCTTATCGGGGCTTTTCGTATACATCTCAGCATATTGTTCAGTATAAAGTTCAATCCGATCCGTACCTGTTTCGGCAGCCCCTTCTATCATTTTTGGATCGGGATCCACAAAAATAGAGGTACGGATGCCTTTGCTTTTAAAGGTATTGATCATTTCCTTCAGCAGTTCTTTATACGTTATAGTGTCCCAACCTGCATTGGAAGTGATAGCATCTACAGCATCGGGCACCAGGGTTACCTGGGTAGGTTGTACCTCCAGGACCATTGCAGTGAAAGCCTCATTGGGGTTACCTTCTATATTAAATTCGGTTTTCAATATCTTTTTTAGGTCGTATACATCAGCATACCTTATATGTCGTTCATCGGGTCTTGGATGTACCGTAATTCCATGGGCACCAAATTCTTCAATATCTGAGGCTACATTTAGAAGGTTGGGAACATTTCCACCCCTGGCATTCCTTAAAGTGGCTATTTTGTTGATATTTACACTAAGTTTCGTCATTAGGACTGTATCATCGTTAAACAGCCGCAAAAATACAAATTAGGCATGCCTTTTGATATTTTAAATTACTAATTTGCATTAATTTAAAAAGCTATGCTGATAGAATCTCATATTATCCATACCATTCCGGTCTTTGATATCAAGGACAATCTGGAAGAGCCTATTCATTTTTTTACGAATAGTATCTACTCCCACGTGGCCATTACAAAAGATCAGAAATTCCTGGGTTTGCTTTCAGAAAATGACCTGGAGGCTTTTGAGAAAGACGAAATCATAGAAACTTTTAAAAGAAATCTGGAGTCTTTCTTTGTACATAAAACAACCTCCTGGCTAGATGTGTTGGAGATCTTCTCCCGTAATGAGGCTAATCTGGTGCCTGTTTTAGATGAAGAGGCCCATGTACTTGGCTATTACGACCTGAATGATATTGTCGGTGTTTTTATTGACACTCCCTTTTTTAAAGAACCGGGGTCTATTATAGTTGTGGCCAAAGGGATCAAGGACTACTCCTTTAGTGAGATCGCCCAGATAGTGGAAAGTAATAATACAAAGCTTATAGGTGCTTTTATTACAGATTCTAGAAGCGAAGTAATACAGATCACCCTTAAGATCGGGGTCGATAATTTTAATGAAGTGGTCAATACTTTTCGCCGTTATAACTATACCATCCTTTTTGGAAATAAGGATGATCAGTTCCTTGAGGATCTCAAAGAACGTTCAGATTATTTGGACAAATTTCTCAACGTATGAAGATCGCCATTTATGGACAGTCTTACCAGGACAATGCGCTCAAGTATGTCTTTGAGCTACTGGAAGAACTTGCCAAAATGGAAGCTACTGTTGCTATTGAAGAGGAATTTTATGGTCTTATTTCTGCAAAACGACCGAATACTAAATACCTCACTTTTAATCATAAATCCGGACTAGATGCTAACTTTGATCTCTTTGTCAGTTTTGGGGGCGATGGTACCATCTTACGCGCTGTAACATTTGTGGGAGATCTGGGTATCCCTATAGTTGGTATCAATACAGGCCGTTTGGGCTTTCTTTCAACCTATAAGAAGGAAGAAGTGCGGAATATGATGCAAGCCTTTATTTCGGGCGACTATATAGTGGTTGAACGCAGCCTGGTATCTATTCAGGCAAGCCCTGAGATCGAAGAATTTAAAGGACTGAATTTTGCCCTGAATGAAGTAACAGTGAGCCGAAAGGATACGACCTCCATGATCACGGTTGAAACACATTTAAATGACGAATATCTAACCTCTTATTGGGCAGACGGGCTTATTATTTCAACGCCCACGGGTTCTACAGGGTATTCTTTGAGTTGCGGTGGTCCGGTGATAACGCCAACAGCGCAATCTCTGGTCATTACTCCTATTGCACCTCATAATCTTAATGCCAGACCCCTGGTGATTTCCGATGATACAGTGATTCGGATCAAAGTTTCGGGAAGGGAAAAAAAGCATATGGTTTCCCTGGACTCTCGCCTGGCCAGTATTGCCAACGGAAAGGAACTGGTTGTAAAAAAGGCCGACTTTACTATTAAAATGATTGAGTACGCTTCGGAAAGTTTTCTAAAGACCATCCGGAACAAATTATTATGGGGACAGGACAAACGCAATTGATGCCTGAAACAATAAATGCTCTAAAAGCTTGTTAATCAAGAAAACGAAAGATCTTGAGTTTACATACCCGAAAAGTCATAAAGGAGTATATTTGCACACTTTTTAAGTCCATGAAAACTGTTCTGCTAATACTCTTAACACTTATTGCCACGGAGATTGGGGCTCAAACCTATGAAATAGGTCTGGTCGCGGGTGGTATGAACAATATAGGGGATGTTGGCAGCATGAACTTTATTTCCCCTACAGGACCTGCATTTGGCGGGATTTTTAAATGGAATAAAAGCAAACGCTATGCTTGGCGGGCAAGTGTTTTGTATGGTAATTTTACTGCAGACGATTCAAAGTCGGATATTGCTTCAAGACAACAAAGGGGGTATACACTAGACCATACCATCTTGGAAACCTCCGCCGGGCTCGAATTTAACTTTGTGGAATACAATTTGCATTCTCTATCACAGGCCTTTACACCTTATCTATACACGGGAATTACGTATTTTCGTTATGATTTTAATTATTTTGATGCCGGTGCATTGCAAGATACCGGGCAGAAGGAAGGCGCATTTGCGATCCCCATGACCGTAGGGGCCAAACTTAGGATCAATCAGTTCTTGATCCTCGGTGCCGAAATAGGAGCGCGGTACACCTTTACGGATAATCTGGATGCAAGTAACCCTGAGGGATCAAATTTTGAACAATTTCGTTTTGGCAATATATTAAGTGACGATTGGTACGTATTTTCAGGCATAACCCTTACCTATACATTTGGAAGGATAGTCTGCTCCGATTGTTTTGAGTAAGTTATAGAATGGACACTATAGAATCACTGAAATCGGGTTTATTGCCAAGGCATCTGGCTATCATTATGGATGGTAATGGCAGATGGGCAAAGCAACGCGGTAAACTCCGAATTTTTGGACATGAAAATGGGGTTAAGGCAGTAAGAGAAACCGTAGAGAACTGTGCCAAGTTAGGCATAGAATTCCTGACCTTGTACGCCTTTTCTACTGAGAATTGGAAACGACCTAAGTTAGAAGTAGACACGCTTATGAACTTATTGGTCTCTTCTTTAAAAAAGGAACTCAAAACCCTCCACAAGAATAATATTTTGCTCAATGCCATTGGGAATATAGATTCTCTGCCTTCCAAGGCCTATGCCGAATTACAGGAGGTGATCGAAAAGACTTCGAAGAATAATGGAATGGTCCTTACCCTTGCATTGAGTTATGGAGCACGTGAAGAAATAAAGCACGCGGTTCAGGAAATTAGTCTCAAAGTTAAAAATAATATAATTTCGCCCGAGAATATTGATGATACCATTATAAATAGCCATCTTTACACGCATAATTTGCCAGACGTAGACTTGCTTGTTCGAACCAGTGGTGAACATCGAATAAGCAATTTTTTACTTTGGCAGATAGCCTATGCCGAATTGTATTTTATGGATGTCTTTTGGCCCGATTTCCGGGAGCAGCATCTGGCAGAAGCAATAAAGAATTACCAGAACAGAGAACGACGATTTGGAAAAACAAGCGAACAACTTAACTAGTGGTATGAATCGATTCATATTGCTGAACCTCCTTGCAACCCTCCTTTTATTTATAAGTACCAGTACTGCAGTATCACAGGAAATCCCCTATGATAATGGCAAAAAGTATATCCTTAAAGGATTAGAGGTATCAGGTTTGCAGAGTTATAATGAACAAACTGTAAAGACCTATACAGGGTTACGTGAAGGACAGGTCATTACCGTTCCCGGCGATCAGATCAGTGATGTTCTTAAGAAATTATGGGGACTGGAATTGTTTAGTGATATCTCCTTTTATATTACTAACATAGAAGGGGAAGACATTTATTTGGAGCTCAATATAAAAGAACGACCCACCTTATCTAAGGTAACCATTTACGGTGTTAAAAAACGCAAGGTAGATGAGATCATTAAGGATACTGATCTAAAGAAAGGGAAGAAGATTACTGAAAGTCTTATTGCGAACACTAAGAACTACCTTCAGAATAAGTACAAGAAGCAAGGCTATCTCAATGCCAAGGCTACGATAGCCACTGCAAGGGATACTTCAGAGACCAATGCAGAGAGCATAGTTATAAATGTCAATAAAGGCAATAAGGTTAAAATAGATGATATTGTCTTTGATGGGAATAGTGAGTTATCAAGCTCACAGCTGCGAAAATCCTTGAAAAATACCAAGCGTAAAAAGCTGGGTAGGTTTTGGAAGAAATCAAAATACATTCCGGAAGATTACAAAGAGGATCTCTCTTCTTTGATAGATAAATACGCTGAGAATGGTTTTCGCGACGCCCGGGTACTTTCGGATACTATTACTAAGGTCAATGATGAGAACATCAAGATCACCATTAAAGTTGAGGAAGGCAATAAATACTATTTTGGGGATATCGATTTTGTGGGGAACTCTGTCTATACAGACAGACAGCTGTCGCAGGTATTAGGGATCAAGAAAGGCGCCACCTACAATGGGGTGCTCCTAAGGGAGCGTATTGCTGATAATAGCAAACCAGATGCCGCCGATCTAACTAATTTGTATCAGAACAATGGGTATTTGTTCTCACAGATTAATCCGGTTGAGGTCTCAGCAGAAAATGATACCATTAATTTTGAGATTCGCATCATTGAAGGTAAAGAGACCTTTTTGAACCATGTAACGGTTACGGGGAACGATAAGACCAATGACCATGTGATCTTCAGGGAGATCAGAACACGTCCCGGGCAGAAATACAGTAAGGAGAACATAATAAGAAGTGTACGTGAACTTGGACAATTGGGCTTCTTTGATGCCGAACAAATAGCCCCGGACATTCAGAATCCGGATCCAAACTCAGGAACTGTGGATCTTGCATACAGCCTTGTGGAATCGGGGTCTAGTCAGATAGAATTACAGGGAGGTTATGGTGGCGGCGGTTTTATTGGTACGCTGGGGCTATCCTTTAGCAATTTCTCTATTCAGAACTTATTTAATGGGGAAGCATATAAACCGGTCCCGATGGGAGATGGCCAAACCTTTGCCCTGAGATTGCAGGCGAGCAGGACGTTCCGTGTGTACAGTTTAAACTTTTCAGAGCCCTGGTTGGGAGGAAAAAAACCGGTACGCTTTAATCTCTCACTTTCAAGAACACAACAATTCCTCGCTTCCTTCGGGAATAATGGTAGGGTAGAAGTAGATAAGAATCAACAATTTGCTATTACAGGAGTATCACTAGGCCTGGCGAAAAGAGTACAATGGCCAGATGATTTCTTTACCCTTTCTCATTCGCTGAGTTATCAGTTGTACGATTTTAAGAATTATAGAACCGGACTATTCAATTTTGGAAATGGGCAATCTAATTCCCTTGCATACACTTTTGGGATCTCAAGATCATCGGCCGGTCCCGGACGTATATATCCGATCACAGGATCTATTTTTGAAATAACCGCCAAGTTCACCCCTCCATACTCTTTGTTTAGTGACAAGGACTTTGCCGCTTTAAAAGACAGGAGTGAAGAGCTCACAGAGTTACAGACAGAAAGGCGGAGTGTTGGTAGTACCTTAACAACCTCTGAACTAAATGAACTGGAAAGTGTGGATCAGGAACGATTCCGCTGGCTGGAGTATTACAAGATAAAATTTAAGGGCGACTGGTATACACGTCTGGTAGATAAACTTGTGCTTAGAACCAATATAGAATTCGGGTTCCTGGGGAATTACAACTCTGATGTAGGAGAGGTTCCATTTGAACGATTTTTCTTAGGAGGAGACGGCTTAGGAAGGAACTTTACTCTGGATGGCAGGGAAACTATACAGTTAAGGGGGTATGAGAATAATTCGCTTACTCCGGTAGACCCGATAACCTTCGCACAAGAAGGAGGAATTGTTTACAATAAGTATTCTCTTGAACTTAGGTATCCACTTACTTTAAAACCATCGGCTTCCATTTACGGACTTACTTTTTTAGAGGCTGGAAACTCTTTTAACAATTTTAATGAGTTTAATCCGTTTCAACTAAAAAGATCGGCCGGAGTGGGCTTGCGTATTTTTATGCCTGCCTTTGGTTTGTTGGGGATAGATTTTGGATACGGATTTGATGAGGATCTAAGACCGGCATCTGCGGGGAACGGTCCCAGTGGATGGCAGACACACTTTATCATAGGGCAGCAATTCTAGGTACTATAACTTCCCAAACAAAAAAGGTAAATCGCTCATACTAAAAGTTTTAGTAATTTTGGCACGATATTTTCTATGTACTAAACCGAAGTAGGATGAAAACAAACGTTCTTTTAATAATTATTGCATTTCTGACCACATTCGCAACCTTTTCACAAAGGGGCGTTCGAATAGGATATGTGGACATGGAATATATCCTGGAAAATGTAGAGGAATACAGAGAGGCCAATGAACAGCTGGAGATCAAAGTACAGCGATGGAAATTGGAAATAGAAGAAAAACAGGGAGTGGTAGATCAGATGAAGAAAGACCTGATGGCCGAAAAAGTATTGCTCACAGACGAATTGATCAGCGAGCGTACTGAAGAGATCCAGATCCTTGAAAAGGAGATGCTGGAATACCAGCAAGACCGGTTTGGTCCCAACGGTGATCTGGTCCTCCAAAAGAGAAGGTTGATACAACCAATCCAGGACCAGGTATTCAATGAAGTACAGGCCATTGGAGCGAATAAAAAGTACGATTTTATTTTTGATAAATCGGCGGATGTCGTAATGTTGTACTCCGAAAAAAGGCATGATATCAGCGAATTAGTGCTGAGAGGAATTGCCAGGACCCGGAGAGTAAGTAAACCTTCCAAGGCGGCAGAGAAAGCCAGATTAACGGCCTTTGAAAGTGAGGCTGAGGCAGAAGAAGCAGAGATGACAGACGCATTGAAAGAGCGTTTGGAGCAAGCCCAGGAAGCAGAAGAAACAAGACAAAAGACAGTAGAAGAGAAAAGGGCCGAAACATTAAAATTGCGGGAAGAACGCAAGCAGGCTTACGAAGCAAGAAGGAAAAAATTACTGGAAGAAAGAGAAGCAAAACGCAAGGAGAAAGAAGAAGAAAGAAAAAAGCAAACCGAGCAGAAGAAAGATTCGGTAGATCAAAAATAGAATTCAATAATAACACTCAAATAGTAAAATTAAAGTCATGAAACACTTGAAGAAAGTAGCAGTAGCTATCGTATTGTTTGTTGCAGCTACAGGTTTTGTAAACGCACAAAGTTCAGTTGCACACATCAATGTAACAGATCTGTTGTCTGAAATGCCAGAGATGAAAGCAGCACAAGCAGAACTCAAAAAATTACAGGAAACCTATAAGGCAGATATTGAAAGCTCTATGACAGAGTTACGTAATAAGTATACGCAATATCAAAGTGAAGCCTCTGCAAAGACAAAAGAGGAAAATGAAAAAAGAGCGGTTGAGCTCCAGGGATTTGAAAGAAATATTGGAGAAGCTCAGCAAGTAGCCCAACAAGAATTGGCTAAGAAGCAAGCAGAGCTATTTCAGCCTATTTCAGAAAAAGCCATGGCAGCCATTGAAAAGGTTGCGGCTGCACAAGGAATTCAATATGTTATGGATTCTACCCAGGGCGGTGGAGTTATCGTAGCAAAAGGAAAAGACCTACTGCCGGAAGTAAAAAAGGAACTAGGGTTTTAATAATAACTAAACCTTTAAAAAACCGTCCTCAAAAGGGACGGTTTTTTTATTTTTACAAGAACCATATTTAAAACGAAACCTTGAACAACAAACCCATTGGGATATTCGATTCAGGAGTTGGCGGTATTTCCATCTGGAAGGAATTACAGCAAAGGCTTCCATTTGAGGATACCATCTACCTTGCGGATAGTAAGAATGCACCTTATGGGGAAAAGTCGGCCGGGACCATAGTTCAACTGAGTATTAAGAATACGGAACTGCTCTTAGATCTTGGCTGTAAACTAATTGTAGTTGCCTGTAACACAGCAACTACCAATGCCATCGATCATTTACGCACCCACTATCCTGTCCCCTTTATTGGGATAGAACCGGCTATAAAGCCGGCCGCACTTCAATCTACCTCCGGGACCGTTGGGGTATTAGCTACCAGGGGTACCCTTAGTAGCGCCCTTTTTTATAGTACGGCAAAGAATCATGCGTCCAATATCAAGATCATAGAACAAGAAGGAACCGGTCTGGTAGAACTCATTGAAGCGGGGAAAGCTACTTCAGAATCTGCCAGGAAATTGTTACAAACATATATACAACCTATGTTAGCTTCCGGAATTGATCACCTGGTACTTGGTTGTACTCATTATCCGCATCTTATCCCGCTTCTGAAAGAAGAATTACCCGCTCATGTGAAGATCATTGATTGCGGAGAGGCAGTGGCAAATCAAACACATAGGATCCTTGAAAAGCAAGGACTTTTGGCAGGAGATCATGGCGTTACAAAGCACCGTTTTTATACCAATGCGGATGCATCGCTGGTGGAATCATTTTTGACCGGGGCCACTGGGGAGATAAGCGTATCCCACAAAGATTTCTAACGTCTTTTATAAGTGAGGTAACTAAAAGGAACTGCGTGTTTCTCATCAGACGGATGGTGCTCTTCTTTAATCAGTTGCCAATCCTCAGGATCTATTGGAGGAAAAAAAGTGTCGGCTTCATACGTTTCGTGCACCCGGGTAATCTCCAATTTATCAGAAACAGACATTGCCTGTGTATAGATCTCACCGCCACCAATGATAAAGACCTGCTTTTGCTTGTCTGCCAGATCCAGAGCCTCATCTAAAGAATGCACCACGGTACATTCTGGATATGAAGTTGTATAGGACCTGTCTCGGGTAATGATGATGTGGGGTCTGTTAGGCAGGGGTTTGGTAAAACTCTCAAAGGTTTTCCTGCCCATGATGATGATATGTCCGGTTGTTATGGCCTTAAATCGTTTAAAATCGTCCGGGAGATGCCATAGAAGGGTGTTGTCTTTTCCAAGGGCATCATTTTCTGCTACCGCGGCGATCATAGTGATATTCTTCAAACTTCTTTTTTTTTTAAAGGTTGAGGTTCAGGGATTTTTTCTGCGATTTCTTTTTTTAATACAGCAATTCGTTCTTGTTGTTTTTGCACAAGTTTTTCCCGTTGTTGCCGTTCCCAGTCGCGCCCCATAAACTCATTCATAATAAATACATTCACAAGATGTACCAGCAAAAAGAACCCCCATAAAGCAAAGGCCCAATAAGACCAATCATAATCCTCACCATATTTCAAGACCTTATTTAAGATCACTAGAACAACACTCCCGATCAGAAACCAGACAAAGTGCCTGTACAGGTTCTTTTTCTGACGGATCCGATCCTGGGCATATTCTATCTGCTCGTGTTGCTCCAGGTCTATGGTAGGTTGTTTTTTGTGCTTTGAGAACATTCCAAAAGGTTATCTTTAGTTACAAAGATACGGGAATTCGGAAATTGCCATATGATTCATGACGGTCAAAAAAGAGGTGTAATTTTCTCTGGATCAAAAGTTCTTTTTGTATGTTTAATCATATTGTTTCATACTCTTATACATTATGTCATTTGAAAAAATAAAGTCTCATTTTCCGGTAGCGAATCATTCACTTTATGCCAATACTGCGGCCATAGGATTGTTGTCTGATGAATTACTTGAATGGCGGCAGGAGCACGATCTCGATTTTCTAATTGGGGGAAGCCATATGAAGATGGAAAGTTTTCAAATGATCTCCGATGCCAAAGAAACGGTGGGTAAATTTTTAGGATGTAAAAGGGATAGAGTGGCACTGGTTCCAAATTTTTCTCTTGCCCTGAACATGGTTCTCGAAGGGATGCCCAATGAATACAGGGTCTTGTTGCTGGAAACAGATTACCCCTCTGTAAACTGGCCTTTTGAGAGCCGGGGATTTCCAATAACCTATGCCGGGATAGACGAACATTTAGAAGAAAATATAGAATCCAAATTAAGTGAGGGTAACATTCAGGTATTTGCATTTAGCATGGTGCAATGGCAAAATGGGATCAAGATCGATCTGGATTTCATCAAACAACTTCGTGAAAAACATCCTGAGCTTTTGATGATAGCAGACGGCACGCAATTTTGTGGCGCTTTTAACTTTGACTTCGATTCGTCCGGGCTCGATATCCTGGGTGCTAGCGGGTATAAATGGTTACTGGCCGGGACAGGGAATGGTCTGATGCTTTTCTCAGAAAGGACCACAGAACACCTAAACTTAAAAACTACGGGCTTTAATTCTGTAAATGGGCAGTTGGAGGCCACGGGTCCGATCCGCCTGGCCAAACACCTGGAACCCGGCCATCTGGACAGTTTGTGTTTTGGCAGCCTCCATTTTTCAATAAAGAAACTTATGGAATGGAATATGGAAAAGATAGAGGCTCATAACAGAAGACTGATCCGTAAAGCGATGGGTGCCTTCGGAGATCTGGGTCTTCTTAGTGATGCAATACGCAACCGGAAGGACCATGGAACTATCTTAAATATTTCGGGAGATGATGCCTTATATGCATATTTGGAAGAAGAAAATGTTTGTTGTTCGCAAAGAGGGGGAGGCATCAGGCTTAGTTTTCACCTCTACAATACGGAAAATGAGATAGATGCTATTGCAGAAATCCTGAAATCGGCCCCTTGATCCTTACTTACTCCTAAAAAGTGAGTATCTAAAATTGCCAATGTCAATTATTTGTTAGGCTTTTATTATGAATATGATAATAATTCGTTAATCCTTGTAAATGAGGGGTTTAATGTTATAATTTTGCACTGAATTTTAAAACGGATTAAGATGGCAATTGCTAAACAATATTTGAAAACTAAACCTGTAGTAAAAGTAACCTTTACTGTTCCTGCAGAAGATGCTAAAAAAGTAGCTGTAGTAGGCGACTTTAACAACTGGAATCCAAAAGGAAGCATGTTGAAAAAATTAAAGAACGGAAACTTCAAAGGTACCTTTGATCTTCCAAAGGAGAATTCTTACGAATTCCGTTACTTGGTAGATGGTGCTTATGTAAACGAAACAGAAGCTGATCGTTACCAGTGGAACGACTTTGCCGGTACAGAAAACGCTGTATTGGAATTATAGGTCGGGTAGAAAAAAATTTAGATCCGGAACTTCGTAAAAGGTTCCGGATTTTTTTTGTTTTTCCCGGAGTTAAAATAGCAGATCATAATCTTATTTAATTCCGATACATTACCTTCCTTTTAATTCCTGCAAGAGAAAGATCATAATTAAAAAAGGAATCGATGGTTTCGCCCCGGGCATTTTTCGCTGGAGTAATATGAATATCTCCCTCATTCAAATACTCGGTGACCACTTCAATCACTTTCTTGTTGGATGAAACGACAATTGGGTTTACGATATCCCCGTCCTTGTTTATTTCGAAATAAACCTTGGCCTTTATTTGAATATTTCCCTTAGGTCGAATGGCACTGGTAATTCGTTTTACAAAATTGTCTTCCATTTTAGCCTTAAAACAAGCAGACCAGTCTTTATCCTTTTCACATCCCTGCAATAAGGGTGATACTGGTGCAGCGTTATATGGAACAACCTCTGTAGAACCTATGGCATTGTCTGCATTGACAGATAGAGTAGTTGGTTTTTGAATTTGCTTTTCGTTTAGGATAAGGTTGAATTCTATAGGGTAGGAATAGATCATTGCAACCGGTTTACCTTTCAATAAGGCCGGTTTGAGTTTAGGGATCGCTTCCACAATTCGAACCCCTTCCTTCTCAAATACCTTTTCCAGTGACCGCGTTCGGATATTTGTGATGACTCCGGTTGAATCAATCACAAATTGAACATATACATTTCCAGTAAGTCGTTTTTCCAAGGCACTTTTTGGGTAATCAAAATTTGCAACGGTATGTGCTTTCACCTGATTCTTGAAACATTCTTCAGTACCCTTATTAGCACAAGGCAACTCCTCAAAATAAGGTGAAGAAGACACCTCTTTTATGTTATAAGTTTTTGCCTCCTGCCCATGCAATGCAGAGAAAAAGCCAAGAAAGAAAATAAACCGAATAACCTTGATCATGCACTAATTTAATAATTAGAAAGTTATGTGCATTTTATGATAGGTACAAATTTCCTTAAAATTGAATTAAATGGCCACCATTCCTTTAATATGTGGATGCGGATCGTAATTGAGAAGGGTAAAGTCTTCAAATTTAAAATTAAATATATCTTTCACTTCCGGATTCAGGACCATTTTAGGTAAGGGTCTGGGATCTCTACTAAGTTGTAACTCAATCTGCTCCATATGGTTGTTGTAGATATGGGCATCACCAAAAGTGTGAATAAATTCTCCGGGCTCATAGCCGCATACCTGCGCTACCATAAGTGTGAATAGGGCATAGGAGGCTATATTAAATGGGACCCCCAGAAAGATATCAGCACTCCGTTGATACAACTGACAAGATAGTTTACCGTCTGCCACATAGAATTGAAAGAAAGCATGGCAGGGGGGAAGGGCCGCTTTTCCGTTGGCCACATTCTCTGCAAAGGACTTGGATGAATCTGGTAAGACACTTGGGTTCCAGGCGGCTACCATCATTCTCCTGCTATCCGGATTATTTTTTAAGGTTTGAATAAGATCTTTGATCTGATCTATACCATCTCCGTTCCAGTTGCGCCATTGGTATCCGTAAACCGGACCCAGATCTCCATCCTCATTGGCCCACTCATTCCATATCCGAACCCCATTCTTCTGCAGATATTCAACATTGGTATCTCCTTTCAGGAACCATAATAATTCATGAACGATGGACTTTAAATGCAATTTTTTGGTGGTCACCATTGGGAAACCTTCACTTAGATCAAAACGCATCTGGTAGCCAAATACGGAAATGGTGCCTGTTCCTGTACGGTCATTTTTAATATTGCCTTGTTCCAGCGAGTGCTTCAGGAGATCGTGGTATTGTTTCATAGTTCGATGAGAATATATCTTTTGAGCTGATGTAAAATTAAAAAAATGGCGCTATAGGTGCTCCATGAAAGCATGTATCTTTTGAAAACTTATCAACGAAAAGAGGCATAAGCTAAACGAAGTGGGGTAAAAGACTACCCCAGGATCATCCCGGCAATAGTAGCGGATAACAGAGATGCCAGAGTGCCCCCCAGAACGGCTTTCAGGCCAAATTCAGAAAGCGTCTTGCGTTGTCCCGGTGCCAGGGAGCCTATACCACCTATCTGAATACCAATAGAGGCAAAATTGGCAAAACCACACAACATATAGGTTGCCATGATGATCGACTTATTATAGGTAAAATGGATCCCATTGCTGAAATCCTTGAGTTCTGCTAATTGAATATACCCGATGAATTCGCTGGCTGCCAGTTTTATCCCCAGCAATTGCCCCATTAATAATATGTCCTGGGTGTTTACTCCTATCAACCACATCAAAGGAGAGAAGATGACCCCTAAGATTGCCTCAAGGGAAAGTTGTTCATAAGCGGAATTTGCACTTATCCATGTGTTTAAAGTGGTAAGATCACCTACCCAGCCCAATATACCATTCAGCATGGCAATAAAAGCCACAAAGACCAATAACATGGCCCCTACGTTCACCGCTAGTTTTAATCCCTCTGTGGTGCCATTGGCAATAGCATCTAGTATATTGGAACCGATCTTCTCAGTAGACACCTGTATCTCTTTATTCACGGGCTCCGTCTGTGGATACAGGATCTTAGAGACCACGATGGCTCCCGGTGCTGCCATAACTGAAGCAGCAATAAGGTGGCGAGCAAATTCTAAGCGTAATTGTTCATCATTACCCCCGAGAAATCCAATGTACGCTGCTAATACCCCTCCGGCCACTGTGGCCATTCCGCCTATCATGACGAGTAAGATCTCAGAGCGATTCATTTTTTCCAGATAAGCCTTAATAAGTAAAGGCGCCTCTGTTTGTCCCAGAAAAATGTTCCCGGAAACACTCAGGCTTTCAGCTCCTGAGATTCCCAGAAATCTGGAAAGTAACCATGCAAGTCCCTTAACAATCTTTTGAATGATCCCCATATAATAAAGTACCGAGGTAAGAGCCGAAAAGAAAATGATGGTAGGTAATATCTGAAAAGCGAAAATGTACCCAATATTTGGATTGTCCAAATTGAGTAGTCCGCCAAAAATAAATTCGCTTCCGGCCAGTGTATATTTCAGGATCTCATTAAAGAATTGCCCCAATTTATTAAAGAACCACTGAATGGCGGGAACTTTTAGAATCCCAATGGCGAGCACTAATTGAATAGACAAACCTGTGCCGGCTGTTTTCCAGTTGATGGCCTTTCTGTTAGCCGAAAAAATATAAGAGATAAAAATAAGGACGAGCATTCCTAAAATGCCACGCCATAGACTATTGATGGAAAATCCCTGGTTAGCTATGATAGGGCTATTGCCTACTGCTTCCGATTCGCTTACTGCACTATGAGCAACGCTGACAATCGTATCTTGAAGAACCGAATCCTTGGGGATAACATCCTGCCCAAAACCATGGACGAAGAGCAACAAAAAAAAGAAAAGCATCCAAGATCCTGGCTTCATACTAGTTGGCTAGATGATCATTTGCGTTTAGATATTTCATCCCGTAACCTGGCCGCCTTTTCATAATCCTCACTGGCTACAGCTTTTTTAAGTTCCTTGTGGAGTTCATCCAGGCTTAATTCCTTATAGGGGGCCGCAGATCCGGGATCTATTTCTACCGTTTCTCCTTCCTGAAGGATCTCATCTACCACAATACTGTCATCTATTTCTTCTTTTTCCTTTTCCTTGGAAGAAAACTTAAGGAAAATTCCTGCCTTGTCTAAGATCGTCTTATACGTAAAGATAGGTGCATTAAAACGCAAGGCCAGGGCAATGGCATCGGAAGTACGTGCATCTATGATCTCCTCTACCTTATCGCGTTCACAAATTATACTGGAGTAAAAGACCCCATCTACCAGTTTATGGATTATAACCTGCTTGATCGTAATATCGAACCGATCTGAAAAATTCTTAAAAAGGTCGTGTGTAAGAGGTCGAGGTGGTTTTATTTCCTTTTCCAAAGCAATAGCAATAGATTGAGCCTCAAAGGCACCTATCACGATGGGTAACTTTCTGTCTCCGTCTACCTCATTTAAAATAAGAGCATAGGCCCCATTTTGTGTTTGGCTATAAGAGATTCCTTTTATTTTTAAGCGAACTAGACTCATAATCACATAAATACCAAAAAAGGCTGTTAAAATATAAGGAATATCCAAGGTATTTAAACAGCCCTCAGGGGCACAAATTAACAAAAATTAGGCGTTCTGCGCCTTAAATTCCTTTAATTTTTCGATGAGTTTAGGTACTACATCAAAGGCATCACCTACGATTCCATAATCTGCAGCTTTAAAGAAGGGAGCTTCAGGATCAGTATTGATAACTACTTTTACTTTGGAAGCACTGACTCCCGCTAAGTGCTGAATGGCGCCAGAGATCCCAATGGCTATATAAAGGTTGCTGGCTACGGGTTTTCCGGTCTGACCCACATGTTCACCGTGCGGCCGCCATCCCATATCACTCACTGGCTTTGAGCAGGCAGTTGCCGCACCCAAGACACCGGCTAATTCTTCGATCATACCCCAGTTCTCCGGACCTTTTAATCCCCTGCCGGCAGATACTACAATGTCTGCATCTGCAATGGTCACTTCTCCTGCTACCTTATCTATTTTCACAGATTTGGTTGAAAAAGCGGCATCATCTATGGATGGACTAAAATCTTCTTCGTTAAGTGTAGCCTTGTTTTCATGCACACCAAAAGCGTTATTTGAAACACCAATGATCTTAATGTCCGTATTGATCTCGGTATGCGCAAATCCTTTATTACTAAAGGCCATTCGTTTTACTACCATAGGATTTACACTATCTGGTGCGGCAACAACATTGGGGGCATAGCCGGCTTGTAATTTTCCGGCAAGCAGGGCAGCCAAATATTTTGAATCTGTACTAGAACTTAGGATGATTACTTTGATCCCTTCCTTTTGAACAGCTTCTACAAGAGCCATTGCATAGGCATTGGCATTGAATGTCTTGAAGGAATCATTGTTGATCTTTAGAACCTTGCTTACTCCATAAGTGGCGAGGGAAGAAGTATCGGCAACATTGAAACTCACGGCAGTAACCGTGGTGCCCATTTCCTGCGCCACCTTATGCGCATAAGAAGCGGCTTCCAGGGCATTCTTTTTAAATTTTCCGTTATCGGCTTCGGTATATACAAGTACTGACATAAGTGGATGATTTCTTTTTAATGTAATGGGTGAATGTTAAATTACTTTTGCTTCGTTGTGTAACAGATCAATGAGTTCCTGAATGTTTTCGGGATCTACCAATTTCACGGCTCCTTTTGGAGCAGGCTTATCAAAGCTCTTATCTGCTGTGGCATGAGTAGCACTGATAGGTTCTACTACATTCAGTTTTTTCTGTCGGGCCATCATAATGCCCCTCATATTAGGTATTCGAAGATCACTCTCCTCTACTAATCCTTTCTGACCACCAATGACCAATGGGAGTGAAGTAGATAAGGTCTCTTTTCCACCGTCTATTTCACGGATCGCGGTGGCTTTGTCGCCCTCGATCTCTAATCCTATGCAGGTATTCACAAAATTCATGTTTAACAAGGCAGCAATGATCCCGGGAACCATTCCGCCATTGTAATCGATAGATTCTCGCCCCGCAATAACCAGGTTATACTCACCATTTTTAATGACCTCTGCCAGTTGTTGTGCTACAAAAAAGCCATCTGTAGGCTCAGCATTGACACGTATAGCCTCATCGGCACCTATGGCCAAAGCCTTGCGCATGGTGGGCTCTACTGTGGCGCCACCAACGGTTGCCACATGAATGGTAGCGCCTTGTTTTTCTTTAAACCACATGGCGCGGGTTAAACCAAACTCGTCGTTTGGATTGATCACAAATTGCACTCCTGTAGTATCGAACTGGGTTTTATCCTGACTAAAGTTGATCTTGGAGGTCGTATCCGGAACGTTACTGATACATACTAATATTTTCATATGAGGTCACTATTTTTTAATGGTAATTAAGGTCGTAAAGATAGCTAATAAAAATCAAAAATACTATGCATGCATAATAAAAATTTAAATTGATTTTACCTTTTACTGCGGTCGTTTTGAAGGATTATTTCCTATTTTTGTTCGCATTTTGATAAGTACGAACGTTGAGAATAACGAGCATATGAAGACATTACAATTTCGAGAAGCCATTGTAGAGGCCATGTCTGAGGAGATGAGAAGAGATGATTCCATTTATTTAATGGGAGAAGAAGTGGCAGAATACAACGGGGCCTACAAGGCATCTAAAGGAATGTTAGATGAATTTGGGCCGGAACGCGTCATTGACACACCGATCTCCGAATTAGGATTTTCCGGGATAGGAGTAGGGTCTGCCATGGTGGGTAACAGGCCTATCATAGAATTTATGACCTTTAATTTTGCGTTGGTTGGGATAGATCAGATCATAAACAATGCAGCAAAGATCAGACAAATGTCGGGCGGGCAATTTAATTGTCCCATCGTTTTCAGGGGCCCAACGGGCTCTGCAGGTCAGCTTGCAGCAACACACTCCCAGGCCTTTGAAAGTTGGTATGCCAATTGCCCGGGCTTAAAGGTAGTAGTGCCTTCCAATCCCAACGATGCGAAAGGACTATTGAAAGCAGCCATACGCGATGATGATCCGGTAATTTTTATGGAATCTGAACAGATGTACGGAGATAAAGGGGAAGTGCCCGAAGGGGAATATACTATTCCAATAGGTGTAGCCGAGATCAAAAGGGAAGGCACCGATGTTACCATCGTTTCTTTTGGAAAGATCATAAAGGAAGCCTATAAGGCAGCCGATGAATTGGAAAAAGACGGAATTAGTTGTGAGATCATTGATCTGAGAACTGTAAAGCCCTTGGATTATGAGGCCATCCTTAAATCTGTAAAAAAGACAAACCGTTTGGTAGTGCTGGAAGAGGCCTGGCCATTTGGCAACGTGGCAACAGAGATCACCTATATGATACAATCCAAAGCCTTCGATTATTTAGATGCGCCCGTTGTAAAGATCAATACTGCGGATACTCCGGCACCTTATTCGCCTGTTTTACTACAGGAATGGTTGCCTAATCATGAAGATGTTATTAAGGCAGTTAGAAAGGTACTTTACAAATAAGAACGAAATTTTTAATAAGGTTTAAAGAACTTCGTCGACCAAGCCCTGACGAAGTTTTTTTGTTGCAGACATCAATTAGATCACAAACCTAACTATTGTTTCAAACAAAGTTTTCTCAAAATTCAATGTTTATAAGATCTGGCAGCATGTGCCGCAGAGTACTATGAGAAAAATACTCTTTTTACTTCTACTTTTTATGGGTCCTGTGATCTACGGTCAGACCAAAGTAAGTGGAATAGTAGTGGATGAAGCCGGTGAACCGGTGGCCTTCGCCAATGTTATCCTCAAGAATTCTTCTGAAGGTACCATTACCAATGATAATGGCAGATTCTACCTGGAATCGGACATCAGATATTCCACCCTCCTTGTTTCTTTTATTGGGTATGAAACTCAGGAGATAGCATTGACGAACGCAGTGTCTTTTGATCTTACCATTGTACTGCCTGAAGGAGGAGAACAATTAGATGAGGTAGTGATCTATATGGGGAAACGATCCAAAAAGGACAATCCGGCCATTGACATACTTAGAAAGATCTGGGCGAAAAAGAGGATCAACGGACTGCGAAAATTCAAACAATACGAATATGACAAATACGAAAAAGTAGAATTCGACCTCAATACCATAGATAGTGCGCTGATGAAAAGCAAGATCTTCAAAGGGCTCGAATTTGTCTTTGCGGATCTTGACACCTCCAGGATAACCGGAAAAACATATTTACCAATTTTTCTGAATGAGGTTTTTTCAAAAGTATACGGGAACAATGTCATACAGCAAGAGCGCGAAGATGTATTGGGTAATAAGAACTCAGGTTTTAGTAACAATCAGGCAATCACGGCTTTTGTGCAAGATCTGTATTCGGATTATGACGTATATGCCAACTACCTTAAATTCTTTGACAAGAGCTTTACCAGTCCACTTTCGCGCACAGGAATAGACGTTTATAATTATGTTTTAACGGATAGTGCCTATATAGACAACAAATGGTGCTATCATATTACCTACTACCCCAGACGTAAGAATGAGCTCACTTTTAAAGGCGATTTTTGGGTAAATGACACTACGTTTGCCCTGAAAAAGATCAACCTGGAAGTAACCAAGAGTGCTAATATTAACTGGGTAAAGGAGGTCTATATAGAGCAGGACTTTGAGGTGGTGAATGATTCCGTCTTCCTTTTGAAGCGCGATTATATGCTGTCTGATTTTAGTTTTAGTAAAAAGGAAAAATCCAAAGGAGTATACGGAAAGCGAACCACGGTTTATGACAATTATACCTTCGATCAACCAAAGGCAGATGCCTTCTACAAAACAGCTTCAGATCCTTTCGATCCGCTGGTCTTTGAACGCGATAGTATCTTTTGGGGTAACAATAGGTTAGAAGACCTGAACAAGGATGAATCCGGTATATATGCCCTATTGGATACGCTTAAGACAGTACCCAAATTTAAATCCTATTATAATATAGTCAGTATCCTGGGTTCGGGCTATGTGGAGATCGATAAGTTGAATCTGGATATTGGGGATATCTACAGCACCTTTGGCTATAATGATGCGGAGGGAATAAGATTACGTGGTGGCGCTCGGACCTATTTTGGACAAAACGATCCCTGGCGTCTTGAAGGATATATGGCCTACGGCTTCTCAGATAAGAAAGTGAAACATGGATTTGCGGCTAAGTGGTTGCTCGACAGGAAAAGCAGGCTGATCATTTCAGGAGGGAACCGCCGCGATATTGAGCAGTTGGGCCTGAGTTTAACAGCTACCAACGATGTCATGGGAAGAAGCGTGGCCTCATCATCTGTTCTTACCGTAGGGAACAATGACCGTTTAACAAACATCAATTTAACTACCTTGAGTCTGGAGGCAGAACCCTTTACCAATTTCCGGATTCGCTTTGGAGGATCTTTGCGCAGCCTGAGCTCTGCCTTGCCAGATGCCTTTAGTCTGGAATATATAGATCCGGAATCTCCTATTGGTACATCCACAGAATTAAAACAATTCGATCTCACCACTACCTTAATATATACTCCTGGTAAACGCACTATAGGGTATGGAGTAGAACGACGAAATGTAAATGATGAATACGCTACCCTGCTATTTAACTATACACAGGGAGTGGAGGCTTTTCTTGAAAGCGATTTTAGTTATGCCAAATACCAGTTCTCCTATACCCAGCCATGGCAGATCGGCGGCTTTGGTCGTTTGAAGAGTACGGTTGAGTTGGGTAAGACTGTAGGTGAAGTGCCTTTAAGTTTATTAAATGTAGTGCCGGGGAACCAAACCCTGTTCTCCCTTTATACAACCTTCCCCAACCTCGATTTTTATGAGTTTGTGACAGACACCTATTTTTCCCTGCATTTGGAACAGAATTTCAACGGCCGACTTTTCTCCAGAATACCGCTTATCCGAAACTGGAATCTGAGGGAGATAGTAGGCCTGCGGGGCGTTTGGGGTCAGTTATCTGATGAGAATATCGCCTTAAACAGCCCTACTAACATACCGCTGATAGCTCCCTCAGATAAGATCTATTTTGAGTATTCGTTTGGGGTGGGAAATATCTTTAAGATATTCAGGATCGATTTTAACTTTCGGGGTAACTACCTGGAAAACCCGGATGCAAGACCTTTTAGTATTACAGGCACCTTTGGATTTAGTTTTTAAGCTTAGCTCTTACCTCTTTGTGTAAGGCCTTGACTTTTATAGTGAATTAGTGCTTTTATATTCTAAACCGTTTTACTACTTTTGCAGCCGTTTAAATTGTATAAATAACAAATCAATATGGAACTAATCATAACCTTATTACCGGCATTTGGTATACTAGCCTTGCTGTTTGTCTTCTTTAAAAACATGTGGGTCTCCAAACAAGAAGTAGGAGATGCTAAAATGGCGAGGATCGCCAAAAATATCGCCGATGGGGCGATGTCTTTTTTAAAGGCCGAATACAAAATTTTAGCAATTTTTGTTGCTGCAGTAGCTGTTCTTCTTTATTTCAAAGGGGAAAATGAAGCCGGATCCAGCGGAATGGTTGCCCTTTCATTTATAATAGGCGCCTTTTGTTCCGGTTTAGCTGGTTTTATAGGTATGCGGGTAGCAACTAAGGCTAATGTAAGGACTACACAAGCAGCCAGAACTTCCCTTGGGAAAGCCCTGGAAGTAGCTTTTGCAGGTGGTTCTGTAATGGGATTAGGTGTTGTAGGTTTAGGAGTTTTAGGATTGAGCTCATTGTTTATGCTCTATCAAAATATATGGTCTGGGGCAGACAATGTCTCTTTAGTATTGAATGTATTATCCGGATTTTCTTTAGGGGCTTCTTCAATTGCCCTTTTTGCCCGTGTGGGTGGAGGTATCTATACCAAAGCAGCCGATGTTGGAGCCGATTTAGTAGGGAAGGTAGAAGCAGGAATTCCTGAAGATCACCCATTGAACCCCGCTACCATTGCGGATAACGTGGGAGATAACGTAGGAGATGTTGCCGGTATGGGAGCGGATCTTTTCGAATCGTATGTAGGATCCATTATTGGAACCATGGTATTGGGTGCTTATATTATCACCCCCGAATTTGGAGGACTTGGTGCCGTTTATTTGCCATTGGTATTGGCAGCCGTAGGTATTATCATGTCTATTATCGGGACATTTTTTGTAAAAGTAAAAGAAGGTGGAAACCCGCAATCAGCTTTAAATATTGGCGAATTTGGATCTGCTGGCCTTATGGTCATCGCATCTTTCTTCATAATAACATCAATGATTCCCGCAGAATGGGTTTATAACGGTGTTGATTACACTGCTAATGGAGTGTTTTTTGCGACCCTTGCCGGTCTTGTAGCCGGATTGGGAGTAGGGAAGATCACAGAATATTATACAGGTACCGGAACAAAACCAGTAAGTGCCATTGTAAGACAATCTGAAACAGGTGCAGCTACAAACATTATTGCTGGCTTAGGTGTTGGAATGATGTCAACCGCGGTTCCAATTTTATTGATTGCCACAGCAATTTTGGTGTCTCATCATTTTGCAGGTTTATATGGTATCGCTATTGCAGCCGTTGGGATGCTGGCAAATACAGGAATTCAGTTGGCTGTTGATGCCTACGGACCTATTTCTGACAACGCCGGTGGTATAGCTGAAATGGCTGAATTGCCAAGTGAAGTACGTGAGCGTACAGATAAATTAGATGCAGTTGGGAATACTACCGCGGCTATTGGAAAAGGATTTGCGATTGCCTCTGCAGCTTTAACCGCACTTGCCTTATTCGCAGCCTTTATGAAGGTGGCAAACGTAACCTCTATAGATGTTTCCAGACCAGATATTATGGCTGGGTTGTTAGTAGGTGCCATGTTGCCATTTGTTTTTTCAGCCTTATCTATGAATGCCGTTGGCCGTGCAGCTATGGCCATGATAGAAGAAGTACGTCGTCAGTTCAGGGATATTCCTCAATTGAAAGCGGCTTTGGAAGTAATGCGTAAACACGATTCTGATATGTCAAAGGCCTCTGCAGCAGACAGGGCTATTTTTGATGCAGCTGATGGCTATGCAGAATATGATAAATGTGTTGATATCTCTACAAAAGCCTCTATTAAAGAAATGGTATTACCGGGTCTATTGGCCATTGCCGTACCGGTGGCTGTAGGATTTATCGGAGGAGCGGAAATGTTAGGCGGGCTATTGGCCGGTGTAACTTCTGCAGGTGTATTGATGGCTATCTTCCAGTCGAATGCCGGAGGAGCATGGGATAACGCCAAGAAAATGATAGAAGCAGATGGCCGTAAAGGAACAGACGCTCATAAAGCAGCTGTGGTTGGAGATACTGTAGGAGATCCGTTTAAGGATACTTCCGGACCTTCTTTAAATATTTTATTAAAGTTGATGTCAGTTGTTGCGCTCGTTATCGCTCCCAGTATCGCGTTATCCTCTGATGCAATTTCTGCTTATAATATGGAGAAAGCAGGAAGCGAGATGGTAGAACAAGCCATGCAGAAAGAAGTAAGGGTTGAGATGGTAAAGAATGATGATGGAACTGTTACTGCCACTGTAACTACTACTATGACAGAAAATGGAGAAGAGATGATGGAAGAGCAAGTATTTTCCGGAACTATGGAAGAAGTAGAAGCGAAGATCGATGCCATGAATAAAATGGAAGACGGGGCTAAGATCAAGATCAAAAAGATCATTGAAAAAGAAGTAGAAGAAAATTAATAGGTTACTTCTTACTATAAAAAAAGACCCGCGAATTTCGCGGGTCTTTTTTATTTAAATCGTTTTTATTTTAAAATAGACCGTTTATCTCTCCGTCTATTTTGGTGATCACCTCACCAAGGTGTTCCGGGTTATCTACAAAGTCGAGATTATCCACATCTATGACCAGCAAATTTCCTTTTTCGTACCCATGCACCCAGGCTTCATAGCGTTCATTCAACCGACTTAAATAGTCTATGGAAATGGAATTCTCATAATCCCTTCCACGCTTGTGGATCTGGTCTACCAGATTGGGAATAGAGCTTCTTAAATAGATCAGAAGGTCCGGGGGTTGCACCAGGCTTTCCATCAGATCAAAAAGACTGGAGTAATTCGTAAAATCGCGGTTGGTCATAAGCCCCATGGCATGCAGGTTAGGTGCAAAAATATGGGCGTCCTCATAGATGGTCCGGTCCTGTATCACATTCTTGCCACTTTCACGGATCTTTAAAATTTGACGATATCTACTGTTGAGGAAGTATATCTGCAGGTTAAAGCTCCAGCGTTCCATCTGCGTATAGAAATCATCCAGATATGGATTGTCTACCACATCTTCATAATGCGCTTCCCATTTATAGTGTTTAGAGAGTAATTGCGTAAGGGTGGTTTTTCCTGCCCCAATGTTTCCGGCAACTGCGATGTGCATAGGATGGTGGTGTTTGGCTTGTGTTTTTCAATTTTGAAAGGATAGCAATATACAAAGTATATAGTGTACCCAAAAAAATAGTTGATGAAATACTTGAAAGAATTAAGTATGTGTAAAATTTTTATTTCAAACCCAAATATGTACTTTTGACTTTATTAATAAGAGGACGGATTTGACTGATTGCAACCTCTGTAAAAATGCTAAAGCAGTTTCTGCCGGGACCTTCCTTTGCAAACTCCTTCTAGCGTTCTTCAAATCCTTTCTCTGTATAATTAAAAGAAAGGTATGCCTTATTTATTTACCTCAGAGTCCGTAAGTGAAGGACACCCAGATAAGATCGCAGATCAGATCAGTGATGCCTTGTTAGACAATTTTCTTGCATTCGATCCGGAAAGTAAAGTGGCCTGTGAAACGCTGGTTACCACAGGGCAGGTTGTCCTGGCCGGGGAAGTAAAAAGCCATACCTATGTAGACCTGCAGCAGATCACCAGAGAAGTGATCAATCAGATAGGCTATACCAAAGGGGAGTATCAGTTCAGTGGGGATTCTTGCGGGATCATCTCCCTAATCCACGAACAATCCAAAGATATTAATCAAGGTGTAGACCGGGGAACCAAAGAGGAGCAGGGTGCCGGTGACCAGGGAATGATGTTTGGTTATGCCACCAAAGAAACGGAGAATTACATGCCCTTAGCTTTGGATATTTCTCATAAGATCCTGGAGGAATTGGCTGCTTTGCGTAAGGAGAATGATGATATTACCTATTTGCGCCCGGATGCTAAAGCCCAGGTTACCATTGAATATTCTGATGACAATGTCCCCCAGCGTATAGACACCATAGTAATTTCTACCCAACATGATCCCTTTGATGAGGATGATGTGAAGATGTTGAATACGATAAAGAAACACTTGCTGGCCCTTTTAATACCGAGGGTTAAAGTAAGATTACCGGAAGCAACGCAGCTACTTTTTAATAAGGACATTACCTATCACATCAATCCAACGGGAAAATTCGTTATTGGAGGACCACATGGTGATACAGGTCTTACGGGCCGTAAGATCATCGTAGACACCTACGGGGGTAAAGGAGCCCACGGTGGCGGGGCATTTAGCGGGAAGGATCCGAGTAAGGTAGACCGTAGTGCGGCCTATGCCGCGCGCCATGCAGCAAAGAATCTAATCGCGGCCGGCGTAGCCGATGAGATCCTGGTGCAGATAAGTTATGCCATTGGGGTGGTGCAACCCACTTCAGTATATGTAGATACCTACGGTACCTCAAAAATAAAAATGAACGATGGGGAGATCGCCAGAATTGTGGCCAGCCTTTTTGATTTCAGACCTTTTGCCATTGAGGAGCGGTTAAAATTGAGAAATCCCATCTATTTGGAAACCGCTGCATATGGCCATATGGGAAAAGAACCACGGAAGGTAACAAAGGTCTTTGAATCACCCTATAACGGGAGGATAAAACGAGAAGTAGAATTATTTACCTGGGAAAAACTAGACATGGTAGACCTGGTACAAGAAGCCTTTAATATATAATTTTTGTAGGATTACTAGGATTTTTAAAAATTCCGTCATTATATTTGTTTCACCAAAGTTCAAACTCTTATTGAATAGTTATCAAGAAAGGTGGAGGGATTAGACCCTTTGAAGCCTTAGCAACCCTTTGTGTCAGAACAAAGAAGGTGCTACATTCTATCACGCCATGTGCGCGACAGATAACACAAACCTATTACTTCGGTAATATTCTTTCTTTATAACTTTTTTGATTTTCATGGCAGATAAAACGTCTGTTGTGCTGTTTGGCTTTTTTATTTCAATTAGTATTAAATAAAAAAACTAAAATCATGAGCGATCAAAAATTTTCGACCAAAGCACTACATGCTGGTCACGACACTAAATTACACGGAGGTACGCGAGCTGTGCCTATCTATCAAAGCACGGCCTATGTGTTCAACGATTCGGACCATGCGGCCAATTTGTTCTCACTGGCCGAGTTTGGGAACATTTACACCAGGATCAATAACCCAACTAATGACATTTTGGAACAGCGCCTGGCGGCTCTGGAAGGCGGAATTGCTTCGGTAGTGACCGCTTCAGGGACCGGTGCTATCAATACTGCCTTGTTGGTCTTATTAAAAGCAGGCGATCATATCGTAGCCTCCAATAGTTTATACGGAGGCACCTATAATTTACTGAGTGTAACCTTACCTCGTTTGGGGATCACCACTACCTTTGTAGACCCTGCGGATCCCTCCAATTTTGGAAAAGCGGTCAAGGAAAATACCAGAGCTATCTTTGTTGAATCGCTTGGAAATCCAAAACTGGATGTACTCGATCTCAAAGCTATTTCTGCTGAGGCCAGAAAGGCCAAGATCCCATTTATTGTAGATAATACAGTGGCTACTCCGGCTTTGTTGAATCCGATTGAGCACGGTGCCAACATAGTGATCCACTCCTTAACAAAATATATCAATGGGAATGGAACTGCCCTGGGCGGTGCCATCATAGATGCCGGTACTTTTGATTGGTCTAGCGGGAAGTTCCCGGAGTTTACGGAACCTTCTGCAGGCTACCATGGCTTAGTTTACCACGATGCTCTGGGTCCGGCAGCCTTTATTGCCAAAGTCAGGATAGAGGGGCTGCGCGATCATGGTGCCTGCCTGAGTCCGTTTAATGCCTTTCAGATCATACAAGGTCTGGAAACTCTGCAGGTGAGGATGAAAAAACACAGCGAGAATGCCCTTGCCCTGGCTAGTTGGTTGGAAAATCGCAAAGAAGTGACCTGGGTGAACTATCCGGGGCTAAAGAGCAGCAAATACTATGCGCATGCAGAGGCGTATTTACCTAAAGGGCAGAGCGGAATCGTTACATTTGGAGTAAAAGGAGGCTATGAATCCGCGAAGAAGATCGCAGATGAGACCAACCTCTTTTCGCTCTTAGCCAATATCGGAGACACCAAGTCCCTTATCATTCATCCTGCTAGCACTACGCACCAGCAACTAGATGATGAGGCGCAGCTCACTACCGGTGTTACTAAAGATCTGATCAGATTGTCTGTTGGGTTGGAAGATCTGGAAGATCTAACGGCAGATCTGGAGCAGGCCTTCGCAACCATCGATTCATCCGTATTGGTTTAAAAGAGGAGTAATAGTAAGGATCAGTGTTTACGTAAGTAGAGATAGATCATCTAAATAATTGCATATGAAAACAGCGGTTTCAGACATAGAACAAATGAATATCCCAGGGTTTACTACCCTCAGTGGGGTAAGTCAGGATATTCAGTTGTCCTATCAGGTATTTGGCCTTCCACTGAACACTGCCCCAATCGTATTGGTCAATCATGCCCTTACCGGAAATTCGGATGTTGCAGGAGTTAACGGGTGGTGGACCTCCCTGGTAGGAAAGAAAAAATGTATAGATACCCAAAAGTATACTGTTCTGGCATTCAATATACCGGGTAATGGCTATGACGGATTTGTCATTGATAATTATAAGGATTTTGTAGCCGGTGATATAGCCAGGCTCTTCCTGGAAGGACTTTCAATATTAAACATTAAAAAACTGTATGCTATTATTGGTGGATCACTTGGAGGAGGTATTGCCTGGGAGATGGCCGCACTAGACACGGAGATAACCACGCATTTGATCCCTGTGGCGTCTGACTGGAAGTCGACCGACTGGCTAATCGCCAATTGCCAGATCCAGGAACAGTTCCTGACCAACTCCAAGCAGCCCGTTCACGATGCGCGGATGCACGCAATGTTGTGTTACCGTACCCCCGAATCCTTTAAGGAACGATTTCAAAGAAGCACCAATGAAGATCTCAATGTTTTTAATGTGGAGAGTTGGCTTTTACATCATGGAAGGAAGCTACAGGAACGTTTTCAATTGTCTGCCTATAAACTTACCAATCAACTGTTAAAGACCATTGATATTAACCGAAATGGGAAAGAGGCTTTTGAAAAATTACAACAGAGTCAGACCAACATTCATATCATTGGGGTAGATTCGGATCTGTTCTTTTCTGCCAGAGAGAACAAGGAGACGCACAAGCAAATGGCACAGACCAGAAGTAATGTTACTTATGGAGAGATAAAATCACTTCACGGTCACGACGCATTTTTGATCGAATTCAAACAAATGGAGCAATTGCTCGAGGCGATTTTTGATCCTGAGAAGGCAGCCAAACGCTATAAGATCCTCAAATTTGGAGGAACCTCACTGGCCAATGGAGAAGGGATAGAAAGGGTATTGGAGATCATTTTATCTAAAGTGAAAGAAGGTGAAAAAATTGTAGTGGTAGTATCAGCAAGGGAAATGGCCACGGATCAATTAGACACTATTTTAGATAAAGCCGCAAAAGGAGAGGACTATATAAAAGAATTCGAGGCCTTTGAGAAATACCAACGGCATAGTTATAAGAACGTAGATCTTTCTCAGGAATTCCGGGAATTAGTAAAACTCCTGGAAGGTGTAGCGCTGCTGGGGGATTATAGTCCTAAAATCAGGGATCAGGTATTGGCAATTGGCGAATTGATCTCAACAAAGCTGATCACCAAGCTTTTAATTGGCAAGGGAATACAGGCTCAACATGCAGATTCTAGACAACTCATCATTACGGATAATACTTTTGGTGATGCCAAATTGCTGGAGGAAATATCAAGGGAACGGGCCAGTAATTTTTTCAGGAAACTAGATGCTTCTGTGATTCCTGTAATTCCCGGATTTATTGGGGCTACCGAGGATGGCGAAACTACTACTTTGGGAAGGAATGGCAGTAATTACACTGCGGCACTTCTCGCCAATTTTCTGGATGCGGAAGAGCTGCAAAACTATACCCACGTAGACGGGATCTATACTGCCGATCCTAAATGGGTGCCAGAGGCCAGGCGAATAGCACAACTTTCCTATAGTGAGGCTAATGAACTGGCTAATTTTGGCACAACTATTCTTCATGCCAAAACTATAATTCCTTTGTTGGAAAAGAATATTCCTCTCCGGATCCTGAATACCTTTAACAAGGAAAATGAAGGAACTCTTATAAGTGCAAAAACTAACGAAGAAGGCATTCGCTCGCTTTCTGTCCTGGGAGATGAAGCCCTAATCAACCTTGAGGGTAGGGGATTATTGGGGAAGGTTGGCGTTGACGCCCGAATTTTCAGAGCATTGAGCCAACGAAATGTAAGTGTCAGTATTATTTCTCAGGGGTCTTCTGAACGGGGCATCGGCTTGCTGGTTTCGGCAAAAAAAGCGCAGGCAGCTAAGAAGGCGCTGGAACAGGAATTTGAAAGTGATTTTCGATCGAAAGACATTAATGCTATCACTATTGTGGAAGACGTGTCTGTTATTTCCATAGTGGGACAGGATCTCAGCACTTTTCACAAACCCTACAATGCACTGATCAAAAATCAGGTCATCCCATTACTTTTCAATAATACAGTAACAGGCAAGAATATCAGCCTGGTTGTGAAGAAAGTGGATCTCCACAAGGCACTGAATGTAATGCACGGACAGATCTTTGGCATTAGTAAAAAGGTGAATCTGGCTATTTTTGGACATGGGAACGTTGGTGGAACCCTGCTAGACCAGGTATTAAGTGCCAGCAAGACCATTGAAAAAAGAAAAGGCATTCAACTCCGGGTCTTTGCCCTGGGAAATTCGAAAAAATTACTTCTCAATAAGGACGGCATCACTAAGAACTGGAAAACATCCATAAAGAATAAAGGAACAGACTATACATTCGCAGATATATTTGACTACGCCAAGGCCCATCATCTGGAGAATTTAATCGCGGTAGATAATACGGCCAGCGAGGATTTTGTAGCCCATTATTTTGATTTTGTAGAGAATGGTTTCGATCTGGTGTCTTCCAACAAAATAGCTAATACCCTGGGCATTGACTTTTATCATCTCTTGCGCGAAGAATTAGATCATTTTCAAAAACAGTATCTGTATGAAACCAATGTTGGCGCGGGCTTACCGCTCATTGATACCATCAAACTCCTGCATTTATCTGGGGAGAATATTACGGGGATCAAGGGTGTATTTTCAGGATCCCTGAGCTATATTTTTAATACCTTTTCGGAAAAAGACGTGCCTTTCTCTGAAGTGTTGCTCGAGGCCATGAGTCTTGGGTATACCGAACCAGACCCGCGTGAGGATCTTTCCGGTATGGACGTTGGCCGAAAATTACTGATCCTTGCCAGGGAACTTGAGTTGCAGAATGAAATTGAGGATGTAAAGATCGATAATCTGATACCCAAAAACTTGCAAAAGCTTGGCAGTGAAGCATTTATTGACCAAATAGAATCTCTGGACCCAATCATGGAGGAAGTTAAGAAGAAGCAATCCTCGGGACATGTACTAAGATTTGTAGGAGAATTACATGGCGATCTTCAACAAGAAAAAGGAAAACTGGAGGTAAAACTGATCTCAGTTCCTAAGGAAAGCAGTCTGGGACAGGTAAAGGGATCCGACTCCATTATTGAGATCTATACAGAGTCTTACGGAGAACATCCGCTGGTAATACAAGGAGCAGGTGCTGGTGCAGCGGTGACTGCCAGAGGAGTTTTTGGCGATATACTGCGCATTGCAGAAAAGATGTAAATTGTCTGAAATAGAAGAGGCTATGAAAAAAACAAGTCGTCATTTTGAGACCGAAGCGATCCGAACCCAAATAGAACGCTCTTCATTTTTGGAGCATACGAGCCCTATCTATATGACCTCAAGTTTTGTGTTTGAGGATGCAGAAGATATGCGTGCTTCTTTCGCCGAAGAAAAGGACAGGAATATCTATTCAAGATATTCTAATCCCAATGGAACGGAATTTATAGATAAAGTGTGTAAAATGGAAGGGGCGGAAGCAGGATTTGCCTTTTCTTCCGGGATGGCAGCTGTATTTTCAACCTTTGCAGCACTACTGGAAAGTGGGGATCATATTCTGTCTGCTCGTAATATTTTTGGATCAACTCATAGTTTGTTTACCCAGTTTTTTCCTAAATGGAAAATTTCCCATAGTTATTTCAAGATCGATGAATTAGAGAAAGTAGAAGAGCTTATTACCCCTAATACCAAAGTGATCTACGCAGAATCGCCCACAAATCCGGGGGTAGACCTTGTTGATCTGCAACGGCTGGGAGACATAGCAAACAAACACGGATTGATATTTATCGTGGACAATTGTTTTGCTTCTCCATATTTACAGCAACCTATTAAATATGGAGCCCACCTGGTGATCCATTCGGGCACAAAGCTTATGGATGGACAGGGGAGGGTATTAGCCGGGATCACAGTAGGTAAGGCGGATCTGGTTGACAAGATCTACAGGTTTGCGCGAATTTCTGGTCCGTCTCTCTCACCATTTAACGCATGGTTACTTTCAAAAAGTTTGGAAACCCTGGCCGTACGGGTAGACAGGCATTGTAGTAATGCATTGGCGGTGGCCCAGTTTCTGGAGGCACATCCAAAAGTGCGGTGGACAAAATATCCTTATCTGCCTTCACATCCTCAGTACCAATTAGCCAAAAAACAAATGAAGGCAGGCGGTTGTGTGGTCTCGTTTGAGGTAAAAGGTGGTGTAAAAGCCGGAAGGCAATTTTTTGACGCCATCAAACTATTATCGTTGTCGGCAAATTTGGGAGATTCCAGAAGTATTGTCACCCACCCGGCTTCTACCACTCATAGTAAGCTTTCAGAAAAAGAACGAATGGAGAGTGGCATCACTGACGGCATGGTTCGGATCTCTGTTGGTCTGGAGCATATAGAGGATATCCTTGGGGATATTTCTCAGGCATTAGATGCAATTTCCTGAGGAACACGGATTCCCTGCTTTTAGTTATATTAGCTACATGCTTTCAAAAAAGACCAAGTACGGTTTAAAGGCCTTAACATTTCTGGCAAATCAGAAAGAACGCACCCCTATTGCCATCGCGGATATTGCAGATCATGAGAATATATCACAAAAATTTCTGGAGAGCATTCTGTTAACTTTACGCCACACCGGGTATTTGGGATCTAAAAAAGGCAAAGGAGGAGGGTATTACCTCATTAAAGATCCTTCTGAGATCCCTATGACCACGGTAATGCGGGTCCTTGAAGGCCCCATAGCCATGGTATCTTGTGTTAGTCTAAACTTTTATGAGAAATGTGAAGATTGCCCCGATGAGCAAAGTTGTTCTGTACATAAGCTAATGCTAAAGGTGCGAGATAGTGCGCTGGAGGTGTATCGGCATACCACCCTCGCGGATCTTATGTCCTAAGTGTCATATTCACAATTTGTTCTACTTTCTGCTGAAAATATCCAATTGAATTCTAACTATTCTTATTAATCTACTAAAATTGTAGGATAAAGAATTAATTAATTACACTTCTTGGCAAAAACACACGCAAAATATACTATTTTTGATTAACCTACTAAAACTATGGGATATATACTATTATAATATAAAGTAAAAGAGCCTGCTCCATGAAGTTTACCGAAAAGCACTTAAAACATTTAAATGCACAATTCAGAGGAATACCCACGGAAGAGATTATTGGATGGGCATTAGACTATTCCAGAACCGCTATTGTAACTACTAATTTTGGCCCATTTTCTGCCTCTATTTTACATGCAGTAACCACAATAAAAAGTGATGTACCCGTTATTTGGTGTGATACCGGATATAACACAAAAGAGACCTATTCGCATGCTGAAGAGGTCATAAGATATCTTGATTTAAATATGAAGATCTATGTACCAAAGCAGACCAGGGCAAGAAGAGATGTACTCATGGGAACTCCGGATATTGAAGATCCCAGACATTCTGAATTCACACGTCAGGTAAAATTGGAACCCTTTCACAGGGCCATGAAAGAGCACAAGCCAGATGTTTGGTTCACCAACATCCGTAAAGGACAGACCGCCTACCGTGATACCCTGGACATCCTTAGCATGAGTAAGGAGGGCGTATTAAAGGTAAGTCCTTTCTATCACTATACTGATACTCAGTTAAATGCCTATCTAAGACAATATCAGCTTCCCAATGAGCAGAATTACTTCGATCCCACCAAGGTGCTTCATAACAGGGAATGTGGCATTCACCTTTAATTAAATAATCCGGCTTAGTTGCTGTAGGTCAGACCCGTTTCGGTCTGGGTAAAAATTATCCCTTTTACTTGCTTTTATTGCCTCTGTGGTGTTTCTTTGTGGTAGTTCATATACAAACTGTAATTTGTTATCAAGAAAGGTGGAGGGACTAGACCCGTTGAAACCTTAGCAACCCTTTAGCTACTAAAGAAGGTGCTACATTCTATCACGCCTATGGTGTGACAGATAACGTACATTTAGGCAATTCTGCCTACTTCAATTCTTGATATTAAATACTGTAATACCTGTGACAGATCAACCTAAGTGGTTGTATTTGATATATGTTGTAGGTGTATATTAAATAACGATGATGAAAAGTATAGAGGAACTTTTAGAGGAACGTATCCTTGTCTTGGACGGAGCAATGGGAACCATGCTTCAGCAATATGAGTTTACTGAGGCAGATTTTCGGGGTGACCGATTTAAAGACTGGCCCCATTCTTTGCAGGGTAACAATGATTTGTTGTCACTTACCCAGCCGAAGGCCATAGCTGAGATCCACCAGAAATATTTCGACGCTGGTGCAGATATCGTGGAAACAAATACCTTCTCAGGGACCTCCATCGCCATGGCCGATTATCATATGGAAGACCTTGTCTATGAACTCAATTTTGAGTCGGCCAGGATCGCAAAAGAAGTAGCTGTAAAGTGCACGGCCAAAGATCCTCAAAAGCCACGCTTTGTTGCCGGCAGTATAGGTCCTACGAACAAAACAGCCAGTATGTCCCCGGATGTGAACGATCCCGGCTTTCGGGCCGTCTCCTTTGAGGATTTACGCCTATCATATCGTCAACAAGTAGAGGGCTTGTTAGATGGAGGAGTAGATCTTTTATTAGTAGAAACTGTATTTGATACGCTGAACGCGAAAGCTGCTTTGTTCGCTATTGAAGAAGTTAAAGAGGAAAGAGGTATTTCTGTACCAATTATGATCAGTGGAACAATAACAGATGCTTCGGGCCGAACCTTATCTGGTCAAACAGCCGAATCTTTCCTGATATCTGTATCCCACATCCCTTTTTTATCCGTCGGTTTTAACTGTGCACTCGGTGCAAGTCAACTAGTACCCCATCTGGAAATATTATCGGCCAAAACACCCTTGGCAGTATCTGCACATCCCAATGCAGGCTTGCCAAATGCCTTTGGGGAATACGATCAGAGTCCGGAAGAAATGGCCTTTCAGATAAAAGAGTATTTGGAGAAAGGACTTGTAAATATCGTGGGAGGCTGTTGCGGAACCACTCCTGCACATATTGAGGCCATCGCAAAATTGGTAAAAGAATTTGAACCCAGACAATGTTCGATCTCGGTATGAACCTAAAGAAGCCACATATAATGCAAGATCCTACATCTTTACTGTCTTCAGAAGACAAGAAGCTGCATAGGAAGTACTTAAAACTTGCAGGCCTGGAACCTCTTATTGTTACACCGGAAAGTAATTTTATAAATGTAGGTGAACGTACCAATGTAGCTGGATCCCGTAAATTTCTCCGACTTATCAAAGAGGGGAAATTCGAGGAAGCCGTTGATATTGCCAGACATCAGGTAGAAGGAGGGGCACAGATCATTGATGTGAATATGGATGATGGCCTTATAGAAGGAAAAGAGGCCATGGTGAAATATTTAAATCTGATCCTCGCAGAACCCGATATTGCCAGGGTACCCATCATGATAGACAGTTCTAAATGGGAGATCATTGAAGCTGGTTTACGCGTCGTACAGGGAAAATGCGTGGTCAATTCAATCAGCCTTAAAGAAGGGGAGAAAGAATTCATCAGACAGGCTCAACTTATACGTCGCTATGGAGCTGCAGTGATTGTAATGGCCTTTGATGAGAAAGGACAGGCAGATAATTACGATCGCCGACTGGAGATTGCCAGCAGATCTTATGACATCCTTGTAAATAAGGTAAAATTTCCACCGGAGGATATTATTTTCGACTTAAATATTTTTCCTGTTGCAACAGGAATGGATGAACATAAGAGTAATGCGGTAGACTTTATTGAGGCTACCAAATGGGTCCGGGAAAATCTTCCACATTGCAGTGTAAGTGGCGGTGTAAGTAATGTTTCCTTTAGTTTTAGAGGGAATAATACGGTACGCGAAGCCATGCATTCTGTCTTTTTATACCATGCCATAAAAGCCGGGATGAATATAGGTATTGTAAACCCGGCATTGCTGGAAGTTTATGATGATATCCCTGCAGATCTCCTGGAACAGGTAGAAGATGTAATACTAAACAGAAGGCCAGATGCCACCGAACGCTTATTGGAATTCGCTGAGAAGGTGGTAGGCAAGGCCCGTGAAAATAAACAAGACCTTTCCTGGCGCGAAGAACCCTTACAAGACAGGATAACCAGGGCCCTGGTAAAGGGAATAGACCAATATATTGTGGCCGATGTGGAAGAGGCTCGTCAATTAGCGACCCAACCCATTGAAGTGATCGAGGGCCATTTGATGAATGGGATGAATGTGGTAGGCGATCTGTTTGGAAGTGGCAAAATGTTTCTTCCCCAGGTGGTGAAGTCGGCCCGGGTCATGAAAAAGGCCGTTGCCCATCTCACTCCATTTATTGAGGCCTCCAAAGATGCTTCTTCGCGAGGGGCTGCAGGAAAGATTCTGATGGCTACGGTAAAAGGGGATGTACACGATATTGGGAAGAACATTGTTAGTGTTGTACTGGCCTGCAACAACTATGAGATCATAGACCTGGGGGTGATGGTACCTCCGGAAAAGATCATTCAGAAAGCGATAGAAGAGCAGGTAGATATCATTGGCCTGAGTGGCTTGATCACTCCCTCCCTTGATGAAATGGTCTTTTTGGCTAAGGAAATGCAACGTCAAAATTTTACGGTGCCTTTGTTGATAGGGGGCGCCACCACAAGTAAGGCACACACCGCTGTTAAGATAGATCCGCAGTACGGTGCGGCAGTTGTACATGTAAATGATGCCTCCAGAGCAGTGACGGTCGTGGGTGATCTGCTGCAAAAGGAACGCTCTCAGGGGTATAAAGAGCAACTAAAATTGGAGTATGAATCTTTCCGTGATAAATTCCTGGAACGGGGAAAACGGAAGGAATATATTTCGATTCATGATGCACGTAAGAATAAGAAGTACCTGTCATGGAAGACTTCTCAAATTGTAAGTCCGAAAAAGCAAGGGGTTCAGATTATTGAAGAATTGGACCTGAAGCTATTGCGACAATTTATAGACTGGTCACCCTTCTTCCGAAGTTGGGAACTTCATGGTAAATATCCCGAAATACTTACGGATACTGTGGTAGGGGAACAAGCAACTGAACTCTTTGAGGATGCTCAAAAGATGCTCGATGAGATCATCGAAAAAAAATTACTAAAAGCAAAGGCTGTTTTTGGAATTTACAATGCAAATACCATTAATGATGATGATATTGAGGTTGAAGATCCCGTTTCTGGAGAGAAATTTATCTTCCATACGCTGAGACAACAACTTAAAAAGAAGGAAGGCGTACCACACGTTGCCCTGTCCGATTTTATAGCGCCGAAAAGTGAAGGGATCAAGGATTATATAGGTTGTTTCTGTGTCTCAGCCGGATTTGGCACCAGGGAATTGGCAGAAAAGTATGAGAATGTAATGGATGACTATAATGCTATTATGGTAAAAGCCCTGGCAGACAGGTTAGCGGAGGCATTTGCGGAATATTTGCATCGCGAGGTACGAACAAAACATTGGGGATATGTGGCAGAGGAATCGCTTAGTAATGAGGAGTTGATACGGGAAGAATACAAAGGAATTCGCCCGGCACCCGGCTACCCGGCCTGTCCTGATCATCTGGAAAAAGAGACCATATGGAAACTTCTGAAAGTGAAAGAATCTATAGGAGTAGAACTTACAGAAAGCCTGGCTATGTGGCCTGCTGCAAGTGTAAGCGGATATTATTTTGCCCATCCTGAAGCCCGGTATTTCGGCCTCGGTAAAATAGGGCAGGATCAGCTGAAAGACTATGCAAATCGTAAAGGAATTTCAATTGAAATGGCACAAAAATGGTTGGCTCCTAATTTAGTAGAAGAGTAAAAGAATTTAAGAAGCATGAAAGTAACCGAACATATAGAAAAAGCCAAAGGCAATACCCTCTTTTCCTTTGAGATCATTCCGCCGGTAAAAGGGCGGAGCATACAGGAATTGTATGACAATATTGATCCTCTTATGGAGTTCAATCCGCCGTTTGTGGATGTAACTACCTCAAGAGAAGAGTATGTGTATATAGACAGAGACGGCCTGCTCGATAAGAAATTAACCAGAATGCGTCCCGGGACTGTTGGTATTTGTGCCTCTATAAAACACAAGTACGATGTGGATACTATTCCCCATGTATTATGCGGTGGATTTACAAAGGAAGAAACAGAGTATCTTTTGGTAGATTGCCATTATCTGGGGATTGAAAATGTGATGGCGCTGCGAGGTGATGCGATGAAAGAGGAGACCTATTTTGAACCAACCAAAGGGGGACATAACTACGCCTCAGAACTGGTTGTTCAAATCCATAATCTCAATGCAGGGCAATACCTGCATGAGGTGATTGAGACAGATAATTGTTCAGACTTTTGCATAGGTGTTGCCGGATATCCGGAAAAACACCTGGAAGCTCCCTCTTTACAAACAGATCTTAAATGGTTAAAGAAGAAGGTAGAGCTTGGAGCACATTACATTGTAACCCAGATGTTCTTTGACAATCAAAAATTCTTCGATTTTGTGAAGTCGGCAAGAGCGGCAGGAATTACCGTTCCAATTATTCCCGGAATAAAACCAATTGCGGTAAAACGTCACTTACAATTGCTTCCACAGGTTTTCCGGATAGATCTTCCTCAAGACCTTATTGATGAAGTTGAGAAATGCAAGAACAACAAAGAGGTACGTCAGCTTGGCATCGAATGGGCCATTACTCAATCTAATGAACTCAAAGCTGCCGGGGTTCCTGTATTGCACTATTATTCTATGGGTAAGAGTGATAATATTCAGGAGATCGCAAAAGCCGTTTTCTAAACAAAAATAGTTTCCTACTAGGGCTAGATCCATCGTCCGAATAATTCCTATTTTTACAGCCCATGAATATTAAAACCCTAATTTTTTGCCTACTTTATTGTTGGGGATGCTTTTCGCAGGAAGCCGAGAAGCCTCATAAATGGACGGTTGATTTTAACCAATTCTACGGCTCTATACTTTTACACAATACAGATATTTCCCATTTGATAAGTGAACATCCTTCGGGAGTTATTCTGGGATTCAGTAAACAAACCTTTGGGTATGAAGGCTGGGAAGAGAAGTTTAATTATCCGGATACGGGCTTTTCAATGGTATATCAGGATATGAACAACACTACTTTGGGTCATAATCTTGGGATCTATGCCCATTATAATTTTTATCTTTTAAAGAGAAATCTGCAATTCAGAATAGGACAAGGGGTGGCTTATAATACCAATCCCTATGATAAGGTTGATAATTTCAGGAATAACGCCTATGGCTCTCATCTGTTGAGCTCTACCTATCTTATGCTGAATTATCAAAAGCAACATATATTGGAAAGATTAGGGGTTAAAGCGGGGATCTCTGTAGTTCATTACTCCAATGCAAATGTAAAGGCGCCCAATACTTCTACAAATACATTTGCCTTTAACGCCGGACTGGTATATGATCTGCAAAGCGGAGAGGCCATAGAGTTTATCAAACAAGAAGAGCAAGAGTTTGTGAAAGAACCAATTAAAGCAAATCTGGTCTTCAGAACCGGGATCAATGAGAGCGATGTGATCAATTCCGGGCAGTACCCTTTTTATATTCTATCTGCATATGCGGACAAACGAATAGGCAGGTTAAGTTCCATACAGCTGGGGACAGATATCTTTTTTTCTAACTTTCTTAAGGACCTGATCAGATATCAGGCAGTTTCATTTCCTGAACTCAATGTAGATCCTGATGATGATTTTAAGCGGGTAGGGATCTTTTTAGGGCATGAGCTTTTTATCAATAAGATGAGCATTATTACTCAATTGGGGTATTATGTGTACTACCCATTCGATTTTGAAGGACAGGTCTATAATCGTGTTGGGTTAAAGCGATATTTTGGCGAGAAATGGTTTGCAGCGGTAACGCTTAAATCGCATGCCGCCAAAGCCGAAGCAGTAGAAATTGGTGTGGGTATCCGCTTATGAAAAATAAAGAGACAATTAGTATGAGCAAGCATACATATATAATATTCTTGGTTTTCTGTGTGCTTCTTTTGCAGGGGTGCAACGGAGATAATGTACCCGATTGCTTCCAGAATGCCGGAGAGTTGGTGCGCGATGAGGTAAGTCTGCCCAGCTTTGAAAAGATCACTGTTTTTGAGAATATTGAATTAATCCTAAGGGAAGGTGCAGAACAGGAAGTAATCATTGAAACCGGGGAGTTTTTACGTTCGGAAGTAACTGCTGAAGTTGAGGGAGACCGACTGGTTGTGCGTAATACCAACAATTGTAACTTGTTTCGGGAATACGGGATCACTAAGATCTTCGTAACATCTCCTAACATCAATGAGGTACGAAGCAGCACAGGTTGGCCCATCAGAAGTGAAGGCACCCTAACATTTCCCGAACTGCGATTGATCTCTGAGAGTTTTAACAACACAGAATCTGAAACAACAGACGGGTCTTTTGATCTCGATCTTGCCACACAGAATCTGACACTCGTAGCCAACGGAATTGCCTATTTTCAATTAAGAGGAAGTACCTTCCGCTTTAATGTCACTATTGCAGCAGGTGATTCCAGAGTAGAAGCCGAAGAATTAATAGCCGAAGAAGTGGTCATAAACCATAGAGGGAGCAATGATATACTGACAAATCCGCAACAGATACTTAGAGGGGTGATCAGGGGAACAGGGGATGTTCTGAGCTTTAACCGGCCAGATTCTGTATCCGTAGAGGAATTGTACAGAGGACGATTGATCTTTAAGGAGTAGGACCTATATGGGACTTATATCATACATAAGGCAACTTTTCTTTTCTGAAGCTACAGGGGTGATCCCGGGGAATAAAGGAAACACAAAACTAATTGATGCCTTGCTGCAAGAATTGGTCGATACCGGCAAGGTACCGGGAATGGCTATCACGGTCCTTAAAAAAGGAGATAAGTACTTCCAGAAAGGGTATGGGCACGCTGATTTAGACAAAAAAGTTAAGGTTGATCCTGGAAAGACGCTTTTTAGGATAGCCAGTGCTTCCAAGCCTATTGCTGCCATGGCGCTGGCCAAAATGGTAGCAGATAAGCAGATCGATCTTGATACTTCCTTCTACCATTATGTACCGTATTTTCCCAAAAAAGAATACGATCTCACTATTCGGCAACTGGCTTCTCATACTGCCGGTATCCGCGGATATCGTGGTAAGGAATACGCCTTGAACAAGCCCTATTCCATCAAGGAGAGTTTACAGATATTTCAGGATGATCCCTTAGAATTTCCACCGGGCACGGATTATTTATACACTAGCTTTGATTGGGTTATGCTCTCCCTTGCTATGGAGGAGGTTAGCGGAATGCCCTTTTCGGAGTATGTCAAAAAAGAGGTATTAGATCCTTTGGGAATGCATTCCACAAACGTTGAATTTCCGGAGGCTTCCAGAAGCAACAAGGCTATTCCGTATACCAGGAGGAGATCCGGCTTTCGGTTGGCTATTCCGGTAGATAATCAATACAAATTAGCCGGGGGAGGCTATCTTTCTACCTCAGAAGATCTGGCAAAACTGGGGCAAGCTACTCTGGAAAATGCCCTGATTCCCCGCAGAGATCATGACCCAATTCCTAACCGCTCAATGGGTAAAGGGAAAGTCAACCTACTATGGTCTGGGATGGCAGGTAAGTGAAGATGTGAAGGGTCGACCATTCATGGTCATGTGGGCAATGGGATTGGCGGCTATAGTAATTTCTTTGTGTATCCCGAAGAAGAGGTTGTCATAGCCTTGTTGATAAATTGTACAGACCCTAAGATACAAGGTCGTTTAGAAAATGAGGTGTTTTCAGTTTTACTGAGTAATTCTGCAACTTTTTGATTTTCAATAGTATACAGATATGACATAAGTCATAGTATTTGGTAGATCTATTATAGATCTTGGGAGCTATCATTCTAAATAGAAAATGATATGACAGACAAAAAAGCAGATAAAAGTTCATGGGCCATTGGAGGCATGACAATTATTGGGACAGGTGTCGGTTTCATTTTTTTACAAACAGCACCTCTTGTTTTTGTGGCATGTATACTTATCGGAGTAGGTTTAGGACTAGTCTTGGCTGCCATTATCTCGAAAAAAAGTTAGAGAAAATTTTAGGGCACATAGGTACCTTGATATGCTATTATTTTTAAAAAGACTCAGGCGGGAAATTCTAGAGCAAAATAGAATTGGTAAATACCTTCTATACGCTATTGGGGAGATATGCCTGGTAGTGATAGGTATCCTGATCGCTCTGCAGATAAACAACTGGAATACAGAAAGGATTCTTAAGGAAGATGCTAAAAAGTCGTACACCAATATAAAAAGGCAAGTATTAGATGATCAACGGGAGCTGTTGAACGTTAAGGAATTTAATAGTAAGTTGTCTAAAGCCTATGAATACGCCTTGCGAATTAGCATTACAGAAGACAAGGATCGGATAGATTCGTTGGCTTTGGTTGCAATGGGTCTTTCCCAGTATTCTGATTTTCATACAAGTGGTGATATTTATGCTACCCTGGTTAATAGTGGAGATCTGAAATTATTAAAGAATGAAGAGATCACAGCAATGATCCAAAAACTAGAATCAACCTACATTCATATCAATAAATTAGAAGAAATGCATTGGCAGCTTATCATGTCAGAGGTATCGCATGAGCTCCGCGGGATAATAAATTATACGACCGGCGTGATTCAAATTCCTGAAAAACTATACGCAGTGGAACTTCAAAATATCTTTTATGAGATGATAGGGCTTACGAAGATGAAGAATGCCATATATTCTCAGGGGTTACAAGAGATAGACTCACTTATTTTTAAGATAGACGAAGAGCTCTCATTCTCTAAAACATAGAACCTCAAGAATTTTTACCAACATCTTATAGATCGCAGAAAGGATCTATTTTCGTTTATTTCTCGTCTATTAAAAGCGATGGGTGTTAACGAAAGACTTCAGAATTCTTTATCTTTAAAGCAATGTAACAGGGCATTTTGAGCTATCACCTTTAGCTTACCTTGTCCTTACTTAAAAATAACTAACTACCTTAATATGAAAAGAAGAGATTTTTTAAAGAATACCGCGGTGGCCTCCTCGGTCTCATTGTTACCTTCCTCCATGTGGGGAATACATCAGGATAAAAAATTACGAACTGCCCATATAGGGGTTGGAGGAATGGGAGCGGAAGATCTGAAATCTGTTTCCTCTCATAAAATGGTTGAGGTGGTAGCGCTATGTGATGTAGACTCTAAGAATTTGGAAGCTGCCAAACTGCTGCATCCAAATGCCAGGGTTTTTGCGGATTATCGTATGCTCTTTTCGGAAATGGCGAATGAGATAGATGCCGTAATTGTCTCTACTCCAGATCATACCCATGCACCTGTTTCTATGCTGGCCATGCAATTAGATAAACCGGTTTACTGTCAAAAACCCCTGACACATCATGTCACAGAGGCAAGAGCGATGCGAAAGCTAGCAGAAGAAAAAAACCTGATCACTCAGATGGGTATACAAGTCCATTCATTTTACGATTATAAATTAGCCACTCTACTGATCCAATCCGGAATCATCGGGAAAGTTTCCTGTGTTCGGGCCTGGTCTCCCAAGAATTGGGGATATGATGGCCCCGCACCTACAGGAGCAGACCCTATACCTGCAAATCTGAACTGGAATTTATGGCTGGGAACCTCCGCAACCCGCCCTTATAAGGACCAGGTGTACCACCCTGCCAACTGGCGAAAGTTGGTCGACTTTGGCTGTGGTACCCTTGGGGATATGGGTGTGCATATTTTTGACACCCCGTATAATGCCCTTCAGTTAGATGTGCCTTTTACGGTGAAGAACCAATGCCGCAAACCTAATGGCTTTGGATACCCTGAGCGCAATACGGTTACCTATGAATTCCCTGGTACTGATTACACCACCGAGACCTTGAAATGGGTTTGGTACGATGGAAAAGGCGCTCCTGCCATGCATAAGGATCTTAAATTACCTAATAAAGAAAAACTCCCTTTACAGGGGGCCATGTTCATTGGAGAAAAAGGAAGATTGCTTTTACCCCATTTTATGGAATTGCCAAGGCATATTGTAGATGGTGAATATCAGGAAATAGATGTGACCCCTTTTGAACAGTCGGGCCAGATAGGTGAGCCTGTACGAGACTACGGTTTGGAAGGACATAAGCACTATCATCAGTTCGTGGATGCCTGTTTAGGTACCGATACATGCACAGCGCCATTTTCATATTCTGCCCGACTTACGGAAACCATTTTGTTGGGAGTCATCGCGGGCCAATTTCCCAACCGCAAATTACATTGGGACAATAAAACGGCACAGTTTAAGGAGGCCAAAGCAAATAAATATCTGGCTGGTAATTACCGGGATTTTTAACAGGAGATTCTGCTTTTTGCTTTTCGAATTAAGGGCTGTTTTCTATAAACAATCTATACTTTTTTTGTATCTTTAAATGTATGATATATGGGAGCATTGTCAGTGCTTTTGCATATGTAGTTTTATAAAAAAGGATCATGCCATTCATTGTTGGCTGATCATTTTTTTTATTTTGTAGAGAACCATCCGTAAACTAAAATAATATCTGACTAATTATTTAGTTCGTTTAAATTTATAGAGGTATGCCATTTCGTACTATTTGGGAAAAAGAGGGGATTAAATGGGAATTCTTCGGGGCTGTTACATCAGAAGAAATTAGGGCTGCAAACAGGCAATTTTTCGGTGATCCACGCTCTAAGACCGCTAAATATCAACTCGTACATACGCTTAAAGTTACCGATGTAGAATGGAAACCTATGGACATTGTAGATGTTTCTGTAGATGATGTAGCTGCAAGTAGAATACTTAAAAGTCTGAAATTAGCGTATATTACTAACGGAAATAAGACCAAAAAGAAGATTGAGAAATATGTAGATATCTCAAGGAACTTAAATTCAGACTGGCATTTCAGGGGGTTTGAAGACGAAGAAGCAGCCCGCCTTTGGATCTCTGGTAAATAACCGATTATTTTTGCACAACAAAGAACTTAATATTGAGTTGTATGAGGTACCTAATAACTTCAGCATGTATTCTAATCCTTTTTTCATGTAGTTCCGAACCGAGCGAAGCCGAACTTTCGCGATGGAAAAACGAAATCATAAAGACAGAACAACAATTTTCAGACTTGGCAGCAGAAGAAGGCATTCCAAAGGCCTTTATGACCTATGCTGCTGAAGATGCTGTTTTAATGAGAAATAATTCACTTATTATCGGTAAAATGGAAATAGACCAAATGTTTGCAGCTCAAAAAAATTCTTCAAACAAAACATCCCTTAGCTGGAAACCAGATTTTGTGGATGTTTCTTCCTCCGGAGATTTAGGATATACCTATGGTAAGTATCTTTATACCTATAAGGATTCATTGGGCCAGGAAATTAACAATGAAGGAGTCTTTCATACAGTATGGAAAAGGCAGGCCGATGACAGTTGGAAATTTGTCTGGGATTAAAATTTGAAACAATAGAAAAATCAAAGATTAAAACGGTAAGTGGCTTTTAAAAGGAAGGTATTGTTGGGTTTTTGATTTAAAAGCTGATCATTGATAATACCGCCAAAACTGTCATTTACATCTCCGCTCCCGGTAATCCCCTGAGACCAAACCAGAAAAATTTCAGATCCCGGGATATATTCCCAACGAAGTACCAGATTAGAGCGGAATTGCACAAAGGCAAAATCCGGATCTCCAAAACTGTAATCTACAGTTCCATTCTGATCCTCATCTACTTCATAAAGTCCATTGTTAAACATGATTTGGTCTTGCGAATACCAGCTAACCCTGTTGTCAATGTTCTCTGCGGTAGCATTCACTACATAATTAAAATCTGAGAATTTAGCTTTAAAAATAAAGGGCTGACCGTAATACTGTATACTTAAATTTGGGTTGAGGTTGTAGTTAATCCTTAATGTTGAACTAAGCGTTTCCTGATCAATGGCACCCAAAATGT
>CAWJQE010000015.1:0-163765 GCA_963844995.1 uncultured Flavobacteriaceae bacterium | reverse complement strand
CATTAGACCTACGCTAGATGTAAATGGCATTTGGGGCGGCTATACGGGGGAAGGTGCAAAAACAGTTATCGCCAGCAAGGCATATGCTAAGATCTCAATGCGACTGGTACCTCACCAGGACTGGCACGAGATCACTGAGTTATTTTCTGCCCATTTTAAAAGCATCGCTCCACAAGGTGTAACCGTAAAAGTGACCCCGCATCACGGTGGACAAGGATATGTTACACCCATAGATTTTGTGGGCTACAAGGCCGCCGAAAAGGCCTATCACAAGACCTTTGGTACAACACCTATTCCTCAAAGAAGCGGAGGAAGCATCCCAATTGTTGCTTTATTTGAGCAAGAATTACAAAGCAAAACTATCCTGATGGGCTTTGGATTAGACAGTGATGCCATCCATTCACCCAATGAGCATTTTGGAGTGGGAAACTACCTGAAGGGCATTGAAACCATCCCTTATTTCTATAAGTATTTTACGGAATTAACTAAATAATAATTCTTTTTTAAAAATAACTTCAATTTCCTGTAACAATATTACCGGCGTTGCGTTCTAATAGTCTATCAATCAATCTAGAACACTGTTATGATACAACGATTTTTTATCCTCTGCTCAGGGGCAGACGCCTCTATTCTTGAAACTTGCTCGCAAGGTGAACGAAACAAATACGCCGGTATTGGCGCTACTGTATTCTTTACTGCTGTAATGGCTTTTATTGCTGCCAGTTATGCTCTCTTCACAGTTTTTGACAATCTGTATATATCCTTAGCCTTCGGGTTTATCTGGGGTCTTTTGATCTTTAATTTAGATCGGTTTATTGTCTCTACCATTAAAAAAAGAGATAGTTTTAAAAGTGAGTTCTTACAGGCCACACCCAGGATCCTACTCGCGGTTATTATTGCCGTTGTAATCTCAAAACCTCTCGAAATGAAGATCTTTGAAAAAGAGATCAATCAGGTTTTGTTAGAACAAAAGAATGAGCTTACTCTCGCTAATAAGGAGCAGATCGCTCTACAGTATACTCCCATCCTTCAGGATCTTGAAGGTGACATTGTTGCTTTAAAAGCTGAGATCGCTACCAAAGAAGCGGAGACCAATGCCTTGTACGATACCTATATTACCGAGGCAGAGGGAACAGCCGGCACCATGCTTTTAGGTAAAGGTCCTGTGTATGCTGAAAAACGTGAAAAGCACGATGCGGCTCTATTAGATTTGCGGGAGCTTAAAGCACAGAATGCCGGGAAGATCACAGCCATAGAAAATCAGATCAATTCCCTAAACTCAGAATACGGTGCTTCCGTAGTAGCTTCACAGCCAATCATTGATGGTTTTGACGGACTAATGGCACGGATCAATGCCCTAGGGGAACTGGCCTGGTTTCCCTCCTTTTTTATCTTCCTTTTATTTCTGGCCATTGAAACTTCACCCATAGTTGTAAAATTGTTAGCTCCCAAAGGACCTTATGATTTTAAACTGGAAGAGGAAGAAAGTACAGTTGAGGCCTGGGTCACTCAAAAAGTAACTCAACGTCAGCATATCATGGCTACCGATGCGGCCCTGAATGAAAAGATCTATGGCGAAATACGGGAAGAAGAACGCGTCTATGCGCATAAAAAACAAAAAGCGGAAGAGCTTTTGCGTCTGCAGGCAGATGCTTTTCATGAACTGCAGATAAAAAGTCTGTAGTTTATAAAGTATCTAAGGCAGCCTTTAATTTTTTAGTGAATTTAGCGACCACTAACTCGTAAGAATGGTCTGTGAGTTCTGTTAGCAGTTTTGTCGGTAATTCTTCAAAATAAAGTGTATTCCAATGGGTCTTACTCATATGATAAGCCGGCATAACGATGCCATCATACTGATCTCTGAGCTCTAGCGCCCTTTCCGGGTCGCATTTTAGATTCAGCTGTGAAGGGATCCTTTCCAATGGCACCAAGGCAAACATCTTACCCATCACTTTAAAGACCAAAGTAACCTCATCAAAAGGAAATTCTTCGGTAACTCCCTTTTTTGAGAGACAGTAGTTCCGAAATTCTTCTACATTCATGAGTACAAAATAAATGTTACTTTGCTTCCAGGCTATTGGCATCATATACCACCACCCGCTCCCAAAGATCCTCAGATTCTTTAATAAAAAGGAGGTGGGCTTCCTCTTTTTGATACAACTCCTGTTCTTCTGCCGAGGCAAAGGTCAGCACAAGATTATAAGCAAATGAATCATCTACCACCTCTCTGGTGGCCTTGGGCGGGATACCTACAAACTTTGTTTTTGCATACTTGGATGTGCGCATAAACTTTTCTAATGAGGTTTCCAATGCCATTCTGTCTTCCATATTGCCCGGGTCTTTTAACCAAAAATATACCACATGCACATACGTTGGATTAAAAAAGGTGGTCTCTTTCTGCTCTTCAGCACAGGAAACCAGCAGCAATAAAACAATGGTCGAACAAAGTATATTCTTCATCATAAGAGCAAAATTTAGGTTGTTGTTAAGCGTTTAATTTCTCCTTTTCCTCAGGGGATATTTCAAGGGCAGAATACTCCAGTTTCCAACCTATAGTTTCTACCAATTTTTCCATTAACAAAATAGCTTCCAGGGCCTCCCTCCTGGCCGTTTCCATCAGGCCACTTTGGGGTATCTTGGCCCTGATGTGCTTAATGGCTTCCTGATTCAGCGAGGTAAGATCATTGGGCGTAAATGAATTAAAAAGACCATTTTTTATATCGTAAAATTCTAATTGAGGTTCTATGGAGAGGATCTGAGGTTGTGGAAAAGTGGATAACACTATTTGCTTCTTCTCATTGATGGCTTGTAACTTAATCTTTTGAAGATCGTATCCTATATGCACTTTGGCATTGATCACGATCAGTGCTTTTTTCTTGCTGCTCACCAAACTCATAAAGCGTTCTCTGGTGTTCTCATATTTATAGATCTCGGCAAAGTCGCCTTCCACAGAGATCAACTTACACACATTCCTGATGCGTTCTAGCAATACAGTAGACTGAACTTCAGTTGTTTCTTTGCTTTTCCTCTTTCGAAAAAATGAGAAGAGCCAATACATGGCAATAGAGCCAAGAATTAGACCTAATAAAACTTCAAACAAACCATCCATATAAAGGTATCTGCGATTTGCGGTTAAAGGTAAGGAATGCAGAGAAAATACCAGCTAATCAGAGCAATTCAAAAAGTACAGGCCTGCTGGGACTGGCGTCATTCTCAAAGGGTGCCAGCTGTAAATTAAGGAAATAGTCGCCATCCTTAATATGATGGGGGACATAAATAAATTCTGTAATAGTAGCGGCAGGCCTTAGGGTGCTGCTTATTCCCCAAAAGGCCTTATGTGCAAGCAATGCGCCTTCGTCCTTTTCTTTGTCAACTGATGGTAGGTCCACCAATAAATGCATTATTCCTATTTCCACTAAAAACAACATTCCATCTTCTGTAATGTAAGGTGGGTTACTATGGGAATACTGCCTGGAGAGTTTCTCTTTTGTATTCGGAATTGTTCTGATCACAAGAGCCTCAGGCGATCCTCCCTCCAAAGCTTTTTCGAGTTGTTTTTTAGATATAATAAAGTCATTCCCTGCTTTTTCCGGCGCAAGTGTGATCAGTGTTGCCGTAAAAAAATAACGGTCAAAAACCTTGTTTACTGAGTGAACTTCCGGCGTAATATGACCTAAGCTTTCGGTATGGGTGCCATGGGCATGTGGATTAAAATATATGTCGTTAAAGTTGGTGCTACTCCCCTTCTCTACACTGCCAATAAAATCGCCTTCAATATGGGGTTCAATCCTTGGAGGGTCCACATACCAGGCGTTGACATTGTTTTTATTTCCACGCATGGGAATTGAAATATCCAAAGGTTTGGATAAGTCTATCTGGTATATTTGATTTTTAAGTGTGATGGAAGCAATCATGTTTTTGGTAGATATTCTACAGGTCTTAATTCTTCTTTTCTAAAGGTAGCATAAATAAATCGGCCGCCAGGCCATCACTTAAGAACTTCCCTTTTTTGGTCACTAATAGGGTATCCCCATCCAGGAATAAAAATCGGTCCGCAAGATGTTGTTCGGCCTGATGCAATAGGTAGTCATGGAAATGTTGTCCAAACTCTTTTGTTACTCGTTTTAGGGAAACACCCCACATGGTACGCAGGCCGGTCATTACGTATTCATTATAGCGATCCCTGAGGCTTAAGGTCTCTACTTCCTGAGGTAATTCGCCTTTGTTTATGGCTTGTATATACCTGGTATTGTTGGCAATATTCCAGGACCTTTGAGTTCCATTAAAGGAATGTGCCGAAGGGCCGATACCCATATACGTTTTCCCTTGCCAGTAGGCCGTGTTGTTCCTGGAAAAATATCCCGGTTTTCCAAAGTTGGAAATTTCATAATGGACAAAGCCTGCCTTTTCGAGCGTCGAACTGAGGATTTGAAATTGTTCCTCTGCGATTTCATCATCCACATCGGGGACGATCCCTTTTTCGATGAATTTTTTTAGGGCCGTCCTTGGTTCTACGGTAAGGGCATAACTCGAAATATGGGGAATGTTAAAGGATAAGGCGGTTTTTATATTCTTCTTCCATCGCTTGTTATCTGCTTTTGGGATACCATAAATAAGGTCGATGGAAATATTATCGAACAACTCGGTGGCTTCCAGGAGGGATGCTTTTGCCTGCTTAGCATTATGTGCCCGATTCATAAGTGTTAAGTCCTCATCAAAAAAGGACTGTATCCCTATGCTGAGTCGGTTTACCCTTGAATTCGCCAATTCCCGCAACTTCTTTGATGAAAGGTCATCCGGGTTGGCCTCCAGGGTAATTTCGGGGTCCTTTTCCATCTCATAATGATCATATACAGTTTGGATAAGAAGATCGATCTCCTCCGTGCTTAAAACAGAGGGTGTCCCACCTCCGAAATAAATAGTGGCAATTGACTGGCCGTGATATTCTTTTTCCCGCATTATAAGTTCCCGCTGAAGCGACTGCAACATTTCGTCCTTCTTTTTTAGGTTGGTAGAAAAATGGAAGTCGCAGTAATGGCAGGCCTGTTTACAAAATGGAATATGAAGGTATATGCCAGCCATCAGCCTTGTTTAAAGGATATGATTAGATACGATAATCCATAGGCAGTGCCGTAATAGAGTATAATGGCAATAAAGAAAAGTACAATCGACTTCAAAATAACCAACAGATATGATCTTTGAAACAGGGAACACATCGCATAAACGAAGTAAAATAACATAATCAAAATCCCTGCAGGTTGCATAAAATCCCCAATATATTGCACGAGGAACATGTTTAAAGTTAAGAAAAGGGTATACATGCCCAAAACATAAAAAGAAATAGCAATGAATTCCGCCAGAGAATACCGTCTATAAAAGAACAGTTTGAGAAAAATGGCCAATGTAAAGACAAATACAAACACGAAGTTATTGAGATTCAATAGGAAGTAATTTCGAGCATCTGTTAAGACAGTACTATCTGTTGATCCTTCCTGCACTACTAACATAGAATTCCTGAATGGGTCGAAACCTATAAGGGACCTAACCACCAAATAAATTACTGTGGTTAGTAGAAAGAAGGAAACCGGTTTGTAATATCTCCTGCGTTGCCCGTTCAAAAAATTGCGAAGAAGTACTCCGGGTTTTATCACCAATTCTTTTAGAGTAGTCAATAAGGGAGCATTTACAGAGAACAAAGCATCTGCCAGATCTTCAAAAGTTTCTTTAAAGGTCACCTTGTAAACCGATATGCGCTGCCCACAGGCAGGGCAGTAATGGAGTTCTGATCTGGTGCCACAATTTTTACAGGTATTGGATGCCCCCTCACTCATCTTTTATTTTATACGGTCTTCATTCTGTTTTACAAAAGATGCCCATCCGGAATATCCTTTGCCGATCTCCGGTCTTCCTTGGTTATAAAAGTGACAAACTGCCGCTGCCAACCCGTCTGTACTATCCAGATTCTTTGGCAATGTTTTTAAGTTGAGGATACTTTGAAGCATCTTGGCTACCTGTTCTTTGCTGGCATTCCCATTTCCTGTGATCGCCATTTTGATCTTTTTTGGGAAATACTCGGTGATGGGGATCTGCCTGCTTAGTCCGGCTGCCATGGCCACCCCTTGTGCCCTGCCCAGTTTTAACATGGATTGCACATTCTTCCCGAAAAAAGGAGCTTCAATGGCTATTTCATCCGGATGATGGGTATCTATGAGCTCAATGGTGCGGTCATAAATGAGTTTTAATTTCGTAAAAGGGTCCTTGTACTTATTTAGTAGGAGTTCGTTCATTTGAACAAAAGACATGGTTGCGCCCGTCACCTTTATGATCCCAAAACCCATAATGGTTGTTCCCGGATCTATTCCCATGATGATCTTTTCCTTACTCACGCTTTCTATTTTGTTGTTATTTGAAGGGGTAATCTGAACCGGGTTTTTACAGGCACCCCACGTTTTAAAGCCGGTGCCGGATTTGGCATACTCTTAAGGCCTTTGGTAATGATCCCAGTAAATTCGGGCAACTGATCATCCAGCACCGTATTTTTATCGATCTCAACCACTGAAATTTCACCCCGGTTATCTACAAGAAAATCTACATAGATGGTAGTTTCTATTTCACTGTCTATCACAAACTGAAAATCCTGTAAGGTCATTGCTAAATTCTGCAACAAGGTATTTTCAAAACACAGTCGTTGTTCTAACTTGGCTGCCGTCTCGTCGCATCCCTCAAAAAGAGGATATTGATCCACATCATTCCAATCGATCCCACGAAGTTCATCTTCCACTATTTTTTGAGTCTTGGATTCGGTAGAAGCCATCCAATCACAGGATTGTAAGAGAATAAAACAACACAGAATACCGAGAAACCTCATAAAAATAGCTATTCAATGCCGAAAATTACGCTTTTTTTTAGTCAATTCGAATTCCATTTCAACCCTTAAAAGGAATTATAAAAAGAAACAGATGTAACAAATCTGATGTACTTTAGTCCTATTACAAAACTACACATATGGATATTGTTTTATTGGTCCTTGGATTTATTCTGATGCTAACGGGCATCCTTGGTAGTTTTCTTCCGGTACTGCCGGGCACACCGGTAAGCTGGTTGGGACTTCTATTGCTTTATCTTACGGAAGCAATTCCCAATGACTGGTGGTTCCTGGGAGTAACCCTGGCAGTTGCCCTGATAGTGTTTGCCATGGACTATCTAATTCCGGCCCTGGGTACCAGGAAATTTGGCGGCACAAGAGCGGGAATGATAGGTACTACCCTTGGACTTGTGGTGGCCATTGTTTTTCCCATACTTGGAATACTGGGAATCATTATCTGGCCTTTTGTAGGCGCATTTATAGGAGAGTTACTTAACAAAGCAGATCAGAAGTCGGCCCTTAAAGCGGCCTTCGGTTCATTTATTGGTTTTCTGACCGGTACCTTTTTAAAGTTTGTGGTGACTATTATCTTTATGGGTCTTTTTATCGCCAAGGCCTGGGAGTACAAAGCAGCATTATTTCCTTATTTTAATTAAATGGAATAAGAGCTGTTGACTTACTCAAACCAGAGTGTTTTATCTTCAATAGGGGTCCGGATACCTGTTTCCGGTTCCTCATCATAATACCCCATATAGAAAAATCCAAGGCATTTTTCACCCGGCTCCATCTCAAAGAATTCGTCCATATATTGTATAAGTCCGGGAGAACTCCAATAACTGCCAATTCCCAATTCGGTGCAGCATAACCACATGTTTTGAACGGCCATAGCCGTAGCAGCGATCTCTTCCCATTCCGGCACTCTTTCTAAAGGATCGCGCTGCATACAAATGGCAATGACAGCGGCGGCTTTTTTGGGATTTTCCATCAACTTCCTGGTTTTCATCTCCTTCGGCTTTGATTCAGTGTCCATATACTTAAAGGATAAGAACAGGCCTAACTTTTCCTTAGATTCCCCTAGTAGCACCTTAAATCGCCAGGGTTCGGTCTTTTTATGTGTGGGAGCCCAATTGGCTGCTTCCAGGATCCGCTTGAGGTCCTTTTTGGCAATTTCCTTTTCATTGTATTGGGCGGGAAAAACGGAGCGTCTTTTTTTAATGAGGTCAAATATCATAGCAATTAAAATTGATTTCTTTTTTGTAAAAATAGGAACATGTCCTCTATAGACAAGTCCTTTTCCTAGTGCATCTCAAACATAATGAATACATTTAGGGTACTAAAATAATTTGAGGAATGGTTGACCAACCCAAGACTTTTTCATTTGGTGAAGATACACTTACGGCAGGAATCGCGCTTTCCCTTGCAAGTGGCGGCACCAAAGGGCAGATCAGTGAACAAGCACGGAAAAAGATCATTGAAAGTCACAACATTGTTCAGGACATTATTGAAAAAGGATCTCCCGTATATGGTATTAATACCGGGTTTGGTCCGTTGTGCACCACCAGTATCTCAAAAGAAGAAACCCGCATCTTACAAAAGAATATTATACAAAGTCATAGCGTAGGTGTAGGGGAGCCTATTGCTAAAAAACTGGCGAAGTTAATGCTGGTCCTAAAAGTACATTCCCTTGCAAAAGGGTATTCAGGGATCTCAGAGAATACCTTAGAGCGTATACTATGGCATATTGACCATGATGCCATTCCTGTGGTTCCGTCTCAGGGCTCCGTAGGTGCCTCCGGTGATCTGGCTCCTCTCTCTCATCTCTTTTTACCGCTTTTGGGGCTAGGGAAAGTTGAGTATAAGGATGGTGTTATTAGCGGGGCTCAACTTTTTGAAGAAACTGGATTACAGCCCATAGAATTAGGTCCCAAAGAAGGATTGGCCCTGATCAATGGAACACAGTTTATCACTGCACATGCGGTGATGATCCTTGACAGCTTACACAACTGCCTGACCCATGCCGATGTCATTGGGGCCATGATGGTAGAAGGACTTCAAGGATCTTTAAAACCCTTTTTTAAAGAACTGCATGCCCTTCGCCCTTACAAAGGGACCATGCATGTTGCAAAACGTATTCAGTTGCTATTGCAGGGTTCGGAGATCATGGAAGATCATATAGATTGTGAGCGGGTGCAAGATCCGTACTCCTTACGCTGTATTCCCCAGGTACATGGGGCGTCCAGAAATGCCTGGCTACATTTAAAAGAGTTGTTAGAGATCGAATTGAATTCTGTGACAGATAATCCGTTGATCATAAACAACGATCTTACCATTAGCGGTGGTAATTTTCACGGACAACCTTTGGCAATGGCACTAGATTATGCCTGTTTGGCCGCTGCAGAGTTGGGCAATATATCTGACAGACGTATTTATCTGGCCCTGGAAGGCAATAGCCCGGGGATCCCTAAATTATTGATGAAAGAGACCGGCACTAATTCCGGATATATGATCTTACAATATACAACGGCTGCACTTGCCAGCGAGAATAAAGGATTATGCTTCCCTGCCAGTGCAGATAGTATTCCTACGTCTCTGGGACAAGAAGACCATGTTAGTATGGGCTCAATTTCGGGAAGGAAAGCGCTGCAAGTCATTCAAAATGTTGAAAAAATATTAGCCATTGAACTGCTCACTGCGGCACAGGCTTTTGAATTCAGGAAACCTTTGAACAGCGGCGCAATTTTGGAAATGGTTCATAAAGAAGTAAGAAAAAAAGTGTCGTTTGCTACACAAGACAGGGTCTTTGCCGATGACATTGAATTAGGTATTCAAATGGTACAGAACAAAACTATTATTGGGGTAGTGAACTCCATTAGTAAAAAGAAAGGGCTTTCTCTAAAGACCCCATTCAGTAAAGAATTTGAAGTATACTAGCTCATGGGAACATTCTCTTACATAGGTCCGATAACGGAAGTACTTACCATGGATCAACTGCCTCTAAAAGGACCTGTTCCAGACGGAGCGTTGCCTTTGCTAAAGGATGCCGGCATTTTAATGGAAGGAGAACGGATACACACCCTTGGAAAACACAAAGAAGTCCTGGCTGTTGCCAAAGAATTAAAAGCGGAGATCACCATACTCAATGACCCCTTTGTGGCAATCCCAGGACTCATAGATTGCCATACGCATATTTGTTTTAGTGGCTCCCGGGCAAGGGATTATTCCCTGAGAAACGCAGGAACCTCATACCTGGAAATTGCCAGGGCCGGTGGTGGTATTTGGGACACCGTTACGCAAACTCGTGCGGCTACTGAAGAGGCATTGGTAGAAGGCATCATACAGCGGGCAACCAACCATTTGCATCATGGTGTAACTACCATAGAAGTAAAAAGCGGATACGGCCTTAGCCTGCCTTACGAATTAAAAATGTTGCAGGCCATTGCCAAAGCAAATGTATCTATCGCGGCAGACCTGATAAGTACCTGCCTGGCTGCTCATATGTTCCCAAAGGATTTTGAAGGATCCAAAAAGGAATATTTGGAAATGATGGCAGATGAACTTTTGCCAATGATCAAAAAAGAGAACTTGTCTCACAGGGTGGATGCCTTTATTGAAGAAGGGGCATTTTCCAAATCAGACATAGCACCTTATTTTAATAAGGCTGCAGCTCTTGGTTTCGATATTACAGTTCATGCAGACCAGTTTAGTGTGGGTGGTAGTGAAGTGGCAGTTCAGTTCAAAGCACGCAGCGCAGACCATTTGGAGGCCAGTACTACCAAAGAAATTGAAATCCTGGCAAAAAGTGATGTGATCGCCGTGGCCCTGCCCGGGGCTTCAATGGGCTTAGGATGTAATTTCACTCCGGCGAGAGCCTTGTTAGATGCCGGGGCATCCGTAGCCATTGCCAGCGACCATAATCCCGGCTCGGCGCCAATGGGGCAATTGTTAACTCAGGCTGCCATTCTTGGGGCTTTTGAAAAGTTAACTACTGCCGAGGTTTTTGCAGGTATTACCTATAGAGCAGCCGCAGCTTTGGGATTAAAAGACAGGGGGACACTTGCCAAAGGAATGTTGGCAGACCTTGCTTTATTTAAAACGCCCGATCACCGGGAGATCTTATATCAGCAAGGGAGTTTGCAGCCATCTTACGTTATTAAGAAGGGAGCACTTGTTTATTCAAATTTGTAGAATTTTACCGGATGAAAATTTCAACAACTACCAACTTTAATTCGCAGATCCTTCAAGGCATCCCCTCGGAATTACCTCCCAAACCAAGGGTACGAAGTAGTTACAGTCATGCCCCTAACCGAAAACAGATCCTTTCCAGAGAAGAGAAATTACTGGCCATTGAAAATGCCTTACGGTATTTTCCTTCAAAATGGCATAAGGAACTGGCTTCGGAGTTTGCACAAGAATTGGAAACATATGGCCGCATATATATGTACAGGTTTAAACCTGCCTACCCAATATTCGCCAGGCCCATCTCCGAATACCCGGCAAATTCCACGGAAGCAGCAGCCATTATGCTGATGATACATAATAACCTGGATCCGGCTGTAGCCCAGCACCCCGATGAGCTGATCACTTATGGAGGCAATGGCGCCGTATTTCAGAATTGGGCTCAGTATGCACTCACCATGCAATACCTGGCCACCATGACCGACGAACAAACTCTTCATATGTATTCTGGTCATCCTATGGGTCTCTTTCCCTCCTCAAAATCGGCTCCCAGGGTGGTGATCACCAATGGTATGATGATCCCGAATTACTCTAAACCAGACGACTGGGAGCGTTATAACGCTCTTGGTGTAACCCAATACGGACAAATGACAGCTGGCTCCTATATGTACATTGGTCCGCAGGGTATAGTTCATGGCACCACCATCACGGTCATGAACGCCTTTAGAAAGGTCCTGAAAAAAGGAGAATCTTCTGCAGGTAAATTATTCCTGACCTCAGGATTGGGTGGCATGAGTGGCGCCCAGCCAAAAGCAGGAAACATTGCAAGATGTGTAACGGTTTGTGCTGAGGTAAATCCTGCTGCTGCTCAAAAAAGACATGAACAGGGATGGGTAGATGAGTTACATTATTCAATTGACTCACTGGTTAAAAGAACCCGGGAAGCCATGAAAAGAAGTGAGACCGTATCGCTCGCCTTTGTTGGGAATGTGGTAGATGTTTGGGAACAGTTTTATAAGGCAGATATTTTTATCAGCCTTGGATCGGACCAGACCTCCCTTCACAATCCATGGGCGGGAGGGTATTACCCGGCGTCCCTTTCCTTTGAAGAATCTAATGCCATGATGGTAGACGATCCCGAACTGTTTAAAGAGAAAGTTCAGGAATCGCTTCGCAAACAAATAGATCTGATAAACAAACATTCAGAGAGGGGCACTTACTTTTTTGATTACGGAAACGCCTTTCTCCTGGAAGCATCTAAGGCAGGAGCCGAGGTAATGGCAGAAAACCAGATAGATTTTAAATATCCCTCCTATGTTCAGGATATTTTAGGTCCCTTGTGTTTCGACTATGGTTTCGGGCCCTTTAGATGGGTATGTACTTCCTGCGATCCTGAAGATCTTAGAAAGACCGATACCATCGCGTTAAGCGTAATGCAAAAGATAAAAATTAAGGCTCCACAAGAAATTCAGCAGCAAATGCAGGACAATATTCGCTGGATAGAGGAAGCCGAAAAGAATCAGCTAGTGGTAGGTTCCCAGGCTCGCATTTTATATGCCGATGCAGAAGGAAGAACTGCCATTGCGCTGGCTTTTAATGATGCTATCCAAAAAGGAGAACTTAAAGCGCCGGTTGTTTTAGGGAGGGACCATCACGATGTGAGTGGTACGGATTCTCCTTTCCGGGAGACCAGTAATATTTACGACGGGAGCAAGTTTACTGCAGATATGGCCATTCACAATGTCATTGGGGATAGCTTTAGGGGTGCCTCCTGGGTATCTATTCATAATGGAGGAGGTGTTGGTTGGGGAGAAGTGATCAATGGCGGATTTGGAATGGTGCTCGATGGTTCCCAGGCAGCTTCAGCTAGGATCCGAAGCATGTTGTTCTACGATGTGAACAACGGTATTGCCCGCCGAAGTTGGGCCAGAAATAAGGAAGCCCTCTTTGCCATCAAAAGAGAAATGGAGCGCACAGAAAGCTTAAAAGTAACCCTGCCAAATAATGTAGAAAAGAGTATCTTAAAAGGGCTTTTTGAATAATAAGAAGAATACATAGAACATACTCCATGAAGGATCGATATTCCAAACCAAAAGCTACCAATTGGACAGGCAGAAGATCTGATTCTCTGGCGTATCTTCATGAAAAGGTGGTGCTACAAAATGCGCTGGAAGCTTCGTCTTCGAAACTAAAGGAAAAGACATTTACCCTCCTGGGATATGCCTGCGATGAAGGGGTAAGAAGAAATTTAGGTCGGCCCGGAGCAGCTAAAGGTCCAGATGCTATCCGTTCCCAACTGGGTAAACTCGCCAATCATCTTTCGGATAGCATTTCATTACATGATATGGGCAATTTTGATTGTTTGGATGGGGATATGGAAGCGACACAACAAGCCCTGCAGCAACAACTAGCGATCATTCTAAAAAAGAATTCATTTCCCCTGTTGTTAGGGGGAGGTCATGATATAGCATATGGGCATTATTGTGGACTAAGAGACCATTTGGGCAAAAAGCAAACCATTGGTATCATCAACTTTGATGCACATTTTGATCTTAGAAAATATGAGAAGGGGACTAATTCTGGTACTCCTTTTTATCAAATTGCAGAAGACTGTTCTAAACAAGGTACCCCATTTCAGTATCTCTGTCTTGGTATCAGGAAAGAGGCTAATTCCAGAGAGTTATATAAAACCGCTGATGAATTAGGGGTTAATTATATACCCCAGGCTGATTTTTCCATGCAACGTATTGAACAAGTTGAGCAAGCGATCAAAACCTTTATCTCCAGGGTAGATAGCGTATATGTTACCATAGATATGGACGGGTTCTCCTCGGCCTATGCTCCTGGAGTAAGTGCTGCTTCCCCTTTAGGATTTTCACCGGAAATTGTGCTTGCAAGTTTAGGGTTTATTATCCGATCCAAAAAACTGATAAGCGTAGATGTAGCCGAAATGAATCCGGCCTATGACCGGGACGACCAAACTGCGAAATTAGCAGCCTCATTGCTTCACTATATCATACATGAGGTTTCCCTACTCTAACCAGGATTTAAAATACTTCCCATCATCTAAATTAAGGGCAGTTTGTGTAAGTTGTAATGGCCTGAAGGTGTCTATCATTACGGCCAGTTCTTCCGTTTTTTCCTTCCCAATACTCGCCTCATAGGTTCCCGGGTGCGGACCATGCGGAATACCTGCGGGATGCAGGGAGATATACCCCTGTTCTATATTCTTACGGCTCATAAAATCACCATCGACATAATACAGTACCTCATCCGAATCTATATTGGAATGATTGTAAGGAGCAGGAATCGACTGCGGGTGATAATCATACAACCTTGGACAGAAAGAACAAACCACAAAGGCACTTGTCTCAAAGGTCTGGTGCACCGGTGGTGGCTGATGCACCCTTCCGGTAATAGGCTCAAAATCGTGTATTGAAAAGGCATACGGATAGTTATATCCGTCCCATCCGACCACATCAAAAGGATGCGTAGCGTAAACCAGGTGATGTAAATGACCTTGTTTTTTTACTTTGATCAAAAACTCTCCTTTTTCATCATGGGTTTGCAGATTAGTCGGTAATCTGAAATCGCGTTCGCAAAAAGGAGAATGCTCCAAATGCTGTCCAAACCAGTTTCGATATCGTTTCGGAGTGTAAATTGGGTGATAGGATTCTGTGATAAGTATCCGGTTATCCTCCGTGTCAAAATGGATCTGGTAGATCATTCCCCGCGGGATCAGAATGTAATCTCCATATCCGAATTTAATTTCCCCTAACAAAGTTTTTAAAGTCCCGGAACCTTTGTGGATGAACAACAATTCATCGGCATCTGCATTTTTATAGAAATAGTCGGTCATTGATTTCCTGGGTGCTGCTAGTCCTACATGAACGTCCGAATTAAACAGGATAACCTTTCTGCTGATCAAAAAGTCGTCTTCTGACGGAAGTTCTAACCCCTTCAGTAAACGCGACTTTACATGATACTCTACCGCAGCCTTAGGACTAATGTCCTGCGTTTTGATGATATTCTTAACCTGGGTAGGCCTGTGCACGTGATACATTAGGGAGGACATACCATCGAAACCAATGGTCCCGAATAATTGCTCGTAGTACAAACTACCATCGGGTTTTTTAAAAATGGTATGTCTTTTATGTGGAATGGTACCTAAAGTGTGATATAGTGGCATGAAAAACTGAATTAAAATTCTAGCTTAAAATTACGACAATTTGAAGGTTCTTTAAAATTTCTACCTGAAAGATATTAGGTAATGAAAAGACATTTTCAATGGGAAATAAAAGAGTGGAAAAGGTATAAAAAGAAAAAAGCCTCCCAACTTGGAAAGCCTTTCATTGGCTGAAACTAAAATGTTAGTTTTCAACACTTGGCTTCAAATAAATGAAGCTCAACACAACGAGGCAAAGATAACAAAGCTTTTTGAATTGGTGTTGAAACGGATATAAATTTCTTCTTTCTCGAATTTTAAAGGTCAAGCCTTAGGCAATAACTGTCTAAATATCATGATTTTGAAGCGAAATATCCTAAAAAAACATCGATGAACCGCACAGTTGTCCGATTAGGCCATTTTGTAAGAAACTGATGACAAACTCAAAAGTCGGGTGTGATGCACTATGGCCAAAAATTGGACGAATATCCAGTGCCGTTAGACGGGAACTCATAGTATTCTTCTCATTCCCCTGTTATTTTAGGAAAGATCTAGTTCCCAGATTAGATCGAAAATTAACCTACTATGAAATCTAAGTTTCTAATGCTATTGGTCCCTGTCTTCTCCCTGGTTTCCTGTATGGAAGACGTCACAACTATCTATGATCAGCCTATCCCCTTAGTTGAGGTTGTGGATATCCCTACTGAAAATACAAATACGCCAGCGCAGACCTCATCACCCGAACAGGTTTATGAGTGGATGGCGCATATGCAAGCTGACAACGGTTTAGTTGAAAGTGCAGAAGATACCAATTTTGTGTCCTTGTATGATAATGCACTGGCCGCTATGACATTTCTTGCAGACGGAGATCTAGCCCGAGCTGAAATGATCTTGGATTATTTTGATCAGCAATTGGAAATAGAATTTTATGGGAACAATGGCGGATTCTTTCAATACCGTGAGCTATCCGGTGAAAACGGATCCCGCATCTGGATGGGTGATAATGCCTGGTTATTGTTGGCCATTAACAACTACCATCAGATAACAAACTCAGATAAATATGAAAATTTAGCCTTTGAATTGGAGAACTGGTTGCGTTCTTTACAAGAACAAGACGGTGGCCTAAAAGGAGGGATCAATGAAGATGGAACCCTTATTCCCAGAGTTACGGAAGGAATAATTACTGCTTATAATGCAGTTCCCGGTTTCGATGAATTCCATATGGGGATCCTACGGTTCTTAGAAGAACAACGCTGGGATGTTAATGAAGAAGTGTTAATTACCCAAACTCAAAATCCTGCCTACAATTATGCCTTAGATCTGTATTCACTTGGGTATATGATCCTGGAAGACTTTCCGGTGGAGGTTTTAACAAAGGCAGATCGTTTTCTGAATTCTCAAACATCTACCACTCATGGAAAAGCAATTAGCGGTTACTGTTTTGATGATGATAAAGATGTAGTATGGTTAGAAGGTACTGCTCAAATGGCTATGGCCTTCAATGCTGCGGCACAAACCGCTAATGCTGAAAATATCGTTCTTAATATAGAAGAGACTTTTATCAATAGCGCTACCAATGAAGGTGCCATAGGAATACCATATACAACTAATCACGGAACTAATTTTGGGGCTACATACTTGTGGGATCACACGGATATTACTCCAACTATCTCCTCTAGTGCCTGGTATCTTTTTGTAAAGAAATCCTTTAATCCATTTCAATTGGAAAAAAATAAAGGGATCTCTGCAGAAGACAAATTTTGGACGAATTCTGGTGTTAACTAATAGCTGGCAGCAGTAGAATTTTGCAACTTTCTTAACATACGGTTCTCTTCCTATGTCTTAATTTTATACAAAAAAGATATGAAGACTTCGGCTATGTTCTGGGTAGGTACTACCACCATTGTTTTACTTACTGTAACTATAATGGCAGCGATGAACTTTCCTTTTAACTGGGTGTTTTATATAACGGTATTAGGCCAGGTGATGATCGTCTATATGGTCTACAGGGTTTTGACAGATAACTATACTACTAATAAGACCTTCAAAGACTTCTACGAAGATTTTCCGATAAAGGAATAGCTTATTTAACTACTTGAAATTCATTTTCTTTGGAAGTATGGGCCGGAGCATTCATGCCCAGTTCCGGGATCACCAGCAAAGGCACCTGTGTATGGAATGCAACTTGTTTTACTACAGGTTCTCTCGTAATCCGTTCCATATAGCTGTGCTGATAATTGAGCATTGCCAGTAAGTGGATGTCCAACTCATCTGCAAAGACCTCAAGGGTCTTAGAAACGGAATTAAGTTCCGATACGGTATGCACATAATGATCTATTTCACCAAAATACTTCCTTAACATATTTAGATTGAACTGCTGTATCTCAGAAAGTGCCTTGATTTTATTTTGAACATATACTATCCTGATAGTGGCCTTAAAACTTTGGGCCAGGTCTATCAAAGGTTGTAATTCCGAAGCACTGTAATACCTTTTAAAATCTGTTGCAAAAACAACCTCCTGAGGTTGTTTATAGCCAAATTCTTGTGGGATAGTAAGAACCGGGCAATTTCGGATAGCCTTTATGATACGCACGGTATTACTTCCTAAAAATACTTCTTCAATGCCTGAGGCACCTTTTGTCCCCGTAACAATGAGGTCAATAGATTCGGTGTCAATAATATTCTTGATCTCATCTACCAACAGATTAAAAGATGATATAGTTTTAAAACTATGATTCTTATTCTTAAAGGTATTCTGGATCTGTTCCAAGATATTGCCAAGTTCTCTCATGGAAGTTTCCTTGGTCCCGGTATCAATGACACTTGGCTGTAAACTAGAGGCCATAAACCTGTTATTGGACATTACAGGAGTATAGGTATTCAATAAATGAAAGGTGCAGGATTCTGCTTTGTACAATTCTAAAATATACCTGATAGCATTCCAGGAATTTTCAGAAAAATCTGTAGGTAACAAGATATTCTTCATGAGCTATTTTCTACTTCAACAGAGGTAAAAGTAGGCCCCATTAGAGCTTCAAACAATGACTTTTGTCAGGTTTTATAGCACCTTACGTAATAGGATAGAGCAATTTGGAATAAAGTAATAGATTGAACAGCAGTACTGAACGCAATATTCTTTTAAAAACCTTCTACGAGGTCGCGGAGTTTTTTCTCATTGGCAACACCAATCTTTTTCCCGGAGGTTTTGATGTAGCCCTTCTTTTTAAATTCTGAAATTATTCTGATACAAGACTCAGTTGCCGTACCAACAACATTGGCAATATCCTCCCTGGACAGGGTTACGCTCAGGAAGCCATCGGAATCTTCGCCAAAATTTTCGCCAAGATATAGAAAGGCCTCTGCAACACGTTGCTTTACTGATTTTTGTGACATATTTACGATCACATCATCAGCTTCGCGCAGATCATGGGCCATATGCCGCAACACTTCCACGGTAAAGTTAGGATTACTGTGCAGCGTGTCTACGATACCTTCTTTAGGAATAAAACATACTTCCATATCACTCACGGCTACCGCACTTAAATTGGAGGATTCTTCTGCAATTACAGACCGCTGTCCCATGACCTCGCCTTTGCTGGCCAATTTTACAATTTGATCTTTCCCGTTTGCACTTAATTTTGAAAGTTTAGATACCCCTTCACGTACACAGAAAACTCCATTTAGCTTTTCACCTTCCTCAAAAATAGATTGTCCTTTCTTGATAGACTTAGTGATCTTGGAATCCGAAACACGCTTTAATTCCTCTTTGCTCATGGCGCGCAAGGCATTAAATTGTCTTACAATACAATTCTCACATCTATTTTTCATTCGGCTAAATTTTCACCATCTAAAGTAGTATAATTTGAAGACCTGCCCATAGTATTTAACTGATTTTACCCTGATTTATATAACATTTTCATCATTATTTAGGAAAGGTCTTTAAAAACTGACTAAAATCATATTTTTGAAAAGGAGCTATCAACATCTTTGTGGCCGGGTATAATGCAAATGTATGGATAACACAAACTGCTATCATTGCGGTGATCCTTGTGATGATCAAATAATTTACCACAAGGACAAGCAATTTTGTTGTCATGGTTGTAAAACCGTTTTCGAGATCTTTGATGAAAACGATCTCAGCTATTACTATGAATTACAAGCAGCAGCCGGAAGTAGTCCAATTGAAACAAAGGGCAAATACGATTACCTTGAAACCCCCTCAATCGCCGAAAAATTACTGGAGTTCAATGACGGTAGTCATAAGATCATAAATCTTTTTATTCCCACTATCCATTGTAGTTCATGTATTTGGATCCTTGAAAATCTGCATAAAATATCTCCCGGCATTTTACAATCGCAGGTCGATTTTCCAAAAAAGACCGTTAGGATCAATTTTGAAAGTACCAAGATCTCCCTGAAAGAAGTGGTACTTCTACTTTCACGAATTGGGTATGAACCCAATATATCCCTGGAGAATTATGACCGGAAAGAAAAAAAACAAGACAAAACACTGATCTATCAGTTAGGGATCGCAGGCTTCGCCTTTGGCAATATAATGTTCCTTTCCTTCCCGGAGTATTTTGAGGTCAGCGAATTTTGGTTAGATCAATACAAGCCATTTTTTAGATGGTTGATATTCGCCTTTTCCCTCCCAGTAGTTTTTTATGCCGGAAAAGACTATCTGATTTCGGCTTACAAAGGACTGCGAAGTCGCCATCTTAATATAGATGTCCCCATTGCCCTTGGCATTTTAGTATTGTTCATTCGAAGCACCCTTGAGATCTTGTTCGATTGGGGTAGTGGTTTCTTTGATAGCTTAAGTGGATTGATATTTTTCTTACTTCTTGGAAGGTATTTTCAACAAAGGACCTATGCCTTTCTTTCCTTTGAAAGAGACTATAAATCATATTTCCCTATTGCCGTAACCCGACTTTTTGAGGATAATACAGAAGAGACTATACAGGTCTATGAGATCAAGAAGGGGGATAGAATACTTATCCGTCATGAGGAACTGATCCCCGTGGACGGCTTACTTCAGAAAGGACCAGTAGAGATAGATTACAGCTTTGTTACGGGAGAGGCAACGCCAGTAAAAAAAGAAGTCGGTGAAAAGGTATTTGCCGGAGGAAAGCAATTATTGGGGGCCATGGAAATGCTTGCTCTAAAGAACGTTTCCCAAAGTTATTTAACCCAATTATGGAGTCAGGCTGTATTTAACAAAAACACTGAAAGTACTTTTCAAACACTTACAGATAGTATCGGAAGGCGTTTTACACTCACAGTATTATTCATAGCTTTTAGTGCCACTTTATTCTGGGTTTTTAATGATCCCTCAAAGGTTTGGAATGTTTTTACCGCAGTACTTATCATTGCCTGTCCCTGTGCCATAGCTCTTGCGGCCCCATTTACGCTGGGTAATATGTTGAGGATCTTTGGCAGAAATAAATTCTATCTGAAAGATGTAGGAGTCATAGAACAATTAGCCGGCATTAATACGGTTATTTTTGATAAAACCGGGACACTTTCAACAAGGGCTCATGATACTATAGTATACGAAGGATCAGCACTGAGCAAAGAAGAGAAATCACTTCTGAAGAGTACACTAAGGGCATCTAATCATCCTTTGAGCAGATCGCTTTACAAACTACTGAAAGAACAGGATATTTTGACCCTGGACGACTACCAGGAATACATAGGTCAGGGGCTATACAGCAGTAAGGGAGATCAAAAACTAAAACTGGGATCTGCCTCATTTGTAGATAATTGCAGGGTAGATGCTACTGATAAAACCGTTGTGCATCTGAGTACGAATGCTCATTACAGGGGCCATTTTGTTTTCCAAAATGAATACAGGCCTGGTATTTCAGAGCTCTTTACTACACTAAAAAAGAACATGGAAATTGCCCTGTTGTCCGGAGATCATGAAGGGGAAAAACATCGTTTAGAAGCCTTGCTGCCAAGTTTAATTCCAATGTATTTTAATCAAAAGCCCGATGATAAACTTTTCTTTGTCAAGGAATTACAGGATCAGGGTAAGAAAGTGATGATGGTGGGAGACGGACTCAATGACGCCGGTGCCCTCGCTCAAAGTAATGTGGGAATTGCAATTTCTGAGGATATCAATGTGTTCTCCCCTGCTTGCGATGGGATCCTTGATGCAAGCAAATTTAAATATTTATCTCAATATATCAGAGCTTCCAAACAGGCCATTAAGATCATTAAATTGAGTTTTGTCTTATCCCTGCTCTATAATATAATTGGCTTGTATTTCGCAGTAACAGGTCAATTAGAACCCGTAATTGCCGCTATTCTTATGCCTTTGAGTTCCATAAGTATTGTAGCATTTACTACTTTAGCAACAAACCTGCTTGGAAGAAAAATTAAATAATAAAACCTGACTTATGTCATTTTTTACCGATAGCAACCCCATTATTTTTACACCCGAATTCAGGTAGGTATGAGTGTTATTTATGTGTTACTGACTATCAGTATTGTGGTAGCAGTTATCTTTTTTGCAGCCTTCATCTATTCAGTGAAGAATGGTCAGTACGACGATTCCTATACACCTTCAGTGCGTATGTTATTTGAAGATGAACTTGTTGTAGAAAAAAGTAAAAAAATCCTTCCCAGCGACAAGAATGAATTACCAATCTCTAAAAGAAAACAATTATAATTATGGAAGTACAACAGTTTAGTTACGATAACCAAATCGTAAAGAAATTTATATATGCTACCCTATTCTGGGGTATCATTGGCATGTTGGTAGGCTTGTTATTGGCGTTGATGTTCTTATTTCCAAACATCACCGATGGAATTTCGTGGCTAAGCTTCGGAAGGCTGAGACCACTGCACACAAACGCGGTCATATTTGCTTTTGTCGGTAATGCCATTTTTGCAGGTGTATACTATTCTACACAACGACTTTTAAAAGCCAGAATGTTTAGCGATTTCCTGAGTAATCTTAATTTCTGGGGGTGGCAAGCCATCATTGTATCTGCCGCCATTACCTTGCCCTTAGGATATACCACTTCCAAAGAATATGCAGAATTGGAATGGCCCATTGACCTTGCAATTGCAGTGATCTGGGTTGCCTTTGGCTGGAACCTGATTGGAACCATGATTAAAAGAAGACAACGCCATTTGTACGTTGCCATCTGGTTTTACCTGGCCACTTTTGTTACAGTAGCCGTACTTCATATTTTTAATAGCCTGGAACTTCCCATTAGTGCCTTGAAGAGTTATTCGGTATACGCGGGAGTACAAGATGCCCTAGTTCAATGGTGGTATGGTCATAATGCGGTGGCATTTTTCCTTACAACCCCATTCCTTGGCCTTATGTATTATTTTGTTCCAAAAGCAGCTAACCGGCCGGTTTATTCCTACCGTTTATCAATCGTCCACTTTTGGTCCCTCATCTTTATCTATATCTGGGCAGGACCTCACCATTTACTGTACTCGTCTCTTCCAGATTGGGCACAGAATTTAGGGGTAGCTTTTTCGGTAATGTTGATTGCACCTTCCTGGGGTGGGATGATAAACGGACTATTAACACTAAGAGGAGCCTGGGATAAAGTGCGAACAGATCCTACGCTTAAATTTATGGTGGTAGCTATTACAGGTTACGGGATGGCCACTTTTGAAGGGCCAATGTTATCTCTTAAAAATGTAAATGCCATTGCGCATTTCAGTGACTGGATCATTGCGCATGTACATGTAGGCGCCCTGGCATGGAATGGGTTCTTAACCTTTGGGATGATCTATTATTTGGTTCCAAAAATGTTTAAAACCCGCCTTTATTCTACCCCAATGGCCAATTTCCATTTCTGGATAGGCACCCTGGGTATTATCTTATATGCATTACCCATGTACGTCGCAGGATTTACACAAGCATTGATGTGGAAAGATTTTAATCCGGATGGCAGCCTTGTCTACGGTAACTTCCTGGAAACCGTTAATGAAATTATGCCTATGTATTGGATGCGTGCCATTGGAGGCACCCTGTACATTGTAGGATTTATTGTGATGCTTTACAACATTGTGGTAACTGTTCGTTCAGGTAGTGCCGTTGCAGATGAATTGGCCGAGGCCCCTGCCCTAACAAGGGTTTCCAGCAGACGTACCGTGGGAGAAACATTCCATACCTGGCTGGAAAGGAAGCCTATTCAATTAACCATCTTGGCCACTATTGCCATTCTTATAGGAGGGATCATTCAGATTGTTCCTACCATATTAGTGAAATCGAACATTCCTACTATCACAAGTGTAAAACCGTATACTCCTCTGGAATTAGAAGGGCGCGACCTCTACATTCGTGAGGGTTGTGTTGGTTGCCACTCTCAAATGGTACGTCCTTTCAGAAGTGAAGTGGAACGCTATGGGGAATATGCCAAGGCAGGTGAATTTGTCTATGATCACCCCTTCCTATGGGGAAGTAAACGTACCGGCCCTGATCTGCTCAGAGTTGGAGGGAAATACTCAGACAACTGGCATTTAAATCATATGTACGACCCACAAAGTATGTCAGCAGGATCTATTATGCCTGCCTATCAATGGTTGGTGAATAACAAGCACGACCGCAGTGCCACACAAGACAAGATGAGAGCCATGGTAACCCTGGGGGTGCCTTATACAGATGAGGAGATCAGTAATGCAGAGGCGTCCATGAATGAACAAGCGCTTTCAATAGAAAAGAATCTATACGCAGATCCCGACTTTGCGAGAGGGTACGAGGAAGACAAGGCATATGCTGCCAGCAACGGCGAAGAGTTCATAGAAATGAAAGACCGAGAAATTGTGGCTCTGATCGCCTATTTACAGCGATTAGGAACTGATATAAAAGTAAAAGGAACAGATCAACTCATCTCAGAAAACAAGTAAATCATGCTAAAATTCGTCAAAAACTATATGGAAAGTATTGAAGGGGTGGCCACCTATCCTATGATCTCCCTTTTGATCTTCTTTGTCTTTTTTTCTCTGCTATTCTGGTGGGTATTCACCGCCTCTAAAGAGCACATCAAAGAAGTCAGTGAATTACCCTTAGAAGATTAATTAACCAAAATATTAAACAATGAAAAATATGACACCCTGGTGGATCAGAATCCCCCTCTTTTTCTTTCTCATCTTTGGAGTGATGGAGTATTTTGTAGATTCTGGAGATAAGCCGGCCTTTATAGAATACCCGGTTGCACAGTACTTCCTGCTGATGGTATTGCTTATTCTGATCGCCATTGAACTCATCGTTAAATCTGTGGAGAATGTTCTTTTCCAAACTCTTTCTGAAGAAGCCAAAGAGCGCTATCTCAACGCCCAATCAAAATCCTGGGAATGGACATGGGGTAAAAGGATGTATACAAAACTACTTGGCTCCAAAGCTATTGAGGAAGAAGGTGAGATTATCCTGGACCATAATTACGACGGTATAAGAGAGTTAGACAATAAATTACCTCCTTGGTGGGTCTACCTGTTTTATGCTACTGCTTTGTTTGCAGTAGTTTACCTGGCAAGATTCCATGTATTTAATGATTACGACCAGGATCTGGAATACGAAATGGAGGTAGCTGAGGCACAGGCTGCTATAGAGGCCTACCGCAAAACAGCTAAAGATCTTGTAGATGTTAATACCGTAACCCTACTTACCGATGCGTCCGATTTGAGTGCGGGGAAAGCCATCTTTGAGACCAATTGCGTGGTTTGTCATATGGCTGATGGCGGTGGTGGTATTGGACCCAATTTAACGGACCAGTACTGGATCCAGGGCGGAGGAATTAAGAATGTTTTCAGGACCATATCTGAAGGTGGACGAGATGGGAAAGGAATGATCGCCTGGAAACAAACCTTAAAGCCGGTAGAAATGGCTCAGGTTGCCAGTTATCTGCTTACTTTTCAAGGGACTACTCCGGCCAATCCGAAGGCGGCAGAAGGGGAAATATGGATAGATGAAAATGCGCCTGCAGAAACGGTATCTGATTCAACTACCGTTGCGATGAATGATTAATGAGCTAGAGTAAAAACTAATGGCAAATGATGAGCGGTTCAGGGATACTATAGGCACAATCAATGAAGAAGGGAAACGTGCCTGGGTATTCCCAAAGAAACCCAGTGGTCGTTTTTATGAATACAGAAAATGGGTTAGCTATGGGCTACTTTTATTTCTTATTGCATCCCCTTTCGTAAAATTAAATGGGAACCAGTTCCTTATGTTCAATGTGCTCGAAAGACGCTTTAATATTTTTGGTTTTCCATTCTGGCCACAAGACTTCCATTTATTTGTGATCTCTATGATCATCGGGGTCATCTTTATAGCCCTTTTCACTGTTGCATTTGGACGAATATTTTGTGGATGGATGTGCCCGCAGACCATTTTTCTGGAAATGGTTTTCCGTAGGATCGAATATTGGATAGATGGGGATCGTGGCGCGCAGATGCGACTTAATCGTCAACCCTGGAATGCAGAGAAGATCAGAAAAAGAGTTTTTAAATGGTTTGTCTTTTTTGTGATCTCATTTCTGATCGCCAATGTATTTCTCGCCTATCTTATAGGTAGTGATACACTGGTGCGCTATATTACGGACGGACCCCTGCAGCACCTCAGCACTTTGATCTCCCTCCTGATCTTCACCGGAGTTTTCTATTTTGTATTTGCCTGGTTTCGCGAACAGGTATGTATTATTGCCTGTCCCTATGGCAGGTTGCAAGGCGTCTTGCTAGATAATAAATCGATTGTAGTTGCTTACGATCATAAAAGAGGAGAAGCTGAAAATGGTAGAAAGAAATTCAGAAAAGGGGAAGACCGGGACGCGCTTGGCCATGGTGACTGTATTGATTGTTTTCAATGTGTTAATGTATGCCCTACAGGGATCGATATCCGGAATGGAACCCAACTCGAATGTGTGAATTGCACAGCCTGTATTGATGAGTGCGATACCATCATGGAAAAGATAGACAAGCCAAAAGGACTCATCCGATACGCTAGTGAGGATAATATTGAAAAAAAGACAAAATTCACCTTTACTCCAAGGTTAAAAGGATATTCGGCAGTGCTCTTTATTCTGACAGGGGTACTGATAGGCATGTTGTTCCTGAGAAATGATCTGGAAGCCAATATTCTGAGATTACCCGGTCAATTATACGAGCGCAAGGAAGGGAATATTATCAGTAATGTATATACCTTTAAACTCATTAACAAGACTACAAAGGAAGTGCCCGATGTAAGTTTTAAATTAATATCTCATAAAGGGGCGATCAATGTAGTTACCCACCAAAATTTCAGTGTGCCGGCGGAAAAACTTGCAGAGGGAACCTTATTCATTGATATTAATGCGGCCGCCTTAAATGGAGACAAAGACAAATTAAAGATAGGAGTGTATAGCGGGAATACCTTAATAGAAACCACCACTACGCGCTTCCTGGCACCAAGGAGTTATAATTAAAAAGAAGTATATGAAGATCAACTGGGGTACAGGAATTGTTTTAGCGTTTATAGGTTTTATTGGCTTTATATTATTTTTTGTGATCCGTATGAATATGGATGACCGCGCTAACCATGATCTTGTTACCGAAGAGTATTACAAGAAAGAATTGGCATTTCAAAAAGAAATAGATGCAGAGAAGGAAGCGAATGCACTTCCGTATCAATTACAGATTGAAAAGGCCGAAGAAGGACTAATGATCCTATTTCCGGAAGATATGGATCCAACCAAAATAAGTGGCACAGTGTCCCTTTACAGACCGTCCAATAAACACTTGGATTTTGACTTACCCATAAGTTTATCCAATGCACATTTGCTCATACCTGACAAACGTTTGTTGGATGGTCGCTGGGACATTAACATAAGCTGGACATATAAAGGAAAAGAATACCTCGTCAAAAGAAGTATGACATACTAAAAATATCCATGGTATATACAGCATTTTTATTAGGCCTTATGGGAAGTTTACACTGCGTTGGCATGTGTGGCCCCATCGCCTTTATGTTGCCCTTAGACAGGAACGATCGCTTTAAAATGTCATTTCAGGTCTTGGTATATCATATAGGCAGAATGGCTGCCTATGCCCTTTTAGGATTGGCCTTTGGTTTTTTTGGCAAGGGACTTTACGTATTTGGAGCACAACAATACTTGTCTATTGGCATGGGAATTCTAATGATCCTGGCTATTGTGATTCCACAAAATAAAATGAACACCTACCGTGTTTCTAAACCCATTTATAGTATTATTTCTAAAATAAAATCGCAGTTGGGCACCATGCTTAAAAAGCGAACGGCAGACACCTTTGTGACTATCGGGTTCCTCAATGGGTTTCTCCCCTGTGGTTTGGTCTATATGGCACTTTTTGCTTCCATCGCTATGGCTTCACCCCTCGAAGGCTCCCTTTATATGCTCCTATTTGGTTTGGGGACTATTCCACTAATGACAAGTGCAGCATTTTTAGGGAAACTTTTGAAAACTCCTGCGAGAAAAAGAATTCGGCAACTTATACCCATCTTTGTAGTTCTTGTTGGGGTCCTATTTATATTGAGGGGCTTGGGGTTAGGCATTCCATATGTATCCCCTAAACCTATGACTGAAGTTGTCAGCACCCAAATTGAATGCCATCAACCTTAATGGCTCTAATCATTGATCATAAAAATTTATACCTAAAAAAAAATAACATGAAGATTGTCTCAAAGACGGAAGCGGCTGCCCTGGTTAAATCTGGGGACCGAGTCTTTTTACAGGGGGCCGCTATGACCCCAAATACACTAATCAATGCAATTTCAGATCGATATCAGGAATTGGAAAATGTGGAAATTATTTCGATCCATACCGAAGGCACCGTAAATTATGCAAGTCAACCATATAATAGTGCCTTCACTATAAATAGTTGCTTTGTTGGAGGTAATGTACGTAATGCCGTCAACACAAATAAGGGTGACTATATCCCTATTTTTCTCAGCGAAATTCACCTGCTATTCAGGCGCAATATCTTACCACTAGATGTGGCTCTTATACAAGTATCGCCGCCAGATAAACACGGGTACTGCTCTCTGGGTGTATCGGTAGATGTAACTTTGCCTGCCATAAAAACTGCCAAATTGGTGATCGCGCAGGTTAATCCTCAAGTGCCCAGAACACACGGGGATGGGATCATCCACTTTTCTGAGATCGATGCTGCGTTTGAGGTGAATGAACCGCTTCATACCCATGAGATGGCCAAAATATCAGAAATTGAGCATCAGATAGGAAAACATGTGGCTGCACTAATAGAAGATGGAGCAACCCTTCAACTGGGAATAGGCAACATCCCAAATGCTGTATTAACCAATCTTTATGGTCATAAACGATTGGGTATACATACCGAAATGTTTTCGGACGGACTTCTTCCTCTTGTTGAAAATGGAGTAATTACCGGGGAAGAAAAGACGTTAAAATCAGGAAGAATCGTAACTTGTTTTGCATCTGGCACTCAGGCCTTGTACGACTTTGTTGATGATAATCCGATTGTTAATTTTAAAGAAGCAGCCTATACAAATGATACAAACGTGATCCTTCAGAACCCTAAAGTAACCGCGATAAATAGTGCCATAGAAATAGATCTTACCGGGCAGATATGCGCAGATAGTGTAGGGACCAAACAATTCTCCGGTGTGGGGGGTCAAATGGATTTTATACGTGCCGCTTCGCTCTCTAAAGGAGGAAAGCCAATATTTGCTTTTACATCACAAACCAAAAAAGGGATCTCAAAGATCACCCCTCTTTTAAAGAGCGGGGCTGGAGTTACAACAACCAGGGCCCATGTCCATTATGTTGCCACAGAGTATGGAGTGGTGAACTTGTTTGGAATGAACCTGCATCAAAGGGCGAAAGCACTTATATCAATAGCTCATCCAAATCACAGGGAAGAGCTATCCAAAGCAGCTTATGAAAGATTTGAACGCGATTAATGAATCCTGAAGAATGCTTTTGAATCAGTATATAGATCATACCTTATTAAAGTCGACTGCAACTGCATCAGATATCCAAATGCTTTGTACGGAAGCAAAACAATTTAATTTCTACGCAGTATGTGTAAATAGTTGTTACGTTGCTTTGGCAAAAGAAGAGTTGCAAAATACACAGGTGAAAGTAGCTGCTGTTATAGGGTTTCCCCTAGGCGCCATGGCTACTAAAATTAAAGAAGCCGAAGCCAAATTTTGTGTAGAACAAGGAGCTGATGAGATCGATATGGTTATAAACTTAGGTTGGTTTAAATCCGGTTTACATACTAAGATCTCAGAAGAGATAAAGAACATTAAAGGCATTATTGGAAATGCCGTGTTAAAAGTGATCCTCGAGACTTGCTATTTATCTGAAGATGAAATAGGTGAAGCTTGTAAACTGTGCCTAAAAGGGGGTGCAGATTTCGTAAAAACCTCCACCGGTTTTGGTCCTGAAGGTGCCACTCTAAAAGCCGTTCAACTTATGAAGGACAGTGTAGGTGACAAGGCAAAGATCAAAGCCTCTGGAGGTATAAGAGACAAAGCCACTGCTTTGGCGTATATTAAAGCAGGCGCTTCCCGCATTGGCACCTCCTCCGGAGTGCTAATGATGGAGACATAAAAGCAGAACTATGAGTACACATATCAATGCTCAAAAAGGAGCTATAGCCAAAACGGTACTATTACCGGGGGATCCTTTACGGGCCAAATGGATCGCAGAAAATTTTTTGGATAATGCCATATGTTATAATAAAGTACGGGGAATGTTGGGATTTACGGGGACCTATAAAGGTCGACCTATCTCTGTGCAGGGCAGTGGAATGGGAATTCCGTCCGCTTTGATATACTATCACGAACTCATTGTAGATTATGGTGTAAAGAACCTTATCCGAGTTGGAACCGCAGGAAGTTTCCAAAAGGATGTTGGCCTGAGAGATATTGTTTTGGCCATGGCGGCCTCCACGAACTCTGCTATTAATGATCGAAAATTCTATGGAAGTCATTTTGCGCCAACCGCCAACTTTGATCTTTTTAAAAAGGCAATGACCTATGCCGATAAACATAAGATTCCAATAAAAGCCGGAAATATTTTAACAAATGATCTCTTCTATGAGGACGACCCGGAAGGTTATAAGAAATGGGCAGATCATGGCGTCTTATGTGTTGAGATGGAAACTGCAGCACTCTATACCATCGCTGCAAAGCATAAAGTAAAAGCCCTATCTATTTTAACCATTTCCGATTCATTGGTGACCAGTGAATTTACCTCCTCCGAAGAACGAGAAACCAGCTTTAATCAAATGGTAGACATTGCATTGAATATCGTATAAAGTAATTTGAGTCAACAATGTTATGACACATGCGAAATCCCCACTTGCAAATCGGGAAGACATTTACCTCTTGGTTACCAGCTTCTATAAAAAGATCAGGAAAGACCCGGTTCTTGGACCTATTTTTAATGCTATCATAGTAGATTGGGAGTCTCATTTTGAAATATTAACTGATTTTTGGGAAAGTCAACTTTTAATTCGGAGAGCATATCTGGGCAATCCTATAGAAGTGCATCAGCAGGTAGATTCCAAAATGAACCATACCATAACCTCAGAGCATTTTGGACTTTGGCTGAACTTATGGTTTGAGACCCTAGATGAATTATTTACAGGCGAATTGGTATGGGTAGCAAAAAATCGCGCTCAGAAAATGTCTACCATGCTATTTATGAAGATATACGAACATCGCACAAAAGAGTAAGATGTTTCTTTCCTATGGTTTATAAACACATGAAAAAAATTGATGCGAATGCCATTTATTCAGAATGTGGCGTGTATCGATATCAGCTTACTTTACAACACACTGAGAAGGAAAATGGACAAACGGTGTGTGTCATCATGCAAAATCCCAGTGTTGCCGGAAATGAATTTGCGGACAAATCTGTTCAGTTTTTAGAAACGCTTATTTTTCAAAAGGAATATCCGGAGTTTGCCAAGGCATCTACCATTATAATCGTAAATCAATTTGCCCGTATTCAAACAAAAAACTTCAAAGGAAGACCCTCGGATGTTGGCCCTGAAAACAATGATCACATCCAAAAATCTATCCGAAAATCAGATATTATCCTGATCGCATGGGGAAAGACCAATCCATATACAGAGAGGCAGCAAGTTATTCAGGATATGATACAGCCATATGAAAATAAAAGGGTTTTGATGACCAAAAAACATCCGTCCAGGGGCAGCTATCAGGATTTTATTACACCTTTCTCTAACTAGAAATCCTTTCTTTTCGCTTTGTAGACTATTCGCCAGATGGGCAATACGGTCCAAATTACAAGCATTAACATGGAAACCAGTAAACCGAAATTGGTCCCAAAGAACTGCTTAAAAACAGCCCCTGTATAGCCTAAAAGTGCGGAAATATCTAATTTAAGAAGGATCAGTGTTCTTGAGAGATCAATTGGGTTGAGCATGGTAGCTACCAGTGAAAATGTATCGAGTGGATACTCTTCAAATACGATCAGGGACATTAGAAACAAGCCGTCATAAATAACCGCCAAAAAGAGCCATAACAGTACGGCATATCCGAATCCTTTGATCTTGTTCTCATTAGATATAGCAATGTTAAAAGCAAGGGCGGTGAATATTGCCGTTAAAAAAGCCCCGGTTACCAGCAACAGAGAAAAATCAAAGATGGCATCACTTTTAAAGAGCCCGTACAGAACAAAAGGAATACCCAGGCCAAGCACCAGACTTAAGGTAAGCGAGCCTGCTACTCCTAAATATTGCCCCAGAAAAATAGAAGAACGGGGAATAGGTTGTGCCAGCAATAGTTCTGTGAATTCCTTTGAATTATAATAATACATGATCCCAAAAATGGTCCCAATAAGCGGGACCAGTACAATGATGATATTCATCAACGTAATAACCGCCTTGGATACGTCATTATTCAAGAATAACAATACAAATCCCAGCAATAAATAGAACAGGAAATAGACATAGCTCCACCTGCTTCTAATGAGGTCGTAAAAACTGTATTTTAAGATCTTAAGCATGTACAGGTGTGGATGTAATAGCCGCAATGGCATGTTCAAGATCTTTTTGGCCTGTTTTTTTCTGCAGTTCGGAAATTCCCCCTTTATAATAAATGGTCCCTTCGAGCAGATAAATGATCTCATCAGCAACTTCGGCCACAAAATGCATAATGTGTGAGCTTATTAAAATTGTTTTTCCTTTAGATTTCTCTTCTCTGATCAGTTTTTTAAGTTGTATTAGCGATGCTGGATCCAACCCGGTTGTAGGTTCGTCCAGGATGAGCAGAGGGCTGTTGAACATAAAGGTAAGTACAATGTTTACTTTTTGTTTGGTGCCACCAGAGAGGGTTGCTAACCTCTTGTTCATAGAGGGTTCCAATCCAAAAAGTGATATCAATTCTTCCTGCCTGTCCGGTTGCTGTCTCAGATCCTTGATCATCTTAAATAACTCTTTTACTCTGATATTCCCCGGGAAATTTGCGATCTGGGGAAGGTAATTGATCTGTTTACGGTAACGCCACGTATTTTTAATGGGAGCGCCCATTACCTTAATTGTTCCTTTATTAGGGAGTACCATCCCCAAAATACATTTTATGAGAGTGGTCTTCCCAGATCCATTAGGGCCCAGGACAGCAAAGATTCCACCTTCTTCAATTTGAAGATTCAAGCCAGTGAGCACCTGATTCTTTCCAAATTTTTTATATAATGATTCTACCACTATCATATTTGTCGTTTCATCAATGGATTTGCATCCAGAAGTTTATCCGGGGTAAAGACCGGAGATACCTTTTCAGAAAAATCAATGATGTCCATAAATAAACTGCGTAACAGAATAATAGTTTCCGGTGTACGGTTCACAATATAGGAAAACAGTTTCACAGGTCTGTAGGGAACATCACCTACGCCGTCCTTATTCAGATCATAGCCGGTGTACTCACTCCAATAGTTTTGATCAAAAACATTGTCGTTCATCTTACTGTTATATGAAATGTCGAATGAGTTATACAAAAAATTATTGTTCCTGAAAGTATTGGTATAACAAGCCCCCATCACCTTGATGGCCCATCCATTCCTGATAAAATCGTTGTTCTTGTATTCAATTCGGTTCGAGCCTTCAATATTTATCCCAATGGTATTCTCTTCAAAGGTATTCCCCGATATTTCAGCATCATTGATTTCCTTAAGCAACATTCCAAAAGCAGCTGTTCCCCAGTTTTTACGAAATGTATTATTGAGCATTTTTATCCTCTTGGAAAACATGACAGCCACACCTGCACCATTATTCTCAAAGGTATTATTTGTGTAAATGTCATCGTTTGAGAACATAAAATGCAGGCCATACCTCAAATTTTTTGTGCTAACATTATTTTTGATCGTAATGTAATCTGAAAATTCCAGATAAATTCCGTCGCGTACTCCCTGAACCATATTCCGGTCTACTACTACATTTTTTGAGTACCATAGTTGAATTCCATTTCCAGAATTGTACTCATCTACGGCATCTCCTATGATCTTGTTGTTATAAACTCTTCCATTATTAGATCTTTCCAGATAGATCCCGAAAAACAACTTTTCAAGCACTACATTTTGTATCAGATAGTTTTCACTTTTTACTACACGAATAGCTGCCCAGTCCGTGGTATAACTTGTGCCTACATTTATTATAAAGAGACCGTCTACCGTTACACTGTCACTTACTATCCGAATGATCTCTCCCTGATCTTCCCCGTCGATGATCGGATAGTCTTCTCCCAAGATAGTGAGAGGTTTGTCAATAATTATATTGTATTCACGATAGGTGCCTTTTTTTATCCGTAGGGTATCATTCTTTGCCGCTTCGGCAATACCCTCTTTGATTGTCTTTACAGCACACGTTGGGCAAACTTCAATTGATTTAGGTTGCTGGGCTGGTCCAACATACCACAGTAAACCCAATAAAAAACAAAAAACGATTTTCATAGGAGATTCTATCTAATAATCAAAAACTTTGAATTTCTCTTAGCCAGCACCCAATGCCCGGTTTCCTTAGGAAAATTAAAATGCTGCTGGGTATCTAGGTTGTAGGTTGTTTTATTGATATGAAATTCAATAGCCCCTTCCAGTACAACCAATTCCGCATCCCTGGGAGAAGTATGTTCCGGAAAACGGGCGCCTTTTTCCAGCGATATACATAGAATTTCCAGAGAAGCTTTATTGACCAATTTTTTTACCTGAAGTTTATTGTATTTCTGGGTTTTTATTTCATCACTTATATTGTACATACCAAGCTCATTTAAATTTTTTATTCCTTAAATCGTTCCTGTAAATCTACCCAGGTCAAAAGTACACCCTCATTAGCCTCATGAATCCTTTCGGCTACTTCCCTACTTTTAAAAGCTGTAAGAAATTCACCCATTGGACTAGGAATATTTTTACTGATAAGATAGGTAGCCTCCGTGGCATTGATCAATTCCCCTGGAGCGTCATAATCATTGACAAGGAAAAGGGCAACGGTCGACTTATCTATCTCTTTAAGGTAATTCATCATACATTCAGCAGCATCAAACTTAAACACCTTGCCTTTATGGGTGACAAATTGAGCAGCATGTTGCTTGTCTACGATGGTCATACTACAATAAACGCAACCATCGCTACCGTAGTTGATAGGTGCCGGGCCAATATTACAGGAGGCACCTCCTATTAATAATAAGCAAATAATATAATTAGCTGCTTTCATCTCACTGTGGTTTCCTTATACTTGTTAACTACTAATTTCTACTTTGGATGCCCGATGCTTTCTGCCTATTAAAAAAGCCACTACAGTTAACATCATGCCGGTGAACATTAACCATGCCCCTGTTGAAGGTAAGGAAGTAACATCAAAATTCAGCATTTTTGTATGCCCTAAAAGTGGTGGTTTGTAGGTCATGGGAGTACCATCCGGATTTGCAAGTTTCATGATAGCATGAGGATCCAGATTAGTTCCGTAATCGATCATCCATTCATTAAAATCATACATTCCCAAAACCCCTAGAACTGACATGAGTAAAAACCAGCCTAAAAACCATTTATAGCTTAGCTTTCCAAAAAAACCGAGTAATCCTATTAATGATCCAAGAAAAATCATTATTCCAATCACAATGGGAAATGTACTAAATTCCCACATTTCTTCCGGCTTGGGTAAGGTCTTCATCCCAATATAGTGATTGAGTCCATCTATATTCTGAATGTCGAACTCGTTTACATCCTTAATGCCATCGATATGAATATTGATCCCCAAAGGATCAGGGTATTGAGGTGCCCCCAACATGATGTTCCACAATGGAAAGACATATAATCCCAATAATAATAAGGGACCTATTATCATGATTATGCTCGCTTTTTTCATCGTTCTTCTTTATTAAATAATTTGAAATCAGGAATAGGAATGACCGTTTAAATCTATCTTTTTATTTAAAAGCGGGTAGGTTTAAAGAAACTACCCGCTTTTTTCACTATTGAATTTAATGTAACCTTAGACTACTTACTCGCCCAATGTCCAGGAGAGTTCAATGTTCGAATTTGCAGGAGATACCCTTACATAGCCTTGCATTTCCTGATGCAGTGCAGAACAGAAGTCGGTACAGTAAAATGGCCATACACCAACTTGTTTAGGCTCCCAAACAGAGCTTTTGGTTTGCCCCGGCATTACCAATAATTCTGATGAGTTTTGACCAATGATGGAAAAACCATGTGGTACATCAAAATCTTGTTCATGATTCGTAATATGGAAAAATACCTTATCTCCAACTTTTACACCCTCTATATTATCTGGGGTAAAGTGACTACGTATAGTTGACATATAGATATGTACTTCATTACCGTTACGCTCTACTCTTGCCTTGTCTGGAGTTAGGGTTGCATAAGGATGCTTATTCTCATCTAGTCTGTAGATCTTCTGAGATTTAGGCGCCAACAACTCCGCAGGGCAACCGGCCGCATAATGGGGTTCCCCATGAGTTGGGAAATCATAGATAAGTTCCATTTTTTCTCCAGATATATCATAGATCTGTGCGGAATGTTCCATTTCCGGGCCTGTTGGCAAATAACGGTCTTTTGTGATCTTGTTCATAGCCACTACGTACTTACCGAAAGGCTTTCTCGAATTACCTCCGGGGATCATTAAGTGACCTACGGAATAGTAAGTGGGTTTTCTATCAATTACCTCCCATGTCCCAACCTTCCATTTTACCACTTCTGAAGAAATAAAGAAGGTAGTATAGGCATTTCCTTGACCATCAAATTCGGTATGCAGTGGTCCTAATCCTCCACTTTTTACAGTACCAGCCAGTACTTCCTCAAACTTCAGAATTGGAATACCATAGGCTTCTCCATCAAATTTCTCACCTTCTATGGCTGCCAGCATTTTATCGAATGAGTGTATTGTAATATCAGCAGACAATTTACCGGCACCAATAATATATTGCCCAGTTGGATCTACATCACAACCGTGTGGAGATTTAGGAGTAGGCAAGAAGTATACTGATCCAGGTACTTTTAAGGGGTCTACTGTAATCACCTCTTTTTTCATGGTAGAAGTTCCGGTATGCGTTTCCTCATTATACACGTTGTGTGCATAATTGGCCGGCATCTTGGTTCCTCCTCCATTTTTTACATACTCTTCAATTTTCTTCCAGTTTATAGCGGCGATAAAGTCCTTATCATTTTGTGAAGCCATAACTTCCAATAAAGAATTTGCCTCTTCTGTGTTATAGGTTGAAAAGAAGAACCATCCGTGCGATTTTCCACGACCGGGATGTGAAAGGTCATAATTGAATCCGGGCATAAGGATCTGGAATTCAAGATTCATATGACCATCGTCTGGAGCTACACTAATAAATGACAAAGCACCTTTGAAATTCCCTTTATATTCATTAATCGGCATATCTCGCTGTGGCACAGGTACTGAAAATCTTGTTCCTGCAACTACATACTCTGTATTCTCTGTGATAAAAGAAGAGCTATGATTCCCGGCACTGTTAGGAATTTCCATGATCTCTTCTGTCTCAAAAGTACTCAAGCTTACCCGGGCAATACGAGGAGTATTGTTCCCGTTCACAAAGATCCATCGGCCATCGAGTTCTCCATTGGTTTGAGAAATATCCGGATGATGCAGATCATCCCATGGCACAAACCCAAAGGAAGTATTCAACATAGGTTTGGTTTCTTCAGAATACCCATATCCGGAAGTTGGAAATTGTGAGAAAACAGGTATTTCTTTAAACATCCGTCCTGAGGGAAGACCGTAAACGGTTAGATTACCGCTATATCCGCCTGAAAGGAAGGCATAGAATTCATCTTGTTCCCCAGGGGCCACATACACCTTTTCTGCGGCGCTGGATGACAATGCCCCATTAGAGGACTTGCCTGCATCATTACAACCGGTAAATACCATCGCCAGTCCTAAAATAGCAAGCGCGGAATATTTCATTTTTTTCATTGTATCTGTTTTTATGGTTTAATTGATATTTATTATTCTTTGGCCGGAGGTAGCATTACCTTATCCACAACATGAACAATTCCGTTACCTGCCGGTATACTGGCAATGATCTTTGCCCCGCCTACATACACATCATCTTCTTTTACTTCTACCATAACACTTTGATCGTTGGCCTGTCCTAATTTTTTGAATTTCATTAAGAATTCCTTGCTATAATTACCCGGTGTTACGTGAAATTTTAAAATATTAGCCAGGGCATCTTTATTTTCAGGCTTAAGAAGATCTTCAACCGTTCCTTCAGGAAGGGCTGCAAATGCCTCATTGGTAGGTGCAAAGACCATTAAAGGACCGGCGTTTACCAGAACATTCTCAAGATCGGCAGCCTGAACTGCAGCGACCAGGGTTGTATGATCCGGAGACCCAATGGCAATATTCAAGACATTAGGAGTTGATTCATCATCCTCAATAAAGGCCTGACCTTGTTCTTTTACTTCCTCTGTCGTTCCGGAAGGAGAAGCATCTGTGGTTCCTGTTTTGGCCTCATTCTTACAATTAGATACAATACCTAATAAAAGAAGAGAAGCTCCTAGTAATACTAACTTTTTTGTTTTTTTCATTGGTTTGATTGTTATAAGGTTCTGAAATATTCTAAAATGGATCGGGTTTCTTCTACGGTTAAATTTTGGTTGGCCATAGCTGCACCGTTGAATTCAATAAGAAGGTCTTTGGCACATCGATCTTGTTCTGTCATCAGTTTAGGATCTAGGATCATATTCATGATCCACTCCGGACTTCTTCTTTCCAAAATACCCTTAGGTGAAGGCCCAATAAATCGTTTATCAATTTTGTGGCAGGCCATACAATTAGATTTAAAGATCGCTTCGCCTGCAGCTGCCATTTCGGTGTTAATTTCAGGATCGAGCGTGATCTCTTTGATCTGCCCTACACCTTTCTCATCGAGAGTGATACGCTGTGATGGAGGAACTTCATTGGTCTCAGTAGATGCTTCAGTTGATTGCTCGGGAGCTTTACTCCTATCCACACTAAAACCTTCTTTTTTCTCTTCCTTTCCCCCACAACTTATAAGAAGCAAAGAGAATAACAGGACCATACTTTTAAAAATTGATTTCATTTTGTTTAGAGTTAAAATTATTGACAAATTTATAAGGAGTGATAAGTAAATAACATGATAAAAATCATATTTCGGATATTAATATCTTTTTAGTTTGCAACTTTAATTACGCCATTTAAAAAGAAGCACGGAATATGCTTAGTAACTCTTCAAAATATGCCCTAAAAGCGGTATTATATCTGGCCCATAAAACAGATGAGTCCCAAAAACTTATGGTAAAAGATCTATATGAACCTACAGAGGTTCCTAAGGCCTATCTCGCAAAATTATTACAGACCCTCTCCAAGCAAAATATCATTTCCGCCACAAAAGGACCTAAAGGAGGTTATTACCTTACCAAAGAGAATAAAGAAAACCCTGTTTATAGGGTCATTGAAGTTATTGATGGGAATCAGAGACTTGAAGCTTGCGTCCTTGGGATTGAGGAATGCAACGCAGACCACCCCTGCCCACTGCATGAGTATGTGGGACCTACAAGAACTTTGTTGTTGAATACACTAAAGCGAATGACCATTGGCGAGCTCGCGCTCGACCTTAAGAAAGGTACTTCCTTTTTAGCACGCTGATACCATTTTTAAAAAAACAAAAAATCCGTATCTTCCTTCTCTGTTGCACTGATATATCTATGATCTTATGAAAAAAAATAAGTCGCGCCGGACCTTTATTAAAAAGGCTGCCCTTGGCACTGCCGCATTTGGTAGTGCCCCATATATAATTGCTTCTAAAGGGAAGGAGGAAATACTCCTCAGAAGAGAATATCCACTTCAACAGTATTCCGCCAATGACAACATCAACCTGGCACTTATTGGGTCCGGGATACAGGGTATCTATGATACTTCTACGGCCTTAAAAGTAGCAGGAGTAAAATTGGTAGCTGTATGTGATCTCTATACGGGAAGATTGGCCAGAGCAAAAGAGTTATGGGGTAATGAATTGTTTACCACCCGTGACTATCGCGAGATTCTATCACGTAAAGATGTAAATGCTGTGATCGTAGCCACGCCAGACCACTGGCATACTAAAATCACCATTGATGCATTGAATGCAGGCAAGGCGGTTTATTGCGAGAAACCCATGGTTCAAAATTTTGAAGAAGGGGCGCAGATCATTGAAGCCCAAAAAAGAACCAAGGCCATATGTCAGATTGGAAGTCAGGGTATGTCCTCCCTTGGAAATGAGAAAGCAAAGCAATTATACCGGGAAGGAGCTATTGGTGAGATGGTAATGCTAGACATGTATAACGACCGGTATTCCGCAGAAGGTGCCTGGCAATATCCAATACCGGCAGATGCTAGTCCGCAAACGGTAGACTTTGATACCTTCCTCGGGAATGCACCCAAACACCCTTTTGACACTACGCGTTTTTTTAGGTGGCGAAATTATAAGGATTATGGAACGGGGGTTGCGGGCGACCTTTTTGTTCATGCCTTTTCAACGCTCCATCATATCCTGGATTCTAAAGGCCCAAACAGGGCATTGTCTACAGGCGGTCTCCGGTATTGGAATGACGGCCGTGATGTCCCCGATGTGACGCTCACTTTTTACGACTATCCCAAAACAGAGACACATGCCGCTTTTAATGCCTCTTTCCGGGTGAACTTTATAGCAGGCTCTGGAGATGGAGGAGGATTCAGACTCATTGGAACGGAAGGGGCCATGGAAGTAGGTCAAAATTCGGTTACCCTTATAAGAAGTAAGCTTGGCAAGATACCCGGTAATTATTCTATGATCGCCTATACGGAGGCCGAGCAGAAAAAATTAGCAAAGGCCTATGCCGCAATGGATCTGGAAAAGAGATCGGATATCCTGGCGACGGGTGAAACCGTCTGGAAAGCCCCCTATGATTATAAAGGCGGGCATTATGATCATTTCCAGACCTTTTTTAATGCCATTCGTGGAAAAGGAACTATAACACAAGATCCTACCTTCGGCCTACGCGCCGGTGGAGCGGCATTATTGGCAAATGAAAGCTATAACAGAGGCATGCCTGTGAATTGGGATCCGGTACAAATGAAATTAGGTTAGTTTATCAAATAAAAAAAGGGTGCTTTTGCACCCTTTTTCTTTTTACACAGTACCTATATTAAATCTTAAAGGTAATTACAGGTATCTTGGAATGGTTTGTAATATCTTCTCCTATACTTCCCATAAAGAAATGAGATAGTCCTTTCCTGCCATGGGTTGGGATCCCAATAAGATCGGCATTAACACTTTCGCTGTAATTTAACACTCCTTTTTCTACGCTATAATCGTTATAAATAGTCACTTCTATACCAGCACCTGATTTCTCCAGATACTTATTGATCTTTTCGTGGGAATCATTATGACTAAGAAAATCATCCCCTGGCGTGTTGATATACACCATATATAACTTTGCTCCTAAAGAGCTTGCAAATTTCCGCGCTTTTTGGAAAGCAGCTAGGCTTTCACCTTTGAAATTACAAGCAAAAACAAATTTGTCTATTTTAAAATCCTTCATTTCATCCTTAACCACAAGGACTGGCACATCCGAATGCCTAACTACTTTTTCGGCATTAGATCCTACAAAGATCTCCTTTAAGCCATCGCTGCCATGAGATCCCATTACGATCAGATCTGCATGGTGTTTCTCAGCAATTTCATTTACCTCGCCAAAAACTTTAAAATGTTTGATAACCGGGGTGATCTTAATTCCTTTTAGATAGTCTTTATCCAAAAATTTATTTAATTTTTTCTCTGCGTGTTTCAGCAAGAAAACAGTTTGTTCCGGATGAAATCCCTCCGTTGAGGTAAGCGTGGCTTCATTTAACTCGAGCATGTGTAACACGAGGATCTCTAACTTTTGCTTGTTGGCCAGAGAAGCAGCTACCTTAAGTGCGTATTCGGATTGTTCTGAGAAATCTACTGGGACTATAATTGTTTTCATGGCTAATTTTTAAAGGGTTAAATGGTCATTGAAAATACTCTTTTTTCCGGAGCTTTTCTATGCATTAAGAGATCAAAGGCCATACATACATTTCGCACAAATGGCCTTCCTGCTTCTGTAACGCTAAGTTTGTTATTATTAGTATCCACCAAGCCGTCTAATTCCATTTCTTGTAAATGTTCCAGAACAAGTTCTACCTCCTTGAATTGCAGACTTTTGTCCTCCCAAGAGGTTTCCATTCTGCACATTAAGTTAAGTATATGGCGTCGAATAACCAAATCCTCTTTAGATAGCATATGCCCACGATAGATGGGTATAATATTATGGTCTACCAAATGCTGATACTCTTCAATACTTTTTACGTTTTGCGCAAAACTATACCAGCTATCGCTGATGCTCGAAGCTCCCAACCCAATCATCAACTGTGTCTTAGAATCCGTATAACCCATAAAATTTCGGTGCATGGTGCCTGCTTCAAATGCCTTGTAAAGGGAGTCGCTTTTGAGTGCAAAATGATCCATTCCTATTTCATAATATCCTGCTTTAGTCAATAATTCCTTGCCGTATTCGTATTGTTGGCGCTTTTCTTCAGCCCCGGGCAGATCTTCATCCTTAAACCCGCGTTGGCCGTTCCCTTTTAGCCAGGGTACATGTGCATAACTGTAGAATGCCAGCCTGTCTGGTCTTAATTCGTTGGTCTTGTCAATAGTTTCTCTAATATCCTCAATTCTTTGGTGTGGAAGGCCGAATATAATATCGTGTCCCACAGAGGTATACCCTATTTCTCTAGACCATTCCGTTACCTTTTTCACATTTTCAAATGGTTGTACCCTATGAATAGCTTTCTGTACCTTTTCGCTATAATCCTGTACCCCATAACTTACTCGTCTGAATCCCAGATCGAACAATGTTTGTAGATGCTCCCTTGTGGTATTGTTGGGATGTCCTTCAAAGCTAAACACATGTTGATCAGATTTTTCCGCATGCCTAAAGATTCCATCGATCAGCATTTTCAAATGTTCGGGAGCAAAGAAGGTTGGGGTACCTCCGCCTAGGTGCAATTCCTTAACAACAGGTTTTGAATCAAAAAGATCGCAGTATAAACGCCATTCTTTCAATACTGATTTGATATATGGCATTTCTACCTCATGCCTATTGGAGATACGTTTGTGACATCCGCAAAAGGTGCACATACTCTCGCAATAAGGCAAATGAATATATAGGCTTATACCTTCAATATCATTACTTTCTTCAAAACTTTTTTGCAGGGTTTGTTTCCAGGCTTTTCCTGAAAAAGAGTCCATATCCCAATATGGGACCGTAGGATAACTCGTATAACGTGGACCCTGAACATTGTACTTTTGAATAAGGTTAGGCATACATTTACTATTTCTTCAAATTTACATGGAACCTGCTTCTTAAAATATGATAATAATCATTTAATAGGGGGTGCCAGGCAAGCGCTTTTTTAGGTGAATATTCAATTAATATGTATCCTTCATCCAGTTGTAAGGAGCTCTTTTCATCCAAAGACCCCGTGTAAAATCAGGAAAATCCTGAGGTTCACCTTTGTGAAGAATAGAGACCTCAGATAAAGGCGTTACTGCACTCCAGGCAGCGGCATCATAAGCATCCATAGGCGGAGCAATATTTGCTTTCGCCGATTCTACAAAGGAATTTAAAACAAAAAAATCCATTCCCCCATGCCCTGCACCGGCCGCGTATTCTCCATATTTCTTCCACAAGGGATGATCGTATTCTGCTAACCAGGTATCGGCTGCATCCCATCTGTGGGGCTCCGATTCTCCTTCAATATACATGCGGTTGCCATCAACTTCCCATAACCCATTTGCCCCTTGCACCCGGAATCCCAAAGAATATGGCCGCGGCAGGTTGCAATCGTGAGTAATAATAATTGTCTCTCCTTTTGCGGTATCTATGGTAGTAGTGATCACATCTCCTTGTTTAAACTTTACCTTGGCGTTAGGATGGTCTTTCCCTCCATTTTTTACAATATGATTATGTAAACCTATGCCTTTGGTGGCATGAGAGGTTAAGGATAAAAATCGGTTGCCTCTATTAATATCTGCCATAACAGCCACCGGACCCAAACCATGCGTGGGGTATACATCTGCGTTCCGTTTTACAGAATGTTCGGTGCGCCATCGCGCTTCAGAAATTGCCTTTTCACCAAACTCTACTCCTCCACCGTAGGGTTGCTTCCCATCGTTGAATTTCACTTCCCGAAGATCGTGTTGATACCCGCATCTGAAATGTACCATTTCACCAAAAATACCCTGCTTCACCATGTTTAAAACTGCCAGCACATCTCGCCTGTAATTTACATTCTCCAGGATCATCATATGTGTCCCGGTAGTTTCATGGGTGTTCACCAGATCCCAGCATTCTTCCAGGGTATTTGCCGCAGAAACTTCCACCCCTGCATATTTTCCGGCCTTCATCGCATCTACCGTCATCCGGGTATGCCATAACCATGGGGTTGCAATGATCACGGCATCAACCTCCTTTAATGCCAGTAAATTAAGATAATCCAATGGGTCATTCCCAAAGATGGCAGCTGCCTTTTTTCCAGCCTCGGCTAGTAGTTTTTTACCGATAGTGATGCGTTCCGGATCCACATCACATAGTGCGGTGATTCGAACGTCTGAACGAAGCAGAAGATTTCGCAGGTGATTGGTACCCCGGAGGCCAACTCCTATCAATCCTACATTTAGCTCTTCCTTTAAATTAGAAGTGTACATGGCCGAAGCCAAATTAGGGAGTACACTCATTCCTGCACCCACAAGGGCCGTATTTCTAATAAAATTTCTTCTGCTGGTCATAATTCGTTCGTTACTAATAGAAAGACTCAATTTATGAATTTCTTGCGGACAGCGCAGGAATTGTAACTTAAAAACTTATTTTTGCGCCCAAAAGAAACAACAATGACCCTATTATTAATGGCAGCCGGAAGAGGCAGCAGGTACGGAAAACTAAAACAGTTCGATGGATTAGGTCCGAAAGAAGAATTCCTGATGGAATTCAGCATCTACGATGCCCTGGAAAACGGTTTTGATCATATTGTTGTGGTCACTCAGAAGGATAACGTAACATTCCTGAAGGATCATTTATCTTCTAAAATTCCTGCAACAGTAGCACTAGATGTGGTCTCCCAGGAATTAAGCGACCTGCCGGAAGGGATCAGCTTTGATGGAGAAAGAGCAAAACCCTGGGGTACTGCCCATGCCGTATGGTCTGCGAGAAAGGTTATATCCGGACCTTTTGCTGTTATTAATGCCGATGATTATTATGGGAAACAGGCCTATAAGAATGCTGCCAACTTTATATTCAACAATCCCGGGGATACCTCTTTTGGTCTGGTAGCCTACACCCTAAAAGATACCTTATCTATATATGGATCTGTATCCAGGGGGGTATGTAAACAAGATGAGAAGGCACTTCTTTCCGTAATTGAGCGTACTGCTATTGAACAGCAGGAAAGTGGGATCGTAGACACGGACTCAGGAATTAAATTTACCGGTGATGAAATGGTAAGTATGAATTTTTGGGTTTGCAGACCAGTTATTTTTGACCAGATAGAACAAGACATTAGAAGCTTTCTTGAAAAAGGTGAAAATATGGAAAAAGGCGAAGTCTATCTGCCTTTTGTGATCCAGGCCATGTTACAGGCCGGGAAGACCAAAGTAGAGGTCATTCCTTCAGAAAGTATGTGGTTTGGAGTTACCTACGCGGATGACAAGGAGAAAGCAATGGCCCAACTCAAGGAAATGACCTCAGCAGGGCAGTACAGCTCGCCCTTATGGAAATAAGAATCCACTAATAGTTGCTATATGGACAGTACACTTGCGGAAAAGGCCCTGGAGCATTTTGTCATTAACCGCAAGCGCTATCAAATTACTCCCATCGTTCAGGGGTATATAAACCATACCTTTAAAATTGCAGATAATGGTTCCACCCTGTTCCTGCTGCAACATCTAAATAAAAATGTATTCCCGGATATTGAGGCTTTAATGCGTAATCTGGAGATTATTCTGCCTTCTCTGAATAGCAAAGATTATGCTTCAATCGATCTGATGCCCACCAAGGCCAGAACACCATTGTATAAGGATCCGGATGGGGAGTACTGGCGACTTATGACCTACGTACCGGAGAGTATTTCATACAATACTACCAATGATCTTAAGGTTGCTAATGAATCAGGAAGAATACTGGGGATCTTCCATAAATTACTGCAAGATGTTCCTAAAACTGCTCTTGAAGAAACTATTCCCGGATTTCACGACCTGGAAATGCGAGTGACCGAATTTCAGAAAGCCAAAAGGAATGCCTCCAAGAATAAATTGGAAAAGGCTAACGATTGGATCTTGTTCGCCGAGACCACACTCCATAAAATGATGGTTGGGCTTCCTAAGGATCTCCCCCTTCGCATTTGCCATAACGATACAAAGCTCAACAATTTCCTGTTCTCAAAAAAAAGTGGGAAGGCATTATGCCTCATCGATCTTGATACCGTAATGCCCGGGTATTTTCATTTCGATTTTGGAGATGCCATACGAACCATTGTAAATCCAAGGGAGGAAGATGAAAGAGATCTAACTAAAATTTCTTTTAATCTTAAGATGGCCGATGCATTCCTGCAAGGCCTCAAAGAAAGTGACCTTGAACTTACGCCGGCAGAAAAAAAAGCGCTTCCCTATGGAGCCGTACTTATGCCTTTCATGCATGGATTACGAGCCTTAACGGACTATTTGAATAATGATATCTATTACCAGGTAAGATATCCCGATCAAAATCTGCACCGAAGTATGAGCCTGTTTACTGTAGCTCAAAAGGCGTTAGATCAAAAGGAAGAATTGGCCAATTCCGTTAATAGGCTCCTGGGAAGCTAAGCTAGTTTATTTAAAGGCCTGAAACCCGGTAATATCGGCTCCGGTGATCAATAAATGAATATCATGGGTGCCTTCATAGGTAAGCACAGATTCTAAATTCATCATATGGCGCATTATACTGTACTCCCCGGTAATACCCATGCCTCCTAATACCTGTCTGGCCTCACGGGCAATCTTGATCGCCATTTCCACATTGTTCCGCTTCGCCATAGAGATCTGTGCCGTAGTGGCTTTTCCTTCATTCTTTAACTGCCCCAACCTGAAGGCTAGTAATTGAGCTTTGGTAATCTCAGTGATCATCTCAGCAAGTTTTTTCTGTTGCAATTGCGTAGCCGCGATAGGTTTTCCAAACTGAACCCGTTCTTTCGCATAGCGAAGGGCCGTATCATAACAATCCATGGCTGCCCCTATAGCGCCCCAGGCGATTCCGTAGCGAGCAGAATCCAGGCATCCTAAGGGAGCTCCCAAACCACTTTTACCAGGAAGGATATTCTCCTTTGGGATCTTTACATTGTCAAAAATTAATTCACCTGTAGCCGAAGCACGCAATGACCATTTGTTGTGTGTTTCCGGGGTAGAAAATCCCTGCATACCGCGCTCCACGATCAGGCCGTGAATTCGTCCTTCCTCGTTCTTTGCCCAAACTACGGCAATGTCTGCGAAAGGGGAATTAGAGATCCAAAGTTTGGCTCCATTCAACAAAAAATGATCTCCTTTGTCCTTAAAATTGGTGACCATCCCGCTTGGGTTTGATCCATGATCTGGTTCCGTAAGACCGAAACAGCCCATCAATTCGCCGGTAGCTAATTTTGGTAAATATTTTTTACGTTGTTCTTCAGTACCGTAGGTAAAAATAGGATACATAACTAAAGAGGACTGCACAGATGCGGTAGATCGCACCCCACTGTCTCCCCGTTCTATTTCCTGCATAATCAGGCCATAACTGATCTGATCAAGACCTGCTCCTCCGTATTCTATCGGAATGTATGGGCCAAATGCCCCTATTTCCGCCAATCCTTTTATGATCTGCTTTGGAAATTCTGCTTTTTGGGCATATTCTTCAATGATAGGGGAAATGTCTCGCTTTACCCATTGCCTTGCCGCGTCGCGTATCAACAGGTGTTCGTCACTTAGTAAGTCATCTAATTGGTAGTAATCTGGTGATTCAAAAAGATCGGGCCTCATTGCGTATTATTTTTGGCAAAGGTACTTAAAGGGCTGTAACAAATCAATGCTAATAAATAGATATTCCTTTGTGATTCTATTAATTTTTAGCTGGGATCATGGTTCATGAATTGCGCCAGAAGAGAATGAAAATGATGTACTCCTTGCTCCCGGGTTGGAGAAAATCGGCCAGCCTTGTAATAATGCGAACGAATCCCTTTGTGAACACCTTCCACAACTGCCTCGTCCTCCATTTCAACTTTGTCTAAGCCGGTGCCGGCTCCTTTATCAAGTTTTTTCGGATCGAGGACATAGGTCATAAAGGAGACCTTTGTCCGATTTAGTTGTAAAGGCTGAACCAGGTTTACGGAAAGTCCCCAGGGATAGAAATTAAACATCATATTGGGGAAGACCCAGAAATAATAAGCCGCTATATTCTTCCCATAGTCTACATGCCCTACAGGAAGGTCAAAAACATCTTCGGAACCTTCGGCATACCCAATTTGTACATTACAATATTCATGGCGTATGGTTTCGTAATTCCCATAATCGAGTACCGCATTTAAATCATCATGTACAAAAGGAATATGAAATCCCTCCAGGTAATTATCGCAATACAAGGCCCAATGCGCATTGATTATATAATCTTTATCTCTTTTAGTATTATGGGTGAATTTGTTAAAAGGCAGAAATCCTACACGTTGGTCCATTTTCTCTATCACTGTCTGAAAATCGAATGCCGGTGACAGGCCTGCAAATAAAAACGGACCCCATTGTCTAAGCGGGAAATCATGTAGGTTATCACAAGGTCCAGGGAAATTTTTTGTTTCTTTAAATTCGGGCATATGCTCAAAGTGGCCATTGAGTGAAAATCGCCTCCCGTGGTATCCACAGATCAATTTCTTATAAGTGCCGGTCTCGGTAACCACTAGGTTCCCTCTGTGTGTGCAGACATTGCTCAGGCAGTGGATCTCACCTCCTTTATCTTTGGTAAGCAACATTGGTTCTTCCAAAAAGTCCTTTAGAAGTATAAAAGGATGGGCAGCACCTGAAGATTCCATTTTATTGACATCACCGATCCACTGCCAGGATCTGTAAAAGATCTTGTTTTTGATGGTCTCAAAGATCGCCGGGTCTTTATAAAAACTGCTGGGAAGGGTACTGGCTTTACTAATTTCCGGGTCGATGTTGAATTTTTTAGCCACTCTTCGTTTAATTTGTACATTTAAATTTATGTAAATCTTTAGGATAATCCACCTTTTATATGAATCTAACCAAGGACAAGAACAAATTGGGTATCTGGATGAGTACTTCGCTGGTGATCGGGAATATGATCGGCGCAGGGATTTTTATGATGCCCTCGGCGCTTGCCAGCTTTGGTGGGATAAGTATTTTAGGATGGATAGCATCTTCCATAGGCGCATTGTTATTGGCCAAGGTATTTAGCAAGCTGAGTAATATGGTAAAAGAGAGAACCGGTGGTCCGTATGCCTTCGCAAAAATTGGTTTTGGGGATTATATCGGCTTTCTAGTTGCCTGGGGGTATTGGATCTCTACCTGGGTTGCCAATGCCGCCATAGCCATTGCTTTTGTAAGTGCCTTAAGCGTACTTATTCCCGTACTGGAGGAAAGTGCAGTAGCAGCCGTCCTAACCGGGCTGGGGGCCATTTGGGTTTTAACCTGGTTCAATTCCAGAGGGGTAAAGAATTCAGGGAAAATGCAATTGGTGACCACCATGCTTAAACTGCTGCCTATTTTAGTGATCATTGCTGGGGGCTTCTTCTTTTTTGACATAAGCAACTTTGTGCCATTTAACGCCAGTGAGGAAACAGATCTGGGCGCCATAGCAATCACCGGAACTCTTACCCTATATGCCTTTGTAGGGTTTGAAAGTGCCACGGTACCGGCAGACAATGTCGTAAATCCGGAAAAGACCATCCCACGCGCCACCATGCTTGGTACCGTAATCACAACGCTTGTATATATTTTAAGTACGGTAGTGGTCATGGGGATGATACCTATGGAACAACTAGCTTCTTCTCCGGCACCTTTTGCAGATGCCATGCGAATTATGAGTGGTGAAATTGGGGAGGAGATCGTTGCTCTTGGTGCAGCAATAGCGGCCTTTGGCGCTTTAAACGGTTGGATCCTGATCCAAAGTCAGATAGCAAGAGCCACGGCCATTGACGATATGTTTCCCAGGATCTTTAAAAAGGAAAATAAAAAAGGTGCCCCTGTTTGGGGCCTTATTATTGGGAGTATCTTGAGTTCTATGATCATGTTGATGAACTATACCGAAGGCCTGGTGGAACAATTCAAGTTTATGATCTTACTCTCAATGCTTTGTTGTTTGGTGCCCTATATATTTTCGACCGCTGCCTATGTCAGCATTGCACTTCAGCGAAATCCTGGTAAAAACCCTAAACCAAGTATTTTTATATTGGGAAGTCTGGCTTTCTTTTACGCTATATGGGCAGTTTATGGGGCTGGGCAGGAAGCGGTGTTCTGGGGTTTTATACTTTTACTTTTAGGAACTCCCTTCTATGTTTGGATAAAATATAAATATTCCAAAAAACCATGAAAGATATCACAGCACTCACTTCCCACTCAGAATACCTTCCTGTGGAATCTATATACATAAATCCGGTTCCTAACGCCTTTATGGGTGTTTCCAATATTGCTGCTCTATGGAAACCTTTGAATTTTCTATCCTCGCCAGATTATCAAATTGCCTTGGAGGAATATGCCGGGTTTGAAGCTATTTTAAATGAATATGCCGGCGAGGTACGTTATTTTCAAAAAGACAAAACCCTTTCCTTAGATGCTTTGTATTGCAGGGATGCTTCCATCGCTACAGACCATGGTATGATTCTCTGTAACATGGGAAAGGCAATGCGATCCTTGGAACCTGCTGCACAGCGCAAAGTGTATGAAGCAGCCGGCATTCCTATTTTAGGAAACATAGAGGCACCGGGAACCCTGGAAGGGGGAGATGTTGCCTGGTTAGATACAAATACACTTGCTGTAGGCCATAGTTACCGTACAAATCTACCCGGTATTGAACAATTAAAGGGGCTTCTAAATCCTTTGGGGATAGATGTGCTGGTTGCCGAATTACCTCATTTCAGAGGTCCGGCCGATGTTTTTCACCTTATGTCTGTACTGAGTCCGGTAGATGCCAATTTGGCCGTGGTGTATTCACCGCTGATGCCCATTAAATTTAGAAATGAACTCCTGGCAAGGGGGTTTGAATTAATTGAAGTACCAGAAGCCGAGTTTGATACTTTGGGAAGTAATGTCTTAGCTGTGGCCCCAAGAAATTGTGTTATGGTTAAAGGAAACCCGATGACTGAAAAGGCCTTAATAGCCAAAGGCTGCACAGTGACTACTTATACCGGGAACGAGATCAGCATAAAGGGTGGTGGCGGCCCAACCTGCCTTACACGACCTGTGAAAAGACGCTTCCAGATCACATCTTTAAATAGAAATCCCGGGTAAGTTCAATATAGGCTTGCGTATACTTATGTCGTTTTTCTTCTATAATTAATTCGTCTTCCTCAACTTTTACTTTTTGAGATGAGAAAGCGAGCAAACTTCGCTTAAAAGCCGATTTGGGCATTCCTTTTACACGGGTGACCTTTTGTAAAAACAAGCCACTTTCCTTTGCCAATTGCACAAAATCAGTTTCTTCCTTAAAGGGTATGACTACCGCAAATATGCCATTTGGCGCTATTAAAGAACTTACACTTTTTACCAACTCATTAAAGGGCAAGGCGCTAGCTTGCCGGGCCTTATCTCTGGACCTATTGCCGCTAGGCATGTCTTCCTGATAAAAGGGAGGGTTAGATATAATCAGGTCATAGGTATCTTCCGGATCTTCCATGAAGATCTTTAGAGACGCATGATAGCAGAAAAGTCGATCCCCCCATGGCGAAGCCTCAAAATTATCTACACACTGTTCATAGGCATTTGGTTCAATTTCGAGGGCATCTATTTGCGGGGCGTCGGAGCGTTGAGCCAACATTAGGGCCAGTATACCTGTGCCGCTACCAATGTCTAAAATACTTTGAGGGTTAGAATCTAGAGGAGTCCAGGCTCCTAACAGAACTCCATCTGTTCCTATTTTCATGGCGCAGCTATCCTGCTGCACTGCAAATTGTTTGAATTGGAAAGGTGTTTCCAAGGAGTAGAATTTTGTGGTTCTGGGATTAAAATACTATTCGATATCCAAATACAGGGATACCAGACCTTCCGGCGCTGTGATGTGTATTGTTTTATTAGGTCGGTCTATACGGGTAATGATCTCGTCATTGATAGGAATCATTAGTTGTTTGCCTTCCTTTTCAGCTTCAAAAAGTGCCTGGGCCGCCGAATCATTAACGTTCGTAATGACCCCAATATTTCCATACACACTATCCATAAGGGTAAAACCTATTACCTCATGATAATAGAATTGAGTACCACTGAGTTTGGGGAGGAATTCCATTGGTAAGTAGAGCTCAGAACCCAGGATGCGATCTGCGTCCGACTCGTCCTTGATCTCTTCAAAGCGCACCCTCAATAAGGCTGATCTGTGTAACGAACTACTTTCAATAAAAAAAGGAACCAGATTATTTCCTAATGAAATAAATACTGATTCCAAATTTTCGTATTGCTCAGGTTCGTCGGTGTCAAGTTTGATGAGCACCTCCCCTTTAAAGCTATATTTTGAAACGATCTTGCCCAGGTAGAAACAATCTTCCTTACGCATCAATCGGTTTCCCATTACTCTTTCTCTGCAGCGGGTTTCTTGTCTTCAGCAGCAGGTTCTTCTGCAGCCGGCGCTTCTTCTGCCACAGCTTCAGTGGCGGCAGCTTCTTTCTTAGCCGGTGCTTCTTCTGCAACAGCTTCAGGAGCTGCTTTTTCTGCGACAACTTCCGGAGTTTCCTCGGCAGCAGCTTTAGGAGCAGCTTCTTCGGTTGCAGGAGTTTCAACAGCCTCTTCAGCTTGTGCAACAGATTCTTCTGGTGCAGGCGCTGTTTCAAGGGCAGCTACTTCTTCTTCAGCCGAAACAGCCTCAGGAGTTTCCGGTAATTCTGCTTCTGCTATAGCTTGAGCTCTCTTCTCGGCAACTTCTTTTTCTGCTTCAAGTGCTTTCTTCCTTTCTTCTTGCTGCGCTTTGCTTAGATTTTCTTCTTTCTTGGCAACGGATTTTTCTTTCTCTGCTACCCAGGCTTGAAATTTTGCCTCTGCTTGTTCCTCAGTAAGGGCTCCTTTACGGACACCTCCTAATAAATGATGTTTTAGTAAAACACCTTTATAAGATAAAATTCGCTTTGCGGTTTCAGAAGGCTGTGCTCCATTATTTAACCACTCTACAGATTCATCCATCTTCACTTCGATAGTAGCAGGGTTGGTATTGGGATTGTAGATCCCTAATTTTTCGAGAAATTTACCATCTCGTTTCGCACGGCCATCAGCAGCAACGATCCAATAAAATGGTTTACCTTTTTTTCCGTGTCTTTGTAGTCTAATTCTAACAGGCATATCACATTAATTTTGCAGGGTACCCGACCCTCGGTTATTAATTCTTTATTTTCTCTATTTTATAAGAGGGTGCAAATATACACTTTCTATTTAATTTACAACATAATTCCTGTTCAGATTTGGCGCCTTTTTTTAGAGGTGTCCGGGTATTAACACTCATTAACGACTTCTGTTAAATCCCTGCTAAAGTGCCGTATTTACTTGTATTTACGTTAAATTCTTATATCTTATATATAGCTGTTGAACGTCAATAGCACATAAATTAAAATGAAGATAGATTAATGAAGTACACTGAAAAAATTTCAAACAAATTAAACGATTTACTAATTCTTACGTATGACGCAAAACGCGGATATACACTGGCAGCCGAAAAAACAGACAATCCGGCCATTAAAAAATTCCTGGAAGACAAGGCTAATCAACGTTACAATTTTGGACATGAATTAAAATCTGAGATCGTAGAATATGGCAACTTACCAGAGGACAGTGGAAGCATCAAAGGAGATTTTCACAGAGCCTGGATGAAATTCGTCACTACCATAAGTTCTAATGAATCCGAACGAATGTTAGAGGAAGTAGAGCGTGGAGAAAAAAAGATCTTGAATTCTTACAATGATATACTGGATAACAAAGAGTGGATCTTACCAAGCTCAACCAGAGATATGCTCTTAAAACAAAGAGAGGCCATACGGTCGGCATTGGAAACCTCCAAAATGTATGAAGAAGTAGTCTCCTAATACCCGTAAAAATTGAGTAGAAGAAAATCCGGAGTTCTCCGGATTTTTTTTATGGTTGATAACTCCTAAAATGTAACTTTCTAAATTATACAATCTTATTTGTTGATTTCAATTATTTCGCACGTTTCTTTTTTTCTCTTTTGGTCATTTCCTCGGTAACTAGATCTTCATTGATTTTTGCCGTCGTAAAATCCCCTTTTTTTAGTCGGTGAGCCCCATCTACAGTCATAAATATTGGATTCAAATGGGAGTAAAAAGAATTGCCATCAGATATTTTTCTACTACCCCATAATACTTCATCTTCTAGTTGGTTGAGATAAAACACTCGAAATCTCAATTGTTTATTTTCCTTCTTATCATAGGTGCCGGCCATCGCTAAAAAATCACCTGGATAAACCATGTCTCCTTCTTCGGGTATTACACTATTTTTTTCAAGTACGTCATAGCGAGCCAATGTGCCATCTTTGTGTTCAATAATTATATAATTTGCTTCTTGTTTAAAGGAGTATTCTAGGTTGTAATCTCTGTCATTTTTTTCCACGACTTCCACTACCATTCCTTTTCGTGCTGCAAAAATACTATCAGATCTAGACGAAGTAGTAAACTTAAAGGCTTTCCAATTCGTCGGTCTCGACACTCCGGCTCTTTCACTTATGGTAGATAATTCCTCAACTTTAATTTCTTTCCCATTTTTAAACGGCAAACAGTACACAAAATCAAAGTCGGGTTTAGGTTTGTATTTCCCTCTCAAAAAACCATAAGTAAAGCGGAAGTTAATACCCGCTTTTTCACTTATTGGTTTAAGTGTAAATAATGTTCCATTTTGTCCAGAAACCGTAATTCTATCACGAGGAGGTATTGCATTACTAATTTGTTGGATATTGAAATAAACCAGATAATTTCCTGGCTTTTGTTTTTCATAGTTATACGTAATGGAATTGTCATCGTTTCGTTTCGATGAAATTGAAAGTTTATCTTGTAGAAATCCCTGGTAAGGCACTAAACAAGTAAAAACGAATAGAAGTTTTAAGAAATTTGAAGCAAGCATATAAAGTGGTATTGATAACAACTGATTGTAAACAATAGTAATAGATTTGATCTCGAGATCAGAAAAATAAGAAGAACCCTGATAATTAGTATAAATAAAAACCTTTAAATTTATAAGGTTTTTGTTTTAAGATCTCTATTCGTTAATAACCAAAGTTAATAACTGCTTATAACTGTCCTTTTATAAATAAGGGTAATTCCATAATTTTATTCCCTGCCTTTTTAAAAAAAAGCCCCTTATGTACCTCATTTTTGATACCGAAACCACCGGACTTCCAAAACGCTGGAATGCCCCTGTAACAGATGTAGACAACTGGCCCCGTTGCGTTCAGTTGGCGTGGCAGCTGCACGATGGGATGGGGAATCTTATAGAACAACAAGACTTTCTAATTCAACCCGAAGGGTATGACATCCCTTATGACGCAGAACAGATCCATGGTATTTCCACGGAATTGGCTGCCAATGATGGGATTCCACTATCGGAGGCTTTGCGACTTTTCAAAGAAGTATTAGGCAAGACTCAATTCCTTGTAGGGCAGAATGTTGGTTTTGACATCAATATTATGGGGGCAGAATTCTACCGTGCCGGAGTTGAGGATCCACTTTCATCCTTACCGGTATTGGATACATGTACAGAAGATACGGCCTTGTTATGCCAGATTCCCGGTGGCAGGGGTGGAAAATTCAAACTCCCAACCCTTACAGAACTTCATGAATTTCTTTTTAATGAACCTTTTTCGGAAGCACACAACGCTGCGGCAGATGTAGAGGCCACAAGCAGGTGTTTCTTTGAATTGGTAAGAAGAAAATCATATACCAAAGAGCAACTAAGAGTACAACCAGATTATTTTGAAGCATTTACCAAGCTCCATCCAACAGAGATAGCTTTGCTGGGCCTCTCTCATCGGAATCTGAAAGAAGCCTCCGAATCTTTAAAACTAAAACAGGCAGTAAAAACACCAGAGATCTCTAAAGAAGAGATCAAAGCAAATATTAGGAGTTTAGAGGATACAACTTTTGTCCACCTGCACAACCATTCTCAATTTTCGGTATTACAATCTACAATCAAAATAAAGGACCTTATAGCTTCCACTGCTGAATATAATATGCCGGCAGTAGCTCTAACAGACCATGCTAATATGATGGGTGCCTTTCATTTTGTCAAGGAAGTAAAGGCGTATAATGCAGGGTTAAAGAGCAAGAAAGCAAAAGCAGAGGAGAATGGGGAGGAATTTAGTCAGCAAGAGATCTTACCCATCCTGGGCTGTGAATTTTTCGTATGTGAGGATCACCTCAACAAAAATCAGAAAGATTACGGGTATCAGATGGTATTCCTGGCCAAGAACAAGAACGGGTATCACAACATGGCCAAAATGGCTTCTCTGGCCTATACTGATGGGTTTTATTATGTCCCCAGAATAGATAAAACCATTGTTGAACAGTATAAAGATGACCTTATAGTTCTCACAGGAAATCTCTACGGCGAAATTGCCTCCAAGATCCTTAACCTGGGTGAAAAGCAAGCTGAGGAGGCCTTGGTTTGGTGGCACAATTTATTTGGAGAGGATCTTTATGTGGAATTGATGCGTCATGATCAGGAAGATGAGAACAGGGCCAACCCTGTTTTAATAACCATGGCTCAAAAACACGGGATAAAATTAGTAGCCAGTAATAATACCTACTATTGCAAAAAAGAGGATGCGGAGGCACATGACATTCTCCTTTGCGTAAAAGATGGAGAAAAGCAAGCCACTCCCATAGGGCGCGGAAGAGGGTATCGATACGGTCTGCCTAATCAGGAATATTACTTCAAATCACCGGAGGAGATGAAAGCCTTATTTCAGGATGTTCCTGAGGCTATTTTAAATCTTCAGGAGATTGTGGATAAAATAGAACCCTATGATCTAGCACGGGAAGTGTTGCTTCCTAAGTTTGAGATCCCGAAAGAATTTTTGATGTCCGAAGATGCGGAAGATGGAGGGAAAAGGGGTGAAAATGCCTATTTAAGGCATATTACCTATTTGGGAGCTGAAAAGCGATACCCAAACCTAACCCCTGAAATAAAGGAGCGAATAGACTTTGAATTACAGACCATTGAGAATTCGGGATATCCCGGGTATTTTTTGATCGTTGAAGATTTTATTAGGGAAGCACGAAATATGGAGGTATCTGTGGGTCCGGGTCGTGGTTCGGCTGCCGGCTCTGTTGTGGCCTATTGTTTAAAGATCACCAACATAGACCCTTTAAAATACAACTTACTTTTTGAGCGATTCCTTAATCCGGACAGGGTTTCAATGCCTGATATTGACATTGACTTTGATGACGAAGGACGGGGGAAGGTCATGGACTATGTGATCAATAAATACGGAGCCAATCAGGTAGCTCAGATCATCACTTATGGTACCATGGCAGCCAAGTCGTCTATCCGGGATACAGCGAGGGTCCTGGATCTGCCCTTACCAGATGCAGATCGTATTGCCAAGCTTATTCCTACTATGTCCAAGCTCAATAAGATCTTTGACGTTCCTGAAGCAGATCTTCGCAAGAAATTCAGGTCAGACGATCTCGACAAGGTAAACCAGCTTTTGAATATTTCGGAAGGGGATGATCTTGAGGCCCAAACTGTGAACATGGCGCGGGTTCTGGAAGGTTCCTTACGAAATACGGGTATTCACGCCTGTGGGGTGATCATCACCCCGGACGATATTACCAATTTTGTGCCCGTGGCCACTGCCAAGGATTCTGACCTATACGTTACACAATTCGATAACTCGGTAGTAGAAAATGCCGGCTTGTTAAAAATGGATTTCCTGGGACTAAAAACCCTTACCTTAATAAAAGATACCGTTAAGATTGTCCGGGCTAAACACGGCATTGAATTGGTGCCGGACGACTTTCCGCTGGATGATGAAACAACTTATGAGCTCTTTCAAAGAGGCGATACCGTTGGGATCTTCCAGTATGAATCGCCGGGGATGCAGAAACACCTTAAGGAATTAAAGCCTTCGGTTTTCGATGATCTTATTGCCATGAATGCCTTATACAGGCCGGGGCCCATGGAATACATTCCCAGTTTTATTGAGCGAAAGCACGGGCGGGAGGAGATCTCCTATGACGTTCCTGAAATGGAAGAATTCCTGAAAGACACCTATGGTATTACGGTGTACCAGGAGCAGGTAATGCTTCTGTCCCAAAAACTGGCGGGCTTTTCCAAAGGCGAAGCAGATATTCTTCGAAAGGCCATGGGAAAAAAGATCTTTTCGCTCCTTCAGAAGTTAAAGCCACAATTTCTCGATGGAGGTGAAAAGAACGGACATCCACGTGAAGTGCTAGAAAAAATATGGAAAGACTGGGAGGCATTTGCATCATATGCCTTTAATAAGAGTCACTCCACTTGTTATGCCTACATCGCTTACCAGACCGCTTATCTGAAAGCCCACTACCCTGCTGAATATATGGCGGCTGTGTTGTCTAACAACATGAACGACATTAAGCAGGTAACCTTTTTTATGGAAGAGTGCAAGCGAATGGGCTTAGAAGTATTGGGGCCAGATGTCAATGAATCATATTACAAATTTGCCGTCAACAAAGAAGGCGCGGTACGCTTTGGAATGGGGGCTATTAAAGGGGTTGGCCGTTCTGCGGTGGAGACTATTGTAGAAGAACGAAAGTCTAATGGTCCTTTTAAATCTGTCTTCGATCTGGCCAAACGCATAGATCTGCGGGCTGCCAATAAAAAAGCTTTTGAAAACCTGGCCCTCGCCGGGGGATTCGATTCATTTGGCGATACGCACAGAGCGCAGTATTTTCATTTAGAAGGGGAAGGCGTTACCTTCCTGGAAAAAGTTATTCGTTATGGCGCCAAATTCCAGGAAAATGAGAATTCTTCACAAGTAAGTCTCTTTGGAGACGCCAGCGAGGTACAGATCCCGGAGCCTGTAGTTCCACCTTGCGAAGAGTGGGGAACCATGGAGAAATTAAGACGGGAGAAAGAAGTAGTGGGTATTTATATTTCCGGGCACCCGCTGGATGATTTCAGGGCCGAGATCAAATCTTTCGCCAATGCAAATGTTTCGTTTTTCCATAACCTTGAAGAGCAACTTAACAGGGAATTATGTTTCGCCGGGGTCATAACAGATGTTCAACACAGGGTATCCAGAAATGGGAAAGGCTGGGCCGTGTATTCCCTGGAAGATTACACAGATACTTTCGAGTTCAGGATCTTTGGGGAGGAATACTTAAAATTCAGGCATTTTCTGATGATCAATTCCTTTGTCTTTATAAAGGTATTTGTACGGGAAGGTTGGGTGAACCGTGATACCGGCAAAAAAGGGGATCCCAGATTACAGTTCAACCAGTTTATGCTTTTACAAGAGGTAATGGAGAATTACGCCAAGAAACTTACCATTAAACTTAATATTGATCAACTCAGGGAAGACCATATTCTTGATCTAAAGGACACCCTAAGATTACATAAGGGTAAACACCCTCTACAATTCACGGTCTATGAAATGGAGGACGAGATCAAAGTGACCCTTTCCAGCAGAAAACAAAAGGTAGAGATAAGCAGTGAGCTGCTGGCAACATTAGAAAATAAAGAAGTTCATTACAAACTCAACTAATAGCCAGCCCTGATATCGTTATAGGTAAAACGAATATGATCCTTGTAATGAAAAAGGTAAATAATTGACTAAATTTGCATAATTGTAAAAAAGTAAATCATGGCATTAGAAATAACAGATGCTACTTTTGACGAGGTAGTTTTAAAAAGTGACAAACCTGTAGTGGTCGACTTTTGGGCGGCTTGGTGTGGTCCTTGCAGAATGGTAGGTCCTATCATTGATGAAGTTAGCAATGAATATGAAGGAAAAGCCGTAGTAGGCAAAGTAGACGTGGATAGCAATCAGGAATTTGCTGCTAAATATGGTGTTCGCAATATTCCAACGGTGTTGGTATTCAAGAACGGTGAGATCGTGAACAGACAAGTAGGAGTTTCTCCTAAAAAGGTATACACAGACGCTATAGACGCTGCATTGTAAGTTACTTGTAAATCATATTAAAAGGCTCGGAGAAATCCGGGCCTTTTTGATTTTTATAGGGACTCCCGTGGTGAGAAATCCAATAATATTTACTCACATATCCGTATCTTAGGGGCATGAAGATACAGAGTGAACTTCAGAAGGGAAAGCTCTTCCAAAACCTGGAACTGCTTGCAAAACAAGTGGTAGAAGGATTTATCAGTGGCATTCACAAAAGTCCCTTTCACGGTTTTTCCGCAGAATTTGCGGAACATAAGATTTACAATACTGGCGAAAGTACCAAGCACATAGACTGGAAGCTTTACGGAAAGACAGACAAGCTTTATACCAAGCGCTATGAGGAGGAGACTAATCTGCGGTGCCATATGATCCTAGATAATTCGGCCTCCATGTATTACCCGGAGCGCAAGGAATTAGCTATAGATAATCTGAATAAGATCGGTTTTGGGGTCTTGGCCATAGCCGCTTTAATGAATATTCTGAAAAAGCAGCGAGATGCAGTGGGCCTTAGTATTTTTGCTGATACCTATAGCCATTATTCTCCGGAGAAAGGAAGTGAACGGCATCATCAAATGTTATTGGCGAAGCTCAACGAGGTGAGTCTGGAAAAAAAACCGGAAACAGATACCAGGACCTATACCTTTATTCATCAGATCGCTGAAAAGCTAAAAAGGCGTAGTCTTATCTTTCTTTTTACGGATATGTTCCAGAACAATGCTGAAGATGATACATTATTAGATGCCCTTCGGCATTTAAAATATAACAAACACGAGGTGGTGATCTTTCATTTGTTGGATACAGAAACAGAGGTGGCCTTTAACTTTGAGAATACCCCCAAACGTTTTATGGATGTAGAGACGGGTTCTTATATTGATGTATATGCCGATACGATCAAGGAAGCTTATGAAAAAGAAGTTGCCGACTTTATTTCTAAATTAAAATTGAACTGCGCCAAATACAAGATCAAATACGTAGAGGTCAATGTGCAGGACGATCTTTCGAAGGTACTCAATACATTTATGATAGAGCGGCAGGCATTTGGGTAGACCTTTTTTATTTTAATTTTTTTGTTTGTGTAATTCAATAAGCAGCGTATATTTGCATCCTCCAACGCATCACATAGGTGTTTAGGTGAACAAGCATGCTTTTTAAAAGCAATTGTAACAAGATTTGAATCTGACTGTTGTCAGAGTTCGTTAAAAGCGAGCAAAATCATTGGTCTGGTAGTTCAGTTGGTTAGAATACCTGCCTGTCACGCAGGGGGTCGCGGGTTCGAGTCCCGTCCAGACCGCAGAGAAGCAGAGCCCTTCACACGAAAGTGTGGAGGGTTTTTTCATTTCGTAGCCCTTGAGCTTGCTCATATGGGCGAAGAAATGGAAAAATACTCCCCCTGCGAAGCAGGGAGAAGGGCTCGGGCACGCTTCTCTGCTGGGCCACCCATTTGGGCCCTTTTCGAGGCGACTGCCGAGAAAAGAATGTTGTCAAAAAAAATCAAAATTCTAGTTCGGCAAAATTATTCAGTAAATTAGTCGGCAAGATACCTCACTTATAAATAGCTAATTTTAGTTAGGTCAATATTTCAAATAACTAATGAAAAAAGTAGTGACCTTCGGGGAGATCATGTTACGACTGGCACCTCCGGGATATTTAAGATTTTCACAGACCACCAGTTTTGATGTGGTCTACGGAGGGGGAGAATCTAATGTGGCTGTTTCATTGGCCAATTATGGTGTTCCCGTAGATTTTGTGACCCGATTGCCAAAAAATGATATTGGGGAATGTGCCCTGATGGAAATGCGTAAAAGAGGTGTAAATACGGAGAATATCATTTTTGGAGGTGACCGTTTAGGGATCTATTTCCTGGAAACAGGTGCTGTTAGCAGAGGTAGTAAAGTAGTATATGACAGAGACCATTCTGCCATATGCGAAATAAAGCCGGGAATGATCAATTGGGAAAAAGTGTTCAAAGGTGCTGGTTGGTTTCATTGGACAGGGATTACCCCTGCCATTTCGCAAGGTGCAGCAGATGCTTGTCTGGAAGCTGTAAAGGTGGCCCGTAAAATGGGTGTCACCATCTCAACAGATCTGAACTACCGGGCCAAACTCTGGCAATACGGTGGCAATCGTGAAGCTATCATGACCGAGCTTACCTCCTATTGTGATATCATCCTCGGCAATGAAGAAGATGCAGAAAAGCATTTTGGTATTCATCCTGAAGGTTTGGATGTGCACAAACACGGACATGATGTAAAGGCAGAGGCCTTTTTATCTGTTTGCAAACAAATGATGAAAAAATTTCCCAACGCTAAAAAAGTGATCACAACCTTAAGGGGATCCATTTCTGCTTCGCACAATACCTGGGCAGGTGTATTATATGATGGGAAGAAAATGTATGAGACACGCCAATATCAAATCACTGATATTGTAGACAGAGTAGGCGGAGGCGATTCATTTATGGGCGGACTTATCTACGGTCTTCTAACCTATCCAAAGGACGATCAGAATGCACTAGATTTTGCCGTAGCAGCTTCCTGTTTAAAACACACTATAAAGGGAGATGCTAACCTTGTAACAGTAGATGAAGTTAACAAATTAATGGGCGGAGATGCCTCAGGCAGAGTCGCCAGATAAAAGATATGGCACAATATTCAAGAATTGAAGTGGCAAGCGTAATGAAGGAAACTGGTATGGTTCCCTTGTTTTACCATCCCGATATCGAATTGGGAAAGAAAGTATTAAAAGCCTGTTATGATGGTGGTGCGCGACTCATGGAATTTACCGCACGGGGAGATTTCGCCTTTGAGGTCTTTTCGGATCTCAACAAATACGCTTTAAAAGAATTACCCGGGATGATCATGGGAGTTGGTTCTATCACCGATGGTGCGGCGGCATCTATGTATATCCAAATGGGGGCAAATTTTATTGTGACGCCTTCCCTGCGAGAAGACATTGCTATAGTTTGTAATCGTAGAAAAGTGCTTTGGTCCCCTGGTTGTGGATCCCTCACTGAGATCAATAAGGCAGAAGAAATGGGCTGCGAAATTGTAAAACTCTTTCCCGGAGACCTCTACGGACCCGGCTTCGTTAAAGCCATTAAAGGCCCTCAGCCCTGGACCAGTATTATGCCTACCGGAGGTGTAAGTACAGAAGAAGCCAATTTAAAGGCCTGGTTCGATGCAGGGGTAACCTGCGTTGGATTGGGGTCTAAACTTATCTCCAAGGAAATATTAAGTAAGAAGGATTTTGATGGATTGGAAACATTAGTTCGCAAAACCTTAAAAACTATTGCCAAAATACGTACTTAAAACTATTGAAAAATCAATCGCAACTTTTCATTGTTTAGAGAGTACTTTCAATTTTACTGTCTTTAATATTCGCCATTATTATTTCCTATAATGGCATCATAGCGCTGTTAGATTTTTTCTAAGCTTCTTTTAATGTATTCATTTAAAAAATATTTTTCACAACAAATAAAGGCCTAGTTCATAAAATGAAAGAGCCTTCTAATAAAAAAACCTCCTGAAAAGGAGGTTTTTACTATTTGACTTATAAATTCTTAGTATACATTCCTGGCATTGGACCCAATATTTCCATTTAGCAATATTGTCCCTATGTCTTGATATGTATGATGAATTTTAACGTGTCCGTTAAAATTGATCAATTCCTCATAAGAAATGTCCTGTCCGTTATCCAACTTAGTTACCACTGTATTACTTTCCAGGCATCCACATGGATCAAGAGTAATAGCAATCGGACCTCCTTGTGCCAGACTATTGTAATAAATGTAGGCCGGATGCACTTCTGTTGAGGTGCCGTTTAATTGAAGAGATACCGTGGACGAACCATCCGTGTTCTTTTTGATTATCACCTTTCCCAAAAGACTAGGATCCTCCACATAGCGCAATTGGAAAACCTTCGATTCTGATATTTCAGGAGCATCATCTTTGCTACATCCAGATAAAAAGGTAAAACCTAAAACAAAAATGAGAAGAGATATTTTTTTCATAGACTGTGTTCTTAAAAAATTTAGAGCATTTGAATGTAAAGCTATGTTGAGTTGAAGACATTCCAGTTAATGTTCCTATTAACTGCTGGAATAATCGATGATTGGTAGTTTAGCCAGATCTAAACACCCTCTAATTATCCACTGAAAGATAATCCCCAATATACCCGCTGATCTGTACCTGTAAATCAAGGATATCTGCCTCACTCCAGTCGTTGCCATGACCTCCTTCGTAGATGGTGAAAGTATGGGGGATATCAAAAGCTGTTAAAGCCGCATCCAGGGTTTCCCCATTAGTAAGGGGTACCAGAGGGTCCTGGTTACCGTAGAACATGGCTACCGGGCTGCTGGCGGCACTTACATTAAACGCCGGACTCGTAGCCTCTGCATAGTTGGTGCCATCAGGGTATTTGCTTTCATCCACAAACAATGACAACGCCAATGCAAAATTTGGATCTTCCGAGAAGAAGGGATCTGTAAAGTCGGACGGACCCACAATATCCACCACAAATTTTACCCGGTCTTCTACGTCATAGACAAAGTCGTACATCAATGATAAATGTGCCCCGGCACTGGTGCCTATCATCCCAAATTCCGGAAGGATCTCTAGTGATTCTTTATCTGCTGTTAGTTTTTCTATGACTTTATCAATGTCTAAAAATTGGTTGGGAAATGCAGGGGTAACACCCGGGGCTATCTTTGCCAGCACATAGTTCATATTCACAATAGCATGGTTGGGGTGCTGTTCTTTGATCAGCTCAATAAATGGGGTCATGGCATCTTTATCGCCTTCTATCCATCCACCACCATGAACCAATACAATCACCTTTGTTTTAGTAACCGAACGGTTGGCAGGTAGATATAGATCATAGACTTGTTCCTGGCTGGCGCCATAGGACACATCTAGCAGTGCCAGTTCTTCCAGGGGCAATATTTCTTGCTCCTCCATTGGTGGCACCTCAATAATAGGCCCAACTTCTTCAAAAGAAGAGCTGCACGAAAAAGCAAGTATACCCAGAAGAAGGATTACACTATATATTATACCTTTTTTCTTTATCATGAGATCTTTGAATTAAGAACGCCCAGTTCGCAGTTTGCTATCTACTATCAAAGATATCCAATTGTTTATTGCTAGATGTAGCTTTTGGTTTAGTTTCCTTTTTTGCCCGATGTATGGCTCTCTGCTACTCTTTTACATCACCTCTTCGTCCGTCATATTCCTTTTAGTTTTAGCCTTTGCATAAGGGCCCTTTTTGTTAGCCGTCTTCATATCCGCATAGCGCGGATCCTGAATATAATCTTGTTTCTGCATCTTAATAACCTCAATACTTAAAAAACCAAATTCGCTCACCACCTTACCATAAAACCGGTAAATCCCCCTTCCCCTGAAAAAATACTGGGCGGCTACCGGCGGGAACAAGACCGTATCAAAGACCTCCCCGTGCTGGTCTACCAGGGTGGCAAAATTCATGCGCTTGCCGTTATGGGTCTTGGTATTCTTTACCGTGACCAAATATCCGTACAGGTCTATATACCGGTTGAGGTAGTGCGGCAGATCCCTGCTCCCATTTTCATTTTTAGGCGGTTCTTTTAGTAAATGGAAGGGGCTGCAGAGGCAAAAACTCAACAATTCTAATTGGGTAAAGGCCATTTCCAGATCGGTGGTATGCAGCCGGGGGATCTCAAAATCCTGATGGGCCGGCGGGAACAGTTTGGGGTGGTCTATGGCATTCCCCTTGGAAAGGAATAAATGGGCCTCCCACAACAATTCGTGTTTATTGATCCCCGTAAACCGGAAGGCATCAATACGGATCAAAATACTGAGCTGTTCAATAGAGATCAATACCCTGTCCAGAAAATCTTCCAGAGAAGTGAACCCCCCATGCGCCTGCCGCTCCTTTAAGATACGATCCATAACCCGCCCCTCCAGTTCCTTTAGATACATAAACCCCAGGTAGATCTCCTTCTCATAGATACAATTCACAGCCATACTTTTATTAATGCAGGGCGCATGTATCGTAGCCCCCAACATACGGGCCTCGTGCACATAGAATTCCGAACGGTAGAACCCTCCCCCGTTATTCAGCACCGCTACCAAGTACTCCAGCGGATAGTAGGCCCTTAAAAACAGGCTTTGATAACTTTCCACCGCATAGGAAGCAGAGTGCCCCTTGGCAAAGGCATAGCCGGCAAAGCTAGCCACCTGGTGCCAGATCTCATCTATCAGTGTGTCTTTATACCCCTTTTTGCGACAATTCTCCACAAACTTGTCTTTTACCTTCTGGAACTCCTCGCGCGAGCGGTACTTGCCGCTCATTCCCCTGCGCAGCACATCGGCCTCTCCCAGGGTAAGTCCGGCAAAATAATGGGCTACTTTGATAACATCTTCCTGATAAACCATCACTCCATAGGTTTCCGGCATAATGTCTAACATTACCGGATGTCCCTTCTCTTCTGCCCTTCCCGGATTCCGATGCCGCAGTATATACTCACGCATCATCCCACTCTGGGCCACCCCCGGCCGTATGATAGAACTGGCAGCTACCAATCCCAGGTAGGTATCTACCTCCAGCTTTTTCAACAACATCCGCATGGCGGGTGATTCCACATAAAAGCACCCCATACACTGGGCAGATTTGATCATATTATTGATATGGGGATCTTCCTTGAATTTTTTGATGTCATGGATGTCGATGGCGGCGTACTCTTCCGGTTGATTAAGGGCGAGGATCTGAATGGCTTCCTTGATCTTGGCCAGGCCGCGTTGCCCCAGGATATCAAATTTGTACAGCCCTACGTCCTCAGCGATCACCATATCGAACTGGGTAGTGGGAAAGCCTTTTGGCGGCATATGAGTAGCTGAAAAATAGTGCAGTGGCCTTTCACTGATCAGGATACCCCCGGCATGAATGCTGAGGTAGTTGGGCATATCCTTGATGAGGTTGCCATACTTTAAAACCAGGAGCGATACCTCATCTAAATCCGAAGGCTTGTAATGCCCATCACATAAAAAATCGATCTCTGCCTTGGGAAGGCCAAACACCTTGCCGAGCTCCCGGATGACTCCTCTCGACTTAAAAGTAACATAGGTCCCCAGAAGTGACACATGCTGAAAACGGTCAAAGATATACTGGGTAATTTCCCCCCTGTCCTTCCAGGAAAAATCGATGTCAAAGTCGGGCGGATTGGTCCGGTATAAATTAATAAACCGCTCAAAGTAAAGGTCGAGTTCAATGGGATCCACATCGGTGATCCGCAGCAGATAGGCTACAATACTATTGGCCCCACTCCCCCGGCCCACATAGTAAAAGTCGCGCTTCCTGGCTTCGGAGACAATGTCCCAGTTGATCAGGAAATAGGAGACAAATTCCTTTTCTTTGATCAACTGCAGTTCCTTTTGGAGGCGATCCCGAATGGGTTGGTTTACAACCGGATAGCGATAGGGTAATCCTTTGCGGCATAATTCTTCCAACAGTTTTTCATCAGCCTCTTTACTATCCAGATAGGTACTCAGGTTTTGCGGTTTCCGGTCCTTGGAAAAATCGAAGTGGATGCTGCAGTTTTGCATGAGTCGCTCCGTATTTTGTAGGATAAAAGGATATTCCGAAAAGACTTGCGCCAGATTCCTCACAGGGAACATCCGTTCCTCGAAAGAGGCTTCCTCATCTTTAGGTAGCTTGCTCAGCAACACGTTGTTGTCTATAGCCCGCAACAGGCGATGGGCATTAAAATCGCGTTTATTCCTGAAGGTAACCGGTTGCAATAGTACCAGTTTGTCCTTGTATTCTATAAGCCTGGAAAAAGGCAGTCGCCTCAGGTCTGTAATGGAGATCCCTATGTACTCATGGTCTAAAAAATGATGCTGGTCATTGAGGAGTACTTTTTCGAAAGGATAGATAACATAGGCATGTTGGAAGACGGACGCCCTTTTCGGAAACTTTTTTTCTTTATGGAGGTGTTCTGACAGGTACTCATTGAGTTCGCGGTATCCTTCATTATTCCTGGCTATCCCTACAAAACATGCCGTAGCGCCGTTGCGAAAATCGATCCCCAAAATAGGATGTATGTCATAGTCTGCAGCCCTACGAACAAAATTGAGACAGGCCGAGGTGTTGTTGATATCGGTAAGAGCGAGGCGGGTTACCTCATTCTCTCTGGCCAGCTCCAAAAGGGCCAGTTCAGAAAAAGTTCCGTAACGCAGGCTGTAGTAGGTATGGCAGTTTAAATACATTTTTTTCTTTATCTCTTATCTCTTTTTTCCTTCTCTTTTCATTTCTTTTTTCTCTTTCTCTTTTCTTTGCTCGTCCAAAGAAAAGAGAGAAAAGAAAGGACGCCTTATCTGAGGAATTTTACCCGACAAGCGGGTAAACCGGTCTCGACACTCCGCCATCCCGCCCAAGGCGGGACGAGTACCACCGGAGCTTTCTCGACCCTATTCTTTAGATAAGGGCAGGCTTCAATTTGAATCTTTTTCTTTGCTTCGTTTTATTCATGTCATTCATATTTAACCATAAGGAATTCAAGAATGCTTCGCATTTCTTTTGGACAAGCAAAAGAAATGAAGTGCTACTGCTTGCGATGTGCAAGAATAATCGGGGGTTGCCCATTAAACGGATTCGCCATCCTCCCAATGGTTTTAGCTCCCATACCCGAAGCACGGAGTACGCTCTTGTCTCCAAAACGTTCCCGGAGATGGTCCATGGCCGCGTACAAATTGAGGGCCTCCTCTGTATCTTCAAACAAATTGATCTGGTAGTTCCCTGATACCAGATAGCTGAAACGTATTCCTATGAGGCGTACCAGCATCCGTTTGTTATAGAGGGTATTGAACAGTTCCAGGATCCTGGGGATCAGGATATGGTCTGCACTGGTATAGGGGATACGGACTTGTTTAGAATAGGTATTAAAATCTGAATAGCGCACTTTTACCGCAATACAGGCGGTTAGTTTTTCACCCCGCCGCAGCTGGTAGGCCAGGTTCTCTGTCATGGCAATTAAAATGCCCCTGAGTTTAATAACATCTATAGTATCCTTATCAAAGGTGCGTTCTGTAGAGATCGATTTACGATCCGAAAAGGGGATCACGGGGGTATTATCTACCCCATTGGCGCGTTTCCAGATGACCCTCCCATTGGCCCCCAGTACCCGTTGCATAATATCCACGGGCATTTCCTGTATGGTCCTCACCTGCCGCAGGCCCAGGTTTCTGAGGGTTTGGTACGTCTTGTCCCCTACCATGGGGATCTTTTTGATGGATAACGGGGCCAGAAAGCGTTTCTCATACCCAAAATCTACCTTTAACTGGTTATTGGGTTTGGCCTCGTTCGTAGCCACTTTAGAGACCACCTTGTTAACAGACAAACCAAAGGAAATGGGGAGTCCGGTTTCCCTGGTAATAGCCTTACGAAGTTCGGACGCATACTGGTAACAGCCAAAAAAACGGTCCATCCCGGAAAGGTCTGCGTAAAATTCGTCTATACTCGACTTTTCAAAGAGGGGTACTTTTTCCTTAATGATCTCGGTGACCAGGTCGGAATGCTTGCTATAGGTGCCCGCATTGCCCCGGATCACCACTGCTTCGGGACAGAGTTCCCGTGCCATTTTCATAGGCATCCCAGAATGCACTCCAAATCCCCGGGTCTCATAGCTACAGGCAGCCACTACCCCACGATCGCTCGTGCCCCCAACCAATAGGGGCTTATTCTTTAACTCACTGTTGATAAGGCGTTCTACGGATACAAAAAAAGTATCGAGGTCCAGATGTAAAATGGTCTTTTGCATACTATCCAAAAAGGATAGCTAATATATGGAATATTTCCATTTATTTGGAAAAATTCCTAATATAGTTCTTATGCAAAAAAACTACACAATAGTTGTGTAGCCTATATATGGGTAGTTAATGATTGGTTATAGATCTTAGAGCCCCTGAAAGGCCTCTATTATGATGAATACCATGAACGAGATGAACAAACATCCCACCAAAATAAACGCATCAATAATATCGAATTTTCTCCGCATCGTTTTTAAATAAAATCCATTTACTATTAATCAAATGGAAAACCGGTAAGGATCCTATACACAAAAGCATATAATACGATCAGGAACAAGATCAAACTAAACCATGCAAAGCCTTTAAAAAATCTTCGCACGAAAAAGTTCTCTATCGCCTTAAATGCGTCTAAATAAATCTCCTTCATAAGTAATAGTGTCTTCATAGCCTCTTTTTTAAACAGGTTGTTACTCACAAAGCTATGGCCCTATTGTATGACCTGAAGCATTTTTGGTTTAGAAGGAAGAAAAAGGGATGAATAACACTTAACAAGACTAATATCCTATAGAAGATACAGTTTATCGAGACTTTGATTTTATCCTGTATCCGATATATAACAGGGCATGATCGATGAACTGCATTTCCGAAAGAATAAAGAACTTCTACTTAAAACCGGTAATTAAGCGTAAGCACAGCACCACGGGGAAGTACAGGGACCACCACAAAACTTGCATCTGGATTATTTTGAATAAAATCGGCAGTGGTCCCATTGGCGCTTGCACCAAAGCTGTTGGCTCCAAAGAAATTAGCAAGGCCCTCCGAATTAAATACATTGGTTACCAGAAGTTGGAGTGTTATCTGCTGACTAACAGCATAGCCCGTTCCAAAATTAAAGATGCTATAGGCAGGCAACTGAAAGGCATTGGCCACATTACCCTCGCGTTCTCCCATAAACTGCCATTTTAAAAAGGCAGTGAAGTTCTTACCCTGATATTCACCCCCCAGGTTAAACATCAATGCAGGATTAAAGGGCAGGGTATTGTCTGAATAGTCGGTAGTGGCATCATCCGCCGTATCCACCGAACCCGCTGCATCATACACCGTCCATTTGGTTGCAACAGCATCCTGCAGAATGCCATTGAATCGAAGTATAAAACCAGTAACAGGAGAATAGGCGGTTTCCCATTCCAAACCAATGGTCCTTGAATCATTGAACTGCACAGGCGTATAAAATACACTCCCATCATCGGGGTCAAAAGCAAAATCGGCTATCCCGATATTTTTTAATTGGCTTAAGAATGCAGTGGCAGTGGCAGAAAAATTATTCTTCCCATATTTTAGACCAATTTCGGTCTGGTTTATCTCTTGTACCTCCCCTTTTTGATTGATAGGGACATTAGAAAAATTATTAAAGTAATAATTTAGTTCAGGGGCTTTGTTCCCGGAAGAAAACCGACCAAAAAGGGCCATCTTGTCCGTAACCTTATAATTTAAAGCAGTAGAGTACGAAAGATAGTTATAGGTGAAGTCAAATGAATCCTGCCCTCCTGTTGGTGTTAAGATACCATTGTCATATTCCGTTGTAGGATCACCGTCATATCCTCCGCCACGTTCAAATGGAGCGGCCTGATCTTTGCTGCCCTTATGACCAATGGTCTCATATCGCAATCCTATATCCCAATGAAGTGCTTCATGGATCTTCCAGCGATCGTTCGCAAAAAACGCGATCTGACGAACATCTGCCCTCGAATTGTCAAAGAATAATCCGCCGTAATTACTCAATCCATTTTCATCGGATAGGGCTAAGACGGGTTCACTGGGATTCTCCAGCGTAACCTGTAACATTCTGGGATTGGGTTCATAGGTAACATACCCAAAACTCCCCTGAGTGTACAAAGAGATATCAGAGAAACCGGAAGCGAAACCAAAAGTAAGGTCGTGATCCTGGGCCTCCTTGCGAACCGTAATTTGATTCATCCACTCATCGGCACGACTTTGTTTTAGCCAGGAGGCCGTTCCCATGATGGCATCATTGGGAAGCGAACCCTCGCCAATATATGCAAAGGAGCCACCGGACAATATGCCACTATTGTCCACTCTTGCCACTTCTGTACCAGATGACGCTTCACGAAAAACTACCTGTCCAATGGGAAACTGTGCTCCACTTATAAAATAGGCCAGAGGATCATTCAGGGATACAAAGGCATTGCTGATAGACGTCTGCCAATTGGCATTTTTACGGGAATGTTTCAGATTAAACCGGAGGGACCAATCATGCCCAAGTTTATGAAACATATCTATTCCGAAGGCACGATCCTGAGCGTGAACCCCCTGGGAAGGATCAAAATTGTTGGTGGCATTTTCAGCAAGTCGCCTGCCATCGGGAACATTAGCAGAAAAAGCCGGCATCAATAATGCGGTTGAATTAAAATCTTGCCCAAATGCCGCCTGTGGATCTTCCCAATTCGTTGCAGCAACTCCTGTATACCTATTCGTGAAATCGTCCAGGATCTTACCGTAAAATTTTAAATATCCTGTACTATATATCTTTTGCACATTGAACTTTAGTTGTCCTCCTTTGCTAAAGGTAAAATCCGTATTACGAGCCCCATCATCTATACGATAGTGTCCACCAATATTATAATACCATTGGTTGCCCAATGAGCCTCCAAAAGTGGCATCTACCCTTGAAACCGGATTCCCTTCGCCCTGAACCCCACCCTGGATTTGAACTTCACCGCCAAAACCTTCTCTGGGGCCCTGCGATATAAAATTATAGATACCTCCGGGTCCGTTCATGGCGGTTATCGCTGCACTTCCCCCGCGGATGGCTTCCAGTTTTTCTGTGGTGAGATCTATACGATGAAATATGTCCGGACTGAAATACGAATGTTGTACCAGGCTAACGGGTAACCCATCTTCCTGCAGGGATACGTAGTACCAACCCATATCGTCTTCCGCCGAAGCAGAGATCCCCCTGGTATACACACGGGTAAAAACCTCCCCGGCAGATGGATCCGTATAGGTACCCGGAACAATTTGTAAAAAATCTGCGGTACCTCTTCGAAAGGATTGTTGAATGGTTTTTGAGTTGACTGTTGTTACAGCCGTGCTCGATTCGAGCTGTTTACGGGGATCAAAAGTACCGGTAACCACCACATGCTGTAAATGCAATGGATCATCTTGTAAGCTTATTGAAAGAGAGAGATCCTCATTTTCAATCAGAAGTTTTTCTGAGTAGGTTTCAACTCCCAGAAAAGAAACAGTAAGTGTATAAGTTCCCGGAATAACATTTTCAAATACGAAAACTCCTTCTTCGTTCGTGATCGCAAATTTTGGATTAGGTTGCAGCCTAGCATGCGCCCCTGAAAGTACTAATCCATGATTATTACGAACTTCCCCGGTTATCTTTACCTGAGAAAAAAGGGTTGAAGGAATTGTAAATAAAAGAATAAGGACAAGAAGGAATATTTTATTCATAAAGGTTTTAGCAATTGATTTGTGCTAATTCATCATTTTAAATTCGATCCCCATAACTACCATTAAGGATTGACCAGTTCCAGCATTTTCATTGACAAATACCACATATATATCTTGAGGTTTATCTATTAAATCGTTCGATACCTCAATGGGCGTAACCAATAAGGAGGGCGCAAATCCTCTGGCATCTGATGCTTCCAAAAAGTTAGAGGTTCCTATCAATATACCTAGAGGGCTTCCAAGGTGCAATTCAATTTTTCCCCCAGCCGCATTTAATTGGGCTATTGGTGCAGCTGCAAGAAATTCTACAGAGGACAATCCGGAAAGATCTATTTGCTTCAATTTAGTATACGCTCCTGTTTTGGCCGGTATTATTAAATTATTGCCGCCAAATGACATCTTATTTACGTCTACATATTCGTCCATATCATGCACTCCAAGCCTGGAAGATCTCAGGATAAAGGATTCTTCGGCTTGTAAGGATGGCATATTATTTGCCCCCCGATCCTTATATGCCGCGCGGACTATATAGATACCTTTCCCCTGGTCACCTTCGGGAACTTTTGCCATAAACGTTCCTTTAACAGGCAGTGTGTACTCTTTGGGTTTTTGTTTTGCCATATCCAGGATGTACTGTGCAATTTCTGAAGCTTCTTTAGCTGACAATTGCGGGTGTGCGGCCATCGGGATTTCACCCCAGACACCGCCACCTCCTGAAATGATCTTTTTACTTAGATATTCAACGGCAGCAGCATCATCTTTGTACTTCTTCCCTATGTCCATATAAGATGGACCAATTGACTTTTCATTATTCTTATGACACGCCATACAGTCGCTCCCATCCATTAATTTTTTTCCTGTAGAAACAAGTGCTGAGGCATCGGCTGATCTATGACCTTGTGCAATCTCAATTTTATCGAAACCTTCGGCCAGATAATCAATGGTAACCGCTACTTGTTGTGGATCGATCCCATTATTCAGACTTCCATCTTCCTTGTCATTTACTTTGATATCGTACTCAAAAGAACCATTGGCTACATAGAAACTCTTATTGCTATTGGGCATTTCCACACTTAGAATGGGTGGTTCGTTGCCCGCTACTACTTCCATGCTCTGACTGTTGATGCCCCCTTGACCATCATCTGCTGTAAGTGTTACTTTGTACACTCCAATATCTGAAAGGGTAAGCTTAGCTTCTGGAGTCTTTATCGTTTTATTAAATCCGGCTTCAGAAGTGATCTCCCAGGTGTATTTTATGTCATCATAGTCGGCATCTAAAGTGCCGTCAGAACTTAACTCTAAATTAAATGGAACAGCACCTCCCATTTTATTTGCCGCCATTTGAATCTGCGGTGTACGGTTTCCTCCATTGTATTCAATACGAATTAGTCGGGCATCATCATTAGCCGTGAACCAACCCGAACCATATTCCAGCATATAAAGATCCCCGTTTGCGGCAAACTCCATATCCATGGGATTGCTAAATCTGTAACTCGGCATAAAACGCTCCATGGAAACATAATTGCCTTCTTTATCCATGGTAACTGTCATGATCCAGCCTCGCATCCATTCATAAATAAAAAGCTTCCCATTGTAATATTTTGAAAACGCTCCCGGAGCATTTTTAAAATCATCGGAGTAAAATACAGGGCCTGCCATAGCATTCCTGCCTCCGGCTCCTACCAAAGGAAACTCGGGCGACAGCCCATAAGGATACCAAATAAAGGCTGGTTGTGCCGGCGGTAGTTTTTGAAGTCCGGTATTATTGGGAGAAGTATTCATGGGTGCATCTGCTTCCCATTTATTCAATGATTTATTCGTGCTAAAATCGTACTTAAAATAGGCTTTGTTATCCCCAACAAAGTGTGGCCATCCAAAATTTCCTGCTTTACGAGCCTGCCCAACCTCATCATGCCCTGCGGGCCCTCTTAAGGAATCTGGCGCAGAGGAATCCGGACCTACATCACCCCAGTATACAAAGCCTGTTCTCTTATCTATTGATATCCGAAACGGATTACGGTGACCCATGGTATAGATCTCCGGTTTCGTATTCTCAGTACCTTCTGCAAATAAATTTCCTTCCGGTATACTATACGTACCATCATCATTGGGATGGATCCGAATAATTTTTCCTCGCAGGTCATTGGTGTTAGCGGAAGATTTTTGTGCATCCCATGGGCTTCTTCCCTCTCTTTCATCCGAAGGACTGTATCCGCTAGAACCATGGGGATTGGTATTATCCCCGGTAGACAGGTATAGATTTCCATCTTTGTCAAAGGCTATGGAACCTCCGGTATGGCAACATTCCTCGCGTTGCGTAGGGATCTCCAGGAGTACCTTTTCGGAGTCCATCAAGAATTCATCGCCCTTTAATTCGAATCTGGACAACACATTTTTAGATTCGTCTATAGAGGAGTAGAAAAGATATATCCAATGATTTTTTTCAAAATTGGGGTCTTTACTAAGTCCGAGCAGGCCATCCTCGGCCACAGATTCTTTTCCTTCCTTGTTAACGTACATCAGGCTTACAGGGATCTTGGCAATGGTCTTAAGTTCTTTGGTGGCAATGTTGTATAACCGAACCTCTCCCTTACGCTGAATAAAAAGAATACGTTCCTCATCCAGGATCGCCAGTTCCATAGGCTCATCTAATCCTTCCTCCAGGATCACCTTATTAAATCGATTCTCTTCAGGTCTTGCCATGGCGTAGTCTAATGGCTTTGGCGTATCTCCACCCATGGCGTAATGAATACCTGCCCAAAGATGATTGAGGAAAAGTGGTTCAGAATAGGTTTCATCCGTATGACCCATGGCCGTGTAGAAAGACCTGCCTCCATTGTAATCCTGATACCAACTCATAGGATGATAATCCGGATTACTGCCGCCGATAAAGCTTTTGTCATCTAATGTCAGGACCACATTAATATTGGGAGAAATATTTTTGAAACTATAAAACTCGTCCTCACGCTCAAACTCATCTGGCATTCCTTTGGTGGCCCAGTGGTCTTTCTGGGTTACTGTAAACATCCCTTTTTGCACGTTGCTCGGATCACTGGGATGGTCAAGGAAATATGCGCCTGCTAATCCCCCGTACCATGGCCATTCGTATTCAGTATCGGTTGCAGAATGTACTCCAACATAGCCGCCTCCGGCCTGAATGTAGCGTTCGAAGGAATTTTGCTGAGCCTCATTCAAAACATCTCCGGTCGTATTCAGGAAGATCACCGCATTGTATTTTTTTAATTCTTTGTCGTTGAATTGTTCAGCATCTTCTGTGAAGGATACATCAAAATCTTTTTCCTGAGACATTTTCGTTAATGCATCTTTGCCGGCTGCAATAGATTCGTGGCGAAAACCCTCGGTTTTACTGAAAACCAGCACATTCATTTTTTGCTTTTTTGAACAGGCATTGAATACAAAAACAAAGGCAAGACAAGTAAAAAGGAGTATAGTAGATCTCATAGGTGATGTTTTTATATTTGGTAAATATAATAAGTCTATTTGAGGTGTGGACTTGTAAATCCGAGCTTTGTTAATCCTGTTTGAATCTCCGGACAAGACATGAACAGATCCCATAAAAGTCCGGTTCTATGATTTTCTATCATGACCACAATGGGCCCCTGATCAATAGCCAGATAGTTAGTGGAAAACCAGTTTTCGGTTAGATTGAAGGCGTCATGAAAACCATAAGGACCCCATAATTTGCCTTCATAATTTTCATAGAAATTGCGCATGGCTTGCATAGAATACTCTGGTGTATATGGCATTGAAGAAATAGCCGCGGTTGGTGTAATGACCCCCAGATCATTGGTAGGACTATGGGCCGAATATCCCTCATGGTTATCGCTTGCGGTAAGACCCCAACAGTCTTCTCCATAGCCTGCATATTGCTTTGGATTCTCCAGGCAATAAGCTCTATTAATTAGTGTGTGATGTACATTTTGCTCCCAATAATTAGCATAGGCATCTTGTAAACCTCTTGGATCCAAACCCAAAAAGGAATAATGGGCAAAGAACAAAGGACCTCCATAATCGGGTCCCAGTGGTAATTGCCACTGATCATAGTATTCCTGTCCATTATAAAATTGGTCGCCCGAAGTCCATCCATCATCATAAACTGAGGTATCTATAGGGTACGTAGGTGAAGAAGACGCCAATACATAGGTGATCAGGGCTTCATTATATCCTCTAATCTGGTGGTTGATGGTCCATTCATAGTTGGGAGACCAGTGCCAGGTTAATATGTCCTGACCGTTGGTATACCATTTCCATTCTACTTCGTTCCAAAGTTGATTGATCTTATCGCGAAGTAGAGACTCCTCAGGAAGTATCCTCATTAAAATATTGACGTGCCGTGAGCAGGCCCTGGATCATAAAGGAAGTTTCTACAATATCGCCTCCATTATCTTCTGTAAAAAAGGGTCTCACCTTTCCGGTACTGCCGTAGTACCAATGCGGAAATGCACCATGAAAACGATCTCCACTCAGTAAGAAATCCGTGATAGTATGCAGCCGTTTCACGGCCTCTGTCCTGCTTATAAAATTTCGTTCAACCCCAACGATCATAGCCATAACCCCGAAGCCGGAACCTCCGGAAGTAACAATCTCCCAACCTTCTATCCCATAAGCATCTTTGTCTGAACGTTCTAAGGCCATCCCACTAACAGGATGTGCAAAATCCCAAAAATATTTAAATGTTTGACGCTGTACCTCATCCAGAAGTGCTTCATCGGAAAGTGATTCAACAGTAGAAATATCAGGATCTGAATTTAGAATTGCGACTTTATCTCCCTTGGAGGAACAAGACATCGTACAAAAAAATAGTGTAAAACCATAAAAAATAATGGCGATGTTGCTTGGAGATATCTTTATTTTGAGAAGTTGCATGTCTAAAAATAGTGTATTTGATAAATAACCTGACTTCATTTTAAAAAAGCCTTGAAAAAGGTAAGATTCTTACCTGATAATATCATTATTCAGATAAATGCCATTAGCATTCATTGATTATCTTAGTTCTCATTTTGCACTGTAGGTTCAGAATGCGCTTTTTTCGCAACCTGTCCATAGCCTGAGAAATGAAATTTTTATTAGAACAACAAAGATCTAGAACTTTGAAATAGATGGAGATAGTACTGATATCAGTAATAGCATTTTTTGTTGCCATTCTAACTTTCTTCTCGGGATTTGGACTTGGAACTATCCTCACTCCTGTTTTTATGCTCTTTTTTCCAGTTGAGTTGGCCATTGCGCTTACAGGGTTAGTACATTTTTTTAATAATGTTTTTAAAATTGTATTAGTTGGTAAAAAAGCTGATAAAAGTGTCCTTCTGAAATTTGGCATCCCGGCTGTTATCTTTGCTTTTATTGGTGCATGGATATTACTCCACATACCGGATGCGAAGCCTTTATTTGCCTATGAACTATTTGGAAAGACATTTGAAGTATATCCTGTTAAGTTCATCATTTCCATTTTGCTAATAATATTTGCTACCATGGATTTAGTACCCTATTTTCAAAGGCTTCAATTTGCAAAAGACAGATTGTCTATTGGTGGTGCATTAAGCGGGTTCTTTGGTGGTCTTTCTGGCAATCAGGGCGCTTTGAGAAGTGCATTTCTTATCAAGGCGGGACTTTCAAAAGAAACATTTATTGGAACAGCTGTGGTGGTTTCAACTTTTGTCGACTTTACCCGATTGAGTGTATACGCATCAAGATTCACAAAATCTGGTTTAACCGACAATCTAACACTAGTTATATGTGCTACTTTATCAGCAATTGCAGGAGCTTACATTGGAAATAAACTCCTAAAAAAAGTAACATTAAAATTTTTACAAGTGACGGTTGCTATAATGCTCATTATAATTTCCCTTGCCCTGGGAAGTGGACTTATTTAACAGTTTCTAAAACTCTGGGGAGGTTGTTTCAAAGAAAATAATATAATGGCTTTTCTGTACCTCGGGTGGGAATCGAAAACATTGAAGAAAAACTACAATAGTTAATAGTATGAATAAAAAAATTATAATGCTAGTTGGTGATTGGTACTATCCAAAAATGGTATATCAAAGTTTGGCGACTGAATTCAATATTGAAAACATTATTATTGATAGAGGTGAAAGCACATCAAAATTGTTACAGCGCAGAATAAAAAAATTAGGTGTAATTCATGTTATTGGCCAACTATTATTTAGAATAATAGTGGTTTCATATATAAATAAAACTTCAAACAAACGTTTTCAGAAATTCTTCACACAGGACGGAATCGGATTATTGTCTTGACCTGAAAAAACCATAGACGTACTTCAATTCTCTGCGAAGGACGTAAACTCTTGATTGAATCCTGAATTATAGTTTCTTACTCCAAGAATTTTTTGAAAAAAGACAGGAATCTATAAATCCTAACTTTAGTAGTATTCATTTAGGTTTTCATTATATAGAGGATTGCACGGAGCTATTGGCACTTTAACTAAAAATATAAAAATTGCGGCGTAACGTGCTTTTAGTCCACGAAGGAATAGATACTGGCACATACATACAAGACCTATAACAGATAGTGTTACGCCCAAAGATAATTCTCTGACATATACTTATCATCGATCAGCAAAAGCTCTGCCGCTTCTAGAAGAATCACTCGAGATATGCAACATTGCTTTGAAAACTATTGCTAATCCAAAGAACAATTGTGTGCCAAACATATTATCACCCCACTTTGTGGTTTTAGTTATTTAACCGATGTTTAATCAGTAAAATAAAATCTAGCAGATAAATATATTTCGGATCAAGTTTAATAGATATACAGGCCAATATCTAGGCAAACTACACGCAAACTTTCAAAATTCATGGTCAGGCTATTATATTTTATCTGGTTTTCCATGAGGACTTTAAACCTCTCTTGAACCGTATAAATGTATGCAGAACAAAAGAAACAGAAATCTTGAACATTTGATCATTCCTAAAACAGCCATTTCTTGAAACCGTGTTGCGATTTGGTAAATAACAGGATTAATTTTGAATTCAATTTATCGAGATTTTAATAGAGATTCCAATCATTTCTCAGATCGGATGCTCTTTAAATAAGGAACTTAGGACATTGGAAAAAGTAAAGCAGTGTTCCTAAGTAATTTTTTGACGTAGTCATAGTCACGGATTACGAAACTGTTAAAAAAATGGATTTTCTTGCCAACTGATTTAAATAGAGTTACTTTAGAATGTCAATTGAATCGAAATTCTAATTAGGGCTTTACAATGCATTACTGGATGTTAGCATAGTTTGAATGTAATTTGATCAATAAAAGCTCACCAAACCATATTCACTAAAAATTATTGTAGCAAAAATTAAGCCTCTAAGAATCAATATCTTAAAGGCTTATAAGTGTACCTCGGGTGGGATTGAATTTTATATAAATTCTTCCCCTCTAGCTCGTTTTGAAAACCACAAAAGGAAGCATTTCACTCCTTTCAAAAAAATATAAGGATTTCATTAACCACTAAGAAGATCAAAACTCGGTGGGATTGCTTTCCTACGGAAAGCTTCCCCACTCGCTCGTTTTGAAAACCACAAAAGGAAGCATTTCACTCCTTCCAAAAAAAGAAGCGAGCTTCTTTTTTGAAGCTCGCTTATACTTCCACTTTTTTGTGGTTTATTCGTACCTCGGGTGGGAATCGAACCCACACTCCTTGCAGAACCGGATTTTGAATCCGGCGCGTCTACCAATTCCGCCACCGAGGCATTTAATTCTTACTCAATTATCTCTGAGTTCCTTTAATTTTTCTTTCCCAATACCAGATTTCCAATATTTCTCTCGAACCCTGGCAGATACTCTATCACTACATTTCTCTGTGTGCAATATTTCAAAAGGCGCATATGGTCTGGTAGTTTTTTCCCTTCCACTATTATGCCTTTTTACTCTTTCCTCTACATTGTTGGCCATTCCCACATAAATGTAGTTGAAAGTTACACTCGTAATCGCATACACCCATATCATCCTTCATCCAATTCTCCAGCGCGCCTGCCTGCCGGCAGACAGGTCTACCAATTCCGCCACCGAGGCATTTTCCTTTAACTCTCCTACCTCCCTCCCTATAACTATCGGGATATCGGGACCGCCACTGAGGCAAAGGGACTGCAAAGCTAAAAAATATTTTTATTTGGAGGCTTAAAATTCTACTCGATTATCCTGTAGAAGCCAAATAAATTCCTAAATTTGCACCTCCTTTAGAAAAAGGGACGCTAAAAAACTAGCGAACAAGCCGTTACGTATGCCATATCAAGTTCCAGAACCAAAAATTTTTGCATGTTCCCAGAGCATGGTCCTTGGTGAGAAGATCGCCAAGTCCTATGGTGCTGAATTGGGTAAAGTTTTGTTCTCACGTTACAGCGACGGTGAGTTTCAACCCTCCTTTGAGGAATCTATACGAGGAACCCGTATTTTTATCATAGGCTCAACAAATCCAAGTTCTGAAAATTTAATGGAAATGCTGTTGATGATAGATGCGGCAAAAAGAGCTTCTGCAAGACATATAACAGCAGTTATACCCTATTTTGGATGGGCAAGGCAAGACAGAAAAGACAAACCTAGAGTTCCTATTGCTGCCAAGTTGGTGGCTAAAATGCTGGAGACGGCTGGTGCAACAAGGATAATTACCATGGACCTCCATGCTGATCAGATCCAGGGATTCTTCGAAAAACCAGTAGATCATTTATTCGCCTCTACACTGTTCCTTCCCTACCTGAAAAAATTAAACCTTAAGAACCTAACCATTGCTTCTCCGGATATGGGTGGTTCTAAAAGAGCGTATGCGTATTCCAAGGCATTATCCTGTGACGTGGTCATTTGTTATAAACAGCGTTCCAAGGCTAACACCATCTCGCATATGGAACTTATTGGAGATGTAAAAGATAAGAATGTAGTGCTGGTAGATGACATGGTAGATACGGCAGGAACGCTTACCAAAGCCGCCGACCTGATGATGGAACGTGGCGCTTTAAGCGTACGCGCTATCACTACACACGGATTGCTTTCAGGTAATGCTTATGAAAAAATAGAAAAGTCGAAACTATTGGAATTAATCATCACTGATTCTATTCCAAGTAAGGCAAATAGCGAAAAAATAAAGGTGTTAAGTTGTGCTGATCTTTTTGCAGATGTTATGCATAGGGTACATCACAACACCTCTATCGCCTCAAAATTTTTAATGTAGAAATTAATTTAAATCAACATAATGAAGTCAATTACAATCAAAGGATCAAAAAGAGAAAGCGTGGGCAAGAAAGCATCGAAGGCCCTACGTAATGCTGGAATGGTCCCTTGCGTGGTCTACGGAGGGGAAAAACCGCTACACTTTTCAGCACATGAATTAGCATTCAGAGACTTAGTGTACACTCCTAACGCCCACACAGTTGTGGTTGTTTTAGAAGATGGTAAGAAATTACAGGCCATTATGCAGGACATTCAATTTCATCCTGTAAATGATAAAATATTGCATGTCGATTTTTATCAGTTATTCCCGGATAAGGAATTAACCATGAATATTCCTGTTAAATTACTTGGAAATTCTCCTGGTGTTAGAAATGGAGGTCGCCTATTATTTAGGAAAAGACTACTGGCCATTAAAGCCTTACCAGACAACTTACCAGATTTCTTTGATATAGATATTTCAACTTTAAAAATCGGAGATAACATTACGGTAGAATCTTTGCTAAATGACAAATTTTCCATCTTACACCCTGAAACTACGGTTGTTGTGCAGGTTAAAACAGCTCGCGCAGCCATTGTTGTTGAGGAAGATGAAGAAGAAGGAGATGAAATTGAAGGAGCAGAAGGTGCTGAAGGAGAAGCTACTACAGCTGAAACTGCAGAAGCTGCTACTGAAGATAAAGAATAAAAATTCTATACTCTTATTCAAAGGCATCCCGGGAATATTTCTCGGGATGCTTTTGTATTTTAGCGGGATGATTCCTCTACCATGCGATCATTATTAAAATTACTTTTTGGGCTCACATCGCCCATCCTGAAAGAAGAAGACGTCATGAAAAAATATTTGGTAGTTGGTCTGGGTAACATAGGTCCGGAATATGATAATACCCGCCATAACATCGGATTTCAGGTACTAGACCGGCTGGCCGTAAAAAACGAGATTTCCTTTTCTTCAAATAAATTGGGGGCCACTGCTACCTATAAGATCAAAGGAAGAAGCATCTTACTCCTGAAGCCATCTACCTTTATGAATAGAAGCGGCAAGGCCGTGCACTATTGGATGGAAAAAGAAAAGATCCCACAAGAACACCTGCTTATCATCACCGATGATATTAACCTTCCCTTTGGGACATTACGGCTAAAAACAAAGGGCAGTGACGGAGGTCATAATGGCCTGGCTGATATTCAGAATACCTTACAAACGAATCAGTACAACCGACTTCGATTTGGATTGGGGTCGGATTTTTCAAAAGGGAGACAAGTGGATTATGTACTGGGTAACTGGAATGAGGAGGAGGAAAAAGTATTGCCTGAACGTTTAGACAGATGTGGCGCCCTTATAAACTCATTTGTATTACAAGGAGTGAACACTACAATGAACGAATTCAACAATACCTGATCAGCGAACCACCCTAAAGGAATAGGTGCCAGAATCGGACGAATTCCCTTCCCTGTCTATGGTGACCACCCGCCAATAATAGATGGTATCTGCTTCCACACTGGCTTGTATGTCTGTGATGTTCAGTGAAGGCGAGGCTATTAAGAGCTGCGGATTGGTAACAGTATCCATATACACTTCATAGGATGAAATGTCATTATCCACATCTGCTCCTGTCCAATTCAAGGTAATTTCATTATTCAGATCGCGCACAACCGATGCCCCGGAAATGGGTGTGTTTATCTGAGCCGGAAAAGGAGGAAAGGTAGTTTGTGTGCCTGCGTTGTAAAAATACCAGGCTTCACTGATGACAATATCTTGAGTGTCATTATTCCTTGTGGTGATCGTCCATTGATAAGGAACACCCTTTAAAAGAGGTACCCTAACCGATAGTGCTTCCGTGGGTGCATTTGTCACAGAAGTATTCGTTAGCACATTGGTGAATTTTAATTGATAGGTGTCTGCATGTTTGGCTGCCAACCACCTGAATTCTACCTGACTGGTAGTAGTATTAAGGCTGATACCAGTGGTGCATTCAGAATTTTGTGTGGGAAAACTCAGCATTGCAGCCTCCGGTGGCTTGGGTGAATCCTTACCACAGGCAAGTACTAAAAGGACCAATAGTAAAGTCAGTAGCTGTTTCATCTTTTTATGACTTTAGAGGAATAATTAAGGCCATCTCCTGTGATATTCAACAGATATACACCGGAAGGTAAGCCCGCAAAATCTATACTGATGGCTTGATCTTTGGGTTGATAGTTATTTGATAGGACGGTTTGACCTATCATATTAAACACCCGCACCTGAACCTGCGATTCCATAGCAGGCAGATAAGCTTCTAACTCATTTACAAATGGATTGGGATAAATAAGTGGCTCCGTACCCATAATGATCACCTCTTCATAAGTACCTTGACAGGGTAAACTACCTGTAACTTTTAAGGTATTTATCCCTGCTTTAAGATCTATAGCAAATTGCGATTGTGTGGTCTGTGTGAGTATACCATTCAATTCAATATTGTATAAAACGGATCCTTTCAGAGTAAGAGTGGCCTGCAAACTTGATTGATCTAACGCCAGCAAAACAGAAAGAGGATCTGGTTCTGTAATGACAAAATCGAAACAGTACTCTTCATAAAAGATGGTGCCATCATTCCCATTTATACAAGCAGTATAGGTTCCTGATGACAGATTCCTTAATTCAAAAAGTGAAGTAAACCCTGTAGAAAGATCAACACCGTTCCCGCTAATATCAATCGTATAATCTAGCGCTGATACTGCATCGATCTCTATTTGGCCATCATTAGATGTGATACAGGATTCACTGGTTAGTACGATATTAAAATTATCCTGATCAAAGCGATAAACCGGGCAACCATCAACATTTACTTCAGTATTTGGTGGCGTGCCAAGACAAAGATCATCTCCATCATCAAACACGCCATCACCATCAGCATCTGGCCTGAAAACCCCCTCCACACAAATATCTAATGTAAAATTGGATATAAAACCCCCATCTACCGGAGCCGTATCCTGAACCAATAAGGTCCATTCCCCGAAGGAAGATTCCCCATTCAGTGATGCCAAAGAACCCAAGGGTTTAACGGTTCCACTTATCCCTGGATTACCGTTGCAGGTAAAAGAAGCTGCGGCATCATCAAAAACCGCATCAATATTTTCTAATTGAGAACAAGAGTTGGAGGTTAGTAACACCTCCGTCCCCGATGGAGATATCAAACTTATGATAAGATCCGATAAAAAGGAATGTTCTATATTCACCATCACATTGATGTCGGCTATTGGCAGATCATCTATCACCATAATAGTAGACCGCACCGTGGGTGTACCCGTAGATGATATTGTAACAGGATTGTCTTTGGCACTTGCCATTTTACAATTTACCGGTACAGTTGTAAAACTTTTTGCACTTCCAAAAATACCATCCCCACAATTTGTTACAGGTCTGATACGCCAGAAATAAGTGGTCTCTGGAAGTAAATTTTCTGGATTGTAATTCTTAAATATAACATTGGCCGTTTCAATGACGGAAGTAAATCCGGCATCTGTCGCTATTTCTACATCATATTTACTATTGATCGCCGGCGTATCCCATGTTAGAATTGGACTTATTGGTATATCTATGGCCGCTTCGGCAGGACTGACGAGTGTCACTTCTGGAAATTCTGTGTCAAAAATAATAAGCTCGATGGTCACTTCCTTCGAATAGGAAGGTGAAGTGCCCACAATCTGAATAGGGTAAATTCCTTCAGTTACCGCAGTAGTATTGGAAATAGTAACATCAACAGGGGTGTTATTGGCAGTTGCTGTACCTGGCAAAAAAGAAACCCCTAATCCGGGAGGTACCCCGGTAGCGCTAAAGGTTACCTCTTCACTAAAGCTGCCATACGTCTCAAGCACAAATGGAAATACCTTATCCACAGGCTGACAAACATTAAATGACAGATCTTCAAATTGAAGCACAAACGGGGCTTCTTCAATAACAAAATCTGTAGTGTTTACCGCAAAAAAGATGTCCCGATAGCCTTTTACCATAATTCGGGCTCTAGTAGTTGCTGCGCCTGGCAATAACACTTCATGTTCGCCGTCATTCGCCGCTTTTTCAGCTAAAAGGACAGGAAAACTTTGTCCCCCGTCTAGAGAGAGATAAATATCTACGAACTGGGCATTTACCGGAGAACTATCCGTATTGGCTACTTCCCAGTTAACGGTCTGCATAGAACCTGCGCTATATGTCTCTACAGTAGATTGAGAACTTACCAGGAAGGGACCTGCGGCATTACTAACCCGAACATTTACTAGGTCCGACGCAACCTGTCCGCCTCCGGGAGCATTATCTCGTACCGTTAAGGCGAAATTTAAATTTCTTTCAATAGTAGAGACAGTTTCCCAGGCCGTATTGGTAGCCGGATTGGTTTGAGTTAATTCCTCTTTAATAACGCTGGATAATTTTGGAAAATATCTTTCCGGCTGTGTCCTGGGCGGTAATGATCTAAAATTTGCGCCACTTGCATTTTGTGGACCAAAAGTGTTTGTAGTTACTACGCCATTATCTATTTGCTCCCAGGTATACGTAAGAACATCTCCCGGATCCGGATCTGTGGCCGTTCCAGACAACACAAAAGCGGTATTTTTGGGTATTATATAGTTCCCTGTAGGAGTAATGACAGGTGGCGAATTAGAAATTGTTATTTCTTCAGCACAAGAGGTGGTGGCTATATATTCAGAGATCTGAAGGATACTGAAATAATGGAAATAATCATCCCCGTTAGACTGCACATTATTTCCTTCTACTATCCCGGCATAACCCATGATGGTAGAACCACTGGCAGGCTCGGCTTGTACGCCAGTTCCTTCCGAATCAAAGGACCAGGTATGATTTGCACCAAACTGATGTCCCAACTCGTGTGATACATAGTCCAGATCAAAAATATCTCCTTGCGGGTTTAGGGCCGATGAAAAGGCACTTCCTTTTTGATTCGTTTGGCAAACAGCACCTATAAATCCGGCATTTCCGTTATTGGTGTCTTCTTGAAATAAGTGACCCACATCATAGTTTAAACTACCTATAACATTATTCAATGTAGTTTGCACCTCAGAATTTAAATTTGATCCATAGGGATCTGTTTCGGGATCTGTATAGATCACCAGATCATTATTGGCGATCAATTCTAAGGTAATGCCAAGATCAGTGATAAATACCTCATTGACCCTTGTAAGCGTAGCATTGATAGCTGACAGGGCATCGGGTATGGTTCCTCCATGGAATTGGGTATACTCTCCCGTTGCAGAAACCGCTATTCTGAATTTCCGTAAGGTTTGATCATCTACTAATTTAGCAGTTCTTGCTTGCTCGGACGCAATAGGCTTTGCCTCCGTTTCACAAATAAATTTCTCAGTTTCCCCAGATTGCCCGCTTCGGTCATATAATACATAATCTGTTGCATCACGAGAGGCTTTTTCCAGAAAGATCTTTTTCTCCTTCCCTTTAAAAATAAACATGGCCTGCACCCCTTTGGGAGACACACTAAAGCGAACTCTATCTGTTTTATTATCTACACTGCTCCCTGAAAAGGAACGTATTTCAGGATATTTTGAGGTAAGTTCAGGAGAAAAAACAGGTGTTTCCTCAACTTCATAAGGCACAAAATTGCCGTTTGCATCGGGAAAATAAATGATGGTCTTATCTAGCGTTCTGGTTGTAAGTTTCCTTAACTCGCTCTCCAAAATGGTTTCTTGCAATGAAAAAAAACGTACTTTTTGTGAATCTAAACGCTTAAGATCGGAAGATAATAATTCGTTCTTTACCTCTGATGTTTGCCAATATCCGGTTTGAGCCGCAGTGTAAAAGCAGGAAAATAGTATGGATATTGATAAAACAAGACGTAGTTTTGTTAACATTTGGGGGCATTAAAGCGTTAAAAATAAGCCTTTTTATACATTTTACGGTTTGGTAACAGTTCAAAGCATTTCTAAATACGATAAAAACCACCCTTCGGTCATTACCATTGGTACTTTTGATGGTGTTCATGTTGGACACAAATTGATCTTAGAACGTCTCATAAATGATGCCAGGATCAATAATCGGGTGTCCGCGGTGCTCACTTTTTTCCCGCATCCGCGTATGGTTCTACAAAAGGATTCTGACCTGAAACTTCTGAATACCATCGAAGAAAAGAAGAAAATCCTGAAAGACCTCGGGTTAGATTACCTTATTATACAGCCCTTCACCAAAACTTTTTCCAGATTAAGTGCAACTGCCTTTGTACGGGATATGTTGGTCAATGCACTTCATGCCAAAAAAGTGATCATAGGCTATGACCATCGATTTGGCAGAAATCGGAATGCCAATATTAACGATCTTATCGCATTTGGGAATGCACTCGATTTTGAAGTAGATGAGATCCCGGCCCAGGAAATAGAGGCGGTAGCAGTTAGCTCTACCAAGATCAGAAATGCCTTGCTAGAAGGTGATGTGATCACCGCTAATAACTATTTAGGGTATTCCTACATGCTTAACGGAGAGATCATCAGGGGGAAAGGTCTGGGAAAAGAATTAGGCTTTCCTACGGCCAACCTTCATATTAAAGAAACCTACAAACTTATTCCCAAGAACGGTGTCTATGTGGTTCAAAGCAGCTTGAAAAACAAGATGGTATATGGAATGATGAATATAGGAACCAATCCCACTGTAGATGGGCAAAACCAAAGCATTGAAGTGCATTTTTTCGATTTTGACGAAGACCTCTACCACCAGCATATACAGGTCAATATTCTTCATTGGATACGGGAGGAACACAAATTCAATTCCCTGGAGGAACTTAAAGAGCAACTTAAGAAAGACAAAGAAACAGCACGTATCCTAATCACCGTATAAATGCTACAGAATTGGCTTTTTAAGAAGGTCGACAATGGGTCGCTTATCATATTCCGGATCTTTTTTGGAATCCTTATTAGCCTTGAAAGCTTTGGTGCTATACTTACCGGCTGGGTGAAAAGAACCTTGATAGAACCTACTTTTACCTTTTCGTTTATTGGCTTTGAATGGTTACAACCCCTGCCCGGAAATGGCATGTATTTCTATTTTATGATCATGGGAATTTTGGGGATTTTTATTGCCATTGGCTTTAAATACCGCTGGAGTATTATCCTTTTTACCCTGTTATGGAGTGCAGTTTACCTTATGCAAAAGACAGCCTATAACAACCACTATTACTTATTGATTCTGATCTCTTTCCTGATGTGTTTTATGCCTGCAAACAGCTATGCTTCTGTAGATAGCAGGTTAGAACCTTCACTTCAAAGCAATTCTATGCCTGCCTATGTAAAATGGGTTATTATATTTCAACTATTCATAGTCTATACCTATGCCGCTCTGGCAAAACTCTACGGAGACTGGCTAGATCTATCAATTATTGAGATCCTCTTAAGAGGTAAGGCATCTTACCCTCTAATTGGAGATTTCCTGCAACATACTTGGATTCATACTATCATTGGGGCCATGGGTATTCTATTCGATCTGTTGATCATTCCGGCCTTACTTTGGAAACCTACCCGCAATTGGGCCTTTGGATTTGCTATTTTCTTTCACCTTTTTAATTCCATAGTCTTTCAAATAGGGATCTTCCCATACTTAGCCCTGGCCTTTATAGTGTTCTTTTATCCTCCGGATGTCATCAAAAAACGTTTTTTTAAGCAGAAAGAACTTTATACAGGCAGTGAGACGCGTATACCGCTATATAAACAATGGCTATTGCTGAGTTTTGGTCTTTATTTTATAATTCAACTGATCTTACCGGTTAGGCACTTTTTTATTGCAGACGATGTCCTTTGGACGGAGGAAGGACACCGAATGAGCTGGCGAATGATGTTGCGCAGCAGATCTGGCACTATTCAATTTGTGGTAGTTAACAAAGATACCGGCGCAAAAACCATCGTACCACCAAACCTCTATCTATCACCCAAACAGTTAGAAAAAGTTGCCTGTTACCCAGATTTTATATGGCAATTTGCCCAGTATTTAAAAAAAGAATACAGTGCCCGGGGACAACAGGTTTCAGTATTTGCAAAAGGTAAGGTGAGTATAAATGGTAAGCCATTAGCCGCATTCATTGATCCGTCTGTAGATCTTGCAGCTGAGAAATGGGATCACTTACGGCATCATAATTGGATCTTGCCATCTCCGCCAAAAACCAGGGAAGAACGGTAAGGAAACCTAGACCTTCCTCATCTGAATTCACCAATTAAACGTAAATTTGTGCCTTAAATAATGACCAATGCTAGTATTACAGGCCATAAGGGAAAATAAAGAGGCGATCAGCAAGGCTCTGAAGAAACGAAATCTGGATGCAGAGAGCTTGTTGTCACAAGTGTTGCAGCTCGACGAAAAGCGAAGAGCACTGCAAACGGAAATGGACGGCACCCTTGCACAATTAAATTCCTTATCAAAAGAAATTGGAACGCTCTATAAATCCGGAAAGGCCCAGGAAGCGAATCTCTTAAAAGAAAAGACCACCCGCTTAAAAGAAGATTCCAAGAGTATGGGTGAAGAGCTAGGTGCCGTAGTGCTGGACCTGGACCAGGCCTTGTACCTAATTCCCAATGTCCCAAATGAATTGGTGCCTGCCGGTTCATCTGAAGAGGATAATGAAGAAGTATTCAGGGAAGGTGATGTACCAAAACTTTTAAAAGGAGCACTCCCCCACTGGGAATTGGCTAAGAAATATGATATCATTGATTTTGAACTTGGTGTAAAGATAACAGGGGCAGGATTTCCGGTATACAAGGATAAGGGTGCCAAATTACAACGTGCTTTGATCGCTTATTTTCTGGACCGTAATACGGCAGCCGGTTATACAGAAATGCAGGTGCCTCACTTGGTGAATTCTACCTCCGGATTTGGAACCGGGCAACTCCCGGATAAAGAAGGACAAATGTATCATGTGACGGCAGATGATCTATACCTGATCCCAACTGCAGAAGTACCGGTAACAAACATTTTTCGCGATACTATTTTAAATCATCAGGAGCTTCCTGTATGTTATACCGGATACACCCCATGTTTTAGGCGAGAAGCGGGAAGTTACGGAGCACACGTTAGAGGACTGAATCGCCTGCATCAATTCGACAAAGTTGAAATTGTACGTGTAGAGCAACCGGAAAACTCCTATGAGGCCCTAACGGGCATGGTAGAACATGTTAAAGGTATTCTGCGAGAACTAGAACTCCCCTTTAGAATTCTCCGTTTATGTGGAGGTGATCTTGGATTTACCTCGGCATTAACCTATGATTTTGAAGTGTTTTCCACAGCCCAGGACCGATGGCTCGAAATAAGCTCCGTTTCCAACTTTGAGACCTATCAGTCTAACCGACTTAAACTTCGGTTCAAGGATGAAAATGGTAAAATACAGTTGGCGCATACGCTCAATGGAAGTTCACTTGCCTTACCCCGGGTTTTGGCAGGAATTCTTGAGAATTACCAGACGGCAGAAGGGATCCGAATCCCGAAAGTATTAATTCCCTATACCGGATTTGAACTTATAGATTAAGATTTCATTGATAGTTTTTCTTCCGGGACTTGGTTACCTTTGAGAAAGTTGCATGATGAAAGGTGTTATTTTATGGTTGTGCTTATTCACTGTTCTTAGCAGTTGGGCGCAAGACGACTTTTTAGCGAAGCAGTACTTCAACGATGGGGAATACGAGAAGGCCCTTGTATTTTACGAACGACTGGTAGATCAAAATCCCCGCAGAATGGACTTTGCGGAAAATATGGTTCGTTGTTACCAGCAATTGGAATTCTACGATAAGGCAGAAGCCTTTCTGATGGGTCGCGTCCAATCCGGGAATGCCTTCCCTACCATTTTAATTGAGTTGGGATATAACTTCAGGCTTCAGGAGAATACTGAAAAAGCCACTGAATACTATAAAAAGGCGTTGGCAGCTATTGAAAAAAATCCGAATTACGGCTATGGCATAGGAGTAGGTTTTCAGCGATTTTCGTTGTTGGATTACGCCTTACAGGCCTATGAAAGAGCCATGGAATTGAATCCCCAACTCGATTACAATTTTCAAATTGCACAAATTTATGGGGAACAGGGAAATATCGAAAAAATGTTTGTCTCCTATCTACAGCTTCTGAGTAATGGCAGGACAACCATTGGGAATGTAATAGGAAAGATCGGCGATTTTATTACCGAGGACCCGGAGAATGAGAACAACCGCTTGCTGAAAAAAGCGATACTGCAAAAAGCACAAAAAGATCCGGATGTATTATGGAACGAATTGTTAAGTTGGCTCTATGTTCAACAAAAACAATACAACTTCGCTTTTACTCAGGAAAAGGCCATTTACAAAAGAGCTGTAGGAGCTTCCTTCGAAAGGATAGAAACTTTAGGAAACACTTCTTTAGAAAATAAGGCTGTAGACATTGCACAGCAGATCTTTGAATATATTGTAAAGAACAGCTCAGAAGCCGTTACCAAACTCAATGCACAGCTACATCTATTAGACATTGAATTGCTCTCTGCGGAAAAGAAAGATCTTCCCGGAATTGATTCAGATTTCCAGGATCTTATGGCCACCTATGGCTATCAGGTTCCAACCTTGCAGCTGCAGGTTGCCTATGCCAATTTTCTAACCTTCCGGAGGAGTGAATCAGAAAAGGCCATTCCAATACTTAAAAGATCCCTGGAGCTACCACTGACAAAATACGGGGAAGCATATATAAAATTGGCCCTCGGCGATATTCTGGTATTCGATCAAAAATTTAATGAGGCCCTCATTTATTTTTCTCAAATTCAAAAAAGTCTCAAAAACGATGTACTGGGACAGGAAGCAAGATTTAAAGTAGCACAAACTAGTTTTTATAAAGGCGATTTTGATTGGGCACTAACCCAGTTAAAAGTACTGCGAGGCTCTACCTCACAACTCATTGCTAATGATGCCATGCAGCTAAGCTTGCTGATCTCCGATAATTCACTGGAGGATTCAACTCAGACCGCCTTGAAAAAGTACGCCAGGGCAGATCTTCTCGCCTACCAGAATAAAAATAAAGAAGCCATTGCCGTTTTGGAAGACATATTACAACAACATAAGGGAGAAAAGATAGAAGACGAAGCGCTGCTGAGACAGGCACAGTTGCTGGTAGAATCGAATGAACTCGAAGGGGCGGTTTTTAATTATATGAAGATCGTAGAGTTCTACGGAAATGATATCCTGGCAGATGACGCACACTTTGCATTAGCAGAATTATTCCGCACGAAATTAAATAAGCCCGAAAAAGCAAAGTATCATTATGAACGTATATTGTATAATTTTCAGGATAGTTATTACTTTCCACAGGCAAGAAAGAATTTCAGAATTCTGAGGGGCGATACCATTAATTGATCTTTCATTTAATTACAACAACGCAAGCATATGCTTATATACAATGTCACCATTAATGTAGAAGAATCTGTCAAAGATGCCTGGGTATCATGGATGGTGAAAACTCATATTCCTGATGTTCTTGCCACCGGTAAATTTGTTGAAGCAACTATGACCAGGGTCCTTGTAGATGAAGAGATGGGCGGCATTACCTATTCGGTACAGTACAAAGTAAAGAACCGGAAAACTCTCGATCTTTATTATCAAAATGATGCCGAACGACTACGAAATGAAACAATCAAGCGTTTTGGTAAATCACTGGTGGCATTTAGAACAGAATTAGAGGTGGTTACCATTGAAAAACCTCTTATAGCCAGCGCTACAGAATACTTGTTTACGTATGGCACCCTGCAGGATACGGAGGTACAACAAATGGTCTTCTCAAGGATTTTGAGTGGAAATAAGGACCACCTAAAAGAGCATACTATTTCCAAAGAGCTGGTAGGCGGCCTCTACCCTACCGTAAGATCATCCCCACAATCTGCAAAGGGAGTCCCTGGTATTGTATATATTATAAGTATGGAGGAACTACAGCGAGTGGATGACTACGAAGGTGATGCCTATTTTAGAAAAAAAGTGACGCTGGTTTCAGGGACCGAAGCATGGGTATACCTGGGAAAAACCGAATCTTAAGCAAATTTATACATGGGCAAACGAAAACAGTCTTATTCCCATCCATATAAGAAAAAAGGAATGCGTTCCAGAGATGAAGGACCGGTAAAGGCCAAAAAGCATCTTGGGCAACATTTCTTGAAGGACGAGGCTATTGCGCAAAAAATTTCAACCACCTTGTCTCTGTCTGGTTACGAGGATGTTCTTGAAATTGGTCCTGGCACAGGGGTGCTTACGAAATACCTTTTAATGCAGGATATTAACCTGGTCGCCATGGATCTGGATGCAGATTCTATTATATATCTCAATCATAGTTTTCCCTTGGAGCATCCTGAGGTCATGAATAGAAAAGGCAGCTTTAAAGTAGTGGAGGCCGATGTTCTGCAGGTAGATCTTCATACCCTATTCGGTGACAAACCCTTTGCCATCATTGGTAATTTCCCTTACAACATCTCTACTCAGATCGTATTTAAACTCTTGGAGTACAGACAACAGATCCCCGAATTTGCAGGTATGTTCCAAATGGAAGTGGCAAAGCGAATTTGTGAAAAAGAAGGTAGTAAAACCTATGGCATACTCTCGGTCTTTGTACAGGCATTTTACGAGGCCGAATACCTTTTTACAGTTCATCCGGAGGTATTTGATCCTCCACCAAAAGTACAATCGGGAGTTTTAAAACTCACCCGCAAATCGAGTATTGTCTTAGACTGCGATGAAGCTTTGTTCTTCAGGGTGGTAAAAACGGCTTTTAATCAAAGGCGCAAGACCATACGGAATAGTTTAAAAAGTTTTAACCTCTCTCAAAATCTAAAAGAAGATGCTATCTTTGACCAGCGTCCGGAGCAGCTGGGTGTAAACGATTTTATATCGTTGACAAGGAAGATAGCAAATGACACCATTTAAACTCACAGAAGAACTACTAGCTGAAATTGTTCAGCTCATCGATACCAATAAGGATGCAGCCTTGCATGCGCTTTTGGAAGAGGTTCACTATGCCGATGTGGCAGAGATCACCAATGATCTGAATGTAGAGCAGGCCACCTACCTTATAAAGTTGCTAGACAGTGACAAAACTTCGGATGTGCTCACAGAATTGGACGAGGACGTCAGAGAGGCAATTCTCAATAATCTGTCATCCAAAGAGATCGCAGGAGAACTGGAAGAGTTAGATACTGATGACGCTGCCGATATTGTAGGGGAACTTCCGAAGGAGATCGTTCAGGAGGTTATTTCCGAGATTGAAGATAGAGAACACGCCAGGCATATTGTAGATCTACTGCGGTATGATGAGAATTCTGCGGGCGGACTTATGGCGAAGGAGTTGGTGAAGGTGAACGAAAACTGGACCGTACTTCGCTGCGTAAAGGAAATGAGGGCGCAGGCAGAAAATGTAACCAGAGTGCATTCCATTTATGTGATAGATGATGATGAAAAACTGAAAGGCCGACTTTCACTTAAGGATCTGTTGACAACCTCAACCACAAATCCAATCAAAAATGTTTATATACCCAATGTAGATTCCGTAAATGTCAATGAAAAACCTGAAGAGGTAGCCAAGATCATGTCTAAATACGATCTGGAGGCAATTCCCGTAGTAGACGAAATTGGCAGGCTGGTAGGAAGGATCACAATTGATGATATCGTTGACGTTATAAAGGAAGAGGCCGAAAAAGATTACCAACTTGCCGCGGGGATCTCACAGGACGTTGAGGCCGATGATAGTATATGGATCTTAACCCGTGCCAGACTACCGTGGTTATTTTTAGGCTTGTTAGGTGGACTGGGTGCTGCGGCAATCATGGGAAACTTTGAGGAAATGATCAGCAAACACGCCATTTTGTTTTTCTTCACCCCTTTGATCGCCGCCATGGCAGGAAACGTTGGAGTGCAATCTAGTGCCATTATTGTACAAGGATTGGCCAATGACGATCTGAAAGGAAGCATGGGGAACCGACTCATCAAAGAAATGCTTTTGGCCTTGTTAAATGGGGTTATTTTGGCCTTCGTACTACTCTTTTTTACCTGGATCTGGAAAGGCACCTTTATGACAGCTCTTGCTATTTCAATTTCACTGATCACCGTAATTGTGGTTGCAGGGATCATTGGCACCTTCACTCCTTTATTCCTTCACAAGCGGGGTATAGATCCTGCTATAGCTACCGGGCCATTTATTACCACCAGCAATGATATTTTTGGGATCCTTATCTATTTTACCATTGCCAAGGTCTTATTGGGGATCTGAAAGTCTAAAAAATAACATACCTTGAACGTATATCCCGCCATTGCAGATTGGGTTGAAAACTATTTGTATGAAGGTTAAAGTAGGCGTTGTACAGGAACATCCTGTATTTTTTGATAAAGAAGGAACCATAGACAAAATAGAAACACTTCTAAGGGAGAATGCTAAAGAAGCGTATGACCTTATGGTTTTTCCGGAATCTTTTATTCCGGGATATCCAAGAGGTTTCACCTTTGGGGCTACTATTGGGAAACGCAGTGAAGAAGGCAGACAACTCTATGCTGAGTATCATAAGAACAGTCTTGATCTGGAAAGCGACTCCCTTAAAAGACTGGAAAAACTCTCCAGATTCTACAAAACATATCTCGTCATAGGAGTTACAGAGCGCACTGCTTCTAATGGTAGTTTGCATTGTTCCATGCTTTATATCTCACCCTCCAAAGGTCTTTTAGGGGTTCATCGCAAGATAAAACCCACGGGAACGGAGAGGGTGGTCTGGTCCGAGGCTTCCGGTGAGGATCTGGTCACCTATAACACAAACATCGGAAAACTTGGTGGCCTTATCTGCTGGGAAAATTACATGCCATTGGCTCGTATGGCCATGTACCAAAAAGGGATAGAGATCTATATTGCCCCCACCGCAGATGCCCGAGAATCCTGGGTAGCCTCCATGAGACATATTGCCCTGGAAGGCAGGTGTTTTGTATTGGGATGTAATCAATTTATCACCAAAGACATGTACCCTGATAAATACCGGGATCTGCTGATTGATGAAGCTGATGTTATGTGCCCGGGTGGCAGTGTAATTGTAAGCCCCGGAGGTGAGGTAATGGCCGGGCCATTGTGGAATACAAACGGTATTTTAACGGCCACCCTGGATCTGGAGGAAATTTCAAGACAAAAACTCGATTTTGATGTAAACGGCCACTATTCCAGAAAGGATATTTTTGAATTTAACGTAAAAGACCAACCCCCCATGAAAGATGAATGATACTTTTAAAAGATTGGTCCTCCCAACTTGTATGGTTGCAATCTTATTTGCAGGCTGCGAGCGAACTGTGGAAAATAATCCAGACATCGATCTAACACTTGTTCCGGACACTCTGGAATTATTTGCAGAGGATCGTATTTCCACCTCACTTTATGAACGCGATATTGCCATCGCCCCAAATGGCCAAGAACTTATGTATACCTTAGGCACCTACGATCAGCGAATAAGAGGGTTGGTAACCATAAAACATAATGGTTCTGCTTGGGGCGAAGCAAAACTACTTCCTTTTTCGGGCAGGTATCAGGATATTGAACCCTTTTATTCCCCGGATGGCAATTCCTTGTTTTTTGCTTCCAACAGGCCCATTTATGGAGATTCTACCAGAACAGATTATAATATATGGACCGCAACCAGGGTCGGCGAAAGTTGGAATGAACCTACTCCCTTAGATTCACTGATTAATTCAAGAAAGGACGAATTTTATCCTGCGATAAGTAGTAATGGAACCCTTTACTTTACTGCAACACGGGAGGATGGAATTGGTAGGGAAGATATTTTTACTAGCAGCCTTCATTCCGGTAAGTACGCAACACCAGTTGTTCTGGATTCAACCATCAATTCATCCGTTTATGAATTCAATGCCTATGTGAATCCCGAGGAAACACTCCTGATTTTTAGTTCTTTTGGCAGGAAAGACGGATTGGGTGGTGGAGATCTTTACTACTCAAAAAAGTTGGAAGATGGCCACTGGTCTGAAGCACAAAATATGGGGCCGGCAATCAATTCTAAGTATCTGGACTATTGCCCATATGTTGATTTACAAGCTGGAAATTTTTATTTTACAAGTGAGCGGGTGAACGAAGTTAGCAGAAATGTGAATACCCCGGCCGATATTGAAAAAGCAGCGCTTGGCACCTTAAATGGGATGGGAAACATTTATAGAATTGGGTTAAAAAACACCTCATTAAAATAACCGCCATGGAATCAATAAACTTAGCACAAAAACATAGTCTTATTAACCAACAATGGCATCCGCATCAGATCGCCATGGTAGATGATATGCAGGTGCTTTTAGCAAAGATACAGGGTGAATTTGTATGGCACTCTCATGAAGAGGAAGATGAATTATTTCAAGTTTTAAAAGGAACCTTGTATATGCAATTCAGAGATAAGACAGTTACTGTAAGAGAAGGTGAACTTATTGTTGTACCTAAAGGGGTAGAACATTGCCCCGCTACCAGGAACAATGAAGAAGTACAGCTACTGCTTTTCGAAAAAAGCACCACCGCACATACCGGAAAGGTACAGGACAAACGAACACAAACCCACTATCCCAAAATTTAAGGGTTATGAAAGTATTGCATTTAGATACCAATCACCCATTGCTTTTAGAGCAATTAGCCGCTCTTGGTTTTGAGAACAGGGAGGAATACACCGCAGATAAAGATCAAGTAGAAACTATAATCCATGAATATGATGGAATCATAATAAGAAGCAGGTTCAAAATCGACAAAGAATTCCTTGATAAGGCTACTAACTTAAAATTCATAGGAAGGGTAGGGGCTGGACTTGAAAATATTGATGTGACCTATGCTGAAGAAAAAGGGATCTTTTTAGCTGCTGCTCCGGAAGGGAATAGAAATGCCGTGGGAGAACAAGCCCTTGGCATGCTGCTTTCACTTTTTAATAATTTAAATAAAGCCGATAAAGAGGTGCGTCATGGTCTATGGGATCGAGAAGGAAACCGTGGCCAGGAATTAGATGGGAAGACCGTAGGGATCATAGGGTATGGAAATACGGGAAAGGCCTTTGCTAAAAAATTACTGGGTTTTGAAGTGGAGATACTATGTGTAGATATTCTGGAAAATGTTGGCGACAAACATGCAAAACAGGTATCCCTACAAGAATTACAACAAAGAGCTGATGTACTTAGTTTGCACGTTCCTCAGACCAAGCTCACGTTGGGGATGGTCAACACCTCCTTCATTGATTCATTTACCAAGCCATTCTGGTTAATGAATACGGCCAGAGGAAAATGTGTTGTAACGCAAGACCTGGTGAAGGCATTGAGATCGGAGAAAATATTGGGTGCTGCTCTGGATGTACTAGAATATGAGAAAACATCTTTTGAGGATATGTTTGGTGACAGGCCAATGCCTGAAGATTTTAACTATCTCATAAATTCAGACAAAGTGCTCTTAACGCCACACATTGCGGGATGGACACAAGAAAGCAAAATTAAGCTGGCTCAAACCATTGTCGACAAGATTAAGGAAAGATTTTGTTAACTTATAGTCCCTTCTTTTTAAAGGGGGATTTTTAAGATCGATATTCAAAATATGTACAATGAAATCAGACGCTGCAACTCCGGAAGAGTATATAAAGAACTTACCAGAAGACAGGAAAAGAGCTATTTCCTCTCTCAGAAAAACTATCCGCGCCAAACTTCCAAAAGGATTTGAGGAGGTTATGAGCTACGGAATGATCGGATATGTGGTGCCACATAGTTTATATCCCGGCGGATATCATTGTAGTCCGGAACTACCCCTTCCTTTTATCAATATAGCATCGCAAAAAAACTTTGTGGCGCTTTATCATTCCGGTATCTATGCAGATAAATCCCTGCATGACTGGTTTGTGTCCGAATATCCAAAGCATGTGAAAACCAAGTTAGATATGGGAAAGAGTTGTATACGCTTTAAAAAGGTAGAACTTATTCCTTATGAACTGCTTGGAGACCTATGTACTAAAATGACCGTAGATCAATGGATCGAATTGTACGAACGCAATATAAAATCGAGATAAATGAAAAACAGGGTTACTGGTTTAGGCGGATTTTTCTTTAAAACAAAGAATCCCGACAAGGTGAAGGATTGGTATAAAACGCATTTGGGCCTGAACACGGACCAATATGGCTGCACTTTTTGGTGGAAAGATAAAGAGGGTAATGATTGTTCTACTCAGTGGAGTCCTTTTAAGGAAGATACCTCCTATTTTCAACCCAGTGAAAAGCAATTTATGATGAACTTTAGGGTAGAGAATCTTCCAGAATTACTGGCAGTTCTAAAGAAAGAAGGCGTTACCATTGTTGGTGAGATGGAAGAGTATGATTACGGCAAATTCGGATGGATTTTAGATCCCGAAGGCAACAAGATAGAACTATGGGAACCCGTTGATAAAGCATTTCTTTGAGTTAAAATTTATTGCTACATTTAATCAACAATTAACCAACAAAAAAGTAGACATGTCAGAAGAAGATAAAGATTTTGGCGACAAGGCAAAAGATGCCTTTGACGATGCCAAAGAATCAGCAAAAAAAGCTGCCGGAGAGGCAAAAGAAGCCGCCGGAGAATTCAAGGAAGAAGCAAAAAAGACCGCAGATGAGTTTCGTGAAGGATTAAAGAATGCAGGGGGCGATAACAAAAAGATCCTGGCCGGTATTCTTGGGATTCTATTCGGATCTTTGGGAATACACAAATTTATACTGGGCTATAACAAGGAAGGGATCATACTGCTGGCAATTACCTTGTTGGGGTACGCTACCACTTGTATTGTCGTTGGGGCTTTCTTTTTCTGGATCCCCGGACTTATAGGACTTATTGAGGGAATCATCTACCTGACTAAATCTGATGAAGAGTTTTACAACACCTATCAGGTAGGGAAAAAACCCTGGTTCTAAACAAAAGAAAAAAGTCAGGTTTTATGGATCTGACTTTTTTTATTTAATTATATATTGTAATATTGCGATATATAAATATGACATGGGCCTTACCAAAACAGAAATCTTCAGTACTTCTCAGAATGAACTTGCCACTATTTTTAAAGTACTTGGGCATCCGGGGAGAATTGCAATCCTTCAATACATAAGCACACAGAATGCCTGTATTTGCAATGATATTGTGGAGGAGATCGGCCTTGCTCAGCCCACAATTTCCCAGCACCTGAAAGAATTAAAAAGCATTGGACTTATAGAAGGGGAGATTGAGGGGAAAAAGGTGTGTTACTGCATTGCACTAGAGCGATGGAAAGAGATACAGGCCCTTCTGAACGCCTTCTTTAATGAAACAAAAATCAACTGTTGTTAAACCTTAGAAACAATGAAAACAAAAGAATTCTTAACCTTATTAAATGAACAGGACACCAAGTCCCTGATCTTCGAATTCCTGCCGGGACAACGGGTAGGTGCCAACTACCATATTACCGAAGTGAAAAATACTAAAATAGATTCGGTTGACTGTGGTGGTCGTACGGATACATGGAATGAAACAGTGGTACAACTCTGGGAAAGTCCGTCCGAAAAAGACAAAACGGAATATCTGACTACTTCCAAAGCTCTATCCATTCTAGACCGTGTAAATGCCATGAGACCCATGGATCAGGAAGCTATTATCAAATTTGAATTTGGCAATGACACCTTTCATACAGCACAGCTTTTTGTAAACAAAACACAAACTAAAGAGAATGCGCTTTTAATTACTTTAAGTGTACAACCAACAGCATGCAAAGCTGAAGAACTATGTGGCGTAGCGGAATCTGTAACTCAGGAGGTAGCAGCGTGTTGTAGTCCTGATTCTGGTTGTTGTTAACCGAGGCTTTATGCAAATAAGATCTATGCAACCCAATGATTGGACCAAGGTATCCCTGATCTATGAAGAGGGGATCGCCACAGGTTTTGCCACCTTTGAGAAGGAGGTTCCTTCTTATGAAAATTGGGACAAATCTCATATAAAGGAATGCCGTTTGATAGCATGCGAAGGCAATGCAATTAAAGGATGGGCTGCCCTATCCCCTGTTTCCAGCAGATGTGTTTATGGAGGGGTTGGTGAGGTAAGTGTGTATGTCAGTAATGATCACAGAGGCAAGGGAATAGGGAAACACCTGCTGCTTTCTTTGATCGATGCCAGTGAAAAGGCCGGGTATTGGACCATACAATCAGGTATCTTTCCGGAGAACAAGGCCAGCATAAAAGTTCATGTACAATGTGGTTTTAGATTAATTGGGCGACGTGAACGCATTGGCAAATTAGATGGCGCCTGGAAAGATAATTTGATCTTTGAAAGACGAAGTACTACTGTAGGTATAGATTAATAAAATAGAAATAACAATGACAAAAAAAAATATATTGGTACTCTGTACCGGGAATTCCTGCCGAAGTCAGATGGCACACGGCTATTTAAAAACACTATTAAAAGATAAGGCCCAGATATACAGCGCAGGGATAGAAACCCATGGTTTGAACCCGGGAGCTGTTTCCATCATGAAAGAAGATGGGGTTGACATTTCCGGCCATACATCCAACCATGTTGATGAATATTCGGGTATATCATGGGACTTTATCATTACCGTCTGCGATCATGCCAAAGAGAACTGTCCTTATATTCCTTCAAAGACTGCCATACGGCTTCACCATAATTTCTTTGATCCTTCTAAAGTAAAAGGCAGCAGTGATGAGATTCATACAGCTTTCCTCAAAGCCAGGAATGAGATCAAAGGGTATTGTAAGGACTTTGTGGAAAGGGAATTTTCCTAATCGACACCGTTATTCTCAGTCATTTTTCGTTCCAATTCGGCCTGGAACTCTTCCATAACAGGTTTTACCGTACTCTCAGGGAGATCGGCAATTTTAATATACATAAGCCCATCTACCGAATTGTTAAACAGGGGATCTACATTAAAAGCTACCACCTTGGCATTTTGCTTTATGTACTTCTTTATAAGTACAGGTAAGCGAAGACTTCCGGGTTCCACTTCTTCTATGAGTCGGTCAAATTTGTTAAGATCAGCTTCGGTTTCATCAAAGACAAACTCCTTATCAGCATCTTTTAGTTTTACCTTAAACTCCTTTTTTGGGTGGATGTATTGTGCCACATATGGATCCCAGTAATTCGACTTCATAAATTCGATCATGAGCGACTTGGAAAAGTTTGAGAATTGGTTGCTAATACTAACTCCGCCAATAAGGTATTTATGCTCGGGATGTCTCAAGGTGGTATGTACTATTCCCTTCCACAACAGAAAGAGCGGCATTGGTTTTTGTTGGTATTCCTTCACTATATAGGCTCTACCCATTTCTATGGATTGCGTCATCATACTATAGAGCTCAGGTTCAAAACCAAAGAGATCCTGCAAATAGAAACCGTCAATACCGTGTTCCTTAAATATTTGAGATCCCATACCCATTCGATAGGCCCCTACGATAGCCTTATCCTGATCATCCCATAAAAAGAGATGGTGGTAATAGTCATCAAATCTATCCAGATCGATGGACTTGTTGGTGCCTTCCCCAATGGCGCGGAAAGTTATTTCTCGTTGTCTCCCAATCTCATTAAGGATAAAGGGCATATCCTTTTTCTGGGCCAGGAATACTTCATAATTCTTGCTTTGCAATAACCTGCAGTCCTTTTCACGTAGCTTTTCAATCTCTCCTTGAATGACCTCTGTCCTAACGGCGGTAGCAATCTTCCTTGGAGCTTTAGGGATCTTTAAACTCCCCGGGATCTGATCTATTAAACGCTCTTTTTCATAGGCATTGGCAAGGATATATGTTTTCCTTCGAAGCAGATCCGTAAACTCCTCAAGTGTTTCATGTTCATTCTGTGCGGCCACAGAAATTGGCTGACCTATCCTAACTTTAATGGCTCTATTCCGCTGAGTGGTTAATTCAGAAGGGAGCTTTGCGGTCCTGAAAATGTCGTTGATCTTAGACAAACGATAAAACAACTGGCTGTTTTTTGCATGGAAATAAATTGGAACCACTGGCACTCCTGCCTTGCGTATTAATTTTAAGGCTGCATCTTCCCAGGGTTTATCTACAATTAGTTTCCCGTCTTTGTAAGTAGACACTTCCCCTGCCGGAAAGATCCCGAGAGGATGCCCATCATTTAAATGCTGTAAGGCACTTTTAAATCCGGCAACACTACTTTTTACATCTTTATGATTTTCAAATGGGTTCACCGGCAAGATAAAAGGAGCCAAGGGTTCTACCCTATGCAATAAGAAGTTGGCGATTATCTTAAAGTCTCCGCGGTGCTGAAGTAAAAGTTTTAGCAACAAGATGCCGTCTATTCCTCCCAGGGGATGATTACTTATAGTAATAAAAGCTCCCTCTTTTGGCAGTCTTTTGATATCTTCTTCCGGAATTTCGAAATCTATCTCATAATGTTCCAGAATGGCATCAAGGAATGGTGTGCCCTCCAGATGCTTATGTTTTTCATAAAAGGCATTCATGGAAGACAGCTGAGTTATCTTCATCAGCATCCAACCCATAAAGGTGCCGAAGAACCCGTACCGCTCAAGATTAATGGCTTTTGCTACTTCTTTGGCCGTTACTAAACCCATAATTCAATTTACAATTTCCGAGGTAAAGATAGGAAAATAGGCCTTGGTGTTATGTTATACCGTCTAAGTTTTACAACTCCCTGATGCTTACTTTACTACCAATTGAACGGTCTCTTTTCCCCGCTGTTCTAGAAGCACTTCCTTGCCATTTTGAAGAGAATCTATTGATTGTAGATCAAAATGCCGAATGGTATACAGGGATACTCCTTCGTGATACACCACTTTGAATTTACCTTTTAAATGGTCTAATAATTCTTCCAACCGACCAAATTTATTGTCTACACATACAGAAAAACTAATAGCAGAGTTTTGGATCATATCTACTTTCATCTTATAATCGTGTAGTAGTTTAAAGAGATCACTGATACTGTCTTCTACTATGAATGAGAAATCTAGAGAGGAAAGCTTCATCAGCACCTGATTCTTCTTTACAATAAAACAGGGAATCTTTGGTTCAATGCCTTCTCCCTTTCCTACCATGGTCCCAGGATCATTTGGGTTTAGAAACGATTTAACAAGTAAGGGGATCTCCTTTCTTTGAAGAGGCTGCAAGGTCTTTGGATGAATTACAGAAGCCCCATAAAATGCCAGTTCAATGGCTTCCAGATAGGATATCTTATTGAGCAATTGAGACTCCGAAAAATACCTGGGATCTGCATTTAATACTCCGGGGACGTCCTTCCAAATGGTAACCGATTGGGCATTGAGACAAAAAGCCAGAATAGCTGCCGTATAATCAGATCCTTCTCTTCCCAGGGTGGTGGTGAAGTTATTTTCATCGCTACCAATAAACCCCTGACTCACATATAATTTACCTTTATCCAGTCCCTGAGCAAGTCGTTCCTGCGTTTTTTCCCATTGTACATTTACATCGCGATAGTTATTATCGGTCTTGATGAAGTTGCGAATATCCAGCCAGGTGTTACGGATGCCCACCTCATTCAGATAGGCACTTAGGATGGTAGTGGAAAGCAATTCCCCATAGCTTACCACCTGGTCATAGACAAAATTGTATTTGGGCGATTTGTTCCATGCCAGGAATCCCTTTACTTCCTCAAAAAGAACTTGTACATCCTTGAATATTGCATGATTGGGCGATTCAAAGAGTTCATTAAGGATCTGCATATGATAGTCCATAACCTCCTGTAAGGAAGCTGATAACATTGTCTTATCCTTAAAATATGCGTTGACCACGCCTTCCATGGCATTTGTGGTTTTCCCCATGGCCGAAATAACCAGAAAAGTGTCCTGATAGCCCACCTCTTGTAATACTTTGACCAGATTCTTAAGTCCATCAGCATCCTTTACAGATGCCCCTCCAAATTTGAAGATCCTCATATGTTTTTAATATAATTTCTTATTCCTTCTTCATCTAATTGCACTACATCCCAATCTCGCATAACCCTGGCCCCTTTTTGTTCATAAAAGGAAATAGCAGGTTCATTCCAGTCCAGTACCTCCCAGCTTATTCTTTTTACCCTAAGTTCCTGACCGTACTTCACTACCCTGGAAAGCAAAGCGGTCCCAAGACCACTTCCTCTCATATTTTCTGTTACAATAAGGTCTTCCAAATGAAGTGCCGGGCCTTTCCAGGTTGAATACCGGGGATAGACAAGGGCCATCCCTCCTATCTTCCCATCTACTTCACCTACAAAACAGCGAAACAAAGAATTACTTCCAAAACCATCTCTTACAAGATCGTCTGCTTTTAGGTCTACGGCATTCGACTCCTTCTCAAATTTTGCGAGTTCTTTAATAAGGTGTAAAACCTGAGGCATATCTGCAGCCGTGGCATCCCGGATCATGTAATTCATAATTGTTACAAATAAAACACAAAGTTATAAATTTAAAAAACGAAAGCCCCGCGAAAACGTTTTAGTTTCACAAAATGTCCGATATTTGTACATAAATAACACAAGCCCCTTAATGGACAAAAAGAACACCACTCTCGGAGAGTTTATTATTGAAAATCAATCCTCTTTTCAGTATTCATCCGGCGAACTTTCTAAGTTGATAAACGCTATTCGTCTGGCCGCCAAAGTAGTAAATCACGAAGTGAATAAGGCAGGGTTGATAGACATCCTCGGGGGGGTAGGTGATACCAATATTCAGGGAGAAGATCAGCAAAAATTAGATGTACTCGCCAATGATAAGTTTATTCAGACCTTAAAGAACAGGGAAATTGTTTGTGGTATTGCCTCTGAAGAGGAGGACAACTTTATCAGTGTTAACAGCAATGATAAAAATCATCAAAACAAATATATTGTTCTGATAGATCCCTTAGACGGATCTTCAAATATTGATGTAAATGTGTCTGTAGGTACCATTTTTTCTATTTACAGAAGGGTTACACCCATAGGAACGGCAGTAACTCTCGAAGATTTTCTGCAGCCCGGCGTCAATCAGGTAGCGGCAGGGTACATAGTTTATGGCACATCTACTATGCTGGTTTATACCACCGGTGACGGTGTTAATGGATTTACCCTGAATCCGGCCATAGGAACTTTTTATTTATCTCACCCCAATATGGAATTTCCGGAAACGGGAAAGATCTATTCGGTAAATGAAGGAAATTATATCCATTTCCCGCAAGGCGTGAAAAACTACATCAAATACTGTCAGCGGGAAGAGGAAGACAGACCCTATACCTCCAGATATATTGGGTCATTGGTTTCAGACTTCCACAGAAATATGATTAAAGGCGGTATTTACATGTATCCAAAAAGTAGTGTAGCTTCTAATGGTAAATTACGTTTGCTCTACGAATGTAATCCCATGGCATTTCTGGCAGAACAGGCCAATGGTAAAGCTAGTGACGGTTATACCAGAATCATGGAAATACAGCCTACCGAACTACATGAAAGAGTGCCCTTCTTTTGTGGAAGCAGGAAGATGGTGGAAAAAGCGGAAGAATTTATGGCCGCTAAGGGCTAATTGCAGATTACTTTACTAGGTAGTAATTAATCTTTCTTGCGCTTCATCATGAACAGGTAGTCTTCAAAATCGAATTTTCCTCTGAACAGGATAATGGACCTTTTGATAATTTTTTCTGCCTTGCCTGGTGAATATCCCAGAGCCAATGCGTATTTCTTTATCATCCTGTATTCTTCTTCATCAATATCATGATCCGCATAGATGATCTTAAAAAGATCGTAAATACGTTCTAAACGCTCTTCCGACTCGTATGGAGCTTCAATGGGGTATTTATTCTCCTTCTTCATCACCTCCGTGTATTCAGGACCGGAAATATCCAATTTTACAGCAAAGCGATCTATCACTTTCCGCTCTTCAGGATTAATATCCCCGTCTATGGCAGCCAAAGAAGCTATGGCGGCAAAATGGGCTAAATTTTTTCGTTTTTCACTGTGTCCGTATAAATCTAAAATGGGCATATTGTATTGTATTCTTTGCTGCAAAGATACTTTTTTTGAAAGTGATTAATTCAATAAATCACTCATTATTTTAAAATAATCGTCCACCAAATAATTCTTATTTTCCTTTTATTTAATGGCTTTGCAGATCGTCTGGATTCATGACACATGCCGGTATGATCGCCCAAAAGTATTATCAGGTTTTTGTACCTTCGTCTTGCTGTGAAACTTCTGCTATTAATTCTAACCCTTTAAGGAACCTTCTCCCATAATAGCATATACATCCAGACCCGTGGAAGATGACAAAATTGATCCAAAAAGCATTCTACAAATGACCCAGAACGAGCTTTTCAATATTGCAGAAAAATGGTTCCGGGAACAGGGATGGAAACCGTTTCCCTTCCAGAAGAAAACCTGGAAAGCCTTTTTAGCAGGAAAGAATGGTCTTTTAAATGCCCCCACCGGGAGCGGTAAAACCTATGCCCTGTGGTTTCCTATTGTCCTTAACTATATTAAACAAAATCCTTCGTATAGGACATCTCATTCAAAGGGGTTAAAAGCCGTTTGGATCACTCCCCTGCGTGCTTTGTCTCAGGAGATCAGACAGTCTGCAGAACGAATTATTAAAGATCTGGATCTTCCCCTAACTGTTGGTATCAGAACCGGAGATACCTCCACCAAGGAACGCGCACAACAACGCAAGACCATGCCCGATCTGCTGATCACTACTCCCGAAAGCCTGCAATTACTCTTGGCGACAAAGGGATATGACAAGATGTTCAAAGAATGTAAGGCAGTGGTTGTGGATGAATGGCATGAACTTTTGGGCACCAAACGAGGAGTTCAAATGGAACTGGCACTCTCCAGGATCAAAACACTTTCAAGTAACCTCAGGATATGGGGGATATCTGCCACCATTGGAAATCTGGAAGAAGCCAGGCAGGTATTGCTAGGTCCGGAAAGCACCGCATTTCAAAATTCAATTCTGATCCGTGCGGCATTGAATAAAAAAATACATGTGATCAGCATTATCCCCGAGGAGATAGAAACCTTTCCATGGAGAGGTCATTTGGGATTACGCCTTCTGGACAGGGTGATCCCAATCATTAAAAAAAGTAAGACCACTTTACTCTTCACCAATACCCGAAGCCAATGTGAGATCTGGTTCCAGAAGATCCTGGAGAAATACCCTGAGTTGGCTGGTGAAATGGCTATGCATCACGGTAGTATTAATAAGGACACCCGTATTTGGGTTGAAGAAGCCATCCGCGATGAAAAATTAAAAGCGGTGGTATGTACCTCCAGTCTCGATCTGGGGGTCGACTTTGCTCCCGTAGAAACTGTAATTCAGATAGGAGGACCTAAAGGGGTGGCCAGGTTTATGCAACGAGCTGGTCGCAGTGGCCACCGACCCGGGAAAGAGAGCGTTATTTATTTCTTGCCTACCCATGCCATTGAATTGGTAGAGGCGTCGGCACTTCAACAGGCTGTGGTGAAACAGGCAGTTGAAGACAGAATGCCTTATCTGAATAGTTTTGATGTGCTGGTTCAATACCTGACCACCCTGGCAGTTTCAGACGGATTTATCCCTTCAGAGATCTACAAAGAAGTAAAAAGTAGCTTTTGTTATCAAGGGATGACCGAGGACGAATGGCGATGGCTGCTAAACTTTATCGTGCTGGGAAGTCAGAGTCTGCAAACCTATGATGAATATAAGAAAGTAGAAATTGCCGATGATGGCAGATTTGTAGTACATAACAAAGGGGTAGCCATGCGCCATAGATTTCAGATAGGAACAATCGTTGGCGATGCAAACCTCACTGTTAGGTACCAAAAAGGTGGGTATATAGGATCTATTGAAGAATACTTTATTTCCAAATTAACACCGGGAGACGTATTCACATTTGCCGGAAGGAATCTCGAATTTATCAGGATCAAAGAGATGCAGGCATTGGTAAGGAACTCCTCCAAAAGGACGAGTAAAGTGCCGAGCTGGATGGGTGGCCGACTCACCTTATCTGCTCAAATGTCACAATTGCTAAGAGAAGAATTGTATTCCGCAAGACTGCATCCAAACCAGCAGTCAGATTCCATTCGTGCCCTCTCTCCTATCTTTGAAAGGCAACGAAAAGAGAGCATAGTGCCCGGTCCGGATGAGTTACTCATTGAAACCTTTAAGAGCAGTGACGGCTACCATCATATCATTTATCCTTTCGAAGGGAGATTTGTTCACGAAGCAATGGGCAGCCTTTTGGGGTACCGCATAAGTCTTCTCTCTCCCATTACTTTCTCCCTGGCATTTAACGACTATGGATTCGAACTTTTGTCTGATAAAGAAATAGACATTCAGGATGTTATTGACAATGACCTCTTCACATCATCTTTTATGTTAGAGGATCTTCAAAAAAGCCTGAATTCTACGGAAATGGCCCGTAGAAAATTCAGGGATATTGCCGTCATCAGTGGTATGGTCTTTACCGGGTACCCGGATAAAGGCGTAAAAATGAAACACCTGCAGAGCAGCTCCCAATTGTTGTTCGAGGTTTTCAGGGATTACGAACCAGATAACCTGCTATTTCTTCAAGCCTTCCGGGAGACCTTTGAACATCAATTGGAAGAGGGTCGTTTACGTTTGGCCCTTGAAAGGATTTCCCGGCAAGAGATCGTATGGAAAGCATGCAAGAATCCAACGCCATTTTCATTCCCAATCATTACAGACAGACTGCGAGAGAAACTCTCCAGCGAAAAGTTGGCAGACAGAATAAAACGAATGACAGCCCTTTTAATGAAATGATATCTTTACAGATTGGCATTTACTATCTTTGAACTTATGACCTCCCAGCGCATCCTTATTGCCGAACAACACCTGGTATTGCATCCCTCCGGAGTTGTGTACTGGGAAGAGGAAGAAGTATTGCTGATAAGCGATGTTCATTTAGGAAAAGTGACACATTTTAGAAAATATGGAGCAGCCATTCCTCAAGAGGTGATCCTAAAAAATTTCGAAGTTTTACAAGATTCTCTATCACTTTATAACCCCAAGACGGTCTGCTTTTTAGGCGATCTTTTTCATTCCAGCCTTAACCGGGAATGGCAATTGTTTGAAAACTGGGTCCTGAAGTCTTCTGCGAAAATAATACTGATTGCCGGGAACCATGATATTATTTCGCCGCTCAAATATGAGAACTTAGGGATCTCTCTGGTGCCTGAGCTTATATGGGGGCCTTTCTTGCTGACCCATTACCCGGAAGAAAGAGTTGACCTGTTCAACCTATCCGGTCATATACATCCTGCGGTACGATTAAGTGGCAAGGGACGACAATCTTTGCGCCTTCCCTGTTTCTTTAAGAACAAACATCAAATGATCCTTCCTGCATTCGGAGCTTTTACCGGCACACATGTAATGAAAAAGAAAGGTGAAGACGAAGTGTATGCTATTGCAGATGCCATGGTCATAAAAATTTAGGATGCCATTGCCAGACCATTGTTCTCGCCTTATCTTTGCACAAAATTAGCAGGTGACAAAAAGCACCATCCCACCTTTGTATGAACAGTCTCCCCAACTGCGGAAACTAGGGGAAGCTATATCCCATTCTCAAAAGATCACACATCTCAAAGGGCTTGTAGGCTCAGCACAATCCTTTGTACTTGCAGAAGTCTTTAAAGGTTCTGAACACCCTTTTTTGTGGATACTTCGAGATAAGGAGGAAGCGGCATATTACCTCAACGATCTTGAACAGTTGATAGGGCCACAAGATGTCCTTTTTTATCCCGGGAGTTATCGCAGGCCATATCAGATAGAGGAAACAGATAACGCCAATGTACTTCTCAGGGCCGAGGTCCTGAACCGCATAAATTCAAGAAAAAAACCAGCCGTCATCGTTACCTATCCCGATGCACTATTTGAAAAGGTAGTGACCAGAAAAGAGCTGGACCGGAATACCCAGAAGATCAAAATTGGGGACATGCTCTCCTTAGATTTCCTGAACGAAGTATTGTTCGAATACCAGTTCCACAGAGTAGATTTTGTAACAGAACCCGGTGAATTTGCCGTGCGTGGAGGGATAGTAGATGTCTTTTCCTTCTCTAATGATGAGCCTTATAGAATTGAATTTTTCGGGGATGAAATAGACAGTATCCGAACCTTTGATGTAGAAACGCAACTTTCTACTGAGCAGGTTAAAAGGATAACTATTATCCCAAATGTGGAGAATAAGTTCATGAAAGAGTCCAGAGTGAGCTTTCTGAAGTATATAAATTCTAACACCGTTCTATTTGTCAACGACCCGGAGGTACTTCACCAACGCATAGGGGCTTTCTTTGAAAAAGCCAATGAGGCCTTTTCCGGTCTTAGTTCAGAGATAAAACACGCACAACCCAAGGAATTATTTATCGATGGCTCTTTACTGGAAGCTGAACTGGAACAATTTGCTATGGTCACCTTCCAAGGAAAGTCGACTTCCAATAACGCTGCAGTGATCTCCTTCAATACAAAACCTCAACCGGTATTCAATAAAAAATTCGATCTCCTTTTAGCCAATCTGAATGATAACGAAGCCAAGGGATATCAGAATTATCTCTTTTGCTCATCAGAGGAACAAGCAAAACGATTCCATGATATTTTTGACGAGATAGGAAAGACAGTACATTATCAAACACTGGTGGTTCCTATTCACGATGGCTTTATCGATGATGACATCAAGGTGGCGTGTTATACAGACCATCAGATCTTTGAACGCTATCATAAGTTTCAGATAAAGAATGGGTATGCCAAAAAACAGGCCATTACCCTGAAAGAATTGAACAAACTCTCCATGGGTGATTATGTGACCCATATAGATCACGGGATCGGGAAGTTCGGAGGCCTGCAAAAAATAGAGGTAGAGGGCAAAAAACAAGAGGCCATTAAATTGATGTATGGGGAAAGAGACATCCTCTATGTAAGCATACATTCCCTGCATAAGATCTCCAAATACAATGGGAAAGATGGTGTGGCACCCAAAATATACAAGCTGGGGTCCGCTGCCTGGAAAAAACTAAAACAAAAGACCAAGTCGAGGGTCAAGAAGATAGCATTCGATCTGATTAATGTCTATGCCAAAAGGCGATTAGATAAAGGTCATGCCTATGCACCTGATAGTTACCTGCAACACGAATTGGAGGCCTCTTTTATTTATGAGGATACCCCAGACCAGATCACGGCCACCCAGGATATAAAGCGAGACATGGAAAGAGACAGGCCCATGGACAGGTTAATTTGTGGCGATGTAGGGTTTGGTAAAACAGAAGTTGCGATCAGGGCAGCTTTTAAGGCTGTGGATGATGGGAAACAAGTGGCCGTACTTGTACCAACGACCATTCTTGCTTTTCAGCATTACCGCACCTTTAGAGAGCGTCTTTCAGATATGCCGGTGACCGTAGATTATCTAAATCGTTTTCGCACGGCGAAAGAGAAAAAAGAGACCCTCGAAAATCTGGAATCCGGGAAAGTAGACATCCTAATTGGCACCCATCAATTGGTAAACAAAAATGTGATCTTTAAGGACCTCGGACTCCTTATTGTAGATGAAGAACAGAAATTTGGAGTAGCTGTAAAGGATAAATTAAAATCGATCAAGGAGAATGTAGATGTACTTACGCTTACGGCCACGCCCATTCCCAGGACATTGCAGTTCAGTCTTATGGCGGCACGCGATCTCTCCGTGATAACCACCCCTCCCCCTAACCGTTATCCTATAGAAAGTCATGTAATTCGATTAGATGAGGCGACGATCAGAGACGCCATCTCTTATGAGATCCAACGCGGAGGACAAGTGTTCTTTATCCATAATCGTATTCAAAATATAAAAGAAGTGGCCGGACTCTTGCAACGCCTGGTCCCCGATGCTAAAATACGGGTTGGTCACGGGCAGATGGAAGGAAAAAGACTTGAGACCCTAATGCTTGGTTTTATGAATGGCGATTTTGACGTGCTGGTCTCTACTACCATTGTTGAAAGTGGGCTAGATGTTCCCAATGCCAATACCATCTTTATAAACAATGCAAATAATTTTGGACTAAGTGATCTCCATCAGATGCGGGGCCGTGTAGGTAGAAGTAATAAAAAGGCCTTTTGTTATTTTATTACCCCTCCCTTTGATTCAATGACAACGGAGGCCAGAAAACGCATACAGGCGCTGGAACAATTCACAGAATTGGGAAGTGGTTTTAATATAGCCATGAAAGACCTTGAAATAAGAGGTGCCGGGGATCTGCTTGGGGGAGAACAAAGCGGATTTATCAATGAGATCGGTTTTGAAACCTACCAAAAGATTCTGGCAGAAGCCATTGAGGAATTGAAGGAGAATGAGTTCAAAGATCTCTATGAACCAGAAGAAGGTTCTGAAAAGGTCTATGTGAAAGAGACACAGATCGATTCAGATTTTGAACTGTTGTTCCCGGATAACTATGTAAATAATATCACAGAGCGACTCAACCTCTACACAGAGTTAAACGGGATCTCTAACGAAGAGGACCTTCAAAAGTACCAGGCTCATTTAAAGGATAGGTTTGGACCATTACCCACAACCGTGAAAGATCTTTTAAATTCGGTAAGGATAAAATGGATGGCCAGTAGTATCGGTCTGGAAAAAGTTGTGATGAAAAAAGGAAAACTGTTGGGGTACTTTGTGGCCGACCAACAATCTACTTTCTATCAGAGTTCAGCTTTTACCAGGGTCATTCAATACGTTCAAACTCATCCAACCTACTGTAAGATCAAGGAAAAACAAACCCGAAACGGGCTCCGGCTCTTGTTGGTATTTGAAAAAATTCATTCTACTTCTGCTGCACTCGAAATGCTCCAACCTTTGGCCGGCGAACCTCAATCCAAAACCAAGGCTGCTTTATAAGCTGATAATAAAAGGCTTGGGTTATAATGTCTTAAGATCCTTGATGGTCTTAAAAGCAATATCTACCTGTTCATCATTAACAATGATGGTAAATTCATTTGTTGTGGAAATTACCTCGAAGAGTACGATCCCTTCCCACGCCAGACGCTGGAAAATAAAATAATATATGCCAGGAACAGAGACATTCTCAGCAGGGAGTTTTACAGTTATGGAAGAGAGGTTAGAGGCCTTTTGGGTGCACTTCTCACCCTTGAATAAAGATTCTACAACTTCATCAAGGCTATCACTTACCACAATGTTTAATTCATTGACGCCTCTTGAAGAAGTATAAAAGACCTCCTTATTCTTTGACACTTCCTTTAAAAGTTGTGTTTGATTTTCAAGGATAGTGTCTGAGACTAAAAAAGTGAAATCTGTCAGCGAGGAACGTACCGTAATTTCCCCAATATTCTTTAACACCTTAATGATCCTGTGTGTAGCGCGGAATTCCAGATCGTCCGAAAGTCGTTTTAAAGCCATGACAATAGCCCCGTTTCGAACATCTTTCCCTAATTCGAGTTCTATTTCAGGCTTTATGAGTCGGGATAAAGAAGTAAGATTTATGATTCCTTGTGCCAATGCACTTTGCAAAAAGGGCTTTTTCTTTATGTAGTGCTCAACAACGGAAGAAATGGTCTTCATTCTTTTTCTTTCGAAAATAACAAAATGTTATAAATAAAACAATATTTAGTACGGAGAGAAGGCTTCTTCCAGATGTTCTATTTTATATCCCGTGGGTTGCCCCAGGATCGTAATAATATCAAAACGAACATCAACATCGAGGTCATTTTCCTGAACATAATGATCTGCAGCCATAATTAGCAGGCTTATTTTCTTTCGATTTATGGAAGCAGTTATGGGTTGCAGATGATCAGAACGCCGGTACTTTACCTCCACCACTGCCAGATTACTTCCTTTTTGGGCAATAATATCTATCTCCGCCTTCAGATACCTGTAATTCCTCCTGAGGATAGTATATCCCTTCTTTGAGAGTAGTTCCACAGCCAATTCCTCCCCTTTTCTTCCAAAATCATTATGTGATGCCATATACCTTAAAAATTAACAAAATAGCGCATTTCATCGAAAAATGACGTCTGTAATCGTCAATTTAGGCGCTTAGATTGTACATTAGATCTCCGGATATCGAAAATATTTGGATTTCCATACTAATCGAATGGATTAAGCGTTAAGAATTTGCCCCTACGCACATGAACGTTCTTAAAGCCTAAAAATTGACTATGGAATACTTCGTTAATTGTAACACCTCTACATTAGCGCAATACACAACACCCCTGGATAAAGTCAGGGCTGCGCATTTGTACAGAAGACTAGGGTTTAGCGCCTCAGTACAGACTATTGATTCGGCCGTAGGCCAAAATGCCGGAACGTTGGTAGACGCACTTATCAATGAAGCTGTGACCATGCCTCCCCTTGCGGCTCCCGCCTGGGCAGACTGGAATAACAGCAATTACCCGGAAGACGATGATCTGGCTCGTCAACTAAGAAGGGCTCAACAGGAAGAATGGGCTGTTGCCTATACCAATGGGTTGTTGACCAACAATCTGAGAGACAGGCTGAGTTTCTTCTGGAGCAATCATTTTGTGACGGAAATAGATGTGTATGACTGTAATAGTTTCTTATACTACTATATTAACTGTCTGCAAAGAAACGCTATTGGAAACTTCAAGACCTTTGTCAGTGAAATAGGGTTAACCTCTGCCATGCTGTATTATCTGGATGGGGTTTATAATAATGGTAACAATCCCAATGAGAATTATGCACGGGAATTGTATGAGCTTTTCTCTCTTGGAGAAGGAAATGGCTATACTGAACAAGACATTATTGAAACCGCCAAAGCTTTAACGGGTTATGTGGAACGCGGAGAACTTGGCTGTGAACAGGTAACTTTTGATCCTACCAGATTTGATGCCGGACCAAAAACCATTTTAGGACAAACCGGAAACTGGAATTATGACGATGTTATAGACATACTTTTCCAGGAACGCCCTAATGAAATTGCCGGATTTATTTGCCAAAAATTATATGAGTTCTTTGTGCACCCGGATTCTGATGACGATGCCGGTAATGCCCAAACCATTATCACCGGAATGGCAAATACGATGGTGACCAACAATTTTGAAATAGCACCAGTGCTGTCTCAATTGTTTAAGAGTCAGCATTTCTTTGATGATGAGGCCATTGGCGTAATTATTAAAAGTCCGTTCGATATTTATCTTAACCTTATCAATGAAACCAACTTTGCATATAATGACAATACTATACTCAATGTTGTAGATACTACAAGAATGCTCGGACAAACACTGTTCGATCCTTTTGACGTTGCCGGTTGGCAGCGAGACCGCACCTGGATCAACACCAATTTTATTATTGGCCGGTGGTTAACCGTAGAGGTATTCCTCGAGATATTTTTCCAGGGGAATCCGGAACAATTCAGAACCCTGGCGATGGACGCCGTTGGTCCTGGAGATAGCAACACAAGTAACCCGGAGACCGTAGTAAGAGCACTGGTAGATAAGTTTACGCCTTTAGGACTCCTTACTGCTCAGGATTTCGAAAATGCCATGTCGGTTTTTAAGATCGAAGATGTCCCGGAAGAGTATTATGGATCGGACTATATCCCTGGTGGATTAGGCCTTTGGATGCTTTCGGTAAGTCCGGAAGTTCCGCAGCAAGTATTTCTTCTGCTAATGCATTTGTCAAGACAACCTGAGTTTCAACTTAAATAATACCTACAGTTATGTGCAATAATCATATCCCTATCAATATAAAGAATCAGAACGGTCACGACGAGGAACACAAGTTCTGGAGCAGACGATCATTCCTGCAAGCCCTAGGTATTGCCGGGTCCGGATCTATGATGCTGGGAAGCAATATGCTTACCGCTTCAGCTCCTTCACCCCTTACAGCGGCCATTGCGAATGCAGATACAGATAACATCCTTATTCTTATCAGGCTTTCTGGTGGGAACGACGGATTAAGTACTGTGGTCCCAATTGAACAATACGATCTGTATGCCAATGCCAGGCCAAATATCTATATTCCAGAAAGTAAGGTGCTAAAACTTACGGACGAATTTGGAGTTCCTTCCTATATGAATGCCCTGGAACCTATGTGGGGCGAAGGTCAGTTTAAGGCTGTACACGGTGTTGGATATGAAAATCAGAGTCTGTCGCATTTTACAGGATCAGATATCTATGCAAATACAGACCTTACCACCACTGGTTTTTCTGGCTTGAACACCGGGTGGATGGGACGTTATTTTGAAAATATTTATCCAGATTATCTTGTGAATCCACCAGCGTCACCTGCTGCCATTCAGATAGGTAACTTTGGGAGTTTAGTTTTTCAGGGAGAAGAGACAAATTATGCCTTTGTAACTTCTAACATTGATCAATTGGAAGAGATCGCCGAGACCGGGGTGCAATACAGCCTGGACCCTGCCCTCTTTAATGATTGTATGTACGGAGATCAGTTAAGATTCCTGAGAGGGGTAGCGAATACTACCTACGAATACTCGGGACTTATTCATGAAGCCTATGAAAGAGGTCAAAACCAGGTTCAATATCAGGATAATGGCTTTGCCAGACAATTGGCACTACTTGCAAGATTGATCAAAGGAAATCTGGGAACCAAAGTATATATGATCTCCATGGGAGGTTTTGATACACACGGGAACCAGCCGTTGGCACACGAGCGACTTATGTCTAACTTGTCTATTGCCATTAACAATTTCTACGAAGATATTGCCTTTACGCAACAAGATGATAAGGTATTGAGTATGACCTTCTCCGAATTTGGAAGAAGGATATTTGAGAACGGTTCTAATGGTACCGATCACGGAAAAGCAGCTCCTACCCTTTTCTTTGGCTCAGGATTAAATGGAAGTGCTTTTGTGGGAGAACATCCTTCATTGGAGAACCCTAACGGAAGAGGAAACTTAGAATACACCATGGACTTTAGGGATCTATATGCCACTGTCCTGGCAGAATGGCTATGTGTGCCAATACCACTGGTAGAACAACACTTATTAGATCATCCATATGCCCCTGTAAATTTAGGATTTAATTGTAGTGGTGTTGAATTTCCGGATATTGCGTACAGCGATGAGCCGTTTACACCTCCTACACCTATGGATCCTAATGCTGAAGATCCTAGTGAAGAATTGTTGAACGCTATTGTTCACAAACCCTTCTATCCAACACAACAAACACCACATATTTATCTTGAAATGCCCTTTAGTGCACACGTGGACATTCAGTTGTACAATATTCTGGGTCAGAATGTGGGGACCATATACAATGAAATGATGTTTGAAGGATCTGTAGAGATCAATATCCGGGAACGAATGCCAAGTCATTTGTCTACCGGAAAATACATCTACCGTATACAGGTACAGGATAAAAAAATGTCTAAATCCGTAATGGTGGCATAAGCCGCCCCTACTTTGCTATAGCAACCCTCGTATTTCCGGTTCAAGAATCAAACTTTGCGCCTGGACATACGAGGGTTTTCTTTTTTCCCTCCTCAGGGGAAGGGGCATTAAAAAATGGTTATTTTTGTGCCCTAATCCAAGAGTTTGATGGCAGCAGCATCACAAAATTTTGCCCGATACACTATTACGGCAGCGCTTCCTTATACCAATGGTCCTATCCATATAGGGCATTTGGCCGGGGTCTATGTCCCAGCAGATATCTATGCACGTTACCTGCGGCTGATAGGCAAGGAGGTGGCATTTGTATGTGGGAGTGATGAACACGGTGTTGCCATCCCTATGAAGGCCAAAAAGGAAGGAGTCTCCCCCAAAGCACTAATAGATAAGTATCACGGAATTATTAAACAATCCTTTCAGGACTTTGGGATCACCTTTGATAATTATTCCAGGACCTCTGCTGAAATTCACCATCAAACGGCCAGTGATTTCTTTGTAAAAATGTACGAGCAGGGCGATTTTATAGAGGAGACAACAGCTCAGTTATACGATGAACAAGAAAGACAATTCCTGGCAGATCGTTTTGTAACCGGTACCTGCCCCAAGTGTGGAAATGAGGAAGCCTATGGCGACCAGTGTGAGAACTGTGGTTCCTCTTTAAATGCCACAGACCTTATCAATCCAAAGTCTACGCTATCTGGTGCTGTTCCCACCTTAAAGGAAACAAAACACTGGTTTCTGCCTCTAGACAGGTATGAGGATTTTCTAAAACAGTGGATCCTGGTAGATCATAAATCGGATTGGAAACCCAACGTATACGGACAATGCAAATCCTGGATAGACGATGGCCTAAAGCCAAGAGCGGTAACACGCGATCTGGACTGGGGCATCCCGGTTCCCGTAAAAGGTGGCGAAGGAAAAGTACTCTATGTTTGGTTCGATGCGCCCATTGGCTATATCTCATCAACCAAGGAATGGGCAAAGCGGGAAGGAAAAGATTGGAAACCCTACTGGCAGGCTAAGGACACCAAATTGGTTCATTTTATTGGGAAGGACAATATTGTTTTTCATTGTATCATCTTTCCAAGCATGCTAAAAGCTCACGGAGATTTTATTCTACCGGAGAATGTCCCCGCCAATGAATTTTTAAATCTTGAAGGCCAAAAACTGTCCACCTCAAAGAATTGGGCCGTTTGGTTACATGAATATTTAGAAACCTTTCCGGACGCTCAGGATGTACTTCGGTACACCCTAACTGCCAATGCCCCGGAAACCAAGGACAACGATTTTACCTGGGCCGATTTTCAGGCCCGTAACAACAATGAACTGGTGGCCATCTTTGGGAATTTCATCAATCGGGTTGTGGTGCTTACTCAAAAATACTATAAGGGCGAGGTACCTGTAGCCGGGGAACTTTCCCAAGCAGATCTGGAGGTTATAAAGGCCATACAGGACTTTCCTGCCTCCATTTCAGATTCTATTGAACGTTACCGATTCAGGGAAGCCGGTCAAGAGCTAATGAACCTTGCCAGATTGGGGAACAAATACCTTGCAGATGAGGAGCCCTGGAAAGTGATCAAGGAAGATGAAGAGAGGGTGGCCACCATTATGAATACAGCTTTGCAACTTGCTACGGCCCTGGCGGTACTTAGTGAACCATTTTTGCCATTTACTTCTGCCAAACTTAAAAAAATGTTGCAGTTAGAAAGCAGCACAATTTCATTGGGATGGGCCAGTATTGCCACTCAATCTCCCCTACTCCCTTCCGGACATTTATTGGGGAAATCGGAATTGTTATTCCGTAAGATCGAAGATGAAGAGATCACCGCTCAGCTTGAAAAATTAAAAGCCACTAAAAAAGCCAACGAATCTGAAAATAAAAATGTTATGCCTCAAAAAGAAACGATCAGCTTTGAAGAATTCTCCAAAATGGATATGCGCGTTGGCACCATACTGGAAGCAGAAAAAATGCCGAAAACCAAAAAACTGATGGTCCTAAAAGTAGATACCGGCATAGATATTAGAACCATTGTTTCCGGAATCGCTGAGAGTTTTACTCCTGAAGAGATCGTTGGCAAAAAGGTGACCGTACTGGTAAACCTGGCCCCAAGACCTTTGCGCGGCGTGGAAAGTAATGGGATGATCCTTATGACCGAAAATGAAGATGGGAAACTGGTATTTCTAAATCCGGACAATTCTGAGGTGGGCAATGGCGCCACTATCAGTTAGGCAGGACAAATACAACACTTTTACAGAAAAACGAAATCAAAATTTTTATTTTTTGTAAGATTCCCCTTTCTTTGAATTATTCATAATTTAACCCTACGTATGAAACCCATTTCTTTTTTGTTTGCCCTCCTTATTTTTAGTACTGTACAAGCCCAGAATTCTGCCGCGAAAGATCAAATTCTTGCAGATTTTGATGCCTATTCAGAGCTGCCAAGAGAAGTTGTATTCGTACATCTTAACAAATCGGTTTTTATCAAAGGTGAGAATATAGGTTACAAGGCCTATGTCATGGATAAGGGCACTAAGAAGCGCTCTCTGGAAACAAAAAACTTGTATTGTGCCATTTTAGATGATCAAAAGAATGTCATAAAAAAGGAACTGATTAGGATTGAGAATGGAGTGGGCAGCGGACTGATCGCGATAGACAGTTTGTTCAACACAGGTACGTATCATTTTACTTCCTACACCAACTGGATGCGCAATTTCTCCGAACCCAACTATTTTGAACAATCGCTCACCATCATAGATCCTGAACAAACAGAGGAATTAAAAGCTGAGGAGAAAAAGCTGGTCGTGGATGCCCAGTTTCTCCCTGAAAGTGGTCATGCTCTTACAGGGATCAATTCAATTTTTGGTGTCATCATAAAGGATGACAAAGGATTTGGTTTTCCATTTTTAGAAGGGAAGGTTGAAGACCCCAATGGGAAGATGGTTGCCTCATTTAAACTCAACTCCTTTGGTGTTGGCAGATTCGCATTGATCCCTAAGGAGGGAATGAACTACCATGCTACCTTCACTATCAATAATGAGAATTTTAAGATCCCCATAGGCTATATAGAAATGACTGGTATTACCTGTACTCTTCAAGATCTAAGGGATAAGCTAGGTCTAATTTTTAATGCCAAACTAAATGTTCCCGCACAAAGGGAGCAAAATTTTATGCTTACCCTGCATAATGGGGATAGCATTAAGGCCGTAGATGTTTCCTTCGCAGAGGCACCAAAAGCGGTTAAAGTATTCCCGAAAGAGGATCTGTATCCGGGGATCAATGTATTTACTTTATTCGATGGCAACGGCACACCGGTATTGGAAAGGCTATACTTTAATCATAAGGGGATAGCCATCCATGAGGCCTCAGAACCTTCTGCAGTGACCGTTGATGATTCCGTACAGGTCAGCTTTTCGGTAAAGGGAATGGATCCAAAGTATTTTAATACATTGAGTGTGTCCATACTGCCACAAAGAACAGAGACCTATAAGGCCCATCATAACCTCCCTTCCTATACCCTGTTAAATCCGTATGTGAAAGGTCCGGTGGAAAACGCCTCCTATTATTTTACAAAACCCACGCCCAGGAAAGCCTACGAATTAGATAACCTGCTTATTACCCAGGGCTGGAGTAGCTATCAGTGGAATACGGTGCTTACAAGCTCCCCTAAATATCTTTATGATTTTGAAAAGGGGATCTCTTACATTGTTACCCTCAATAGCAAGGATAGTAACGACTTTTTTATTTCACCTCTGGCCAACAACGAATCGGAATTTGTTAATATAGAAGAGGATCAATTGTCTTTTGAAAAAGACAACTTCTTCCCCATTAATGATGAAAATCTTGGTGTAGCGGAGATCAACAAGTCAGGACTTTGGATTCAGCCCAAAATCTTTGTAAGGTTTAAACCTACATATATTCCCCCATTAGGCATTGACAAAGTGGCTGTATTGGAGAATAAAACCAGTCAGTTGCTGGAGGAATCCGAGAATGCCGCGGAATCCTTTGAAGGATTTTATCAGGTACAAATGCTGGATGAAGTGGTACTGCTTGAAAAAAGTAAGGAGCAAAGGATAGAAAAACTCAGGAACAGCACCGTAGGCAGGGTAGAAGTATTTTCGGAAGACGACGCACGGCGCAATTTGACCCTGGGTACTTACCTGAGTGGAGAAGGATATGTTGTAAATGAAATTAATGGTACTTTCGACATTGCCGTCAGGAATTCTAATACTTTTAATAATACTACCCCCCTAATTTATTTAGATGGCGTGCTACTCAGCAGCTTTAGCGTACTATACAGATTCTCCATGGTTGCGGTAGATTATATTGAAATAAACAAATCAGGTATAGGTGGTGGCATCCGAGGCGGAGGAGGTATAATCAAAATTGTGACCGACCCCGCCATAACCTTTAAAAGACGTGGAGGGGAAAGCATTGCAACCTACCCTATTCCTCTAACATTTACTTCCAATAAGCGATTTTACAATCCTATGTACAATTCATATACCGGTTCCTTTTTCAATACTTTCGGTGCTATAGACTGGCACCCTAACGTGATCATTGACACCAATGGTATTGGCAAGTTTAATTTCCTGAATTACGGACTGCCTTCTGTAAAACTTTTTATTGAAGGGATGGTGAACGACAATGAATTTGTATCGGATATTAAGGAATTGAAACTTCAGTAAGAGGTGCTAAAAATAGCCTACCACCCAATTTATAAACATCCCTTACCAGAAGGTCACAGGTTTCCAATGCTTAAATATGAGCTTTTACCTCAGCAACTATTGCATGAAGGAACATCTACCCCAGAGAATTTTTTTGAACCCACTATGCCTAATGACAGGCATATTCTTGCTGTTCATGATCCGGTTTATTATTATGATCTCCTCAATATTAAATTAAATCCTAAAGAAGCCAGAAAAATTGGCTTTCCCTTATCTGAGGTCCTGGTAGAGCGCGAACGTATAATAGCCGACGGCACTATGAAAGGGTGCGACTATGCCCTGCAATATGGAATTGCCATGAATATAGCCGGAGGCACACACCACGCCTATACTAATCGGGGTGAAGCTTTTTGCATGCTCAATGACCAGGCCATTGGTGCCCGTTATTTACAAGCTACGGGAAAAGCAAAGAAAATCCTGATCGTAGATCTGGATGTTCATCAGGGCAATGGCACCGCCGAGATCTTTCAGGGAGATAGCACAGTTTTTACTTTCTCCATGCATGGAGCTGGCAATTACCCCTTCAAAAAAGAGACCTCAGATCTGGATATTCCCTTAAAAAAGGACACTTCAGACATAGAATACCTGTCCATTTTAAAAAAGACGCTCCCAAAACTTATAGACACCGAACAGCCAGATTTTATTTTTTATCTCTGCGGGGTAGATGTGTTAGCTACAGATAAACTGGGAACACTGGGGATGTCTGTAGATGGATGCAGGCAGCGAGACGACTTTGTTCTTAAAACCTGCCTGGAATATGGCATCCCGGTTCAGTGTAGCATGGGAGGTGGGTATTCCAAGGATATTAGGGTCATTGTGGAAGCCCATGCCAATACCTTTCGTCTGGCTCAGCAACTTTATTTCTAAAAGTGTCATCCTGATAAATCATTGTTTTTTTTGACCATGATAATCCTGACGAATGTCATTGAATTAACAGACTGCTTTGTGTATTTTTATAGAAAACATAAAACATGTTGACTAAAAAAATGGAACAAGCCCTCAACGGACAAATTCGCATTGAGGCAGAATCTTCGCAGGTATACCTGTCTATGGCATCCTGGGCTGAGGTAAAGGGACTGGAAGGGATCTCTTTGTTTATGTACGGACATTCCGATGAGGAAAGAATGCATATGCTAAAACTGATAAAATACGTCAATGAACGAGGCGGACACGCACATATCAGCGATCTGAAAGCCCCGGATAAAGACTTCGGCAGCTTCCAGAAAATGTTTCAGGAACTCTACGAACATGAGATTTTTGTTTCCAAGAGCATCAATGAGTTGGTTCATGTATCCCTGGAAGAAAAGGACTATGCTACCCATAATTTCCTACAGTGGTATGTGGCTGAACAGATCGAGGAAGAAGCCCTGGCTAGAAATATCCTGGACAAGATAACTCTTATTGGGAATGATAAGGGTGGGTTGTACCTGTTCGACAGGGATGTGCAACAAATCACGGCAGGGAGCGCCGCCTCTAATACGGCTGAATAAGATGTAAAAATCTATTTTTCGAACCTACTGCAACCTGATGGGGGAAAAGAAAAAAGCAAAAAATAAGGCAAAAAAAGCAAGGAAAGCTCTGATGCGGGCCCTTTCCTGCAAGGACTGTAAATCTAAGTGTTGCGACAAATACAAAAAGTGCAGATCTAAACGCTGTAAACGCTGTCCCTGTATTGATGTGTTGAGAAAAGTGGCTTAAATTCTTTCTTACTTGTGTCTTTGGGATACCAAAGATGGAGAAACCATTAGATCCTTGGCTACTATGTCCTGATCACTAAAGGATCTTTGTCCATGAATAGCGTAGAAGGACGCCTGCTTATTATAACCCTTACCATGGTTGGTTGCAATATCACAACCTTGCTTATGTTCCAGGTATGAGCGTCTTTTAAAGAAGATATAGGTTTTATACGCTGTATAATTCTCTTGCTTTAAGGTCTTTTCAAAATTTCGCTGATCTTTCCAATAATCCATCTCATCTTCTTCCAGGGCAAATTTCAGGGACTGTTCCATTAGAGCATCATCAATGGCCATAGTGCGATAGAAACTGGTATCAGACTCTCCTCCCTTCTCTTCCTGAGGGCGAAGGCCCCACGGAAGGCAGGTAATTAAAATTAGTAAGAGTGTTATACTACGTTTCATTTGTCCTTATTTACTACTCCGTTTTCTTCTGGAAAATTCGAAATAACAGGATATAAAAGATAGTAAAACATTTACTTTATAAATAGAAAAAGGGGCAAAATGCCCCCTTTATCGACCAGATGTTACCTTTTTATTGTTTCCCTAACATCAAAAGCTCATTGCACTTGATCTCCGAGATAAATCGCTTTTCACCTTCCTTGTTCTCATACGATCTGTGAATCAATTTACCCTCAACCGCAACTTCGCTGCCTTTATGGAGGAACTTTTCCACCACCTCTGCCAGTTTTCCCCACACCACAATGTTGTGCCATTGGGTATCCGTGACCTTTTCTCCTTTGGTGTTCCGGTAGGTCTCATTGGTCGCTATAGAAAATTTCGCGAGTTTACTACCACTGTCAAGATTTACTACTTCCGGGTCTTGTCCCAGGTTTCCAATCAACTGTACTTTGTTTTTAAGTGCATTCATGATTTCTAAATTTTAAGGTTAAACAGTTAATACTATCGGTTGCTACATCCGACAAGGCAAACATAGGCTCCTAAAACCCACTAGTTGGTTGTTACTTATTTATTTTCGTTTGTTATCGTTTGTAGTCGTTTGTAAATAGTTTTGATTCTTAAAAAGGAACTGATATTATCGCTCCCAATATTCCTGTGCACAGGTTTTCTTTTTATATTAGAGATTCTTTATAAAACTAGACGTTCACCATGAAAAAACTATGCACCCTTTTTATCCTTTTGACCAGTATTGTATGGGCTCACGCTCAAACCCCTCAGGAAATGGCAACCGCCATAGAAAAAGAGGCCAATGAGAATTCCCAATTGCCACTTTTGGCACATGAACTCATGGATGTTATTGGTCCACGACTGGTAGGAACACCACAAATGAAAAATGCGCACGACTGGGCTGTGAAGACCTATGCCAAATGGGGAATTTCAGCAGAGAATGAAACATGGGGCACCTGGCGTGGGTGGGAACGTGGCATCACCCATATAGATATGATATCACCTCGTGTAGTATCTCTAACTGGCAGACAACTGGCCTGGAGCCCGGGTACTTCTTCCAAAGGCATTACCGCCGGCTTAATCACCATCCCTACCCTGAAGGATTCACTGGCTTTTAAAAATTGGGTGTCTAATGTAAAAGGTAAATTTGTCCTCGTATCCATGCCACAACCTACGGGCAGACCCGACTATAACTGGGAAGAATTTGCAACACCGGAGTCGTTCGAAAAAATGAAAAAGGAACGCGATGAACTGGAAGAGGCATGGGGACAGAAATTAAGAGCCACCGGCTACAACAGCAGAACCATCAACGAAGCCCTGGAAGCAGCTGGTGCCCTTGGCATTATACAGTCTCGTTGGTCTAACGGTTTTGGAGCCAACAAGATCTTTAGTGCCAATACCAAAAAAATTCCCGTAGTAGACCTCTCACTGGAAGACTACGGCATGCTCTACCGTATGGTAGAACACGGCGGCAATCCCATACTAAAAGTGGTTGCAGAATCTAAGGAGCTAGGCAGGGTGCCAACCTTTAATACCATTGCTACTATTCCCGGCACCGAATTCCCGGATGAATACATTGTACTTTCTGCCCATTTTGATTCCTGGGACGGGGGAACCGGCGCTACCGATAACGGAACCGGCACCATCACCATGATGGAAACCGCACGTATCCTTAAAAAATTATACCCTAATCCCAAACGCACCATCATCATTGGGCTATGGGGCAGTGAAGAACAAGGGTTAAATGGCTCTCGCGCCTTTGTGGAAGACCGTCCCGAAGTTGTTGAAGGCCTGCAGGCTCTATTCAATCAGGATAATGGCACCGGAAGAGTGGTAAACCTCTCCGGACAAGGATTTTTAAATTCCTATGCCTACCTGGGAAAATGGATGGAAACTGTTCCTGAGAGCATTACCAAACATATAGAAACGACCTTTCCGGGAAATCCTGGTGGTGGTGGCTCAGACTATGCTTCCTTTGTTGCTGCGGGTGCACCTGCTTTTTCACTTAGCTCTCTAAGCTGGAGCTATTGGAATTACACCTGGCATACCAACCTGGATACCTATGACAAGATCGTCTTTGATGATGTCCGAAACAATGTGATCCTTACAGCTATCCTTACCTATATGGCCAGTGAAGATCCGGAAAGAAGTTCCAGGGAAAAAGCGGTACTGTCTATCAACCCTAGAACCGGGGAAAGACGCAACTGGCCTACTCCAAGGTCGCCTACCCGGGAAGGCGGGAACTAAAATTAAACCAACTTATTTATGAAACCGACCATTGTATTACCCATTTTACTGGCCATGCTATTTCTGGGGTGCCGCAACGCCCCTGCGCCTGGCGAAATGAACACCACCCTTGCCGAAGCTAGTGCAGCCAGTGTTGGCATATCTGCAGAACGCTTAGATAAAATAGAGGCTATGCTTCAGGATGCCGTAGCTTCCGGAGAGATCCCAGGGGCCGTGGCCCTTATCTCAAGAAAAGGAAAGATCGTTTTTCACAAATCCTTTGGGATGGCAGACAATGCCTCACAAAAAGAAATGACAACCGATGCTATTTTCAGGATCGCCTCCCAATCAAAAGCTATTACGGCTACCGCCGTAATGATATTGTGGGAAGAAGGAAAGTTTCATTTAGATGATCCCGTTTCTAAATATATCCCGGAATTTAAAGATCCGCAGATCCTGGCAACCTTTAATGAAGCAGATAGTAGTTATACCACTACCCCCGCAGATAAAGAGATCAGCATTCGGCATTTGCTGACACATACGTCAGGGCTTGGGTACGGGGTAATAGACGGAGACCCCCGTATCAGAAAGATCTACGCCAAAGCCGGCGTAACCGATCTGTTTACAACAGAGAACATCAGCATTGAGGAAAGCGTTAAAAAACTGGCACCCCTCCCCCTTCACCATAATCCCGGCGAAAAATTTACCTATAGTGAGGGCCTGGATGTGATGGGCCATTTTATAGAAATTATCTCCGGAATGCCCTTCGATACCTATTTGAGAACCAAACTGTTTGATCCCCTGGGAATGGACGACACCTGGTTCTATCTACCTGAAGAAAAGGCAGACCGACTGGTTACAGTGCAACAACCAGCAGAAGATACCTGGGAAAAATATCCGGTTACCTTTTATGATACAGATTACCCTGTCAAAGGTGCTAAGCGCTTCTTTTCCGGTGGAGCCGGACTTTCCAGTACAGCCAAAGATTACGCCACTTTTTTACAGATGTATCTGAATGAAGGAAGCTACGGTGGGGCCAGGATCCTAAGCCCTACCACTATCCGCAGCATCATGGGAGACCAAATGGGGATCTCCTTAGGCGATGGCCGTACGTATTATGGCCTGGCCTTTGGTGTCTACACCCAAAAAGGTCAGGATCTGGGTGGCTCGGGTAGTGAGGGCACTTTTGACTGGGGTGGGTATTTTAATACCCAGTATTTTGCCGATCCCGAAGAAGAGGTCATCGGAATTCTTATGAAACAAACTCAAAATAAATGGGATGAAAATACCGCATGGAAATTCCGCCAGATGACTTTTGCTTCTGTAGAAGAATAAGATAATACCCAAAACAACTTAGAATAACACAACTTTGAAAATACTTCCTATGAAAATCATCCAACTTTTATTCATTTGTCTTTTAGTTCTACCCGCCTCGGTAGATGGTCAGCGAAGAAAATCGCGTAACGCAGCTCCCCCACCTGTACTAGAGGACTCCCTTTTTCACGGCCTCCAATGGCGTAATATTGGCCCATTTCGAGGGGGGCGTAGTGTAACCTCCACAGGAGTGGTTGGCCAGCCCATGACCTATTATATGGGTAGTACCGGAGGCGGTATATGGAAAACGACCGATGATGGTATTACCTGGAAAAATGTTTCAGACGGCTTTCTAAAAACAGGTAGCGTAGGAGCACTGGCCGTGTCTGAAAGCAATCCTAACATCGTAATTGCAGGTATGGGAGAACACGCTGCCAGAGGGGTTATGACCTCCATGGGCGATGGGGTCTACAGATCTACCGATGCCGGGAAGACCTGGACACATATGGGGCTCGATAATACTCGTCACATTTCAGACATTGTCATCCATCCTACCGATCCGGATATCATTTTTGTGACCGGACAAGGTGCCCAGTATGGGCCAACGGAAGACAGGGGTGTGTACCGTTCAACAAATGGTGGAACCACCTGGGAAAAGGTATTGTATCTGGATGCCACTACCGGAGCGGTCTCTTTATCCATGGACATGAAGAACCCTCTTATTTTATATGCCGCCATGTGGCAACACCGCCGCTATCCGTGGACGATGGAATCTGGCGGAGCCATGTCCGGACTCTTTAAATCTACTGATGGAGGAAGTACCTGGGATAAGATGAAAGAAGGACTCCCCAAAGAATTTGGTAAGGCAGGCATTTCTGTTTCCAGGGCCAATCCGGAACGTGTATATGCGGTGATTGAAGCCGAAGGCGATAAGGGAGGAGTTTACCGCTCGGACGATGCCGGTAAAAAGTGGACACAGATCAATAAGGACAGGGTAAATATTGCTCGTTCCTGGTACTATATGGAGATCTTTGCAGATCCTCAGAATGAAAATGTGGTGTATGTGCTGAACGCCCCGGTAATGAAGTCGATCGATGGTGGCAAGTCCTTTTCGGGCCTTTCCACGCCACATGGGGACAACCACCATTTGTGGATCCACCCTTTTGACAATCAGAAAATGATCAACTCCAATGACGGAGGTGCTAATGTTTCCAATAATGGAGGTGAAAGCTGGAGTACACAAACCATACAACCCACTGCACAGTTCTACCGGGTCATCACTGACAATCAGGTGCCTTACAGGGTCTATGGAGGGCAGCAAGACAATTCGGCCATTTCTATTGCCAGCAGAACCAATGACAGGGGTATAGACTGGAAGGACTGGTATTCCGTAGCCGGCTGTGAAAGTGCCTACCTCGCTTTTGATCCGGATGATCCTAAAGTAATTTATGGTGGCTGTTATCAAGGTATTATTGAGAAATGGGTTAAAGCCTCCCGGGAAGGGAAATCGATCAAAGAATATCCGGAACTAGGTCTTGGAAATGTACCGGCCGACTTTAAATATCGCTATAACTGGAACGCCCCTATCATTAGCTCCCCACATGACAGGAACACTATTTACCATGCCGGGAACGTAGTTTTTAAGAGTACCGATGAAGGCCAGAGTTGGGAGGTAGTTAGTCCGGATCTTACCCGGAATGACAAGAGCAAGCAAGGTCCGGGTGGTGGCCCATATACCAATGAAGCAGCCGGGGGAGAAAATTACAACACCCTGATGTATCTGGTAGAATCGCCCCATGAAGAAGGGGTGCTTTGGGCAGGCTCAGACGATGGGCTGGTGCACCTCAGCAGAGACGGGGGACAAAACTGGGTAAATGCCACCCCAAAAGACATAGGGGAAGGCATTGTGAACAGCATTGAAGTTTCTCCGCATGATGCTGCTACGGCCTATGTGGTGGTAATGCGTTATAAGTCGATGGACCTAAAACCTTATATTTTTAAAACGTCAGACTATGGGGAAACCTGGACCAAGATCGTAAATGGCATTACAGATCCGCATACGTTTGTACGCGTGGTGAGGGAAGATCCTAAAAGAAAAGGCTTGTTGTATGCCGGGACAGAAACGGGGCTGTATATTTCCCTGAACGACGGGTTAAACTGGCAGCCATTTCAACTCAATTTACCGGTGGTTCCCATCAATGATATGATCTTTCAGGACAATGACCTGGTGGTAGCTACAGCAGGGCGTTCTTTTTGGATATTAGATGATGTAGGAGCACTACAAAGTTCCCCCATAAGCAGTACGTCTATAACCATAGTGCAACCAAAAGACACCTATCTGCTTTTTGGCGGTAGTACGGATAATCCGGTACCGGGACTGGGGCAGAATCCAAAGCAAGGGGTTACCATTGATTATTATTTGGGGCAAAAATTAGATAGTGCAGAACTTACCCTGGAGGTGCTTCAGAATAATGAGGTGATCAGGACCTACTCCAGTAAAAAGCCCAAGGACTTTAGTTCCTGGCCGGGTGGACCTTCCAAACCGGAAGTGTTACCAGCTAAGCAGGGCTACAATCGCTTTACATGGGATTTCAGGAAAGAATCCCTGCCGGCGGTAGACAAGGTCTTTGTATATGGAAATTATGAAGGCTCACGGGTGGCGCCCGGCACCTATGGGTTGCGACTTACGTTGGGAGAGGCGGTCTCTGAGACCACGGTGAACGTCCTGCCTAATCCGAAGGTATCGGCCACGGCCGCCGAATATGAGGAACAGCAAATGTTTTTGGACCAAATTGCCAAAGCTATAACAGATATGCATGAAGCGGTAAACCAAATGCGGTCTGCCAAGAATCAGCTTTCAGCCTATGAAAAATTGTTGAAAGATAATGACGCGGCAAAGGACCTGGTAGACAAAGGCAAAGAATTGCTGGAGCGCATCAATACCTGGGAAGAGAATCTTATTCAGCCAAAGCAAAAGACCTTTCAGGATGTCATCAACTTTCACAACCAGTTGAATGCAGAGTTTATGAATTTACGGGATTATGTAGATGCGGCAGAGCCTAAAGTTACGAATGGAGCCCGGGAACGGTTGGCAGATCTGCTGGTGAACTGGAGCACTTTTGAACAGGAGAAAAATGCCATTGTAGCCACAGAGATGAATGCGTATAATGCCTTATATAAGTCATTGAACCTGCCGGCCATTATTTTGGAGTAGTAAGGGACGAGGGACGAATAATGTCATATTGAGCGCCTGCCTCCCGAAGAGATGGGAGTCGATATATGACAAAACTCAGTAATTATACCCGGTCTCGACTCCGCTCGACCTGACAAAAGGAACTGACTATGATAAAATTCTTTAAAAAAATTAGACAACAATTACTTACTGAAAACAAATTCAGCAAATATCTGATGTATGCAATTGGAGAAATTGTACTTGTCGTTATTGGAATTTTGATAGCCCTTTCAATTAACAACTGGAATGAGAAAAGAAAGGAAAATAGAATATCACAAGAATATCTAGTGGGAATAACAAGTGACTTAAAAAAGGATCTTAAACAGGTAGATGAAATTCTTGAGATTCAAATTATTCCTATCAGTATCATATCTAGTATAGATAATGTTTTTACAGAAGAGTACCACGAACCAGAAAAACATGCCAGTTTCTTTAATGCACTAGACACATCACAGGTTAAATTACTTTTTTACCGAAGTACGTCATACAGGCCCACAAGGGGTACTTATAATTCTTTAATTTCTGATGGAAAGTCGGGTTACATTAAAAATAGGGATGCCTTTCAATCTATCCAGGAAGTCTATGAGGAGGAAAACCCAAGAGCTGCAAGTTCATATGAAGTTATTAAATTAATTGAAAGCAAAATCTCATGGCAGTATCCGTACCAAAAAAAGTATTGGACGTATTCTGATTTAAAAAAATCAAAAGACGATAAAATATTTTTAGATCTTTCAAATTTCACCGAAGAGAAATATTTCTACGCTGCAAATCTTTTTAGGCTTAAAGAAAAAATGCTCGATGTTTTGAAATTATTGGAAACGGAAATAGAAGATAAATAACAAAAGCCTGCCTACCGCAGGCAGCCACAACAGCCACTAACCAATGATTAAATTCTTTCGAAAAATTCGACAAAATATGGTTAAAGAAAATAAGGCAAGCAAGTATCTTCTTTATGCCATTGGTGAGATCATTCTTGTTGTAATTGGAATTTTGATAGCGTTAAGTATTAATAATTGGAATCAAGAGCGCCTAGAACGTAAAAACGAACATAAAATCTTAAAGGACTTAAAAGTAGAGTTTGAAGCTAATTTTTATGATTTAAATCGTGTAATTGAGCAACATAAAACTGTATTCAATGAATATACTGAACTTCAACGAATTACAGTTGCTAAAACTTATGATAGCAAAATATTAAACAGTCTGATGCTATCACCGACCAAATGGTTTTCTTTTACCCAACGTCCTGGGGCCTCAGAAAATTTAATAAGTTCCGGAAATCTAAATATTATTTCTAATAAAATCTTACGAGATTTAATTACCCAGTGGTCTGGGATAGTAGATGATGTTATCGATGACGAAACATTTTGTACAGATTTTACTAAAGACACCTATCTTCCTTTTTTAGCCAAGCATTATCCAGCTTCCAATTTAGAGTACCCTCATCAATTATTTTTTAATGCTTTTGCACAAAACTTTCGTGTAGATGCTACACCAATAATTAAAATCAAAGACGTTGATTGGCAACAACTACTAAATAACAGTGAGTTTCAAAGCCTTATTTCGCTAAAAAAGATATATGAAATGCATGCGATTGATGCAGCAGAAATTGCATTAGTTGCTTGTAATGAAATAATAGCCCAAATAAATTCTGAATTAGAATAATGATCAAATTCTTTAGGCGAATAAGACAACGATTACTTACTGAATCCCTGCCTGGCCAGCAGGCAGGTCACTTCAGTAAATATCTACTCTATGCAATCGGAGAAATAATTTTAGTAGTTATTGGAATTTTAATCGCACTAGCAATAAACAATTGGAGAGAAAACCAAAAATTATATAATCAAGAATTAACATATCTGAACAATTTAAGGGACGATTTAAGCACTCAAATAAATATGTTAGATGTTTATATTGATTATGAAAATATTATTATCGACCATTCAAATGATATTATAAAACATTACGAATTGAATGATGGCTTTAATGATATGGATAGTGTATTTCCAAAGTTGAATGATTTAACAACTCGTTGGACTTTTACAAATGCAAATACAACTCTCTTACAAATGCTCAATTCAAATCAAATTAATATCATTCAAAATACAAGACTAAAAGAGGAACTGATAAGCTTTAATCAACAAATTGATTTATTTACAAGAAACACCAATATCAACAATACGAATCTTGTAGACAATTTAACAACTGGAACATTCATCTCAAGAGGTGGATTTGCTTCGTATGGAAATTCGAATAGAATGATTCAAAAGTTTAATGACTTTTATACTTTTCAAAACAAAATAATTGATGATAGTGACCTGAAAAAAACATTAATTCAAGTAATAAATGAACCGAAAAACAAGCTTGAGATAATTAACAAAATTGCATATAGGAATACTATATCAAGTCTGCAAAAATCAGGAAATGAAGCAATTAAAGATAAATCATTACAACTCTTAAAATTACTTAATGAAGAGATTGATTTGCATAAAAAATAACAAAAGCCTGCCTACCGACCCACCTTCCGAAGTCTCGTACGGAGGACAGACAGGTTGGAATCATAGCCAAAACGGATAGCTTAAATCTTAAAATCATGATCAATAAATTATCATTTTCAATTGATATTAAGGCTGAGAAAACTAAGATCTGGGATGCACTTTGGAACGAGAAACACTATCGTGACTGGGCCAGTGAATTCTTTGAGGGTTCCTTTGCAATTACCGATAATTGGAAAGAAGGCAGTAAAGTATTATTCCTTTCTCCGGATCAAAGCGGTATCTACAGCATCATAAAAAAACACATTCCAAACAAAACGATGATGTTTCAGCATATTGGAAATGTGGTAAAGGGAAAGGAACAACCCATGGATGATGAAACAAGAAAATGGAGTGGTACCACAGAGGTTTATACGCTTACCGAAGGAATAGACAGCAACACGCTCAGGGTTGATATAGATGTCCTCGATGAACACCTGGACTTTATGAAAAACACATTTCCAAAAGCACTGGAAAAAATTAAGAATAACTGTAGCTAACAACATACATATGGCATACGCTGAGAGCTACCACTCATATCCAGGACCCTTGGTTGTAAACAAAATGAACGAACAACAAATCATAGAATGGTTACTTAAAGGCGATGTTGCTATACAATATCAGGTTCATCGTGATCTGTTGAGAAATGAGAGAAAGGATTTGCAGGCCAGGATCGCTAATGAAGGGTGGGGCAAACAATTTTTATCCAAACGAAATGCAAATGGTCATTGGGGAAGGAAATTTTATCAACCCAAATGGACCTCCACACATTATACCCTTCTTGATTTGAGAAATTTGTGCCTTGAGCAAGACCATCCACTCATTAAGGAAACCATTGAAATTATCTTGCAAAATGAAAAAGCAAAGGACGGAGGGATTTTGCCAATAGGGACCACCCAATTGACCGACTTATGTATTAATGGAATGTTCCTAAATTATTCCTCCTATTTCAAAACCAAGGAACAAGCATTAAAATCGGTGGTAGACTGTATATTAGCCCAAATAATGCCAGACGGTGGATTTAATTGCAGGTCCAACAGATATAAAACCGTACACAGCTCATTGCACACAACAATTTCGGTTTTAGAAGGAATATCCGAATATGAAATCCAGGGTTATAAATATAAATTAGCGGAATTAAGACAAGCAAAGAAGTCTTCTATTGAGTTCATTCTAATGCATCAATTATTTCGCTCCGATACAAGTGGTGAAATTATAAATAAAGACTTTCTTAAATTATCCTATCCCAGCAGATGGCGATATGATATACTCAGAGTATTGGATCTGTTCCAACATGCAAAAGTGAAATGGGATCACAGAATGGAAGAAGCAATTCAGGTACTGGTTGCCAAGCAAAACAAAAACTCAACCTGGAACGTACAAGCGAAACATCCCGGCCAGGTTCATTTTGAAATGGAGAAAGCCGGAAAACCGAGTAGGTGGAATACGTTACGGGCATTGCGGGTATTCAGACATTATAACATAGAAGAACCAGGGCCATCATTGTTTAAATTGCCCTTAGATCCAAGCTTATGAAAAAATTAACTACACTTTTATTCTTCCTATACAGTTGCACTTTGTTCTCCCAAATAGAGAAGTTGGATGGAGAATATTACCGCCAACTGGGGGATAAGGATAAACACCTGATAGAATACAAATTGACATTACATCAGGATGGATCGTTTTTCTTTCATTCTTATACAAATCATAACAATGGGATTTCCTGGCAAGAAAATAAATACGGAAAAGGAAGTTGGAGTGCAGACGGAACGATTGTTTCTTTTTTTACGGACCAAAAAAATGACCTTGATAAAAAACATACACTTAACTTTAGTAATTCCAAGGCGCGTTTTATAACAAAACCTTCTCGGGACAAATCGGACCGGGTCATAAAAACAAGGCTTAGGTTTTTTCAATCCGGCATTTTCTGGATGGAAGGACTGGATATTTTTAAAGTAAAAAATGCATTATAACAACGCATATAACCCCCCCGCCTACCGAAGTCTCGTACGGAGGACGGGCAGGTAGAAATCATACCCGGGACCATTATCATTCACCATGACAAAACGCAACTAAACCTCAAAACCTAGCTAAAAAAAGATACTATGAAGCACCTAGTAACACTATTCTCATTTATACTGTTTTCCTCCGTATTATCCCCCCTTTTTGCACAACAGAATGCTTTTGTGAAAGACTATTTGGAGCGATTGGAAAATTCTCGCAAGTATTTACTCCTTGTGGCAGAAACTATGCCGGAAGACACCTATGAATTTAAAGCAACCCCGGAATCTATGAGCTTTGCTGAAAATTTAATGCATATTGGCTGGGCAATGGATTGGCATAGTCAGACCTTATTGGGCGGGCGTGAAGCCCGGGATTGGAATACCGACACAGAACTTAAGGTTGACGCGAAGACTAAAGCAGAAATGATCGCTGCGATCGATAAAACATTTGATGAAACCATTAAACTGATCACACAATTTGATATAAGTAAACTAGATGACCGCTTAGATTATTTAGGGTTAAATAGATCAAAAAGGCAAATATTGTTATTACTTGCGGACCACATAACTCACCACAGAGGACAAATGCTTGTTTCTATGCGTCTAAATGGAATTGTACCGCCGAGATACGTTTTGTTTCAGTAATTAAAAGGTGTTTGAGTAAAGAAAATAGCATAGAAATATACCTGAACCCTGGATGAAAAATAGCCTGCCGAAGGAATACAAAAATCATTGCCCAGCCGCTGTTCTTCATTATAACAACGCATTCTGAAATACTAATAAATATCAATCGAAATATGGAGTTTTTCCGAATTCTCAAAGTAAAGACAAATGAAAGCGATATTCAATTTAAATTAACCTTAGAAAACCTAAATTCAATAAGTAATGAAATTTTTGTAATTGGCAATCAAAATAAAAAGGAAGCCGAAATAGGGGGTATTTGGGGAGAATTCACCTTAACTCGAAGTGAAATAAAAGGAGGTTTACGATTTGCTTTATTGGAATGTCCTAATGCGTTAGCTTGGACGATTACCACAGGTTATCCACCAGATCCTAACTCCATAATTATCCATTTAACAATTAATCGCCAAGAGAAAGAATCGTCGTTCATTGAAGAGGTTGGGGAATTTCTGGATGATCATATTGATTGTTTAAATAAAGTTTTCTCCTGAATTATAATAAAAGGCTAACAAGGTGTATATAACATAGCTGATAAGTATTACTTTGTAAGTTTGATGTTTATCTGAGAAGACCATTATGCGCAACTAAATCCAAAAATGTGAATTTTGAAAAAGTAATACAAAGTACTTACGATAAGATCAAGAATATTGAGGATAAAGGAAATTTAGCATCCTATATTCCTGAATTAAAAAATGTTGATCCAGAAAATTTTGGAGTACATATTGCAACCATAGACCACTTTAATTTTGGCGTTGGAAATTGTTATGATAAGTTTTCTGTTCAAAGCATTGCCAAGGTATTATCACTGAGTTTGGCATATAGTATACTGGGTGAAAAATTATGGGAAAGGGTAAGTGTTGAGCCATCCGGAACTGCATTTAATTCTCTTGTTCAACTTGAAGTTGAAAATGGAATACCCAGAAATCCATTTATAAATGCCGGAGCTCTTGTTGTTTCTGACGTACTATTAAGTAATTTGAAGAATCCTAAAGAAGATTTTTTAAGCTTTGTTAAAAGTCTTTCAAATAGCTCAGAGATTTGTTATTCAAATAAAATAGCCACCTCAGAAAAAAATGTAGGCTACCGAAATGTAGCTCTTTGTAATTTAATAAAGGCATTCGGAAATATTGAAAATGAACCCTCTGATGTTCTCGACTTCTATTTCAATCTTTGCTCGCTGGAAATGAATTGTAAAGAACTTTCAAATCTATTCTTATTTTTAGCCAATGACGGGTGTACATTAAAGGATAACAAACAAATACTTACCAAAAGTCAGACTAAAAGGATAAATGCCCTAATGCAAACCTGTGGGTTTTATGATGAATCCGGGGAATTTGCTTTTAAAGTAGGTCTCCCCGGGAAAAGTGGCGTTGGAGGAGGAATTGTTGCTATACATCCAAAACAATATACCATAGTTGTTTGGAGCCCAAAATTAAATAAAAAAGGAAATTCTTATAAAGGAATGAAATTTCTTGAGGAGTTTACCACAAAATCTGAATTATCGATATTTTAATAAACCGTGTAGAACAATGGCTAAAGTCATAGCCCAAACCTACCAAACCGTTTCTTCGCTTTATAGCCGAGGCGTGGCACCATATGTTACAATATATTGATGAAACCAGAAAATAAGCTTTTAGTAATTAAAATTGCACACACCGTCATTTGGGTATTTTTTGTGCTTGTGATATTTTATGTGCTGTACACTGGTATTACTGATAATGTAAATACCTATACCTGGATTGGTATTGCATTGGTTATTGGTGAAGGACTAACGCTACTGATATTCAAAATGTTCTGTCCTCTTACTGTAATTGCAAGGAAGTATTCAGATTCTGAAAAGGACAATTTTGACATTTTTCTTCCAAACTGGCTGGCGAAATACAACAAAATAATATTCACCTCTATTTTCCTTATAGGATTAGTAATAGTGATCTATCGGACATTAAATTAGTAAAAGAAATACGGTGTAAACAAAAGCTAATACCTGACTGCCATGACGGCGGCAATCAGGTTCGGTTTGTATTTGCTAAATTAGGTGCATAAAACACCCAACTGATCTTATAGAAACACATTATAGGTAATAGAGAAAGTCTCCATTATAAAATTAGCTGGGACAAAAAAATAAAAATCAATCAAACTAAATGAGTAAAGCTGAAGCGGGAGAACCAACACACAACTACCAGAAAGTACGTTGGATAAAAAGAAGTATCACCCTGGCATTTGGTTTAATAATCTGGCATCTCCCCATACCCTGGGATTTGTCACCAGATTCCTGGCATTTGTTTACCATTTTTATAACAGCCATCATAGGAGTTTTAATCGATGCACTTTCTATTTTTACTGCATCTGTTCTCGCATTGGTAGCAGTGGTCATGCTAAAAGTTCTTACTCCTGAAAAAGCTTTCTCAGGATTCTCCGAGAGCTTTATATTGCTTATTCTGGCAGCCTTTTTAGTGGCAAAAGGAGTAATAAAGTCGGGATTGGGAAGACGGATCGCCTTTTTACTAATTCGCCGATTTGGGAAATCCACCTTAAATTTGGGGTATTGTATTGTTGCTACAGATACCCTCCTGGGACCTGCCATACCCAGTAATACTGCAAGATCTGGAATTCTTTATCCTATTACCCATGCATTATCTTTAGACACCGGTTCTCTGCCTACGCCAGAAAGCAGAAAGAAAACTGGCAGTTATCTTATGATGACCGCCATCTCCGGCCACACTATAAGTTCTGCACTTTGGTTTACCGGAATGGCCGCTAACCCGGTGGGTGCCGGAATCGCTGCTCAATTTGGAGTAAACATGAATTTTGGGAATTGGGTCTTTGTTGCTTCGGTGCCCTGTATCATTGCATTGATCATAATACCTTACGTATTGTATAAACTCTTTCCACCAGAAATTAAATATACTCCGGAAGCTCCCGAAATGGCTAAGAATGCGCTTCATAAAATGGGACCCATGAGTAAGCAAGAATGGATTATGGGCTTTACATTTTTTGGGATGATCCTCCTTTGGGCTTTTTCCCCAGTTTTAAATTTAAATTTAGCAATTGTTGCCTTTCTTGGATTATCGATACTGATATTGTCTAATGTGTACACACTTGAAGATATTAGGCAAGGCGGTGGAGATGCACTTGAAACATATGTATGGTTCGCTATTTTATATATGATGAGCACCGCACTGAATGACATGGGTTTTATGAAAACCCTGGGTGCTCAAATAGCCACCCAAATCAGTGACTATAACTGGGTTACGGTATATATCCTCTTAACTGTGTTATATGTTGTAATTCACTATCTTTTTGTCAGTCAGACAGCACAATTGCTGGCTTTGTATGCTGTTTTTTTACAAGTGGCTGTAAATGCTGAGGTCCCCGCCGCACTAATGGCGTTTATGCTATCTTTCGCCACCAATTATTTTGCTGTCATTACGCCCCAAGCTTCCAGTTCCAATGTTTTATTTGCCGGAAGTGGCTTTTTACCAACGGAAGATATCTATAAACAAGGTGCAATCATCACGGTTTTGAATACGGTAATCTTTCTTCTTGCAACACCCTGGATTATTTGGGCATCATCGTTTTAAGGGAATTTGAATTCTAAATTCCTGAAATATGTAAAACCGGAAGAGGAAAATTCCTAATTGAAATAATGGATTTGCAAAAGAATGGTATGTAAAAAACGCCCTACAACAATACGTTTGAAGAAATCTCCCTATGGGTCGTGCGACTCATATACAATTCCGTTTACGTACAATCATAATAAAAACCTTACATTCGTATGGTAATTAAATTTTTAATCATGAGTAACGGAACAGTAAAATTTTTCAATAATTCTAAAGGATTTGGATTCATCACTCCAGAAGAAGGTGACAAAGATGTATTTGTACATGTTAATGGACTAATTGATGAAATCAGGGAAGGGGACAAAGTAAGCTACGATGTAGAAGAAGGACCTAAAGGATTGAACGCATTAAATGTCAAAGTAATTTAATCGATTACTTTTCAATGTATTTTTGTTTAAAAGCCTGTTAATTATGACAGGCTTTTTTATTTGTGATACTAATGAAAAACAAGAACGAAGGTTGGCAAAGAATTTTGCTGTTAATTGTGCCCTATATATTCATTGTTGGAATATTCCAATATACCGGAGCTTCAATCGCAGAAGTCGACTTAAATAATTCAGATCTTAAAAGAACATCTGAGCAACACATAATAATGTCATTTTTCTCAATGCTTGGAACTTTCCTTGTTATATGGATATTTATGAAATTCCTGGATAAGGAGAAATTTAGTAAGGTTGGGTTAGAGACCAGGAATAGACTTAATGAGTTTCTTGTGGGCATTGGAATTGGAGCATTTATAATGACCGCCGGGTATTCCTTATTGCTGATTTTAGGTGAAATACGTTTTCAAAAAGTGATTTTCGATTATAAAGAGATACTTATTACAATCCTGATATTCAGTGTTGTCGCAGTAATGGAAGAAGTATTATTCAGAGGATACATATTAAAAAATTTATTGCTCTCATTTAACAAATACATCGCATTAATTGTGTCTTCGGTTCTGTTTTCCCTAATGCACGGATTTAATCCAAACATTGACGTATTAAGCTTAACAAATTTATTCTTAGCTGGTATCCTACTTGGTATTTCTTACATACATACTAAAAACCTATGGTTTCCTATTGCACTGCATTTAAGTTGGAATTTATTTCAAACACTTTTTGGTTTTAGTGTTAGTGGACAAGATGCTTATTCAATTATTGAATTCAGTATACAGGAAAACAACATCCTAAATGGGGGAGCCTTTGGTTTTGAAGGTTCTATTTTATCAATAATTGGACAAATAATTGTAATTATCGGAATTGGAATATATTATAATAAAAAAGAAATGAACCTCAATAACTGCGATACGTAATTGCCTCTTTTCTAATCCTGTGAAATAAACCCGGGATATTTTAGCGGCGTGAATATCCTCAATATTTTTGCTAAATTTACCTAACTCCCCATAGCTAAAATCGTTGTCGGTAATTTAAAAAACAGACATATGACTAGAAAAAGTTACGATACAGTTACCGAGGCTATGGCTGATCTTAGAAAACTAGGGTATACTATTGATTTTTCAGTATTGACCGAGAGAGAATGTCTTGTTTGCCATAAAACAGCAACTGAACTATCACCAGATGATTTTGAAATTGACCATTTCTACAGATTCGAAGGAGATAGTGACCCGGGAGATGAAATGATTGTTTATGCCATTTCATCGAATAAAAATAATCTGAAAGGCATTGTAGTAAACGCATATGGAATGTATGCAGACAACGCATCTTCTGAAATTGTAAAGAAATTAAATACGCACACAAAACAATAACCTATTCATATAGTTGATAACATCACCCACTATTTTAAAAATCAGAATGTCAAAAAAGAAAGAGTCTTTAGCAAAAAGCACTTGTCCCATTTGTTAGAGATGCCCCGGCCCAACTTCCGAATTCTCTTGAGGAGGACGTACAGGCAGGCGCCGCCTACCTTTTTAAATTGAACCCGGAAACGATGATCAAATTTTTTAGAGGGCCGAACGGAAAGCAAAGGTCTGTTAAACCTTGGATAGTGAGGAGCCAGGTGGTGCGCTGGCATTAGAAGCAGTATTTATGATAAAATTTTTTCGAAAAATTAGATACAAACTAATGGTAAATAACAGAACAGGTAAGTATCTCACTTATGCAATTGGAGAAATATTCCTTGTTGTTATTGGGATTTTAATTGCTTTACAGATCAATAACTGGAATGAAGAGCGTATTCAAACAAAAGAACTGGATGGTCTAATGAAAAGTATTTCCAGTGCTATTCGATCTGATATTAGATATCTGAAATTAATTAGAACGGGAAGAGAAAATATTGGCCAACAAGCAGATTCAATTTTTAATACCTATATAGATGAGCATAAACCCGTCTATATGTTTAATGATTTCGCTATTATAGCCATGACCTTTAATGCCCTGAACAAAAGCATTTACTACCAACCCAATCTAAGTGCTTTTGACGCTTTAAAAAATTCCATTTATCTAAGTAAACTACAAGGGACTGACATCGAATTATTGCTTAATTCGTTCTATGCCTCAGCAGAACGTCTTATGAAACTGGAGGAAGATTATAATCAGTCATTGAAAACCGATTATCAATCATGGTCCAATAAATTCAGGAACAACGACGGGGAACTTTTTATGAGGCCCTGGAATTATATGGCCAACAAGGAATTACAAGAACCGTTTGTTGCTATTTTAAACGACCCCCAAACAATAACACTTTTAGCCAAAAGTTTTGAAGAATGGGGAATGGTCAGTGCATACGATCAGCAAATTCTGATTGGTGAAAAATATATTGAAATGGTCGAAAAAGGGGAAATGAATTTTGACACCCAGACGAAAATAGATTTTAGCGGCACTTTTTATTCCTATGCAGAAGTAGATATATTGAATCTATTGGTCAATGGCAAAGTACCATCAGGTTTCGAGTTGATCTATGCGCAATCTAGCAACGAATATTATGATGGGATACAAATGGAGGACGACTATATAGTTCTGTCCTATCCTGAAAATAAACTTTTATGGGGCTCACCTTATTTTGCCATAAGAGCACTGAATGGCCGTGTAACAGAGCTGGATTTTACCAAATACAAAAATGTCACCCTGGAAATGAAGGGGGCCAAAGGTGGTGAACAGTTCGCCTTAATGATGAAGGATAAATTTGACCCCCCTGATGGAAAAGAATCAAGAGCTGAGCTTACCGTAACCAATACGTGGCAAACCTATGAAGTCCCCATAGAGCAATTTGCCACAGCCGATAAGAAAATCATACAAACACCACTGGGGTTTGTCTTTTTAGGTGACCAGGGAAGAACTATTCATGTACGATCAATTCAATTTAATTAATCATAAAATAAATAACAAAGCACAATCAGGTGAATAATAAATTGTTCGGAATTTTTTTCTCCGGTTCACTTTGCCTGTATCTTGATCTGAAATTACTTCACAATTCATATCTTTAACTTAACGGAAAATAGCGAATCTAAATAAGAGCTGTATTTTATATACGACACCGTTGCAGGCAATTTTAGCGATCATATGGAAGATAAGAATTTGGTTCGCATAAATAAATATTTTAGCGAAATTGGGTATTGTTCGCGCAGAGAGGCTGATAAGTTCATTGGGCTTAAGCAGGTAACCATAAATGGTGTAGTTGCGGAATTAGGAAGCAAGGTATCCCCTAAAGACGTAATTCGCTTAAACGGAGAACTAATTGCCGGGAAAGAAAATAAATCGGTATACCTTGCTTTTAATAAACCACGAGGAATTGTTTGTACTACAGACACCCGACGAGAGAAAAATAATATAATCGACTTTATTAATTACCCCGAGCGTATTTTTCCGATTGGAAGGCTCGATAAAGATAGTCAGGGTTTAATTCTGCTAACAAACGATGGCGATATAGTCAATAAAATTCTTCGTGCCAGAAATAATCATGAAAAAGAATACTCAGTAATCGTAGAACAACCTATAACCAAATCGTTCATACACAAAATGGGCAATGGCGTTCCTATTTTAGGAACAGTTACCAGGAAATGTTTTGTGGAACAGATAGATAAGTTTCGGTTTAGAATTATTCTTACCCAAGGTCTAAACAGGCAAATCAGACGCATGTGCGAACACCTGGGAAACAAGGTTCGGCAATTGGAACGTTATCGTATTATGAATATTAAATTAGATATTCCCATAGGTAAATGGCGACATTTAACAAAGAGCGAACTTAATGAGATTCATGAACTTTTATCTGAGTCGTCAAAAACAAACGAAGAGATCACTTAGTGTAAATATTAAATATTAAAAACTATGAGCTATTATTTTAACAAAGTCTTAGTTGGAAAAAGCTTCGATGATGCAATCGAACTGGTAACAGCTGAATTGAAAAAAGAAGGTTTTGGAATATTAACCGAGATAGATGTAAAGGAAACTCTAAAAAAGAAAATTAATGTAGACTTTAAAAAGTACAAAATTTTAGGTGCATGTAATCCACATTTCGCTCATAAAGCATTGACAAGTGAAGATAAGATTGGTGTACTACTTCCCTGTAATGTAATAGTTGAAGAACATGAAAATGGGGAAGTTGAAGTTTCCGTTGTAGATCCTATGGCCTCTATGAGTACAGTTGAAAACGAAGCATTGGCAGGTCTTGCTGTAGAAGTTCAGCAAAAACTTTTAAAAGTAGTAGAGAACTTACATTAAAACACATTTCCACAACGCATAATACCCGGAGACTTTAGCCCCGGTGTATTGTTTTGGCAGAATTGTATTTTATTCAGGCAGAATGTAGACCGAGTTACTACTCTTACCCGAGAGAAACTTCTAGAACAATGAATAGTGACGTAGATAAATATCTTAGTAAACTTGAAAAATGGAATAGCGAACTGACTAAACTTCGAACAATAATCCTTGATTGTGGATTGACCGAAGATTTCAAATGGATGCATCCCTGTTATACATTTAAGAATAAAAACATTGTGCTGATTCACGAGTTTAAAGATTATTGTGCCATACTTTTCCATAAAGGAGTTTTGTTACATGATTCATTGAATATATTAATCCAACAAACAGAAAACACTCAATCTGCACGACAAATCCGATTTACAAATACATCAGAAATTATTGAACTTCAATCTGTGATCAAAGAATATATTTATGAAGCCATTGAAGTGGAAAAAGTTGGATTGAAAGTGAAAATGAAAAAAACATCTGATTTTAAAATGCCAGAAGAATTAAAGCTACTTTTTGACAAAAATCCGACATTGGAAAAGGCCTTTAAAAATCTGACGGAAGGAAGACAAAGAGGTTATCTTTTGCATTTTGCAAAACCAAAACAATCTAAAACCAGAATGTTACAAATTGAAAAAAACATAAAGCGCATTCTTGATGGATATGGCTTAAACGATTGTATTTGTGGACTATCTAAACGAAAGCCAAATTGCGATGGATCTCATAAACAATTGGAAAAATATTAATTGTGAATAATGAATACACCTAAAAAATTAAGCTTTCTCGACAGTTATCTGACACTTTGGATTTTCATTGCAATGGCATTGGGTATAGGAATTGGTTATTTTGTTCCTTCATTTCCAGACATCATAAACTCTTTCAGTAGCGGAACCACAAATATTCCGATAGCGATCGGTTTAATATTAATGATGTATCCGCCTTTGGCAAAGGTCAATTATTCACTTTTACCCAAAGTTTTCAAGAACACAAAAATTCTTTCTATTTCTCTTATTCTCAACTGGATAGTTGGTCCCGTTTTAATGTTTGTACTGGCAATTACGTTTTTACGTGATTATCCGGAATATATGGTCGGACTAATTTTAATTGGGTTAGCGCGTTGTATTGCCATGGTTTTGGTATGGAATGACCTTGCTGAAGGCAGCAGCGAATACGGGGCAGGCTTAGTGGCTTTAAACAGTATATTTCAAGTGTTTGCATATAGTTTTTACGCCTGGATCTTTATTACCGTTCTCCCACCCTATTTCGGATTTGAAGGTGCTATCGTAGATATTTCAATAGGAACGATCGCAGAAAGTGTCGCCATTTATTTGGGCATTCCTTTCGTGATGGGGATAGTAAGCAGAGTAATTTTAGTGAAACTAAAAGGCGAGGAATGGTACTCAAAGAAATTCATTCCGACCATTTCGCCAATGACCTTAATTGCATTGCTATTTACGATCATTGTAATGTTTTCCTTAAAAGGCGAATTGATCGTGGAAATCCCTATGGATGTTCTAATTATTGCAGTTCCTTTACTTATCTATTTTAGTTTGATGTTCCTTATCGGGTTTTTTGTCACTAAAGCAACCGGAGCTGAATATGACAAAACGGCTTCGGTGGCATTTACGGCAGCTGGAAACAATTTTGAATTGGCTATTGCAGTTGCCATTGCTGTTTTTGGACTAAATTCGGGTCAAGCGTTTACCGGAGTGATTGGGCCTTTGGTAGAAGTACCTGCTCTGATTTTATTGGTTCGGGTTTCATTTTGGCTACGAAAAAAATACTACGGAAAAGCCTACATTTAATATCAAGCAAATGGTAACAAAAAATAAACACGGGTAAAACGAGCGTTTATTCAGACTGTTCAATTTCAAAAATAATCTAGAGTTCGCTTTTTTCCTTACTTTACAACTATCTAATCAATCCATACAATTTCAAATGAAATCTTACTCCATAAGTGAAATCAATAACATAGTAAAAGGCGAAATAATAGGAAATACCAGCCAAAAAATTGAAGGACCTGAAGAATTACAAAAAGCAAACAGCAATCAAATCACATTCATTGGAAGCAAAAAGTATGAGAAGTTCTGGCCAGACTCCAAAGCCTGTGCAGCGCTTATTAGTACTAATTCAACTATTGAACCCGGCGACAAACGTGCCTTTATTAAAGTGAAAAATGTTGATTTAGCCATGGCGGAAATATTGGAGCTTTTTAATCCGCCTGCACCTGTTTTTGATACAGATATACATCCAACTGCTGTAATACATGAAACTGCAAAAATTGGTGATGGCTGCAAGATCGGTGCAAACTGTTATGTAGGTAAAGATGTTGAATTAAGCAGCGGCGTAATTTTATACCCAAATGTTTGCGTCTTTGATGACACCATTATAGGCGATAATACCATTGTCTGGTCCGGAACCGTCATACGTGAACGCTGCATTATTGGGAGCCATTGTATTTTTCATACGAATGTAAGTATTGGTGCTGATGGATTTGGATACAGACCAAGTGAGGATGGCAGACAACTGGTTAAGATACCTCAGATAGGCAATGTCATCATTGGGCACTATGTTGAAATTGGGGCCAATTCTTGTGTGGACAGAGCAAAATTCAGCTCTACTATTGTTGGCGATGGTTGTAAAATTGACAACCTGGTTCAAATAGCTCATAACAGTATTATGGGGCGTTCTTGTATTATGGCGGGGCATAGCGGACTGGCAGGTTCCGTTACTTTAGGTGATGGCGTTATTATTGGCGGAAGTGCCTCTATTAAAGATCACACTACCATACATTCTGGCGCTACCGTTGGTGCCGGCTCTGGAGTTATGAATGATGTGGAAGCAGGAAAAACTGTGTTAGGCTACCCTGCACAGGATGCCAGAGATATGCTAAAACAATGGGTAGCAATAAGACGTTTTATGAAAACTCAATAATTTAATTTCATTTTAAGGTTGAAAAATTGATAAGAAACTTAGCCGTATAATTCAAACTCGGAAAAAGTAAACTGGCAACACAGAAGCGTAGCGAACTGCGAAGCAAACCATACACGAAGACGTAATTCATAAGAGAAGATCTTAATGAAGAAACAAAAGAGAGAGAATTTAAAACCTATAGAGAGTTAGGGAAAATGGAAGTATTAAAAAAAATAAAACCAGTTTATATATACTTAATTTCAGGCCTATTTCTATTGCTGTCAAATGCTTTTAAGAATACAAACCAATCAATTTTCTATCTATTCCTGACGCTAGGTTTTGGTTTTTTTATAATAGCCGTGATCAAGTATTTCAGAAACTAAAACCTAATTGAAAAATATAATGACGGGGAACAAGGTGAGTATTAAATTGCTACAACGGAAAATCATAATCGGATACGCAAGCCGTAATTGATCTGCGTCTAAAGAAATAATAGCATATGAAAAGATTTGCATTCATAATCTTCGTGATTGCCCTTATTGCAGGATGCAATAAAAAGAAACCAGAATATACCGTGCTCAAAGGGGCAACCATGTTTGATGGCAGCGGGCAAGTGGTAGATAATAGCATCATAGTTATCAAAGACGGAATAATCCAATCCATAGGCAGTGAAGGATTAGATATCCCCAATAATTCTGAAGAAATTGACCTATCCGGAAAATTTATCACTCCTGGTTTGGTAGATGCACATGTTCATTTTTCCCAAACGGGATTTTACGATGGTAGACCCGATGCTTTAGATCTTACTGATACCATCAACTTTACAGAGTTACAATCGTATTTAAAAGAAAATCCGGATCGATATTATGAAGCGTATTTGCGGTCTGGTGTAACAGCGGTATATGATGTAGGGGGATTTGAATGGAGCATAAAATTACAAAGCGATGCCGAAAATAACCTGAACGCGCCACATGTATCTGCTGCAGGGCCTTTATTATCGCCTGTCCCTGATGAAAACCTGGCAGCTGCAAATACGCCAGACCAAAAACAACTGCTCAACCTTTCATCTCCCCAATTTGGCCGGGATAAAGTAAAACAACATACTGCATTGGGTTCAACAGGCATAAAGATTTGGCAGATAGCACTTCGCGATTCTACCTTTATGAATAGCCTAAAGGCAGTAGCAGATGAGGTCGTTATTCAGGGGAATACGCTTATAGTACACGCAACAAATCTCGATCAGGCAAAAGAGGCCCTGCGATTAGGTGCGAAAGTTTTGGTTCACAGTGTGGATGATCAGCTGGTTGATGAGGAGTTTATAAGACTGGCTAAGGAATCTAAGGCAATTTACTGTCCTACCATTACAGTTATAAGAGGCTATTACAATGCTCTTAAGTCGCTAAAGGGGGACTTTGCACTCCAAGATCCGAATAATGTTGTGGATGGTGAAACAAAAAACTTACTACAATCTTCAAATAAGTTTTTCAAATACTTTCCTAACCCGGGGGGATACAGTGACCAATTGCTCAGAATGGAACAATATGTTGAAGGCCTGGAAAAAACGATGAATGAAAATCTTATGCTTGTATACAATGCTGGTATTCCCATTGCGGTTTCAACAGATGCGGGAAATCCGGGGACCCTTCATGGAATTTCTATATTTGATGAAATGGAAGCCATGCAGAATGCCGGTGTTCCTGCTAAAGATATCATAGTTATGGCCACTAAAAACGGAGCAGCTTCCATGGGAAGACTTAGTGATTTCGGTACACTTGAAAAAGGCAAAATGGCCGACCTGATCATTTTAGAAAAAGATCCTTCAAAGGACATGGCGAACATGAGGTCCATTACTCATGTAATGAGAGGAGGCTTGTTGCGAGATGTCAAACAACCATTTACCAATACGCCTATTCATAAATAGTCCATATTAATACGCGTATTTATTAACGTCTGGGTAATACAACTAAACAAAATTCAGCCACAATGATTTTCTTTAAAAATAAAGCACCCTTTTTTATTCTTATCATAATTGTATGTTTCCTTGGGTGTAAGTCGGCCACTCAATGGCAAGGGCAGGCACCCATCAGGAAGGTAAGCACCAAAACGGTTCCTATTCAACGGCAGTATGCCGGAATTTTTGATCTCGGAGATGGGGTGTTTATGTCTAATGATTATAGTGGCGCCCGTATGAATGGTGTTGCCCGTACCAACGATACGCTTATTTCTGTTTTGATAACTTCTGAGAATTCCCCCATCAATCCAAGCCCCTGGTATGGATTTAAAATTTGGTCAGAAACTGATAAAGATCTCTATGTGAAACTCACCTACAATGAAGATGCGTTTCACAGGTACTTTCCAAAACTCAGTAAAAATGGTACCGATTGGCAAGCCCTGGATTCCTTGAAGTATAAAGCCGTAAAGAAAATCTACAACGAAAGAGAATTAGCAGAAAGCATTACTATGCAGCTAGCGGTGAACAAAGACACGCTTTGGGTCTCTGCTCAGGAATTGATCACCTCATCCATAGTTGATAGCTGGACGAACGAATTATTGACCAATTCCTTTGTTTCAAAATTAACCATTGGGGAAAGTAACCAAGGGAGACCTGTGAATTTGCTTACAATTGGGGATAGCGACGATCAAAGAATGATCATGGTCATTTCCAGACAACACCCTCCGGAGGTAACCGGCTTTCTGGCTATGCAGGCGTTTATTGAAACCCTTTGTGCTGACACAGATATTGCAAAACGTTTTAGGGCAAGGTATAATACCTATGTAGTACCGCTCGTAAATCCCGATGGTGTAGATAATGGCCATTGGCGACATAACTATGGTGGTGTTGATCTGAATAGGGACTGGGAGAACTTTAATCAACCGGAGACCCGCGCAATTAGAGATTTTATGAGCCAAAAAGTATCAAAAACAGGCGGTTCCTTTTATTTTGGAGTCGATTTTCATTCCACTTGGGAGGATATTTTCTACACCATCACCCCTGAGCTAAAAGGGAATATGCCCGGTCTGGTACCCAAGGTAATTGCTGGTTTGGAAGATGAGTTCCCGGGTTACAAACCCAATATTAGGCCCAGCCCCGGAACGGGCAACAAAATTAATTCAACCGCCTTCTTCTTTTTCGAATTCGGGGCCGAGTCTTTTACCTATGAAGTTGGTGATAACACGCCCCGCGATTTTGTTCGAAAGAAAGGTGAAACAACTGCTTTGAAATTGATGGAGCAACTCTTGAAATAAATGATCAACCCTGTCAAAGATGGAAATAAAAGACAACCACATAAGTTACATTGAATTTAAGGCTAAAGACCTTGAAAAAACAAAGAAATTCTATTCAGCCTGCTTTCAATGGTCCTTTACAGATTATGGAGAATGGTATGTTTCTTTTTCGGAAAGCGGACTTTATGGTGGCTTTGAAAAAACTGAGAATGACATTGTAAATGGGGCACTGGTGGTTTTATATCACAAAGATCTGAAACTGATCAAAAGTAAGATCATATCTGCCGGCGGTAACATAACAAAAGATATATTCTCTTTTCCGGGCGGCCGCAGATTCCATTTTACTGATCCCTCAGGAAATGAATTGGCCGTTTGGTCTGAATAATAAAATTCAAAAAGACCCTGCGCACTACAAAGTGTATACAAATCTAAAGGTTACGAATCGCGGCTGTATAAAAGTTTCTGAAGTGAAGACCGACAAGTTATTCGCCCCGTTTCTTATCTGTGAGTCGATGTTCAATATATTGGTTGCCTTGAGTTCATATTCCCATTTCGCATCCCGGTTTTTTCTATAGGAAAGTGTTGCATCCCAGTTTTGGAAAGACTGAGATTCTCCATTACCAAGATCCTGATTTGTATAGGTGTAATTTGTGCGGAAGGTCACCGCTTTCCATATGTAGGCATCAAACTCTACAGACGGTGCATTTGTCACGAACTTTGTCTTACGACTCCCCTGATCATTGTTTGTCACACTATAACGATACCTTAAGTTAATGTTTGGCGCTACCATAAAATTCGTACGTATTCCTGGAGTGTATGTCTGTGTGTATCCTTCATTAAGTGATTGTTGTCCCTGTATGAACTGATTGATCTTACTGTAATTAAAACTGGCGTTCAGGCTTGCTCTTATCTTACCAAAAGTTCGTTGTACACGTCCAAAGACATTGACATTTTCATCTGCAAAACTTGAATTGAAAAAGGTACTTGTTCGTATGACATTTTCGAAATTGGTCAGACTTCGTATCTGATCGATATTACTTGAGTATGCGGCTCGGGCGAAGACATTGGTATAATTAAAGAGGTTGAAACTACTATAAAACAGGCTCACATTATGCGACAACGCATTCTGTAAATCTGGCTCACCAAATTGGATGCTATTGTAATTGTTCAACACCAAGCCTTGGGCTAATCGAGTGACATCCGTAAATTGATTTCGCATTTCGTAACGCAGGGTTAAGGCTTCGCTCTTTTTGATCTGAATTCGGGTTTCGAAATCTGGTAAAAACCGAAAGAAGTTATCCTTGAAAGTTTCATCAAATTGGCTATTCTTGTTTCCATATGCATGTAAAGAAAATCCGGGCGTAATGGTAAATGAGCCTGTTTTCAATCGGTAATGTAATCCTACATACACATCGCTAAAATTATACTCTATATCATTGGTAGCCCTTCCATCATTGAATGTTGGTGTTGGATTAAACTGAGAACCATCCGACAGGAACTGAAAAATGTTGGAATTGAACTCCTGACGACTCAAGATGGTTCCAAGTGTTAGGTTGATATTGCTTTTGGCATTTAGGATGTTGAAATAATCTAATTTGGCATCTACTTGATTGGACTTAATGCGTCTGTTCTGACCAAGATCATAATTGGTCAGAGAAGTATCTAGCCCCAAAGCTTCGGCTGTTGTATCAAAGGCATCTGCACCATTTGGGTCATTGACCAATAGGGCATTGTAAAACGGATCTTCGTTCTTTATCAAATGCTGTGCCTCAAAGGCAAAAATATTAGTTTCGTTAAGCGTGTAGTAATAATTTATATTCTGGTTAATACTATAAGGTTTGACCTCATCGAGCTGGCTCGTATTTCCAATTACAGAAGAAAAAATATTTTGGTTTTGAGAATCGTTCGATACACGGCCCAGGACATCATAATCTAGTTGATTATTAATGTTGGGTTGGTACGATGCACTGAGTTTCAACAATGCCTGATTAGATCTTTCTCGGCTTGTTTGTTCTGTAGCCTCATCCGGAATACCTAAGTCCGGATCTGTATATTGTACAAAACTGGTTTCCCTCGAAAGAATCCTACTACTGTTATAAATTAGGAATCCACTCAGGTCCAGTGCCTGAGTAGGAGAATAGCTAAAATTACCGGTGGCTAATTTATTCTCTATCTCCAGGGCGTTACCTTGATTCGTCAAGAAATTTAAGCTGTTATCTCCAAGGTTTATACTTGTTCCACTACTTCTGCTAGCCGCCCTAAAACCACCACCAAAGCCTCTGATGTCTCGCCTTGTCAGAGCCACTTCACCTGTATTATTCAAGTCTCCGATAAAATTAAGGCTGTACTTAGGACTGTAGTAAAACAGTTTAGGTTGCAGTAAATAGAGCTCATTATCTGGTGAAGTTCCCGCACCTGCCGTAACATTACCAAACCAAAAGTTCTCTTTTCCCTCTTTTAGTTTGATATTCATGGCTACATTATCCTGATTATTACTCACTCCGCTGAGCTGGCCCACTTCAGAATAGTTCCGAAGGACTTGAATCTTATCTACAGCTTTGGACGGAATGTTTTTGGTCGCTAATTTGGTATCCCCATCAAAAAAATCTTTGCCATTGACCATTAATTTATTGACGACTTTACCTTCCACTTCTATCTGGCCGTCTTCATTGATCTCTACACCTGGCAACTTTTCAAGTACATCCTCTAACTTTCGTTCGGTCCCGTTCTGAAAAGAGTCTGCATTGTAAACCAGGGTATCCCCCCTTACCGCTACCGGCATCTCATAGATTAGCTCTACCGCATCCAAGGCATTCGCTGATTGAAGTGTATAATCTTTTGTCATATCACTTTCTTTTGTTGAAAGGATGTCTTCAAAAGTCTTCATTCCTACATAGCTGATCCTTATTTTATAGGTGCCATTCTTGCCAAGTGCCAACTTGTATACACCTTGCTCATTTGTAATACCATAAGATTCCAAACCACTTGTTTCTTGATTTATGGCGATCACATTTGCTAATTCCAAAGGCGTGTTTAAACTGTCTCTGACTACGCCTTCAAGTTTAATTTGGGCAAATGAGATATTTGCTACAAAAAGTAGCATAAGAAACAATGTTTTTTTCATGTTTGTGGGTTAGGTGCCGGGTTGGATACAGGTGTCAATTCTGCCGGTCTTAGCTTCGTCTTCTTCCTCTGTTGTTCCTCATTTCAAGCATTTTTTCTTGTATTGTTGCCTGATATTTACTCTTAGTAATTTCCTTTCCTTTATTAGGGGCCTCAATCTTGATTTTCTCTTTAGGATTCATTACAATTTTTGAACACAACATGGTGGTATTGCCTGCACTTACTTCTAAAATAAGGCCTGGAAGTCCCCAATATTCACCTGGCCCATGACTTACCGGTATTTCGGGCGAATACCATGCTTCAACTGCAGTCATTTGTATTTCCGGTTCAATGCTCTGAACGTTTGTAGAATCAGTTTCCGATGCGGTTGCCGGTCTCAGATCATTCCAGGAAAAGTTATACCAGGACAATTCTTTTGATGGTATTAAAGCGGTTGCTTTAAAACACATATATTGTCCTATTTGCTTCGATTCTGTGCCCATCTTCCATTCAATAGCTTGTAACTCATCCTTCACCAAAAACTGCTTGCCATAGAATTCCTGACTTTGAACTAAGGCATTTTCTTTCACATTTTTATACTGCTCGCCCTGTGCGAAATTACTTCCCCAGGAATCTGTTGCCCCTGATATGGCGTCTAGTTTGTCTTCTTCGTTAAATACGGATTCTTCCTTATTGAAATTCAATACATAGGTTTTTTCCAACCTGTTCTTTAAGCGTGCTTGTACCTGCTTTTTTTGCGCTTCACTCATTCTTGCGCCCCAACTACCTAAATCCATTGTAGATTTAGAAAAATAGAACGCCTGACCTTGAAATTCCTGTACGTTTGGCTTAAACGAAAACATCAATGCAAAAGCAAGGAAACTACATTTAAAGAGAATTGATTTCATAATTGGCAATTTAATTTCACAGGTTTGTTGAACGAATATAATTAATCATTAAACAGTTATGTCCTGTTTATCAAAACATTAACAATAAATCCCATATTAATTCCAAACGCTTACTTCATGCTATTCAGTTATTTAGAGCACACTATATCTCGAGAAATAAAATAAATGCAGACTTAAGAAAAAGAACGAAAGATTAGCAGATTGTATGACCAATAGGAAGGATCTCACATGTCTGAATGGTCTTGAAACCTTCTATTAAGCTTCGGTTTATTGTAACGGATTTTATTCCGCTTACTATTCTTTCACTATTTTAGTTTAACCAATACTACTAGTCAATTTCAACCATGTTAAATATTGTATAGTGAAAACCCTGATAGAAACAGAAAGGCTGGTATTACGAGAGATTACGTTAGATGACAAAGAGGATCTATTTACCTTACACTCTTATCCGGAAGTGCAAAAGTATACGGGTGAGCCTGTGGTTGAATCCCTCGACGAAATGGAAAAAGCGATCTTGGGGAGAATTGCACATTATAAGAAATATGGATTTGGAAGGTGGGCCACTTTTTTAAAGGAGGGAAAGCAATTTGTAGGCTGGGCGGGTCTGCTCTATCTGCCTGAATTTGACGAAATTGATCTTGGTTATAGATTCTTGCCCGAATACTGGGGAATTGGCATAGCAACTGAAGCGTCTCGTGCTATTTTGACCTACGGATTTGATACCTTAAAATTAAAAAAGATAATTGCCATTGCTATGAAAGAGAATAAAGCATCGATCAAAGTGATGGAAAAAATAGGAATGGAATTCTATAAAGTTGCTCCTTATGAAGCCGGGGGAAAAGATGCAGTTTGGTATAAGTGCGACCAAAACCTAATATCAAGAAATAAATCGCAATAATCCTGTACCTTATTCAGGTATTTAGATAAAATAAATATTATGAAAACATCAATATCGATTTTAGGAAATCTTTTGCTAACACTAATTCTATCTAACTGTTTCGCACAACAAGTTATCATTACACAGAATACTGATGATAACACAGATTATACCGGACCTAAGATAGATATGCATAGCCATGCTTTTAATGAGAACAGTGCATTCAGCTCTATGTTAGGAAAGGAAATGGATCTTGCTATGACCGGTAAGATCTACACGGCATCTGCTTCTATGGAAAAACTGAGAGAAGAAACATTGGCTAAATTCGAAGAATACAACATTGTGAAAGCAATGGTATCACAAGGAGAACTATGGTACGAATTCGCTCCGGAGAAGGTGATCATTGGAAATAATCATTTCCTGTCCATAGAGGAGCTTAAGCTGAAACACAAAGAAGGAAAGTTAGATGTATTGGGTGAGGTAGCTCCTAACTATCAGGGCATCTTGCCTACTGACGATAGATTAAAGGATTACTACGATCTTGCCGAAGAATTAGGTATCCCCGTAGCCTATCATTTATTCCCTGGTGGACCTCCGGGAGGAGCCTATATCATGTATCCTGAAACAAGGGCATTTCAAGGTAAGCCACTGCAATTAGAAGAAATTCTGTTCTCACACCCACGAATGAAAATCTATATAATGCATGCAGGTTGGCCATATTTGGAAGACATGAAGGCACTTATGTATGCACATCCACAAGTGTACGTAGATCTTGGAGTGATAGATTGGGTATTACCCGTTAAGGAATTTCATCACTTCTTAAAAGGCCTGGTAGATGCTGGTTTTGGTAAAAGGATCATGTTCGGTACTGACTCAATGATATGGGTAGGCACTATTGATGATGCCATTGCTGCAATCAATTCCGCAGATTTTCTTTCCATGGAACAAAAAGAAGATATATTTTACAACAATGCTGCAAGGTTCTTGAACTTAACAGATGAAGACATTAAGAAACATAAAGGTCAATAAACTAAAGCGCAATAGGCCAATTGATGTTCTTTTTACATCCAAATCCTATTAATCTGTCTATTTAAAAGCCCATGAGCAAATCATTATTGTACGCGAGAACACTTTTCTTTATATCCTTTTTTCTTATTCTCATTTCCGGTTTTGCCCAAACCTATGCGAAAAATGGGATGGTCGTTTCAGATAACAAAATTGCTTCTGAGGTTGGCGTAGCTATTTTAAAAAAGGGCGGGAATGCCATCGACGCTGCTGTAGCTGCCGCTTTTGCCCTCGCAGTGGTACACCCTCAGGCTGGCAACATTGGTGGCGGAGGTTTTATTGTCTATATGAATGCTGCCGGTGGCAGTACTACGATCGACTTTAGAGAAAAAGCCCCCTTACGTGCAACTTCAGATATGTTCCTTGATGAAAATGACGATCTAATTGAAGGCAGTAATCATCAGGGCCTAAAATCGGTTGGCGTACCCGGCACCGTAGCCGGACTCTATTTGGCACATCAGAAATATGGCAGTTTGCCTTGGAAAGAGTTGGTACACCCTTCAGTAGACCTGGCAGAAAATGGATTTATCCTTAGCTGGACCCTTGCTTCGCATGCCCAACGAATGCAAGAGAGCACTACTCCCAAATTTATGCAAGACTACTTTAAAAATTCTAATGGCGTACTCGTAGAATTTGGTGAGATCTGGAAGCAGCCTGCACTGGCTAAGACACTGCAATTGATCCGTGATAAGGGACAGGATGGTTTTTATAAAGGTAAAGTGGCTAGGGAGATCGAAAAATTCATGAAAGCCAATGGTGGGATAATTACGCGAAAAGACCTGAAAGAATATACAGCCATTGAGCGTTCCCCTGTGAAAGGCAGTTACAAAGAGTATGAGATTTATTCCATGCCCCCTCCAAGTTCCGGAGGTGTGGCACTAATAGAAATGATGAACATTATGGAATTGGCCAACTTAGATTCTGTTCAGTTCAATTCTACGGCTTATGTGCATCTTGTTGCAGAAACCATGAGAAGAGCTTTTGCTGACAGGGCTGAGTTTCTTGGTGATCCGGATTTTAACCCCGAAATGCCTATTGCTAAATTAATTTCCAAAGAATTCGCACAAAGAAGGTATCGCAATATCGATTTTGAAAGAGCTTCTATAAGTGATTCAACTAAATTTGGTCAGCTCTACGATGGCACTAACACTACTCATCTGTCTGTCATAGATAAAAATGGTAGCGCCGTATCCCTGACATACACCCTTGAGTATTCATATGGTTCTAAACTAGGCTCTCCACGGCTGGGCTTTATTTTTAACAATGAAATGGGCGATTTCAATCCGCAACCCGGTTACACAGACAGTAGTTGGCTAATTGGTACAGATCCAAATATTATTCAACCAGGTAAAAGGATGCTCTCTAGTATGACGCCCACCATTGTGTCAAAAGAAGGAAAACCATACCTGGTCATTGGCAGTCCCGGGGGTAGAACCATCATCAACACTGTTTTCCAAACAGTTCTCAATGTCTTGGCATATGAGATGCCAATACACAAGGCTATTGAAGCCATGAAAATACACCATCAGTGGCTGCCGGATAGATTGATCTTTGAAACTCACCTTATGTCTCCTGATACTCAAAAAGCACTGGAAGAAATGGGCCATACGATGTATGGGAGCAGTAACCTGGGCCGGTTAATGGGCATCATAAATTCTGGGGAAGAAGGTATTTACATTGGGGCTTCAGATTCCTCCAGCCCGGATGGGGCTGCCGTTGGGTATTAAACATTTCCTTGTAAGTTGCTTGCAGGAATTTTTTGTAATTTCATACAAAGTCATGTCATCTTGGAAAAAAGATGTTTAGAATGTAACGAGGTCATTAAAGGAAGGATAGATAAAAAATTCTGTTCGGACTACTGCCGTAATGCCTATAACAATAAGCTCAACAAAGACAGTAAAAATCTGGTTAGGAATATAAATAACCGCCTGAGGAAAAACTACCGCATCCTGGATAGTTTTGCTTTAAAAGACGGTAAAACAAGGACCACAAAAACCCGACTGCTAGATAAGGGATTCGACTTTGAGTATCTTACCAACCTTTACACTACCAAAAAAGGAACTACCTATTATTTTGTGTACGACCTGGGCTATCTGCCTCTTGATAACGACTACTTTATGATCGTAAAAAGAGAATAGCCCCGGAGAATGTCCAGGGCTATTATTATGAGTAATGACTTTTTCTATTGATAATTATGACTGGTAAGCTTTAATGCCGCAACCACAATATCCTTTCGACTTATTTGCCCTACCAACAGACCTTCCTTCATCACCGGTAAACGGCGACGACCGTTTTTGTGAAATTGACCAGCCGCATCAAATATGCTCATATCATGTGGTATAGTTTCCACTTTATTGGTCATAAATTTCTCTACGCTCTTATCAAGGATAGGCTGATTGAAATATCGGCTTTCAGAGATCTCCTTCATACAGTCGGCCTCCGAGATGATCCCAACCAAAAATCCATTGTCGTCCAATACAGGACCTCCTGAAATATGGTTTTTTGCAAAAGACTCCATCACGTCTAGAATGGAATCCTCAGGACTATAGGTGATCAGCTTTTTAGACATATAATCTTCCACCAAAATAGGGGCATTATACTCTTTTTTGGAAACCTCCTTGGCTCTTCGGCCCATAAAACTTTTAATCCCCATACCTGTTAGTTTTAAATTGGTTAGCCTTAAATATACATATTTTAAGCGAATCTTCTAAAATTAGTCGTCAAACGGCAAAGACCCACCATAATTATTTACTTTTAACGGAGATTTTATTTAGCATGAAAAATAGTAGGCTTTGGGCCACCATGCCCCTTCTGATCCTGGCAATTTTTTGGAGTTATAGATCCCTGATACCCGCAAATGGCAATACCAATGTGGAGGAAGAATACGGTTTTTCAACAGACAGAGCCCTTCAACATGTGGAGGCCATTTCAAAACAGCCACATGCGGTTGGGTTCCCGGCCCATGAAACCGTAAGAGCATATATTGTGGCCGAACTGGAAAAAATGGGATTGGAAGTATCCCTGCAAGAAGGCTATACGGCCGGCGATTGGGCCAATTACAGCAAGGCCATAAACATTGTAACAAAAATAAAGGGCTCTGGGGAAGGAAAAGGGTTATTACTTCTCTCTCACTACGATAGCAATCCACATTCTTCCCTGGGGGCTAGTGATGCCGGTAGCGGAGTAGCTACTATTCTGGAAGGTGTACGTGCCTACCTTGATAAAAAGGTGACCCCAAAGAACGATATCATCATTGTGATCACAGATGCCGAAGAGCTTGGCCTTAATGGAGCAGATCTTTTTGCGAACCGCCACCCCTGGACAAAGGATGTTGGCTTGGTGCTAAATTTTGAGGCAAGGGGAAGCGGCGGACCCGCGTATATGTTTATGGAGACCAACCGCGGGAATGAACAACTCATCAAGGAATTCGTGACGGCAAATCCGCAATTCCCGGTCACTAATTCGCTGGCGTATAGTATTTATAAGTTGTTGCCAAATGACACAGATCTTACGGTTTTCAGGGAAGATCAGGACATAGAAGGCTTTAATTTTGCCTTTATAGATGATCATTTTGACTATCATACCGTTCGGGATTCTTATAATAGATTAGATCGAAATTCCCTTACACATCAGGGCAGCTACTTAATGCCATTATTAAGCCATTTTAGTGAGGCAGATCTTGGGGGCCTGAAAAGCCTGAACGACTACATTTATTTCAACATTCCACTATTTAAAATGGTAACCTATCCTTTTGACTGGATATGGCCCATGTGGTTCCTTGCCCTTGGAATTTTTGTGATTCTAATGGTGCTGGGATTCAGAACGGGTAGTTTGAAGTTGAAGGAGATTTTACTGGGTTTTGTCCCTATGCTAGACTCTCTTGTTGTGAATGGTCTCCTGGGGTATTTTGCCTGGGAGATGATCACATTTGTCTATCCGGGCTATAGTGATATATTACAGGGGTTTACCTATAATGGTCATGTTTACATCCTGGCATTGGCGCTCTTCTCCATTGCCAACTGCTTCCGGGCGTATCACATGTTTAAAAATATTAGCATCCCTAACCTTCTGGTGGCCCCAGCCCTACTTTGGTTGCTCATCTGTTGGGCATTAGCCCAATTCCTGCCCGGTGCCAGCTTTTTTATCCTGCCCCTTTATGCACTCCTGGCTTGTATGGCTATCTTAATCTACCAAAAAAAACCCGACCCTTTTCTACTCTTGTTTCTGACGCTCCCTGCGATATTCATCTATTCCCCATTTATAGCTATGTTTCCCATAGCCCTTGGCCTTAAAATGTTGGTGACCACCACATTATTTTCGACTCTTACGTTTTGGCTGCTCCTGCCCCTGGTGGGGAGGTATCCCGGGAAAAATATTCTTAGCGCACTATTATTTTTTGGGTTTATTAGTGCCCTTCTTACGGCCCATTTTCAATCTGGCTTTACAGAAGAAAAGGCAAAACCAAGCAGTTTGGTATACATACTAGACACTGATACAAAGAAAGCGCAGTGGGCAACCTATGAAAAACAACTCTCAGACTGGACCGCGGCAATGCTTGGATCAGAGTATGCAATGCCTGCCCCAGAGAACAACTCCACCATTTACAGCAAATACAATTCCAGATTCACACAAGTGGCAGTAGCGCCTTTAAA
>CAWJQE010000014.1:0-23306 GCA_963844995.1 uncultured Flavobacteriaceae bacterium | reverse complement strand
ACAATACGATTTGATAAACTTCCGGATGGTTGGCCGCTATAGCATTAGCAACATCCTTCAATAACATGGTCTTTCCCGTTTTTGGTTGGGAAACGATCATGCCTCGTTGTCCTTTCCCGATAGGAGAGAACAGATCTATAATACGGGTTGAGATATTGCTTTGACGTTCGGCCAAATTAAATTTTTCCGTTGGAAATAGTGGTGTAAGGTGTTCAAAAGCAACCCGGTCTCTTACCACCTGAGGGTCTTGTCCGTTGATCTTATTCACTTTGATCAGTGGAAAATACTTTTCACCTTCTTTTGGTGGGCGTACATTTCCAAGAACCGTATCTCCTGTCTTTAATCCAAATAAGCGGATCTGAGATTGAGAAACATATATATCATCCGGGGAAGAAAGATAATTATAGTCCGAAGACCTTAAGAATCCATAACCATCCTGCATGATATCCAGGACTCCTTCACTCTCAATGATACTATCGAATTCGTATTCCGGTTGTTTGTATTTGTTCTTGAGGTCTTTGTCGTAGTTGCTCGACTTTTTCTCCTGCCCATTATTCTGATGGGAGGGCTTATTGGAGCGTTGTCCTTTAATTTGGTTCCCGCTATGTTCTTTCTTGGGATGTTCCTTTTTAATGTGTTCTTTTTTGGGATGCTCCTTTTTAGGATGTTCTTTGGTAGCATCCGCATTGGCAGCTTCTCCTTTAGGCTGTCTTCTTTGTTGAGTAGCCGTGGTGTCTTTTGATTCTGAGACAGCATCTTTCTTAGGTCTGGGCCGTGGCTTGGGAACGTGCTTTTTAGGGCGTTCTGCAGTTGCAGTGTTTTCAACGACCGCTGTAGTCTCCTTTACGATGGCAGGATTGCTGGCTTGCAGATCTAGTATTTGATATACCAGATCTAATTTCTTTTGGGTTTTGTACTTAGGTACTTTTAAATTTTCGGCGATCTTCTGAAGCTCAGGAAGCTTCATTGCCTTTAAATCAGAAATCTCAAACATTGAGTATTGAATAAGTTATACGTAGTTAAAATTCGAAGTATTTATTACTTGGGTATTAAAAGGGAATGAGATCCCAGTCGGTAAGTGCTATCTTAGATAACATTACAAAATTACAAATTATTTTCAATATTTCATGGTAAAATCTTAAAAAGACCTTTATTTTTGCAGCGTGAACAAGCAATTGTGCAATGATTCAACGTATTCAATCCATTTATCTGATGTTAGTTGTCCTTCTGGGGGCACTGCTACCATTTTGGTTAGCGCTTTGGGTAGATAATTCTGGGGATGTTGTTTTTGCAAAAAATGAATTAGCGGTTTCACTGGCCTTTTATGGGTCGGCTGTATTGGCAATCTTGGCTATTTTCCGGTTTAAGGACCGAAAGAGCCAATTTGTGCTGAACCGGTTAAATATGATACTTAATCTTTTTTTACTAGGATTTTTCGTTTACCGATCGCTAAACTTATCCGGAGAGGCCCTGGTCTCGGAGAAGGGTATTGGGATGCTGATTCCTGTATTTTCTATCGTTTTTTTGGTCCTGGCCAACAGGGCTATCAAGAAGGATGAAGATCTCGTAAAATCTGTTGATCGCTTACGTTAAACCTAACATCTTAGTAGTATTAGTGCGTGAAACCCCGGTAGCCATACCGGGGTTTTTTGCTTTGTAATATGATCCATTCCCCTAAGAAGTAGATTCTTTGGCTTAAAGAGACGCACGTTTGCCCAATTCTACCACTTCCAGGTTTTTAATGTCTTTCCCTTCAATTTCAAAGCGCAACATAGTTCTGATCTGATGAAAGCCCTGTTTTCCGCAGGCACCCGGATTCATATGCAGTAAATTCAATTTTTTATCCCACATCACCTTTAAAATATGAGAATGTCCACTAATAAAAAGGTTGGGTGAATCTTCTTGTATGCGCCGTTTTATCTTTGGGCTATATCTGTTTGGATACCCGCCTATATGCGTGATCCATACATCGACCTCTTCGCATAGAAATCTTTGGTGCAGGGGAAATTCTTGTTGCAGCAGTCCATTGTCTATATTGCCATGCACGGCCTTTAAAGGTTTAATTGCAGCAAGTTTATCGGCAACTTCAAAGGTTCCAATATCACCGGCATGCCATATTTCATCTGCTTGTTTAGCATATTTCAGAATGGCTTCGTCCATATAGCCATGGGTATCTGAAAGGAGTAAGATTTTAGTCATTTAGGGGTATCTTTGAAAAAAACAAAAATAGGACTTCACTTTGAGATATTTTGTTGAATTTTCATATGATGGTAAAGCCTACCACGGATGGCAACGCCAGCCTAACGCTGTAAGTGTTCAGCAAACTCTGGAGGATGCCATGACCACTCAACTGAGAACCCCCGTTCAATTAGCAGGTGCAGGCCGTACAGATACCGGGGTACATGCCAGGCAATTATATGCGCATTTTGATTTGGACTCACCATTGGAGACTGAAGAACAGCTACATCGTTTGAATGCGTTTCTTCCTGATGATATTGCTATCCAGAATATTTTTCAGGTCAATGATAAGGCTCATGCACGCTTCGATGCTCTGGAGCGCACCTACGAATATTGGGTGTTGCAATACAAAGACCCTTTTTACCGGGACTGGGCGCACTATATTCATCTTCCATTAGATGTTAAGGCCATGAACAAAGCGGCATCTATACTGCTGGATCATACAAATTTTGAGTGTTTTTCAAAATCTAACACCGATGTGAAGACCTATATATGTCATCTAAAGAAGGCACAGTGGACTGAAGATAACGGAAAACTTGTGTTCACCATTACAGCCGATCGTTTCCTGCGCAATATGGTAAGAGCCGTAGTAGGCACGCTTCTGGATGTGGGTCTTGGGAAGACCTCTGTAGAGAATGTTAATAGTATTATAAAAAGTAAGGACAGGGGGGAAGCCGGCGTTTCGGTGCCCGCAAAAGGATTATATTTGACGAAGATTACGTACCCTAAGACCCTTTTTGACCTTAATGGATAAAGAAACAGGCAAAGCATTTGATTATAAACTATTTAAGAGGTTAATTGCTCAGACAAGACCCTATCGTCTTACCTTTTATGGGGTTGCTCTGGCAGCAATTCTTTTAACTTGTTTCGCTGTACTCACTCCCTACATTTTAAGGAATATCATTGATGATGCCATCAACAAAAGAGATATGGATGCCTTGTTTTGGCTTTCCCTGGCTATGTTGGGTGTGTTGTTTGGACAGGTAATATTTCAATTACTCTTTAATTACTATGCCAATTGGTTGGGTGAATCTGTTATTAAGGACGTTAGGATCTTGCTTTTCAAAAGGATGATGGGCTTTAGGATGAAGTACTTTGACAACTCATCTATTGGGCTGCTGGTAACAAGGGCAGTGGCAGATATGCAACGGATCGGTGAGATCTTTAGCCAGGGATTTTTTATGATCGTTTCAGATCTATTGAAAATGGTAGCCGCCGCCAGTATAATGCTCTTTATGAACTGGAAACTAGCGCTAATGGTCTTTGCCATTTTACCGATAATTCTATATGCCACCCGCTTGTTTCAAAAAGCCATGAAAGTCGCCTTTATTGAGGTAAGGGCTCAGGTCTCTAATTTAAATTCTTTTGTACAGGAGCGTCTTACCGGGATGAAGATCGTACAACTATTCACCCGGGAAAAAATAGAAAGTGAAAAATTCAGGACTATTAATGAAAAACATCAGAATGCCTGGTTGAAAACGGTATGGTACAACTCCTTTTTCTTCCCGGTGGCTGAAATCGTAACCTCCATTGCAGTTGGTTTGGTGGTATGGTATGGCGGTCTTCAGAATATTGCCAATATCAATGTAGATATTGCAGGAACCATTTTTGCTTTTATCCTCTACATAGAAATGCTTTTCAGACCCTTGCGTCAAATTGCGGATAAGTTCAATACCCTTCAAATGGGGATGGTAGCAGCCAACAGGGTCTTTAAAATATTGGATACAGACAGCAGGATAGAGGATAATGGCACCAAGGAGAAACAACAGGTTAATGGCCTTATTCAATTTGAAAAAGTTCGATTTGGCTATCTGGAAGATGAAGAGGTCCTGCATGGAATTTCATTCGAGGTAAAAGCAGGTGAAACAGTGGCGATCGTGGGAGCGACCGGCGCTGGCAAGTCAACAATCATAAATCTTCTCAACAGATTCTACGAAATAAATTCGGGATCCATAAAGGTAGATGGCATTGAGATTAAGGATTATACCTTGTCTTCGCTCCGAAAGAATATAGCTATCGTCTTGCAAGACGTCTTCCTTTTTGCAGATACCATCGCCAATAATATTACGCTGAAAGACACTGATATTTCCGTAGCTACCATTGAAGAGGCCGCCAAGCGCATAGGCGTGCATGAATTTATAAATTCCTTACCTGGAGGTTATACTTACAATGTAAAGGAGCGAGGCACCATGCTCTCCAGTGGGCAGCGGCAACTGATCGCCTTTTTACGGGCTTTTGTGACCAATCCAAGTATTTTGATCCTGGATGAAGCTACTTCCTCTGTAGATACCTATACCGAAAAACTCATACAGAAGGCTACGGACAAGATCACCGAGGGTCGTACTTCTATTATCATCGCACATCGCCTGGCTACCATTAAAAAGGCGGATAAGATCCTTGTGATGGACGCCGGACAAATTGTGGAAACAGGTACTCACAAAGAACTACTCAAAAAAGGTGGTTACTACAGTAATTTATACGAAGCGCAATTTCTTGAGGAAGAGGTGGCCTAGATCAATTATCATTTCTATTTGGGTGGAGGTGCAAAGTCTTGCAATTCTATTGTTCCGGTTAGGAACATGACAATATAAAACACAATGATGATTGCAAAATATCCAATGACAGAGAGCATGAAAAAAACGAATGATCTAAGTATCATGGCCCCGGTTGGATAGTGGTGAATACGCTGCATTACAAAGACACAATAAAATACCATTAAAAAAAGTAGAGGTACGCTCAAGGAGACATAAAAAGCAGGATCCCATATCAATGCAATAAGAGATATCGGAAATATCACAATGCTCCATTGTGCCATAATGTATATAAATGCTATCATATATTCAGATAGCAGATAATCTTTACGGTTAAAAGTAAGGTATCCGGCTATAGCAAAAACAGGGATATACAATACGAACATGACGGTGGAATAGTCAAACATGGCCTCATAAAGTTTTGAGGATAGTTCTTCAGACATACGATTACCGCCATACATATCAAAGAGATCAGCGGTAAATACTTTTTGCATGATAAAAATGAGAAGCCCTGAAAGGGTAAGAGCAATTCCCAAATGACTAATAGGATTCAGAAACTTTCTCCTTACTCCTTGAATATATGAATCTATCACCACCTCCGGCCTAATGCAGAGTTGCACCACGGTTTTAATAAAGGTGTTATCCAGATTAAAATACCGTTCTGTAATATCGTACGTCAGGTTTTTAAAGGATAGCCTGTGATGAACCACTTTGGCACCGCAGTTAGGGCAATAATTAAAGTCGGTTCTTTGGGGGCTTTGGCAATTCTTGCAATTCATACTACTGAAGGTCCTTTTTTAACAGCGTCTCTAATTCATGCATGTCCTTGTACATCGTAAACTCACCGTTTTTAATATAAGATATAGTTCCGGTTTCTTCGCTTATCACCAGCGCCAGGGCATCTGTTTTTTCGGTGATCCCAATGGCTGCTCTGTGCCTTAAGCCAAATCTGAGCGGAATATTTCGTTCCTGGGATAAGGGCAAAATAACCCTGGTGGCAATGATGCGGTTTCCCCGGATTATAGCGGCGCCATCGTGCAACGGACTATTCTTGTAGAAAATACTTTCCAGAATGGGGAGGTTCAGTTCAACATTCATCCTGTCTCCGGACGACTTTATAAAATCGAGAGAATTGCTGCGTTCAATTACTAGGATGGCTCCGGTTCTGCTTTTCCCCATTTTTTCACAGGCCTCAAGCACTACAGAAACCTTTAGATCAGGGATTATCCCTTCTTGTTTTAAAAAACTGAAACGTTTTGCAAAAGAGCGTTTATTCCCCAAATTAGTAGACCCGATCATCAGGAGGAACTTTCGAATTTCCTGTTGAAAGACCACGATCAATGCTATAAGTCCAACCTGCATAAAACCTCCAACAACGCTGCTGATCATTTTCATTTCCAGTAATTGGGTCAGTTTCCAAAAGGCCCAAACAAAAACGATCCCTAAAAAGATGTTGACTGCAGCCGTGCCACGGACCAACTTATAAACATAATAGAGAAGAATAGCGACAAGAAGGATGTCTATGAGATCTGTAATTTTAAAATCCAGGAAATTAAGAAAGTCCAATCTGGTCGTTTTTGTAAAATTAGAAAAAATAGTCTACAAAAGACTATTCTGACTGTGTGCTTAATTTTTTAAAGAGGGTCACACATTCTACCGCTTCCTTTACATCGTGAACCCTGAGGATGTTGGCACCTTTTTCCAGGGCGATCATATTGAGTGCCGTTGTTCCGTTAAGGGCTTCCTCCGGGGTCTTCCCCAATACCTTATAGATCATAGACTTTCTGCTGAGTCCGGCCAGTATAGGCACTTCAAAGGTTTTAAATAATGAGAACTTCTGAAGTAATTGATAGTTTTGATCAATGTTCTTGGCGAAACCAAAACCCGGGTCAATAACAATGTCATGTATACCCAGCGCTCGGGCAGTCGCTATTTTTTCTGAAAAATAAAAGCAAATATCTTCTACCAGGTCATTATAAGTATTTAAATTTTTCATTGTCTGGGGAGTTCCCTGCATATGCATCATGATGTATGGCACCTTCATTTCAGCGACCGTTTCCATCATTTGCGGATCCAAAACACCGGCTGAAATATCATTGATCATGGCTGCTCCATGTTCTATGCACTGCTGAGCAACCATACTTCTAAACGTATCTATACTGAGAATGATGCCTGGGAAATGGTCCACTAAAAGAGACACTACCGGTGTAATCCTTTTTAATTCTTCCTCTATTGAAATGTCGTCTGCTCCGGGACGGGAACTATAGGCCCCTATATCAATAAAAGTAGCTCCTTCAGCCAGCATTTTTTCGGTCTGCTGCAGAATGCTCTGTTTGTCCTTGTATTTGGCGCCATCATAAAAGGAATCGGGGGTAAGGTTTAGGACACCCATTACTTTGGGTTGTTGCAGATCTATGAGGTTACCTTTGCAATTTATCGTCATGATATAAGAACAGGCGTTATCTGCCAGAATTCATTTTGCCGATTTAGATTAAACTCCGACCTTTGAGGCCGACAGTATTTCGTACGAAATGTACGCAAATTAGAAGAATATGCAGCAAACTTCAGAACAATACGATGCCATTATACAGAGGTGTAAGGAATTGTTCGTAAAAAAAATGAAGGATTACGGCAGTGCCTGGCGAATCCTCAGACTCCCCTCACTTACAGATCAGATCTTTATTAAAGCACAACGTATACGAAGCTTACAGCAAAATGAGGTCCGTAAAGTGGATGAGGACGAAAAGTCCGAATTCATCGGGATCATCAATTATTCTATCATGGCCCTTATACAAATAGAAAAAGGGGTCGTAGAACAACCAGATCTCAACACAAATCAGGCAAGTGTTCTCTATGATCAGTATGCTGAGGCCACCAAAAGTCTTATGGAAGATAAAAACCATGACTATGGAGAAGCTTGGCGTGAGATGAGAGTAAGTTCTTTGACCGACCTTATCCTTCAAAAATTACTGCGGGTTAAACAAATAGAGGATAATAAAGGGGTGACCCTGGTCAGTGAAGGAATTAGCGCTAACTATCAGGATATCATTAATTATGCAGTTTTTGCTATGATCCATCTGGAAGAAGAAAATTCCTGATCCCAAATCAAAACCTATGAAGATCATTGTAACCATATCGAGAATTTTTGTCGGGATCCTATTTATCATCTCGGGTCTTATTAAGTTGAACGATCCGGTAGGGTTTTCCTTTAAACTCGAAGAGTATTTTAGTCCGGGTGTTTTAGACCTGGGATTCTTAATGCCCTATGCTCTGGCACTGGCTATTTTTCTTGTAATTCTGGAAGTATTGCTTGGCGTACTTCTTTTATTGGGATACCAGCGAAAGATCACACTCTGGAGTCTTTTGGCTATGATAGTGTTCTTTACCTTCCTTACCTTTTATTCAGCCTATTTCAACAAGGTCACAGATTGCGGGTGTTTTGGCGATGCGGTAAAACTTACTCCATGGGAATCTTTTACCAAGGATGTAGTACTACTGATCTTTATACTGATCCTACTGTATGGTAAGCAATATATAAAGCCTCTCTTTAAACCCAGGACATCAAGGATCGTTATGGTGATCTCACTATTTGTATGCGGGCTGTTTGTAAATTTTGTGATCAACCATTTACCCTGGATCGATTTCAGGCCCTATAAAATTGGAGCGAGTATTCCGGACGGCATGACCGTTCCTGCAGATGCCCCTAAAGCCATTTTCGAATACGCCTGGACCTTCGATACGAACGGAACGGAAACAACTATTATTACCAATGGGGAGTACCCCACAGTAGACGGTGAATTTCTTGAGGTAGAGACCACAGAGATACAGAAAGGGTATGAACCACCTATTCACGATTTTACCATTGAGCAAAATGGAGAAGATATGTCTGAGACCTTGCTGCAGGAAGAAGATCTTGTGATGGTCATTGCCTATGACCTGGCAAAGAGCAATTTTGATGTGTACGATGATCTTAAAAAGGTAACGGATAAGGCAATTGCTAACGGCTTTAAAGTGATAGCAATGTCTGCATCCAATGAGGATTGGAGTTCTAAAGCGATTGATGAATTTAAGCTCGATTTCCCTTTTTATTTTACGGATGAGACCACCCTAAAAACTATTGTAAGGTCTAATCCGGGCGTACTGGTATTAAAAAAGGGCGTCATTATTCAAAAAGTCCATTACAATGATATGGACGAACTCACATTTAACAATTGACCTATAAAAAAGTAACAAGATGAGAAACAAAATAGTTGCAGGAAACTGGAAGATGAATAAGAATAGCAGTGAAACTGCAGAACTACTTACCCAACTACTAAGCAAGATACCAGATACAACTGCTGAGGTGATGGTGGCCCCTACATTTGTAAATTTGGCACAGGCAGTAAAACAGTTGGCAGCATCCTCTATGGAGGTGGTTGCCCAGAATATGCATTTTGCGGAAAATGGTGCATATACCGGTGAAATATCTGCCAATATGTTGCAGTCTGTTGGTATTAAAACCGTGATCCTGGGACATTCGGAACGCAGAGCCTACTTTGGAGAAGACGATGCCCTTTTAGCCAAAAAAGTAGATGCAGCCCTGAAAGCAAATATGCGCGTGATCTTTTGTTTCGGGGAAGAATTACAAGATAGAAAAAGTGGGGATCATTTTAAGGTAGTTGAAGGACAACTTAAAGAATGGCCTTTTCCATTTAGATAAAGAGCACTGGGGGACAAATTGTCCTGGCTTATGAACCTGTATGGGCCATAGGTACCGGTGAAACAGCTTCGCCCGAACAAGCTCAGGAAATGCATGCCTTTATTCGCAAAACAATTGCCGGAGCCTATGATCAGGAGATCGCCCAAAAGGTGACCATTCTGTACGGTGGGAGTGTAAAGCCGGGCAATGCCAATGAGATCTTCTCTAAACCAGACGTAGATGGGGGACTTATAGGAGGAGCTTCTTTGGTTGCTGATGATTTTGCAGCCATTGTTGCCGCAATTTAACTGAAATGAGTCATTTTTATATTGAATGCAGCTTTGAGGTTACGCCAAAAGCACCGGGCACTGATATCTTATTAGCCCAATTGAGTGTACATCCCTTCGAAAGTTTTGAAGAAACAGAGAAGGGTATCAATGCCTACATACGAAAGCAGGATTGGCAAAGCGAACTGCTGCACGATGTTGGTATTCTTAAAGATCCAGGCTTTCAGATCACACAACATATCAGGGAAATTCCCCCGGAAAACTGGAATAAAAAATGGGAAACTCATTTCGAGCCCATAGAAATAGGATCCAAATGCAGGGTTCGGGCCCCTTTTCATAAAAAGAAAGAGGTACAATACGATATTGTTATAGAACCAAAAATGAGTTTTGGAACGGGCCATCATGAAACCACCTATATGATGCTGCAATTTCTGTTAGACATGGATCTGAAGGGAAAGACAGTGCTAGATATGGGCTGTGGAACAGCGGTGCTGGCCATTTTAGCAGCTATGAAAGGAGCTGCGGATGTTGATGGGATAGATATAGATCATTGGAGCTATCTCAATGCAATAGAAAATGCTGACCGCAATGGACAGAGTAATATAACTATCATTGAGGGCGATGCAAGGGTAATTCCCGCTAAAAAATACAATTGTATCCTGGCGAATATCAACCGGAATATTTTGCTCGCAGATATAGCGATCTATTCAGAGCATCTGGAGGCGCAAGGATGCTTGCTTCTCAGCGGATTTTATCTGGAGGATGAACCCACAATTACGGCAGCGTGTAAAAAGGCCGGACTTACATTCAACAAAAAAGCAGATAGAAATACATGGGTAGCAGCTCAGTACTCCAAAAACTAGCTAATTGGAAGCTATAAATAATAGCATTATTTGGAACCGATCTGTGGTGCTATTTTTCAAAAATACCGGTAAAAGTTAAAAGTCGGAAAAATTAGTATATTAGTACAAATTCTTCGCTATGGGATCTAAAGAAAAATATTCAGAAGAACTGTTACTGGAGGAAGTAACGGTAAAACAACACGAGATCATACTGTTTAATGATGACGTGAATACTTTCGATCATGTGATCGATACCCTTATCAGTGTGTGCGACCATACTCCCGAACAAGCAGAACAATGTTCGCTAATTGTGCATTATAATGGTAAATGCACAGTAAAAACGGGAGAATATGTGGATTTAAAACCTCGTTGCAGCAAATTACTTCAAGCTGGTTTAAGCGCCGAGTTGGTCTGAGAGAACAATACTTTTACTTTAATTTCTTCACCTAAGTGAAGGGAAATAGATCAACGGATAAAATTATGTCTTCTTGAGGATCATTATCTTATTGCTCGTTTTTTTCCTAAGTCTTACTTGTATTGCTCAAGGGCTTCCCCCCATCCAGAATTTTGCCCCCGTAGATTATAAGGCTGAGAATCAGAACTGGGCTATAGCACAAGCTTCGGACAAGGATATTTATATAGCGAACAGTAAAGGTCTGCTTGCGTACAATGGTGCCCAATGGACATTGTATCAATCACCGAATGAGAGTGTAATGCGATCTGTTATGGTGATAGGTGAGAAGATCTACACAGGCAGTTATATGGAATTTGGGTATTGGGAGGATGATGACTTTGGTGTATTTCACTACACAACCTTATCTAAAAAGATAGACAGGATGTTTATTCCGGATGAAGAATTCTGGAATATTCTTGATATAGACAATTACATAGTTTTTCAGTCACTCAAACGAATTTACATTTATGATCTCCGGGAAGATTCATTCAATATCATTGAATCGGAAACATCCTTACCTAAAATATTTGATCTGGATCAGGGCCTTTATTTTCAAAGAATAAACAAAGGGATCTATAAAATAGAGAATGGGAAGGATGTACTTTTTCTCAATGATGAAATAGTTAAGAATGATGAGGTCATCAATATTTTTCAAAGTGAAGAAGGGTTGTTGTTTCTAACCCGTCATAATGGTATATACAAGTTAAATGGTTCTACTCTCGAAAAATGGAGTGCCAGTGCCAATAATCTATTGTCTTCGGTAAGTGTTTACAGCGGAATTCAATTAAAAGACAAGAGTTTTGCTTTAGGAACAATTTCCAAAGGGTTGATACAGCTAGATCAGAATGGGGAGCTGTTGTATCATATAGATCAAATAAAAGGACTAAGAAATAATACGGTTCTATCCCTTTTTGAAGATGTGGACAACAACCTTTGGCTAGGATTAGATAATGGTCTCAGTTATATAAACCTGAGATCACCTTTTAAAGTATACCGAGATAACAGGGGGGTTGCCGGTAGTGTGTACGCCTCTGAAATAGTGGGTAATAAACTTTATTTAGGGACCAATCAGGGTCTTTTTTATAAGGAGATTGATAATAACCTCGACTTTAAACTAATTGAAGGGACCCAAGGGCAGGTTTGGTCCTTAAATGTAGTTGAAAATAGTTTATTCTGCGGACATCATAAGGGTACCTTTTTAATAGAAGAAGATAGTGCCAGGAGAATAGCCGATGTGGCTGGTACCTGGAAAATAGCAGAACTTGAAGGGCATCCCAACTTAATTTTACAAGGGAATTATGACGGCTTATATATTTTAGAAAAATCAGAAAACAGCTGGCGGTTAAAGAACAAGATCAGTGGCTTCGACATTTCATCCAGGTATTTTGAATCATATGATAAAAAGATATTTGTAAATCATGAGTATAAAGGTCTTTTTAAAGTAAAGGTAGACAGCGCCTTCTCAAAAGTGGAAAGTATTAGTTTAGATACAGTTCTTCGTGGGAACAATTCCGGACTTGTGAGGTATAAGGATGATCTTTTGTTCGCTTATAAAAAAGGGGTATATAAATATGATAAAGCATCTCAGGAATTTATTAGAGATAGTATTATAAGTCAGGTTTATTCTGAAGACGACTATGTTTCCGGGAAAATGATCGTAGATGCCGGTAATAAGTACCTATGGATATTTAGTAAAACCAAGATCAATTTAATTTCTGAAGGGACCCTAACTAAAATGCCAGTTGTAAAGTCAATACCTCTGTCTGAAAATGTACGAAGCGGTGTAGTTGGATATGAGAGTGTATCCTTACTTGAGAATGACGAAGAGTACTTAATAGGCACCAGTACCGGGTTCATTAGTGTTGATATCAATAAAATCAATAAGAAAGATTTTGTCGTTGAAATTGGAAGTATTAGTAAAGCACCTAATAAAGACAATAGGGACACATTCATCCTGCTTAATAAAAAGGCGGAAGGAGAACTAAAAAGTGACGAAAACAATCTGGATATTGAGTTTCACACTTCAGAATACAGTACATATTTAAAACCTGCCTATCAATATCAACTTACCGGGATCTATGATAATTGGAGCGAATGGTCCGAGGAGTCCGAAGTTAAATTTGAGAACTTGCCTCCGGGATCTTATTCCTTTCGTGTAAGGGCGAGAGTAGGGGATGATCTGTCTGGGAATATAGCTACTTACTCTTTTAATATCAGCAGACCCTGGTATTTGTCTAATGGTATGATCATACTTTACCTTTTTGGGATGTTAATCGGTTCTATATCCGTTCATAAAACCTACAAGAGACATTACCACAAACGTCAACAAAAATTAATAGAGAAGAACAAACGCGAAATGGACCTCGCTAACGTAAAGAATGAAAAAGAAATCATCAGAATTAAGAATGAGCAACTGGAGGAAGATTTCAAAAGCAAGAGCAACGAACTGGCCGCTTCAACCTTAAGCATTATAAAGAAGAATGAGCTTTTATACAAAGTAAAAGATCAGCTTATCGATAGTGTTGAGGACAAGGAAACAATAAGGCCAATAATTAACACAATTGAAAAAAGTCTTAAACAGAACGATGACTGGGAAATGTTTAAAGAGGCTTTTGATAATGCGGACAGGAAATTTCTAAAGAATTTAAAGAAGGCACATCCAAACTTATCTCCTAACGACATTAAACTTTGCGCCTATCTGCGTCTAAATTTATCATCAAAGGAAATAGCGCCATTATTGCATATTTCGGCACGTAGTATTGAGATAAAACGGTACCGACTTCGCAAAAAAATGAACTTATCGCATGATGAGAACCTGGTGAACTATATACTTACCCTCTAGTTACCACAACATTTCTTCCCAATAACCTCAACATTACCTATACATTCTCCTTTTCATACAGAAGTGTAAGAATATTCTGAATATATCAGAAGCAGCCTAAAACTGGGCGTTCATTACCATTTTCACATAAAAATACCTATTAAATTACCATGTATACTTTTTGTAGAGGTAAATTTTAAGGATTTAATAATTTATTGGGATAAGTTTAAAGGTTGGTAAAAAGGGGATCCAAGATGTTTGGTGTTTTTCTGTCTGTTGACTTAAAAACAAATTATTGGCCTAAGGATTTTTTCAAGATGACCAGGCCTCAATTAACAATCCTCCTTACTTATGATCAATTTAAACTAAACAGCACTATGAAGAATTATCTACTGAGAGCACTACTTTTCTCATGTACGTTGGGTATTTATGCCCAGGCAGATCAGGTATCTGTTGTGCAAAATGAGGAAGGAATGAAATTGGTTGTCAATGGCGAAGATTTTATGATCAATGGGATGAACTGGGACTATATCCCAATTGGCAGAAACACTGTTGATGCTGAATTCTGGAAGAAGTCGGATGATATTATAAAAGCCGGTTTAGACACTGAGATGTCTCTTTTAAAGAACATGAATGTGAATGTAATTCGGCAGTACACGGGTGTTCCTGCCAGATGGATCAGATACATCTATGAAAATTACGGCATTTACACCATGCTGAACCATTCCTTTGGAAGATATGGATTAACACTGGATGGGGTCTGGACCCCAATTACAGAATACTCGGATCCTAAAACACAGGAATTCTTATTGTCTGAAGTTGAGGCCCTGGTAAGGGATTATAAAAATACGCCCGGACTATTGATGTATTTGCTGGGTAATGAAAATAACTATGGGCTGTTCTGGCAAGGGGCAGAGACCGAGGATTTTCCAGATGACGACCAGGAAAAGGCCTTTATTGGAGAAAAACGGGGAAGGCCCATGTATAAGCTTATGAATGAGGCTGCAAAATTGATGAAAGGAATGGATTCTTCTCATCCTGTAGCCATCTGTAATGGGGATGTGTTGTTTATAGACATTGTTGCTGAAGAATGTAAAGATATAGACATATATGGTACCAATACCTATCGCGGGGTTTCCTTTGGGGATATGTTTGAGGTCGTAAAAGAGAAATTGAACATGCCTCTTATGTTTACTGAATTTGGTGCGGATGCCTTTAACGCAATTAGCAATGCAGAGGACCAGAAGTCACAGGCTTACTATATGGTAGGAAACTGGAAAGAGATCTACGAAAACGCCGCCGGATTAGGAAAAGCAGGGAATTCTATAGGAGGATTTACCTTCCAATTCAGTGATGGTTGGTGGAAGTACGGTTTTGACGATCGTGAAAATGCCGATATCCATGACAACAATGCCTCCTGGGCAAATGGTGGATATCCAATTGACCTGGCCCCGGGCGAGAACAATATGAATGAGGAGTGGTTTGGTATCTGTGCCAAAGGACAGACAGACGGAAGGGGGCTCTATGACTTATATCCTCGTGCCGCTTATTACGCTCTGAAGGAGGCACATCAATTAAATCCCTACCAAGAGGGTGTTACCCTCGATTTTGTTCAGAACCATTTTAGAAACATCGAACTTATGGACGCGGTCCTGAAAGCCCGGGGCGATAAGGCCGCCTTGGTAGGTGAGCAAAGTAGCAAACTTAGGGTGAGTAGAATGGAGGCACGTTTTACTACCTTCAATACCGGAGGTAATCTTATAACCACCCCGCAAAATCCATCTACAGACGAGACCGTTTATCCTGATAAACTCGGCTTCGACCATATGCAGTCTTATTTTGTAGGGTTCGAAGGTGAGCCTGCTCCTAATATGAGGGCAAATGTAAACTTCAATGTTATTGGGAAGGTAGCCACGAATCCAATAGATGAGATTTTCTATGAGAATAGGGCACGTCCTGTGGAAGTGATCACTGATGATGGCAATGTGGTTCTAAGTGATGTTAACAGGGTACAGGTATATAACGCTTCTTTTGATTGGAATGCAAAGAATTTTGATCTAAGGGGATTTTACCGGACAGGCCACTATCATTGGGGATATGAGGGTGACTTCTTTGGCTTGTATCCGGAAGCTAACTACGGACCTAACCTAGATATCTACAATGGAGAGATCAGTGGTTTTGAAGTAGATGGAAAAAGGGCCATCAAAGGTCTCAAGGCCGCATTTGGTCCACAACTTTGGTGGGGTGCGAACCCCGCTATACTTCTGAAGTATAGCAAAACCATAGGAAAATACGATGTTTCAGGAATTTTCCATGAAGATATTGACAACTTTGGCACCATCGTTTCTTCCCTGGCAGTTCCTATGCCAAGAACCCGCAGGGCAACGCTCCATATTGAAAGAGAATTTGGAGATATTGGGATTGAAGTTGGGGGTATCTGGGGAGGACAACCTTTAAATGGACGGGAATTCCAGATTGCTGAAGATAATCCAAATTATGATGTGAATAACCCTGATGCTGATCCAAAATACATCATTTATACAGACCAGGTCAACAATAAAGATAATTGGGGTGCCAAGGCAAAGATCACCTATACCGGTGGTCGTTTTAACTGGTATGCCCAGGGTGCTGTGCAAGGGTTGGTTGCCGGAGGAGGCGCAGATCAAACAAAAACCTTTACAGGCTGGAAATTGAAAGATTCCGGTAGTGGAAACCAAACCAACTTCCTTTCTGGTTTTACCTATTCCATAGGAAATGTCCAAATAGCGCCAAACTTCTTATGGCAAAGACCTATAGTAGGCCCTATGCCAAATGATGCTCAAGGCCCGGGAAGACTTAGAAATATTCTTGATGATCCATTTTCCGTTAGGTGGAACAGGGAAACCGTTGCTGGTGAGATCCTCCTTACCTGGGACCCAACTCCTGGTACCTGGATGTATGAATGGGATAATGACAGGGCAGAAGACGCCAAATTAGCGATAAGTGCAGGATTTGTATTCCGCCATCATCCTACTTCCATGGATGCAGCTATTGGTTTCTTAGGCAATCGTACGTTGTTTGCCTTTCCCAATTCAGTACCGGCACAGGACCTTTGGGAAACACATGCCCGGATTGTTTCCAAGATCAACCCTGATCTGGGAATGATCGCAAATCTCTATTTCGGGAATGCCCAGGCTAATGGTAGTAATGAAAGGCTTGTTGAGCGTATAGGAGGGGATATCCGACTACTTTATAAGAATATTAAGGTTCAACATGCCTGGAAAATCAATGACTGGGGTCCTTTTGATTATCACAGGGATTTTAACCTGACGTTTCCTGTTCAATTGATGCTTGATATATCCACTACACTTGGGAAACCAGATTGGTTCATATTGCCAAGTACGCAGGTCGGGATCCGCGGAACCTGGAGGTCACTCAATGAGTTTTCAAATAGATATTCTCCCAATGATGCAGCTGAGTTTGCGACAGAACCAACCATAAGTCCGGTAGGATTTGGATTTGGGAATGAATGGGAAATAAGAACATATATACATATCAACATTGGTAAATAAAAAAAATAGAAACATGAAAAACAGAAAGTTTATTTATCTGCATAGCACGCTTCTCTTGAGCTTTGTTCTCATCCTTGTTTCCGGATGTGATGATGATACCTGGCCTTTATCAAGAGAGGTTTCTGATGAAGTTGATTTTGCCAACTTTGGCAATAACCCGGAGATATTTATAGATGGCTTTAGTGGAGGCCTGGAATACCTGCCCTTTTCAGGCTCAAAACTTGATGCCTTTTCAGTTGATAGTGAAGTGAAATATTCAGGAACGGCCTCTATGAGATTTGATGTGCCTAATGTTGGTGATCCCACTGGCAGTTTCGCGGGTGCTATTTTTCCGGATTACGGGGGTCGTGATCTGTCTGGCTATGATGCCCTGACCTTTTGGGCCAAGGCGACCAAGGCGGCAACCATAAATGAAATAGGTTTCGGCCAGGATTTTGGTGAGAATAAGTACCTCGTTACCAAAAACAACCTGAGAATAAGTACAGGCTGGACCAAATATACAATCCCTATTCCAGATCCCTCAAAACTGACGGCTGAAAACGGAATGTTCTGGTATGCAGAAGGTCCGGAGAATGGTGATGGATACACATTTTGGATAGATGAGTTGCAATTTGAAAAATTGGGAACGGTAGCACAACCCAGACCTGCTATATTTTTTGGGGAAGATCTGGAGGCAGAGGCCTTTGTTGGTATTGAAGGCCTTATTCCACGTGAAGGGCTAACCCAAACCTTTAACCTTGCATCCGGAATTAATGAAACGGTTATTGCAGCGCCTTCATATTTTACATTTAGTTCTTCCAATGTAGATGTAGTGAGGGTAAGTGAACTGGGGGTTCTTTCTCCTGTTGGTTTAGGGACTACCGAAATTACGGCTACCCTCGGGGGTGTAAAAGCCGAAGGATCAGCATTGTTGCAAGTAAGTGGTGGTTTTGAATTTGCCCCGGTCCCTACTCGAAGTGCAGACGATGTTATCTCTGTTTTTAGTGATACTTATACCAATGTACCCGGAGTCAATTATAATCCCAATTTCGGAGGACAAACAACTATAGGCGGTTTCGTTCAAATTAATGAAGATAACAGCATACTTGTATATGAAAACCTCAATTTTGTTGCTAACGTTATAGACCCTACAATTGATGTCTCACAAAAGACGCATTTTCATGTAGATATCCGAATTGAGGAAACCATTGATTCAGGCGATAGCATCCGTTTTGAATTGTTTGATTTTGGATCGGATGGCGTTTTTGGAGGCGGAAATGATACCGGTGGTGCCATTACCTACTCCAGTGGGCAATTAGAAAGTGGTACATGGATTAGTCTTGATATTCCAATTAACAGCTTTACAGATAATACCGGCGGCGGATCAAGTGGTTTCGTTAACAGTGCCAGGACAAATCTGGCGCAAGTTGTATTTGCTTCAGGAGGTATATCCAACATATTCGTAGATAATATCTATTTCTACTCTGAATAATTTAAGTACTAATCATAATATGAATCAGATAAATCAAGTACATATGAAAAAGAAATTAATACCTCAATGGTATTTGGCTTCTGAATGGAGAACCTTATCCATAATAAAGGGTCTTCTGCTATCTACCTTGTTTTTAACAACGTTTGGTTGTGCGGTAGATGATACGCAAACCGTTACAAATTTTACCCAACTAACTATGCAGGATGAGTTCGATACGGACGGCGCTCCTAATAGTACTATTTGGGGATATGATATCGGAACAGGTTCCAATGGCTGGGGTAATAATGAATTGCAGTATTATACAGATAGGCCGGAAAATGTGACGATAAATAATGGAGTGATGATCATTACCGCCCGGGAAGAGTCATTTCAGGGTTCAGGATATACTTCCGCAAGACTACTAACTAAGGACAAGTTCTCGCAAACATACGGGCGTTTTGAAGCCCGTATCAGAGTACCATATGGGCAGGGGATCTGGCCGGCATTTTGGATGCTGGGCGTTCAGGATAGTCCCTCCGAGATCTGGCCATTTATCGGTGAGATCGATATCATGGAAATGAGGGGACAAGATCCAACCAAATTGATAGGAAGTGTCCATGGTCCGGGATATTCCGGTGGTGAGGCTATTTCAAAAGAATACGTTTTTCAGAATGACCGCTTAGACACGGGATTCCATATCTACGGGATAGAATGGGGACCAGATTATGTAAATCACTATGTAGACGATGTATTGTACAATCAGATCACCCCGGAGGACCTTCCTGAAGGAGCAGAATGGGTTTTCGATAACGACTTTTATATCCTCATTAATTTGGCTGTTGGAGGCACCTTTGTAGGCTCTCCCAACGCAGAAACGGTATTTCCTCAGACCATGTTGGTCGACTATGTGAGGGTATATGAATATAACGGACTAAACTAACAAAGAAAAAAACTATGAAACAATTACTCAAAAAAGCCAAGTACATTTTTGTTTTTGTATTGGCGGTATCCTATCTAGGATGTGAAGACGTTGAAAATTTATTTCCGACCGTCACTTCTGCATTTACGTACACCGTAAATGAAGATACCGGGACGGTAACTTTTATAAACATATCGGAAGATGCGAAGTCCTATTTGTGGAATTTCGGCGACGGTACTACATCTACCGAAATAAATCCGGTAAAATCCTATGCAGAATCTGGTACCTATACGGTAACACTTAAGGCCTCCAATGAGGCAGGAGCTTCGGATACAACAGAGGATAGTGTAACGGTTACCATTCCTGATGAACCAATAGGAGGTGGTGATCCGGAAGTGGCTACTAGCCTCCCTATCGATTTTGAATCTAACGAAACACTTACTGGTGTCTTTGAAGAAGGTGATGGTGTAACAGGTGTGCCCATTGCGAATCCTGATCAGTCAGGAATCAATACCTCCGATACTGTATATGAATTCACTAAAGCTACGGGTGCAGCATGGTATTCTGGTTTATTCCAGATTTTTCCAAGTGATATTGATCTTAGTACAACCCAGTCGTTTACATTCAAGATCTGGTCACCTAAAGCAGGAATAAATGTTCGTTTACAGCTAGAAAAAGAAGGAGGCGGACCAGTTACATACCAAATAGACCAAACATTAGCAACGGCTGATGAATGGGTGAGCCTAACGTATGATTTTACAGGAATTGTTGACCCTGCTGATGGGTATGACAAGATTGTTATTTTCCCTGACTATGATGCTACAAATGAGACTGCAGGAGATGGTTCTATCTACTACATAGATGACATAGAACAAGGAGGCACAGCAGGTGGTGGATGTACAGATACTGCCTTGGAATTACCAATAGATTTTGATTGTTCAACAATCACCTATGATTTTGTGACCTTCAATGGCGCATCCTTTAGTGTAGTGGATAATCCACAACTATCAGGTGTCAATGACGTAGCTTCTAAAGTCGGTGAAATTGTAAACATAGGCGGGGCTTTCGAAGGGGGTGCATTTACGCTGGATACACCAGTAGATTTCACTACTGACAAGGCCATAACCATGAAATTCTATTCTACGGTTGCAGTACCTGTGTTATTAAAATTTGAAGGAGCTGGTGCACCTGTTGAAACAACAGCGAATCACGGAGGAACTGGTTGGGAACAACTAACTTTTGTCTTTACTACTTCGGATCAGTTTGGTACACTCGTTCTCTTTGTAGATGGCCCCGGCACAACCGCAGGTACTTTCTACATGGATGATATAGAACAAGTGGCCGATACCAGTGGTAATTGTACAGATACTGCCTTGGAATTACCAATAGATTTCGATTGCTCAACTATAGCCTATGACTTTGTGACCTTCAATGGCGCATCCTATAGTGTAGTGGATAATCCACAACTATCAGGTGTCAATGACGTAGCTTCTAAAGTTGGTGAGATTGTAAACATAGGTGCGGCCTTCGAGGGGGGTGCATTTACACTGGATACACCTGTAGATTTTTCTACAGATAAGGATATAACCATGAAGTTTTATTCCACGGTAGCAGTACCGGTATTATTAAAATTTGAAGGAGCTGGTGCGCCTGTTGAAACGACAGCGAATCACGGAGGAACTGGTTGGGAACAACTAACCTTTAGCTTTACAACATCAGATCAGTTCGGCACGCTCGTTCTCTTTGTAGATGGCCCCGGAACAACTGCAGGCACCTTCTATATGGATGATATTGAACAGGTTGCTGGCACTGGTGGTGGCGGTAGCTCAGCTACCTTCCCCTTAGACTTTGAAGACAATGTTTTGTTTTTCAACGCATTTGAAGGGGCAACGGTTGCGGTTATTGATAATCCTCAATCTAATACTGACAATTCGTCTTCCAAGGTTCTCGAAATGGTGAAGCCCTCAGGAGCTCCATTTTTTGCCGGGATTAATTCTGATCCAGCCCTGAATGGTCCAAGTATAGATTTAGCCAACGGATTGGCATTTAACGTAAAAATATGGTCGCCTAAGGCAGGCATCAATGTTCGTATGCGCTTAGAACAAGAACCAGGGGTCACTAATCCCCCGGCTTATGAGATTTTCCAAACAGTAGCAAATGCTAATGAATGGGTAACAGTGACATTCGATTTTTCTACCACTGCAGCTACTGCTAGTGATGTTTATACCCGGCTTGTCCTCAATACAGATTGGGATACTGATCCGGCCGGCGGGGAAACTTACTATATCGATGATATAGAACAGGTAACACCTACTCCGCCTGCTTCATTGGAGTTGCCAATAACCTTCGATGATCCAGGATTGACCTATAATTTTGCAACATTCAATGGTGCATCTTATAGTGTTGTAGACAACCCACAACTCTCAGGTGTAAATAATGTTGCATCTAAGGTAGGAGAAATAGTGAACGTGGGTGGTGCCTTTGAAGGAGGAGCCTTTACGCTTGACACCCCTGTAGATTTTGCGACTGACAAGGATATAACCATGAAGTTTTATTCTACGGTGGCAGTACCTATCTTATTAAAATTTGAAGGTGCGGGCGCTCCAATTGAAACAACTGCCAATCACAGTGGTGGCGGTTGGGAACAACTCACCTTCAGCTTTACCTCTTCGGCTCAGTTTGGAACCCTGGTATTGTTTGTGGACGGTCCTGGTACAACTGCTGGCACCTTCTATATGGATGATATAGAACAGGTAGCTGGTACTGGTGGTGGCGGTGGCACATTAGCTACTTTTCCGCTAGATTTTGAAGATGATGTATTATTTTTTAATGCATTCGAAGGTGCCACAGTGGCGGTAATAGATAATCCTCAATCTAATACCGATAATTCGTCTTCCAAGGTTCTCGAAATGGTAAAGCCCAGCGGAGCTCCATTTTTTGCAGGGATCAATTCAGATCAAGCACTTAATGGCCCCTCTATCGATTTATCTAATGGACTAATATTCAAAGTAAAAGTATGGTCTCCCAAAGCCGGGATAAATGTCCGGATGAGACTGGAACAGGAACCTGGGGTTACAGATCCTCCGGCTTATGAGATTTTCCAAACATTGACGAATGCCAATGAATGGGTAACCTTGACTTTCGATTTTACTAGTCAGGCAATGTCGAGTTATGTATATACACGACTTGTTCTAAATACAGATTGGGACACTGATCCGGCAGGTGGTGAAATCTATTATATAGATGATATAACTCAAGAGTAAATAATAAATACCAATTGTGACCTTAAGAAAAAGGTTGGCACCATAGCAATATTTTGCTGACCTTTTTTATCATCTAAAGACAATGGTATTAGAACATGTCATCACCATTCTTGGGGTTGAACACCATCGTAAGAATGATTATAAACGATGAGGTAAATTAGTACAGATGGCCGCAGTCCTAAGATCATAGGAAGCATGAATGCAATCGTTTTATAACAGCTTTTTGCATTTTTGTTCATAGGCTGCTGTTTCTTTTCGTCTTGCAAAAAACA
>CAWJQE010000013.1:0-46498 GCA_963844995.1 uncultured Flavobacteriaceae bacterium | reverse complement strand
AAACGCCTGGCGTAGTTTTCCAATAAATCTAAAGATAAACAGCTTTGCATAATTGTGAAGGACGCGCCTTTTTCTTACCTTTAACTCACTTTCAAAATAACACCAAAATCACATCCATGAAAGATAAAGCTATACTTGAATACGAAGGCAAAAAATACGAATTCCCGGTAGTGGAGGGAACTGAGAAAGAACTCGCTATTGATATTAAAAAACTGCGGTCTTCCACCGGCATGATCACTCTTGATCCCGGATACAAGAACACAGGTTCCTGTGAAAGTGCTATTACTTATCTGGATGGGGAAAAAGGTATTCTGAGGTACAGAGGCTATAACATTGAAGAGTTAGCTGAGAAGGCAGATTTTCTGGAAACAGCTTATCTTCTCATCTTTGGTGAATTACCTACAAAAGAGGAACTAAGTAAGTTCCATGAAGATATAAAACACGAATCGCATGTAGATGAGGAAATGAAAAAGATCTTGGATGCCTTTCCAAAGTCGGCCCACCCCATGGGTGTACTCTCTTCCTTAACCAGTGCGTTGATCGCTTTTAATCCTACTTCGGTAAATATTTCCTCCGAGAAGGAGATGTACTATTCCATTGTGCGTATTATGGCCAAATTTCCGGTGCTTGTAGCCTGGACCATGAGAAAGCAAAAAGGGCTACCCTTAGATTACGGAGACGATTCTCTGGGCTATGTGGAAAATCTTCATAAAATGATGTTTAAAAGGCCCAATAAGGATTATGTCCAAAACAAGACTGTGATAGATGCGCTAGATCAGTTACTTATTTTACATGCAGACCACGAACAAAACTGTTCCACCTCTACTGTAAGGATCACTGGTTCTTCGCATGCCGGCCTATTTGTATCTCTTTCTGCAGGGATATCTGCACTTTGGGGCCCATTGCACGGAGGAGCAAACCAGGCGGTATTGGAAATGCTGGAGGCTATTGAAGAAGATGGGGGCGATACTCAGAAATATATGAACAAGGCCAAGGACAAAGATGATCCATTCAGGTTGATGGGCTTTGGGCACAGGGTGTATAAAAATTTCGATCCACGTGCCAAGATCATTAAACGTGCGGCAGATGAAGTACTAAGTGATCTGGGTATTGAAGATCCAATTTTAAATATAGCCAAAGGTTTGGAAAAAGTAGCCTTGGAAGATTCTTACTTTGTAGAGCGCAAATTATATCCCAACGTAGATTTTTACTCTGGTATCATTTACAGGGCCTTAGGTATTCCAACAGAAATGTTTACGGTGATGTTCGCTATGGGAAGATTACCCGGATGGATCGCCCAATGGCGTGAAATGCGTTTACGTGGTGAACCAATAGGGCGCCCAAGACAAGTGTATATTGGAGAGAACCAACGTCCGTTTGTGCCTCTAAATAAGCGCTAGAATACATAATGTATGCTCCAACTCAATGTCCAGGATGAGACATCTTCATTAAAAGCCGTAGTTCTGGGTACTGCAAAAAGCTGTGGCCCGGTGCCTTCTCCTCAGGAGGCGTATGATCCCAAATCATTGGAGAATATTTTGGCAGGAACCTATCCTAAAGAAGCCGATATGGTTGAGGAAATGGAAGCCTTTAATGCTGTTTTACAAAAGCATGGGGTACAAGTCTTCAGGCCCGAAGTGCTTACGGATTGTAATCAGATCTTTTCCAGGGATATTGCCTTTGTAATAGAGGATAAGCTTATCAAGGCCAATATTTTACCCGACAGAGAGAAGGAATTTGACGCTATTATTCATGTGCTCGATGTTATAAATCCTGAAAATATTTTAATACCCCCTCCAGATGTTCATGTAGAAGGAGGAGATGTTATGCCGTGGAAGGACTATATCTTTGTGGGAACGTATAGCGGGGAAGATTACGCCACTTATATTACGGCAAGAACCAATATGGCAGCAGTGGCCTTTCTGAAAGAACAATTTCCCCATAAAAAGATCAAATCTTTTGAACTGCGAAAATCCAACACCGATCCAAAAGAGAATGCGCTGCACTTAGATTGCTGCTTTCAACCCATTGGGAAGGATAAAGCGATCCTCCACAAGAACGGATTCCTTATAGAGGAAGAATACCAGTGGCTGGTGAACTATTTTGGAAAGGATAATATCTTTGAGATCAGCAGTGACGAAATGTATCAAATGTTTAGTAATGTTTTTTCAATTTCCCCGGATGTAATAGTGTCTGAGAGGTCTTTCACCCGACTTAATACCTGGCTTCGCGACCATGGATTTACCGTTGAGGAGGTCCCGTATGCCGAGATTGGAAAACAAGAGGGATTGTTGCGATGCAGTACCCTTCCATTGATCAGAGAATAGCTTGCTGTTTTTGTGATCATCGCCGATTTTATTTTCATATTCACCAATAATAAGACCCTTAAAAAGCCATAACTTTACGGAGCTTTTTATTCCTTTTATATGCAGATCACAAATTCAATTCTTATGGTTCGGCCCGTTCGTTTTCGAATGAATGAAGAAACGGCCGTTAACAATTATTTCCAAGAAGATCTGGATTTAAAGAACCAGACCATCAATCTAAGGGCTCAGGTTGAATTTGATGATTTTGTAGCTGCTTTGCGGGCAAAAGGGGTGGAGATAATTGTAGTAGATGACATTTTTGAAAGAGATACTCCAGACTCTATCTTCCCCAATAATTGGATCTCGTTTCACGAGAATGGAATGGTTGGGTTGTATCCTATGTTTGCTGAGAACAGGCGAAGAGAACGACGTGAGGACATCCTGGATATTCTCGAAGAAAAAGGATTTCAAATTGAAGGGGTCATAGACTATACTTCTGCGGAGAAAGAGGAGTTATTTTTAGAAGGTACCGGTAGTATTGTGATGGACAGGGACCATCAAAAGGCCTATTGTGCATTATCTCCCAGGGCAGATGAAAGCCTGTTTATTGAATTCTGTGAAGATATGGAGTGTACGCCGGTGATCTTTACGGCATACCAGTCTGTCGATGGGAACAGAATGCCTATTTATCATACCAATGTTATGATGTGCATTGCTGAATCATTTGCAGTGATTTGTTTAGATTCGATTGATGATAAAAAAGAACGCAAGAATGTCCTTGATCATTTAAAGAATGACGGTAAGGAGATCATTGCTATAACAGAGATACAGGAACAACACTTCGCCGGGAATATGCTGCAGGTAATTGGGGCTGATAAAAAGCGATATTTAGTAATGAGTTCAGCAGCGTTTAAAAGTCTTTCCTCTGAGCAGCGAAAAGCAATAAATAAGCACTGCGAGATAATTCACAGCCCTCTAGACACTATTGAAACTTGTGGTGGGGGCAGTGCGCGTTGCATGATGGCTGAGATCTTTCTACCCAAAGCCACTATTCTTTCCTGATCTTATTTCTTGGTCTTTGCAATATTTCGGATCATTCCTCCAAAGATGAAATAGTGAAAGGGAACAATAGAATACCAATACAATCTTCCACGTAATCCTTTAGGCCTGAAAGTAGCTGTTTGGTGTAAAATGTCATTTTTGTCTATCTTAAATTCGAGCCAGGCTTCTCCCGGCAGTTTCATTTCTGCAAATAATAATAAACGCTTCCCTTCCTTATCTGCCAAGAGAACCCTCCAGAAATCGAGTGAATCACCCGGAAATATCTTGTCCGGATGAGTTCGCCCACGACGCAGTCCTACTCCGCCGGTTAATTTATCGATAAAACCACGGATCTTCCACAACCAATTACCATAATACCATCCCTGCTCACCCCCAATTTTCCATATATTCTCCAGTACACCTTCCGGGTCCTTGACCTTCATCTTTTTTTCATCTTTCAGGACCCCATACTTTGGCACCTGAATATATTTCTCTAAGTTCTTTTTAAATCGGCCACTCACCATACTGTCTTTCCAGCTGCTAACGACCAGGTTCTGTTCTATTTTTTTAAAGGCCATGTCAATAGCCTCCATATAGGAATGTGTTTCAATACCCAGTAATTCCTGCAATCTGTTATCCTTAGCTACAACTTCCATTTTCATGCTGTCTACCAGATTCACAGCGAGTTTATAAGAGGTAGAGGTCACAAAATACAACCAGTACGAGGAAAGTTTAGGTGTCATGACGGGAACGGTAAGGATCCAATTCTTAAATCCTCTTGCCCTGGCATATTGCTGAAGCATTTCTTTGTAAGTGAGAATATCTTTCCCACCAATATCGAAAGAGTCATTGTAGGTTTCCTTTTTTCCAAGGACCCCTGAAAGAAAGTTAATGACATCCCGTATGCCAATAGGCTGGGCTTTGGTAAGCACCCATTTAGGGGTGATCATTACCGGCAATTTTTCACACAGGTCCCGTATAATCTCAAAAGAAGAACTGCCAGATCCTACAATGATGCCGGCTCTGAGGACGGTGAGTTGAAATGATCCTTGGTACAGGATGTCCTCCACGTTTTTTCGTGACCTAAGGTGTTTGGATAGCTTCTCTTCATTTACAATCCCGCTTAAATAAATGACCTGTTCAACAGAAGTAGTTTTCATATATGCGTTAAAGGTCTCTGCTGACAAAGCTTCCTTTTCATCAAAATCTTGCGTAGACGAACTCATGGAATGGATAAGGTAGTAGGCCGCCTTAATGTCTTTAGGAATTAAATCTGGAATGGCTTTTTGAAGAAAATCGATCTCAATAACAGTGATTCGGGATAGTGTTTCCTCATCAACGGATAATCGTTTTTCATCGCGAACTGCACAGATCACTTCATGGCCCATATCAAGTAGTGTGGGTAATAAACGCATTCCTATATAGCCGTTGGCTCCTGTGAGTAGAATCTTCATTTGTTATAGATCTTCTATGCTGGTTGGTGCTGTATCGGTCTTGTAATTGAGCAGCTTCCTAAAGAATTTTTGTATGGCCTTGGTGTCTGAACGGACCTTAATATAATAATGATCCCGGTAGATAGAATAAATGGCAAAATCTCCCTTGTAAATAGTGAGTTTATAAAAGGGAATGACCAGGGCAAAGGTTTCCAGAAGAGACCGAAAACGCACTATGATCCCTTTTGGTCTTATTTCTATATTACAACTGTCAAGATTATTATCCAGGATAAGTAAGTTGTGTATTTCAAGGCTCGTTTCAGTGATAAAGAGTTTTGGGGAACCTATTCCCCCCATGGCCCAGCGTTCTTTTAGGGTAAAGGGCTTCCCTACCTCCGCATCTATTTTGCGGGTTATTTCTTTGTTGTTATAGGATACATTTAAGAGCATATTCGTACTTTTTCATTAGCGGTATAAAGTTACCGAAAACATTAGGGAATCCCGTTTAAGAACACCACAAAAGCACAAAAAAACCGTAGTTTTGCAACTTCAAAGGAGGTCATCTTATGAATATTGAACAAGTACTTACTTCAAAAGTAAAAGAAGCTGTCAGGGATCTTTATGGAGTGGAACTTCCATCGGTAGAATTTCAGCCCACCAGGAAGGATTTTGAGGGGGATATAACGGTGGTGATCTTCCCAATGCTTCGGGTTGTTAAGGGAAACCCTGAAAAGATAGGTATGGCTATTGGGGACTATCTGATCAAAGAGGTAGATGAAGTAGCACAGTTTAATGTCATCAAAGGGTTTTTAAATATTTCCATTAACAATTCTTATTACCTGGACGCTTTTTCTGTGATACAGGCGAATGAGCAGTTTGGGATACAGCAGGTAAAGGAAGAAGGGGCAGTAATGGTTGAATACTCATCTCCAAATACAAACAAACCGCTGCACCTCGGACATATTAGGAATAATTTATTAGGCTATTCAGTAGCTGAGATACTCAAAGCTTCCGGAAAAAAGGTGTATAAAACACAGATCATAAATGACAGAGGCATCCATATTTGTAAAAGTATGCTGGCATGGAAACTATTTGGTGGTGGTGAAACACCGGCCTCCTCTGGTCTGAAAGGAGACAAGCTTGTTGGAAATTACTACGTGGCTTTTGATAAAGCTTTTAAGAAGGAAGTAGCTCAGTTAATTTCAGAAGGCAGATCGAGGGAAGAAGCAGAACAAGAAGCACCACTGCTAAAGGAGGCTCAGGAAATGTTGCGTCAATGGGAGGCAGGAGCCCCCGAGGTAGTTACGCTATGGAAAACAATGAACGCCTGGGTGTATGAGGGATTTAAGGAAACCTATGAAAATCTTGGAGTAGACTTTGACCAATTGTACTACGAAAGCAATACCTACCTCCTTGGCAAGGATGTGGTGGAAGAAGGCCTGCAAAGTGGGGTGTTCTTTAAAAAGGACGATGGCAGTGTTTGGATAGATCTAACGGAAGATGGTCTTGATGAGAAGATAGTGCTACGCTCAGACGGGACTGCCGTATATATGACGCAAGATATTGGGACCGCCATTCAAAGGGTACGCGACTTTCCGGATATCAACGGGATGGTATATACGGTGGGGAATGAGCAGGATTATCATTTTAAGGTCTTGTTCCTAATTCTGAAAAAACTTGGGTATTCCTGGGCTTCTCATCTGTATCATTTAAGCTATGGCATGGTAGACCTACCCAGCGGTAAAATGAAGAGTAGGGAAGGAACAGTGGTTGATGCAGACGATCTTATTTCTGAGATGACGCAAACGGCCGCTAACATTTCTCGTGAATTAGGTAAACTGGAGGCTTATTCGGAAGAAGAAAAATCGGCATTGTATAAGACCATAGGTCTTGGAGCCTTGAAATATTATATTCTTAAGGTTGATCCAAAGAAGAGAATTTTGTTCGATCCTGAGGAGTCGGTCGACTTTCAGGGAAATACGGGCCCGTTTATTCAGTACACCTATGCCAGGATACAATCTATCTTACGGAAGGCAGCCGACATTGTTCAATCAAAAAATAATAACAATAAACAAATAATTAACTTACACCTCAAAGAAAAGGAGCTGATAAAGCTATTACTGGCATTCCCGGATACCATTTCTCTGGCCGCTGCACAGTATAGTCCGGCACTTTTAGCCAACTATACCTATGACCTGGTCAAGGAATTTAATTCCTTCTATCAGCAAGTGTCTATCTTGGGAGAGGAAGATGCTGAGATAAGAACCTTTAGGGTACTGCTTTCAGCTAAGGTGGCTGAGGTTATTAGAACCGGATTTAGCTTATTAGGCATTCAGGTACCGGATAGGATGTAATAAAAAAGACCGCCTTTGGGCGGTCTTCTTCATTAAATTTGTAAGGAAAATTATTTTTCTGAACTCTGAGCTACAGCCAATCCGTAGACTACAAGTCCGAAACCAATTTTGTTTACTGCATCACCGATGTTGTAGATCACATCCATATTAAGGCCGGTAAACCATCCTTCGTACCAACCTGGAGTACCTGCCATATATCCTAGGGGATAAATTGCCCATCCCACCAGCACAAACCAGCAAAGTGTTTTGTGAGCACTTAGTACAGCGCCACCGGCTTCTACAGCTAATTTCTTCGCTTTTCCGAACCAGATGTCGTAAACAATTACGAAATAAGCCGCACCGGAGATAAGACCCCATAACCAGGCGTTGTCCCTGTCAACAGCTTCACCCCAGTACCCTGTAACTAACATGATTACTGAAAGAGCGATCAATCTCCACATTAAGGATTTTTTGGCTCCAGCCACTTTAAGGATTAAAAAGAATTCTACACACATTAATGGCACAGTCAGTATCCAGTCAACATAGCGAAAGAATGTGGGGGATTCAGCGAATCCTGCCCAGTAATCTCTCATGTACCAGTAGTGTACTGCAGCGATAAATGTAATTAATCCTGAAACCAGGATTGAAGTTCTCCACTTTTTATCAAAACTGTTCATCGATAAAAAGAAAAATGCAGAGGCAGCCATCATGGCCATACATCCTACAAAGAATGTGAACCCTACATAATCATCGGTCGCCATTTGGGAAACCAATGAGATTGATGCTAATAAATTTTCCATAGATATAGAATTAGTTAATTTTGTTTAATCAAATGTATGAAAGATTAAACATAATTCCATAAATTTGTAGGGTCATTATTATCATTTTGGGAAAAAAACAACAAAATATTAACACTTTTAGTAGTTTTATGATCGTTGCCACCTTCTTTTTGTTGTGGATCACGGTCCTTTTTGATGTGAAAGTGGAATCAATGCTCGCGTATTTTCTCATTTTTACCTTTGGGATCTTTCACGGCTCTAATGATCTGAAGCTCATTCAGAAATCTACTTCCTTTAGCAAGAGTTCATTTTTTTTAAGGGCTTTAGGCAGTTATTTAGGGGTAGTGGGTCTTACAGCGCTGTTTTTTTCTTTTGTCCCATCTCTGGCCTTGCTCTTTTTTGTAATCGCCAGCAGTTACCATTTTGGAGAGCAGCACTGGGCCTCCTTAAAGATCAAATCGATATTGGTCACGGCCTTCTATACCTTTTATGGAATGGTGATTTTCTTTTTAATGTTTTATGTGAATGAACAGGAAGTAACCCCTATCATTGAAAAGATCAGTGGAGTATTGGTGCCAAAAGAGGTTTATCTTATTACTCTTGGAGCTTCCTTTACCGGATTTATCGGAATCTATCTCTGGTGGGTTTATAAGAGGCAAATACAGGTAAATATCATTAAGGAACTTTTCTTCCTGCTTGTCTTCTTTATTGTATTTAAAACCGCATCTCTTTTATGGGCCTTTAGTATCTATTTTGTTGTCTGGCATAGTTTACCCTCCTTAAAGGACCAAATTCAGTATCTTTATGGTTCAGTCAACAAAGCTACTTTTTTAGAGTATCTGAAGACTTCATTCTTGTATTGGATGATATCTATGGCGGGCTTGGCGGTCCTTTATTACTTTTTTCAGGATAATGAAGGTTTGTTTCTCTCAATCATGATCTACTTTCTGGCAGCCATCACTTTTCCCCACGTGATCGTGATGACCCGACTCAACAAAACTTAAAAACTGACCCTGAAACTGATATTTGGGGTAAGCCCCAGTGATATACTCTCCACTGTTTCTATTTCGTCCTGATCGTTCAATCTGTAATAGGTGTTCAGCACATTGCGTTTTCCCAGCACGTTAAGGACGGAGGCCCCTGCAGTTGCTTTTACTGTTTCCCCTAGGTGAAAGTTGTAAATTAGGGAAGCATCGGCCCTGAGATAATCCGGAAGCCTGCTGCTGTTCGGACTTTGATAGTTAATGGTACTGGGAAAGACGGTGGTGTTTATGGCAGCAGCCCCTTCCTGAGGCTCTGTATATGGTTTGCCGGTACGATAATTAAGTCCTATCCCCAGTTTTAAGTTTCTGTAATTATAGGTACTGGCCAGGGTAAGAGTGTGCCTAATGTCGAGGTTATTGGGAAATTCATTGGGGGTGATGTCGTCAAAATAATACGTATTCTTATTATAGGCGTAACTAAGCCAATTGCTGAATCTGGCATTCTTGTAATTCACAAGAAATTCAACGCCTTTATTAGTGTAGCTTCCTATCTCACCATTAAATTGATCTTCGTTCTGAAATCCCTGGGTGGCCGTACTCACGCCATCCACCTCTTTGTAAAATCCTTCAAGGCCAATAAACCATTTGTTGCGGTCATAGTTAAAGCCAAGTGCCCCTTGTTTACTTTTTGTGATAGGCAGGGTATCGTCATCAGACAAGATCCAGCGGCGCTTTTCTATACCCAGAAAATTCTGTTCCAGATCAATTATTTGATTAGTGGTCTGGTTCTTGAATTCTCCTTGAAATTCAACCCGAAAATCTGGTACAATAACATAACTAAGATTGATCCTTGGTTCCAGGATCAGGGCATCAAAAGTACCCAGGTTCTCAATATAGTTGAGTCGGGCTCCCCCCGTAAATTCTACTTTTTCATCCGGCGAACTGTATTGCAATTCTGTAAACAAGGCGTGGGTTCTGATCACTCCTTTGATATTGCTGTTAAAAGGTGGTTGAGTAACATTGGTAAAGTTGGTGATCCCCACTTCGGTAAATTGATAACCATTGTTGGTACTTAATTCATCAGTGAGTTTATAAGAGGTAAGTGCTTTTATAGCGGATTCAAGCACCTGGTTATTCTGAAAGAGCGATTGTTGTCCGTTGCCTTCAATATTTTCTGCGTCCAGATTATACCTGGTATAATAAGCATTTATACGGGTAGAGAATCTATCTGTCCAGCTACTTTCTAGTCGGCCTCCAAAAGAAAAATTGGTCTGATCTAACAGACTTTGATCGCTTCGGCCGGTATTCTCTTCTGTTTCAAGGTAGTCAAGATTATTGTTGATGTTAATAAAGCTTACTCTTACTTTATGATAACGATTAAAATCATATAGCAATTTGCCGCTAAAATCGTAAAAGTAAAAATTCTCTTCTCTGCTAATTGGGTCATCCGCACCACCACCACCTTTTACCTCAGTATCCTGAAAGGCACGGTCAAAGAACTGATTGTACGTAGGGGTGTTTAAGAAATCGGTAACCGAGCGCCTAGCTGAGAATTGCACGGCCAGCTGTTCAGTAAGTGGTACATGTCCATAGACATCTCCACTGATAAGATCAAAACCGGCTCCTCCATAAATTTGACTCTTAACCTCATCTTTTGTTTCCATACTAATGATACCACTTACACCATCGCCATATTGGGCACTGGTGCCATTCTTTATGACGGTCACCTTCTCTGTGAGGTATGGATTAAAAGCCGAAATAAGTCCGAAGAAATGTCCCGATTGATACATTTTTATATCATCCCAAAGAATTAGGTTTTGGTCATTGGTACCGCCCCTTATATTTATATCGGAGACGGTCTCATCAATACTTTTAATACCGGGTAATGCCTGTACGGTCTGGAGGATATCTGGCTCTAATAAACCCGGGAGTATCCCAAAATCTTCTACATTCAGGAGGATGCTTCCATCGATTTCTCGGCTAAGTCCGGTAGTTAAGAACTGATACACCACAACCTCATCCAGTTGCTGATAGTTCAGCGCAAGCAGGATGGGTTTGCAAGGAGTGCTGTCCACAATATCTTCTGCCTTGATAAATCGGGTTTTAAACCCTAGAAAACGAATACGCAGACTGGCATCTCGCGGAATATTGGTTAATGAGAATTGTCCATCAGGATCTGTAACAACAGCCACACTGCTCCCTAAAACCTCCACTGATGCACCGGGGATGTTGTTTTCTCCAAAATTATTGAGCACAATACCACAAATGTCAACCGTAACACTTTTGGTAATGGTATAGTACCTGTCCGAAAGTTTTTGGATACGGAGTTGAGTTTCTTCTTGAAGGGCTTCTAAAATGACTTCCAGATCAGAGGCAGTAGAGCGTTTTACTTGCACCAATTCAAGATCTTCATCCACATAGGAGAATTTAATGTTGAATTGTTGTTCTAGGTTCTGAATATAGGGGATAAGGGGTACCTTATTATTCTCCTGGGCCCATCCCATAGAAAGGACCCAAAAAAGAATCAAAAAGCAAGATGCGATTCTCTTAAGGCGCGTTTTCTGCATAGAAGAGCACTTTATTCTTCTCTAAGGTATAGCTTATTTGAGAAGGAGTACTTATACTCTGTAACGCCAAATTTATGTTTGTGTTGCTAAAAGTACCGGTAAAAAGTTGGGTAAGATCTACATTCTTAGTTTCAACCTTAACATTGAACTGTCTTTGAAATTCATTCAAGACATAGGTAAGGGGGATACTTTTAAAGCTACTTTCATTATTTACCCATGAAGGCACTGAAGAGAGCGGAGCTTCGGCAGGTACTATACGTTCGTTGACCACTAAAAAGGACGTTCCTGCAGGCAGTTTTTCTTCCTTGCCCTGGAAGGTTACACTGACGAGTCCTTCATAACAGGTAACTTCAAAAAAGCCTTTTCTGCTTTCAACATTGAATTGGGTCCCCAATACGCTTACAGTACCAAGATCTGTTGTTACGGTGAATTTCTTCCCTTTGGCCACTTTAAAAAAAGCTTCTCCATCCAGGGATAATTTACGTTCAGTATCCCATTTTCGTTCACTGTAGGAAAGCTCAGATTCTGCGTTGAGCAAAACTTCTGAAGCATCGGGTAAAACTATTTCTGTACGTTGGGCATAATCGGTTGAAAAGGTCTCATTAAGTGAGGCGATGTAAAAATAAGTGGCAGCAAATAAAACAGTTACAGCTGCAGCAATACGCATCAGGTATTGTGCAGGTCTCATTTTAACGACCTTTGTTTCTTTGTTTATTTGGCGCGCTTTGAAATCACCAAGGGCCTTCACCATATCGAAAGCCGGAGCTTCCAATGCATCGGAGGCGCGCACGATCTTTTCTAGGGAGGCGTACTCCTCAGATCGCTTAAAGGCGGCTAGTTCCTCCTCGCTTAGTTCGTTATTGAGCCATTTGGCCAAGTAATTTTCTTGCATGATTTCTACTCTTTACTCCTTAATAACACTTAGATCACAAAATACCCTACCATTGGTCGATATTTTTTTTATAAGCCCTTGGAAACACTGGTGTTTCAGTGGGCTACGGCTATATATTTAAATTCCATCTATTTGGGCTCTCAGGGTCTTGAGGGCCAAATGCATCCTTTTCTCAATGGCTTTCACACTCACACCTTCCATTTCAGCGATCTCCGCGTATTTCTTTCCATCAATCCGGTTGAGAAGAAAAACGGTTCGTTGATTTTCCGGCAGACTATTCAGGGCCCTGTCTAACTTTTCTTTGAATTCTTTTTCTTCCATCAGGAATTCCGGTGATTCCTGGGAGGTCTTCGGCGCTTTGTCCGCATATTTTAGTCGAACCTTTTCGGCCTTTAGTACATTGAGATATAAATTATTGGCCACCTTGTAAACAAATGCCTTTGCCTTTTCCGGGGCAACCTTGGCACAATTCTCCCAAAGCTTTACAAAGGCCTCTTGTACAGCATCATAGGCCTTTTCTTCATTACCATATTTATAATATATATAGTTAAAGATCGTTTTAGAATTGGATTTGAAGATAGCGTTGAAGACTTTCTCTTCACATACATTATCCATAATGTGCCCCTCTTAATAAATAGATTAGGCCCAAAGATATTTTAAAAAAAATAAAAAAGCAGGTAGGGTATTTTAAAAGAGAAGTGTTATAGACACATACGAACAACAAAAAATCCAAATCGTTATGAAAAATGTTTTTAAGTATTCAGTGTTTACGTTGCTGTTTATGGCGACACTGATGGTTACTTCTTGTCAGGAAGAATTTGAGGAATTACCTCAACCAGACGAGCAGCAAACCATTATGGCCAATTCTTCTACGGCCCAGTTAATTCAAAGAACCTCATCTAATGATGGTTCCTTTGACAATATTGTCGATGGCGCTAGCTGTTTTGCGCTCGATTTCCCATATACCGTTGAGGTGAATGGGATTGAAATTACGATCGATTCTCGTGAAGATCTTCAACTTATTGAAGAGATCTTCGATGCTTTCGATGACGATACCAATATTCTTGAGATCATTTTTCCAATCACCATAACCTTCGGGGATTTTTCTGAAATTGTGATCAATAACAAAGAAGAATTACGTGCCCTTGCCGAAGAATGCTTAGAAGGTGGAGAAGATGACGATATTGAATGTATAGATTTCGTCTACCCAATTACCTTGTATACGTTCGATATCAATGAACAACAAACGGGAAGTGTTACGGTTAATAGCGATAAAGAATTACGATTGTTCTTTAAAGGGCTGGATGAGAATGACCTGATCAGTATCGATTTCCCCGTAACATTAAAATTGTACGATGGTACTACAACAACCGTGACCAATAATGCTGAATTGGCTATGGCTATTGAAAATGCTAAAGACGCCTGTGATGAGGATGATGATAATGATTACAACGATGACGATTTTACACTGGAGAGATTTAACAATCTAATTACAGAATGCCCCTGGTTAATACGTGAAGTTGAGCGCGATGCGGTCAATCAGACAGATCAGTACTTTGAGTATTTGATGAACTTTACCGAAGATGGTGGTGTTACTGTGAAAGACAGACTTGGAAATGTGCTGAATGGTTTCTGGAGCAGCAGAATGACAGACCGTGGTGTCTTATTAAATCTGGAATTTGATGTCTTGGTAGATTTTAACCTGCAATGGTATGTTTATGAAATAGAGGAAGGAAAGATCAAATTATACGCCGAAGGCGGAAACAAGATCATCCTTAAGAGTGTCTGTGATGTATATAATGAAGATCCTAACACTTTACGTGAGATCCTTACAGAATGTGCCTGGGTGATCAAAAAAGTAAAGAACAATGGTGATGAAATAGACCGTTTACTTGGATATGAGTTTAAATTCATGGCAGAAGGTGTGGTTACCTTAAGCAATGGGGTTAATACGTCTACCGGATCCTGGGTGATCACAACCAATACGCAGGGCAGACTTGTAATGGGCCTTACGTTTGGAGAAAACATGGATGACCCCAACAGGCTGGATCCAAATCCTAATGAGATCTATTTTGAATGGTTGCTAAGTGACCTTAGAAATGACCGATTGAAATTTGAGATCGAAGGAACTGCTTATGAATTGATCCTTCAGAGAGTATGCGATGACATGCCTAACGAGCCGGATGGCGATGTTCTTGAAATCCGTAATGTGATGATGGGCGGTGAATGGTTAGTTGCTCAGTATATGAATGGTGAAGTAGATGAAACCCAGAATTATATGGCGTATACATTTGCCTTCCAGGCAGAAAACGTAATGGGGATCACTACGGGTCAGACCGGAACTACGCAGGCTGGTGTATGGCGAGTACTTCGCAATAGCGATGGAAAACTTAAGGTCTATCTGAATGCCGGTATCGAAGGATATCTGATTGAACTAACAGATGACTGGGACTTTGTTTCCATGGAGAATAACAGAATTGAACTGAAAAGTTACAATGATACGAATGCAAGCTACGATGTGTTGGTCTTTGAAAAGCCAATGCCTTAAGTCCACCTTTTTTGCCCCTATTCTTTAAAAAAGGGCCACTTCTCTGAGAAGTGGCCCTTTTTGTTGTTATAATTTCTACGACTACACTTCCGTGATCTCATTCCAATTGTTAAATTTGCATTTCTCATAAATGTAAAGTTGATATGTTCGATAATTTAAGCGAAAAACTGGATAAGGCCTTACATGTCCTCAAAGGGCATGGACAGATCACAGAGATCAATGTAGCTGAGACCACCAAGGAAGTGAGAAGGGCTTTGTTGGATGCCGATGTAAACTTTAAGATCGCCAAGGAATTTACCAACAAGGTAAAAGAAAAAGCGCTTGGCCAGAACGTGCTTACCACCTTACAGCCAGGTCAGTTGATGGTCAAGATCGTAAAGGATGAACTTACCCAACTTATGGGTGGAGATGCTGAAGATATTGATCTTTCCGGGAACCCATCTGTTATTCTAATGGCTGGTTTACAAGGTTCGGGTAAAACCACCTTTTCGGGAAAACTCGCGCATTACCTCAAGACCAAGAAAACGAAGAATCCTCTGTTGGTTGCTTGTGATGTATATAGACCTGCAGCCATAGACCAACTTCATATTGTAGGGGACCAAATAGATGTTCCTGTCTTTTCAGACAAAGAAAACAATGATCCGGTATCGCTTGCAAAAGCTGGTATAGCACATGCCAAGGCCAACGGACATAATGTGGTCATTATAGATACTGCCGGTAGGTTAGCTGTAGATGAACGTATGATGACCGAGATATCCGACATTCGAAATGCCATCAACCCTCAGGAGATCCTTTTTGTGGTAGATGCCATGACGGGGCAGGATGCGGTAAATACAGCCAAAGCATTTAACGATGTTTTGAATTTTGACGGTGTGATCCTTACAAAGTTAGATGGGGATACCCGTGGAGGTGCTGCCATATCTATCAAATCCGTTGTTAACAAGCCTATTAAGTTCATTGGTACAGGGGAAAAAATGGATGCCCTGGACGTCTTTTATCCGGATAGGATGGCAGACAGGATCCTCGGAATGGGAGATGTTATCTCACTTGTTGAAAGAGCTCAGGAACAATTCGATGAGGACGAAGCTCGTAAGATCCAGAAAAAAATTGCAAAGAATACTTTTGGTTTTGATGATTTCCTGAAGCAGATTCAGCAAATTAAAAAAATGGGAAGTATGAAAGACCTTATGGGAATGATCCCAGGGGCAGGGAAGGCACTCAAAGGAATGGATATAGATGATGATGCCTTTAAACACGTAGAGGCGATCATACATTCTATGACCCCGGAGGAACGATCCCATCCCTCTAAACTAGATGCCAGCAGAAAAAAACGTATTGCAAAAGGAAGTGGTCGTACGGTTCAGGAAGTAAACCAACTCCTAAAACAATTCGATCAAATGGGGAAAATGATGAAGATGATGCAAGGTGGAGGCGGTAAAAAGATGATGCAGATGATGAGCGGCCTTAAAGGGTAGTATTCATCATTGAAATAGCATACGAATTCTTTGCTCATATAGCATATATGGGCATCTTAATAAATACAGCGGTATGACCATTTTAGACGGTAAAAAGATCTCCAATCAAATTAAAGATGAAATTGCCAAAGAAGTGGCCCTGATGAAAGATAGGGGTGAAAAGGTACCACATCTGGCTGCTGTCCTTGTGGGTACAGACGGTGCCAGTCTTACCTATGTAGGTAGCAAAGTTCGTTCCTGCAAGCGTATAGGTTTTGAATCTACCTTACATCATTTACCTGCAGAAACCACTGAAAAAGAATTACTTCAACTAGTACATCAGCTCAATGAAGACCCTAACATTGATGGTTACATAGTTCAATTGCCATTACCAAAACATATCGATGAGCAAGAGGTATTGATGGCAGTGCATCCGGATAAGGATGTAGATGGATTTCACCCTACTAATTTTGGAAAGATGGCCCTGGATATGGAGACCTTTATCTCAGCCACCCCATATGGAATTATGGAACTCTTGCGCAGATACAAGGTAGATACTGAAGGGAAACATGCGGTTGTTATAGGTAGGAGCCATATCGTTGGAAGGCCCATCAGTATTCTAATGAGCCAAAAAGGAAAAGCGGCAAATGCCACTGTAACCCTTGCCCACAGTAGAACAAAGAACATTAAAGAGCTCACATTACAGGCAGATATCATTGTTTCTGCTTTAGGTGTTCCTCATTTTCTAAAGGCAGATATGGTAAAACCGGGAGCTGTTATCATTGATGTAGGGATCACCAGAGTTGAAGACACATCCAAAGAAAAGGGATACTACATTACAGGTGACGTAGATTTTGAAGCAGTTTCGAAAAAAGCTTCCTATATAACCCCTGTGCCGGGCGGAGTTGGTCCTATGACCATTGCCATGCTTTTAAAAAATACATTACTGGCCAGGGAACGTCACCGAAAGAATGCGTAATTTGTGAACCTCATGGATCTTACTCGACATTTTGACACAATTTTGTAACAAAAATGGGCAAGGACGGTCTAACCTACACGGACAATTAAACAAAACTATACACATGAAAAAAGTAACAAAACATGTTCTTTTTTTCTCCTTACTGGCTATAGTAGCTTGTAAACAGGAGGAAAAGGAAGAGAAACCCCTTACTTCAGGAATTTTAACCGAGTATATGGATACTACGGTAGAACCCGGAGATAATTTCACACAATATGTAAATGGAACCTGGCTAAAGAATACCCCAATTCCGGATGATAAAGCGTCTTATGGGGTTGCCTATATGGTGTATGAAGAGTCGGAAGAAAATGTAAAGAAGATCATTGAGGAGTCGGCTGCAGGCGATTTTGCCGAGGGATCTGATGAGCAAAAAGTAGGCGACTTGTATCAGTCCTATATGGATCTTGAAAAACGAAATGAAGTAGGAGCTGCTCCTTTAAAAGCTGAGTTCGACAAGATAGACGCAATTGATTCTTATGATGACCTGGCAGTATATTTTGCCTACGCCAATAAATATAATTTTAATGTCCCCCTGGGACTCTTCATCTATCAGGATTTTAAAGACCCAACGATTTATACTATTTATACATGGCAGGCCGGTTTAGGTCTTCCGGACAGGGAATACTATCTAAAAGAAGATGACAGATCTAAAGAGATACGCGCCAAATATATAGAGCATATGGCAAAGATGTTCAGTTTGGCCGGTGTAGACAATGGAGAAACTTCTGCCAAATCGGTCATGGGTCTTGAAACTAAATTAGCTGAAAAGCATATGGAAAAGGAGAAGACAAGAGATCTGGTGTCCCTTTATAATATGTTCCCGGTAGATACTCTCAGTAATATTATGCCTTCCTTTAACTGGACAGCCTTTTTGGGTGAAGCCGGGATGGAAAAACAGGAAAAATTAGGCGTGTTGATGCTAGATTATACCAAGGCGCTAGATAAGATCATCACCGGAACAGATCTGGATACATGGAAGACCTATTTAAAATGGGGGGTCATAGATGCAAATGCTTCCAGGCTTAATGAGGCCATGGATCAGCAGAATTGGGATTTTTATAGCAAAGAGCTAAACGGAACGAAAGAACAAAGACCTTTGTGGAGGCGTGGAGTCTCTGTGGTCAATGGTACTATGGGTGAAGTTGTTGGTAAGGTGTATGTAAAAAAACACTTCCCTCCGGCGGCAAAGGAACGTATGGAAGCTTTAGTACAAAATTTACTGAAGGCATACGAAGCAAGTATTAACGACCTCGATTGGATGAGTGAAGATACCAAAAAGGAGGCCCTGGATAAGTTGAGTAAGTTTACACCCAAAATTGGATATCCGGATAAATGGAAGTCATATGAATTTGAAATAAAGGCCGATGATCTATTTGGTAATACCATGAGATCCAGACTGTATGAATACAACAGGGAACTGGCAAAATTAGGTCAGCCTATAGATCGCGATGAATGGGGGATGACCCCACAAACGGTGAACGCTTATTATAATCCAACCCTGAATGAGATCGTTTTTCCGGCCGCTATTCTGCAACCACCTTTCTTTGATCTGAATGCTGATGATGCCGTAAACTACGGGGCCATTGGGGCCGTCATAGGCCATGAGATTGGTCATGGTTTTGATGACACCGGCAGTACATTCGACGGGGACGGCGCCATGCGTAACTGGTGGACAGATACCGATAAGGAAGAATTCAAAAAACGTACCGGCGCACTGGTTGAACAGTATAATTCTTATGAGGTATTGCCAGATCTCAATATTAACGGTGAATTTACACTTGGAGAGAATATTGGCGACCTGGGAGGTCTGAGTATAGCCCTGAAGGCATATAAAATGTCTTTGGAAGGTGCTGAAGGACCTGTTATGGATGGCTTTACAGGAGAACAACGGGTCTTTTTAGGATACGCCCAGGCCTGGCGTTCTAAAACCAGGGATGAAGCCATAAGAGTCCAGATCAATACAGATCCTCATTCCCCTGCAGATTACAGGGTAAATGGGATAGTGCGCAATGTACCTGAGTTTTATACTGCCTTTAATATACAGGAAGGCGATAGCCTGTATCTGGCCCCTGAGAAAAGGGTGAAGATCTGGTAATGTTGTAAAAAATAATTAGAATAAGAACCCTCCTTTTGGAGGGTTTTTTAGTTGGGTAGTGAATAATCCTCAGTACTTCCCTGGATAGAATCTGCGGGAGTAAGGATGTCAATATCTGCATTGCCTTCGTCGTTAGTACAACTCCAGGTACAGATAATTGAGAGGATCACCAATAAGAAATAAATAATATATGGTCGTTTCATAGCTCAATAATTTAGTAGGTGTGATTACCGAGTTTGTGATTAACTAGAACGATTAAAAAACTCCTTTGGTATTGGAAGCCTAGGTCAAAATATGTACCTTTTGTCGAAAATATTCCGACCAAATGAATCGTACCCTCCTTTTATTATCCCTCTTATTTATATCCCTTATTGCATGTAATCAACAGAATGATGCGTTGAACATAGCTGATATTAGTGTTACTTTCCCAACCTCTGTAAGCGAAGGACCCGCAGATGGCAGGCTGTTATTAATGTTCGCAAAGGCCAATGACAGAGAACCCAGGTTTCAGATCAATGATGGTCTAACTACCCAGCTCATCTTTGGGATGAATGTGGACCAAATGGAACCAGGAAAATCCTTTACATTCAATAAAGAGGCCTTTGGGTATCCCTATTCGTCACTTAGCGAGGTGCCACCTGGGGAGTATTGGGTGCAAGCCTTGCTGCATGTATATGAGACCTTTAACCTGTCTACGGGACAAACAGTAAAACTACCCATGGACAATGGGGAAGGGCAACAATGGAACAGGTCGCCCGGAAACTTATACAGTACCCCCTTTAAAATTACCGTAACGGAAAGTGGTATTGAACCTCTAGACATAGTGATGGATCAGAAAATACCGCCAATTGAGGAAGCTGAGGATACCGAATGGATCAAACATATTAAAATAAGATCGGAGAAGCTATCAGAATTCTGGGGTCGGGACATGTACCTGGGAGCTCATATTTTGCTGCCCAAAGGGTTTAAGGAGCACCCTGAGGCTAAATACCCTCTAATGATCTTTCACGGACATTTTCCGGATGATTTTGGAGGTTTCAGAACACAACCGCCAGATCCCAACCTGGAACCTGAATATTCGGCCAGATTTGATTTAGAAGGGTATAATATTATACAACAACAAGAGGCCTATGATTTTTATAAACGATGGAATGAACCCGATTTTCCGCGATTTATTATAATTGAGATACAGCATCCTACGCCCTATTACGATGATTCCTATGCCGTAAATTCAGCCTCACAGGGTCCATATGGCGATGCAATCACTTATGAGCTCATACCTCATATTGAAAAGGAATTTCGCGGTTTAGGCGAAGGCTGGGCCCGTTTTCTTTATGGAGGCTCAACCGGAGGGTGGGAGGCCCTTGCAGTGCAGGTTAAATACCCGGATGAATACAATGGGTGTTTTGCGGCCTGCCCGGATCCAATCGATTTTAGAGCGTATTGCTTAACCAATATCTATGAAGATGAGAACGCGTATTACTATAAAAGCGACTTTAAACAACTGGAGGTCCCGGCACATCGCGATTATCTCGGCCAGATACAGGGTACCGTAAAGGGAAATAATCATTTAGAACTGGTATTAGGTGACAAGTCGCGTTCCGGTCAGCAGTGGGACATTTGGGAAGCTACCTATTCGCCTCAGGGAACAGATGGCTATCCGCAGCGTATCTGGAATAAAACGACAGGAGAGATAGATCATGGGGTGGCAGAATACTGGAAAGAGAATTTTGATCTGCGCTATATTTTGGAACGCGATTGGGATAAATTGGGGGACAAGCTCAAGGGAAAGATCCATATTTATTGTGGAGACATGGATAATTATTACCTGAACAATGCGGTTTATCTGATGGAAGACTTCCTTGAGAACACCTCAGATCCGCATTATGAAGGGGAAGTAACCTATGGAGACCGGGCAGAACACTGCTGGAATGGGGATCCGGACCAGCCTAATGCGATTAGCCGACTCCGATATAACAGCATGTATGTGCCTAAGATCATGGAACGGATCGCTAAAAGTGCCCCCGGGGGAGCAGATCTGACTAGTTGGAGATATCAATAACAAATGAAAAATACCACCAATAAATTCGCTTGGATTGTATTTGGAATTATGGCTATATCCATTGGACTGTATCCTCTTGTATACTTTGTTATTGATAGGAAATTCGGACTGTTAGCCTCTAAAAGTGAAGCTTTGTTATCCAATGTTTTTTGGAATACCGGTTTCTATGGCCATATCCTTTTTGGCGGTCTGGCTCTTTTAATAGGCTGGGTTCAGTTTAGTAAGAAATTTAGAAATACAAACCTCCGAAGACATAGGATTATAGGTAAAACCTATGTTATTGCCGCTATGATCAGTGGTACCTGCGGCGTCTGCATCGGTTTTTATGCTACGGGGGGGCTAATTGCATCCCTGGGGTTCATTAGTCTTGGTGTGCTTTGGCTATTTACCACTTACAAGGGTTTTATGGCCGCCAGGAACAAGGATTTTGAGTTGCATAAGGGCTATATGATCTACAGTTATGCGCTTTGTTTTGCGGCAGTTACATTGCGGATCTGGCTTCCGACCCTTACTTATTTCTTTGGCGATTTCACCATAGCATACCGAATTGTGGCCTGGTTATGTTGGGTGCCAAATCTGATATTTGCCTTCTTTTGGGTCAGGCGTAAGGGACTCTTGTTGGGTTAGATCTTTTGAAAAGCCATTATTAAACTTAAATAATACAACTATGGAGTACAGAAAATTTGGACGAACTAATTGGGATGTAAGTGAAATAGGCTATGGTATGTGGGGCATGGGCGGATGGAAAGAGTCTGATGACAAGCTGTCTGCCAGTTCTTTGGATCTTGCTGTAGAACATGGTGTGTCTTTTTTTGATACGGCCTGGGGATATGGTGAGGGCCATAGTGAACGATTACTCGGAGCACTTTTGAAAAGACACCCTCAAAGGAAATTGTACACGGCCAGTAAGATCCCTCCAAAAAACTTTAAATGGCCTGCAAAACCTACCTATGATTTTAAAGAATCATATCCTTCAGCTCATATTTTAGAGTATACCCATAAAACCTTAAAAAACCTGGATGTAGAACAAATAGACCTGATGCAGTTCCATACCTGGGATGATGTTTGGACAGAAAGAGAGGATTGGCAACGAACCGTGGAAGATTTGAAAACATCGGGTAAGATAGCTGCCATGGGCATCAGCGTGAATCGCTGGGAGCCTGAAAATGGAATAGGCGCCCTTAAAACGGGTTTAATTGATGCGGTGCAGGTGATCTACAATATTTTTGATCAGGCACCCGAGGATGTCTTATTTCCATTGTGCGAGGAGATGAATATTGGAGTCATAGCAAGGGTACCTTTCGATGAAGGTACCCTAACGGGAAACATTACCAAGGAGACCATTTTCCCCAAAGGGGATTGGAGGGGCAGCTATTTTGTTCCGGAAAACCTCATTCCCAGTGCTGAAAAGGCAGATCTGCTAAGACCTTTGGTACCAGATGGAATGACCATGGCCGAGATGGCCCTCCGCTTTATCCTTATGAATAAAACTGTAAGTACGGTCATACCCGGAATGCGCAAACAACGAAATGTGCTGTCTAATGTTAATACAAGCGATGGGGAAGAACTACATCCATCCCTTTTTGAAGAACTTAGAAAACATCGCTGGGATAGAAAACCCACTGCATGGTCCCAATAATCCGTAGATATGGAACGTAAAAAATTTATCGCACAGGTTGTCGTTGCTATGGTTTTATATGTAATAATTTCACTAATCCTGGAAGGGGACATTTCTACTGAGATCCTATTAAAGGAGTCCGGGGACGGACTCATTTTTGGATTGGTATATGGAGTTATTATTTATTTTTGGGATCGCCGAAAAAAGGATAAGACGTCTTAATCCGGATCCTTGTATTTCCTCCAAATATGCTTATGGGAAACAACAATTTAATGATCAACCAAAAAAAATATCCCCGGGTTAATGGGGATATCGTTTGCTATGGTATAGGAAAAATTAGTCTTTACAATTAAACCGTTTCCTTTTGCATGGGGATTCGGTGTTTGTTCTTTTTTAACCAGGCTTCGAATGTTTGCAATTTGGGATTTAAGCTGCGGGAAACACCCAGATCCCTGGCCTTGCAAAATTCGGTTTCAAATTCCGAATTGATCTGATACATATTGCCCAGATCATCTGCACCGGGAAAATCAAAGGTCCTGAATACTTCAGGCGGTACAGCATTATATTTTACCTTTTTACCAAGGATTTTTGTAAATGTATCTGCCATCTGTTGCCCGGTAAGATGTTCCCCTGCGATACCTACTGTCTTGCCATGGTATTCTTTGTCGGCCTTAAATATGGCAAGCGCACATTTGCCTATGTCCTCAACAGCTATCGCCGGTAGTTTCTTGTTCGCAATGGGGATCGTAATAGCAAGCACTCCATCCGGACCTTTTTGAGGTTCCAAACCAAAATAGATAAAGTTTTCAAAGAAGAAAGAGGTAAGGAGCAGTGTATACGGCACAGTTCCTCTTTCAAAATATGCATTTGAAACTCCTTTTCCATCAAAATGAGGCACTTTGTACTTGCCTTGTAAGGTTGGCATTCTGTCATCATTTAGTGGTACCCATTTACGAGTATCTTCCAGTGTGGACCAGACGACATGTTTTACATTAGCTTCATTGGCAGCCTCCGCCATATTCTTGGCATGGGCCATCTCTTTTTCAGCTGAAAAATGCTCCCAGAAAAAGGTAACGCAAAAAGCACCATAAACCCCTGAAAAGGCTTTTAGTAGACTTTTTTTATCTGCTACATCGGCCTCAACTACCTCAACTCCTTTTTTGGATAACGCGATGGCTTTATCGGTATTCTTATTTCGCGTGATAGCCCTAACAGTAAATCTATGTGAAGGATCATTTAATATAGCTTCTACAAGGCCACCACCCTGGGCGCCTGTTGCGCCTACAACTGCAATAATCTTTTTTTGTTCCATTGTTTGTTTATTTGATTTTGATACCTCCACTTAAGATACAAAAATTGCATATTTCGGGCTACCAAAATTTATTCATAATTCCGGAGAAAATAGAATTCTAGATGTGCTGGCGGTCTTCTATTTAGCAAACAATTGGCCTATGTCTTTGAATGCCTTAAATTCAAGGGCATTTCCGGCCGGGTCCAAAAAGAACATGGTGGCTTGTTCCCCTACTTCCCCTTCAAATCGAACATAGGGTTCAATGATAAATGCCACTCCTTTTTCTTTGAGTTCTTCCGAAAAACTTTGAAAGGTTTCCCATGGCAATACCACTCCATAGTGAGGTACAGGTACATTTTTTCCATCAACAGGATTGGTATGCAGGTCTTCTTGTGCTTTGGGTTTGTAGTGAATTACCAATTGATGCCCGAAGAGATTGAAATCTACCCAGTGATCACTGCTCCTTCCTTCAGAGCAATTCAGGACCTCCCTGTAAAAGGTTCTGCATTCGTTTAGGTTGTGTACCGGGATAGCAATATGAAAAGGAGTAATGGCAGACATAGGCATTTAATTTATAGCAAAAATGAATAAATGTATTGTTGAATCATAGTGGTGAAATAATACTTTCTAATTCAACTAAAAGTAAATATTTTCTATGATTTCAGGAAATCAATGATCTGTTCATTTACTTGTTCCTGATGCATAGAGTGACCCAACCCCTGAGTTTTAATAAGTCGACTGTTTTTCCAATGAGCATGTACTTTTTCAGAGGCTACAAAAGGGGCTACCAGATCTAATTCATCATGGATCAATAATCCGGAGATGGTAATACTTTTGGCATATTCTGCGGTTGTAAATTCATCAATACCAAACCCAAAATATTTCTTATAATATGCGTCCAAGGCGGTAAGAACCTGATCATTAAATCCAAGAATTTCTTGATACCGTTTCATTACATCACTAAACTCTGAAGGCGCACCAATACTAATGACCTTCTTAAGGGAATTACCGGGAAAGCGATATTGATGATAGACGGCGGTCATCCCGCCAACAGAGTGCCCTATTATATAGTCGGGATTGTAGCGAGACACAATTGTTTGAGTGCATTCTGTATAGCGTATTACGTTGAATAAACTTCCTGAAGAATGGCCATGGGCAGGAGCATCAAAGGCAAGGACCCTATACCCTTCTCTTTTTAAATAGCCAATAAGGTTTCGCCATCGAAAGGAATTACTTTCCCACCCATGGAGCAGTAGAACAGTTTCTTTCTCTCCATCCCAGTTGTAGGTTTGTACATTCATATCTCCAACCGCTACCACTTCATTTTTGGCCTCTTCCAAAAATTGAGCTTGTAAGGGGAGTATTCTTCCTTTTCGCGGGGTGCAAAATAATAGATATGCCTTCTCAGCTACTTTTTCCTTTGAAAAAAGAGCTAAGGCATTAAAATATGAACCATAAATTTTCGGAAGTATGCGCTGATAGTATTTTGTCATCGTAAAATTTCCATTTGGAAAAGACTCTTAATTCGGATCACAAGTATACATGTTATTAGAGAATTCTGCTGAAGAATACTATTAAAACAAAGTTATTTATTGATTAGCCACTCGGTTCCAGATGTCTAGATACATCTTCCATTTGGCATCTATTTTTTTCCAAACTACTACATATTTTCCTTTGAATTCGGACTCCTTTCCTTCCATGTTTATGGACTTCCCTTTGTAATACCCATAATCGAATGCATAGTTACCCAGTATATTGATCTCCTCTGGCTGTAATTCATGATATAATATTCGTGAGCCTTCCGGAAGAATCCACCGTTTTTTAACGGCCTCTTTGCCCTCAATGATCGGGGCATTATTGGGAAATATCTTACCGTCTTCCGTATAGGCATTCGCAATGGTTTCGTAATCGCCAGCCATATAGGCTTTAGAAAATTCGTTCATAGCAGTTTGCAAATTTTGTTTTTCCAGTTCATCCTCCGGTTTAGTCTTTTTTGTACAATCTATTTTCCAGGTAGGATATGTAATAGTTTCTTCTGTATTGACCCATTCACCGATCCATTTAAAACCAGAAGCTTGAATTTCAGAAAACGTAAGTCGATAAAATCCATCGAGCCCATTCGGTGCTTTTTGTTCCCTATAAAGAACAATATCCCCGTTTTCGCCCTTGTTTCCTTCCCAAGCAGGTAAAACTGTGGAGGGAGCATTAGAACTGTAATAATGAACATACCAGCGAGTGCTATCCTTAACAAATTGTCTGATACTCCCTGAATGTTTTCCATCTGCTTTGAGGGTTTCATCCTGCACTCCTAATCCGTTCATGATATATTTAAAACGCCAGGTCATGTCAATTGGCTCACCCCAACTTTGATCGGCATTTCTGGAAACAGAAATGCAATCACATTCACCAATTAGCGGAGCGAAGTCTAGTAATTCTTGAGGGGCCTCGGGATTAGGAAGTCCAAATGGGTATTCAGACGATGAATCATAGGCATATTGTCCCATTGTAAAAAGAGGAAATACAAGCAAGAGAAATACTAGAAGGGAGGTAGTTTTCATAATTGGGTTGTTTCCTTTCAATGTAATGAAAACTGTTGTGTTGCTCTGCTGACTTAGGAATTAATTAACAATCCCGTAGGAATGAGGAAATGAAAGGTGATTTTTAATTCCAACCGATCATCATATACTTAATATTGGCTTTATCCGGGATCTGCACAGCATCAATATCCGTATTGTTAAAGCGCATCTCCGCCGGTAGTTCTTCTTTGCTGATGGTAAAGTACAAATCACTGTCCTTCAGCAATATCACTACATTGTTCAGAGAGGTGATCACCTTTTTTATCACGAGTTTCTCCTTGATATCCTTAAATGTGCTCATCACATTAACACCTTCAATAGTGCTATATCTGGGATCGTAGATCCGTATGTTCTCTATAATTGGTACGCTATCATTGGTAGGCGAGATGCTAAGAAGGTGGGCGCCTCCTTTTTCAAATACCTCTATCTTACCTGAAGTAGTTTCTTCATTCATCACAGCTGCGGATCGAACAATAGAATCGTTTGCAAAAATACTATCAAGTTGGGCAATGCGGGTGGTTTTGGACAGAGGACCTAAATGATCTTTTGAGATTTCAAATCTAGTATCTACCTCTTTATTACAAGAAGATAATAGGATAATAAACAGGCATAGGCCCAAAATATTTTTCATATGGAATGAAGTTTTAATTGATGTGCGATTTGTTAAAAGTGCTAGCAGATACACCTATTTCATGACCTTTTTTAAAATTCCCATAACACCACGAATAAAGGTAGCACTTGTTAGTACTTTTACAACAGGATTTTGCCGGGTGCTTTTACGCCCGCTTGTTGTACGCGATCTGGGGGCAGGTTTTGCCTCTTCTTTTTTGGCCTCTATCTCTGCCTTTTCAATTTTTTTATTCAGCATCTCATACGCACTATCCCTGTCTATAACCTCGTCGTATGACCTAACCAGTTTAGAATTTTCAATGACCTCTTTTAATTCACTATTGGAAAGAACATCCATTCTGCTCATGGGGGCTCGCAACATAGTAGCGGCAAGGGGCGTAGGCCTTCCTTTCTCATCCAGGGCGCTGATCAGGGCTTCTCCTATTCCCAAAGAAGTCAGCACTTCTTTGGTATCATAATATTCGGATATAGGGTAGTTTTCGGCCGTTAGTTTGATGGCCTTTCGGTCTTTTGCAGTAAAGGCCCTGAGTGCATGCTGTATTTTTAATCCCAACTGCGCCAGTACCGCATCTGGAACATCGGTAGGGTTTTGAGTAACAAAATAGAGACCGATCCCTTTAGAGCGGATCAGTTTTACAATGCTTTCTATTTGATCCAAAAGAGCATCGGAAGCTTCCTTAAATATTAAATGTGCTTCATCTATAAAAAGGATCAATTCCGGGCGATCGCTATCCCCTTGTTCGGGAAATGTGGAATATATTTCGGCTAATAAACTGAGCATAAAGGTTGAAAAGAGCTTGGGGCGGTCCTGTATATCGGTAAGTCTCAAAATGCTTATAATTCCACGGCCATTCTCATCTATACGGGTAAGGTCGTTTACATCAAAGGACTTTTCTCCAAAGAACAGGTCGGCTCCTTGCTGTTCTAGCTCTATCACTTTCCTTAGAATAGACCCCGTTGAACTGGTGGCTATTCTGCCGTAATTGTCTTCAAATTCCTTTTTGCCTTCATTGGTGGCATACTGCAGTACTTTTTTAAAATCTTTCAGATCTAATAGAGGAAGCTTATGGTCATCGCAGTACTTAAAAATTACAGCTACAATTCCTTCCTGAGTTACCGAAAGATTGAGGATCCTTGAGAGTAGTACCGGGCCAAATTCAGAAACCGTGGCTCTTAATTTTAATCCGGCCTGCTCAGATAAGGAAAGGATCTCAACAGGGAACTTTTTAGGTGTAAAGGGGAACCCAATTTTGGCGTGGCGTTCATCAATTTTAGGATGTCCGGGACTGGGTTGTGCAAGACCACTTAGATCTCCTTTGAGATCCATTAGCAAAACTGGTATGCCTTTATCGGAGAGGTTTTCAGCCAATACCTGTAGTGTCTTAGTCTTTCCCGTACCGGTGGCCCCGGCTATTAAGCCATGCCGGTTCAAGGTCTTCAAAGGTATTTTAACTAACGCATTGGTGATGGTTTCTCCATTGAGCATGGCCGCTCCCATGGCAATAAAATCGCCTTTTGTAGTATATCCTTTATCAATATGTTCGAAGAATTCTTCCTTGACACCCATTCCTATTAATTTTTGATAAAAATAGGGTAATTTTAAGCAACATTAAAACAGCCGCCTTATGAAAAATTTCATTCTACTTAGCATTACTATCCTTGCAGTTTCTTTACAAGTTGCCCAAGCCCAGGAATCTTCCGGGATCATTTTTCACAAATCACACGAAATTAAGAAGCAAACAGCGCCTTTTAGCGATGTGGTTGAGGTGGGGAATCTGTTTTTTCTGGCAGGTCAGATCGGAATGGATCACAGCACGCGTACCATGGTTGAGGGAGGTTTAAAGGCCGAAACAGAGCAAGCTATTCAGAATATTCATGATGTTCTGCAACAACATGGTCTTTCATTGGATCAGGTAGTAAAATGCACGGTTATCTTAAGTACTATGGACGACTTTGCAGCATTCAATGAAGTATATACAAAGTATTTTACCAAAAAGCCGGCGCGCACAACTTTCGCCGCCGCCGGTTTAGCCAGGAATGCCAAAGTAGAAATTGATGTGATTGCCGCTAAAGAATAGGGGAGTAGCATACAGCCAAAAAAGCGATAACTATACAACTTAATAGTATCTTTGCGCCATGGTAGAAAAAGATATCATGACGCTGGTAGAGAAAGGCAGAATGCTGCCTCTGATGGAAGAGTTCTATACCATCCAGGGAGAGGGATTCCACAAAGGCACAGCCGCATATTTTATAAGAATTGGAGGATGCGATGTAGGTTGCCATTGGTGCGATGTTAAGGAAAGTTGGAATGCAGCTACTCATCCGCCCACGGCTATAGAAAGTATTGCAGCAAATGCAGCTCAGTATTCCAATACTATTGTGGTTACCGGAGGGGAACCCCTCACTTGGGACATGGGACCGTTAACAGCGCTACTGAAAGACAAAGGCCTAAGTACGCATATAGAAACTTCGGGAGCTTATCCGCTAACAGGAAACTGGGATTGGATCTGTCTTTCTCCTAAGAAAAATAAAGGACCAGTAGGGGAAATCCATTTAAAAGCCCATGAATTGAAGGTCATTATTTATAACAGGGATGATCTAAGATTTGCCGAAGAACATGCAGCAAAGGTAAGTGACCATTGCGTGCTCTACCTACAACCAGAATGGAGTGTAAGAGACAAGGTTACTCCACTTATTGTAGAATACGTAATGAAGAATCCCAAATGGAAGGTCTCTCTTCAAACACATAAATATCTTAATATTCCTTAGAAGGGAAGGCGGTGTTAGCGTCCGCCATTGGCCTGAAGGTCGAGGATACACTCTGAATCCAAGCTCGGTACGGCAGCCTTTCCGCTGGAAATACGCTTGTTCATTACACCCAGCAAACCACCTCCAAATTGAAGTTCGGCTCGCATAAGGCAGCCATCTATATCACAATGATGTTCCGCATTCGGATCTTCGTGATTATTTACGGGCAGAGTGCCCAAATTTATTAATCCCAGGATATGCCCTAATTCATGATTCAGGGTAGCCGTTTCAACATCTTCAATGGTAAGCTGACTGCTACTTAAGGCCAATTCCCTAACAGTAGCCTCATAGATCACCATAGACGTATTTCTATACACGGCACCAAGGGTAACAGTCCCTTCCTGCGGGTCATCAGTATCGGACGGGGCGTCTGCAAAATAAATGTACATGGCGAGCGTAGAACCTTCATTATATGCAGTTCTATTTTCACTTTCGAGGTCTGCAATTTCCTGAAGAGTAAGATCGTTCTCATTAGGGCTGGGTAATTCCAGGTATTGTATCTCAATTTCTTGTTTAAAAGTGCGTTGCTGTATAAAAGCCTGAAAATTATTCATAGCCTCGGCACTAGGCTGAAAACCAGCAACATAGCCAATTTCTAAAAGTAATTTTGTGTAAGTTGTATTAGATAAAATATCATTGGCTGAAGCACCGGTAGCGAGTAAATTTGCCGATTTGTCTATTGGGTCGGGAGTTCCATCCGGACCATCAGAATTCTTGGAGCAAGCCGCTACAAGTATCAGACTCAAAAATAATATATAAACTTTCTTCATAGAATGCATTGTTCAAAGCTATAATATCTGCTTGTTTATAACAACTTAGAGAGCAAAAACCCTACATAAAACGAGTTTTTACCGCATCTATTATTTCCTTATTGTTAATTTAGCTAAGTAGTCGTAATGACTGCCTTTCCTTACAAGATCGCATTGGAATCCATGGAATTCGGCTGCTTTAGCTACTGTATTAAAATCAATGTATAGCCAATCAAAAGGATCACTCATCAGATCTTTGTATTGCATTACATAGTTAACTTCTCCGTAGTAAGAAGCTTCCGAAGCATCTAAATATCTTCCGTCTTTTGTTTTCTCAAACATATAGATGATATCACTCGAATCGAATAGTACCTGACCTCCCGGATTCAATAATTCTCTGATCTTTTTAAAAAAATCTTCAAGTCTGCTGAGCTTTCCTACCAGGCCAATACCATTCATCAGAAGCAATAGGGTGTCAAATTTTCCTCCTTTGAAGGTCCAGAAATCGGATTGAACCACATCGTCCAGACCTCTTTTCTCGCATATTTCAATAGCTCCGGGGGATGCGTCCAAAGCCGTAACACTATGTCCCTTTGAAGAAAGATAAAGACTATGACTTCCTGCACCACATCCAATATCGAGCACATGACCCTTACAGGCTTTTAATGCGGTCTTTTCCAAAGTCGGCATAGACTTAAAATCACGGAATAAATAGGCAACAGGCAGAATATCCTCTTCCTGAAGGGAGGAGAAGGTCTTAATATTCTCTTCATGACTCTTATTGTAAAAGTCTACTATTGCCTTGCCAAAAACATCGGTCCGCACTGGAAGTATATTTGCTGCAAAAGTGGGATATTTGTGTCATCCATGAAAGTCTAAGCTCAATTAATGGAAACTGTAATGTATTAAATCAAATTCTATGAAGGAGGTACTGCAACAACTTCCGTTGAAAGCAGCCGAAAAACAGGCCGAGAATAAAAAGTTCTTTGCTCGTCTGAAGAAAAGGCCTCCAAAGGACCTGGATTATACTATGAAACAGCTTCACGAGGCAGAGTTTCAAAGAACGGATTGCCTTACATGTGCCAATTGCTGCAAGACAACAGGTCCTCTCTTTACACGGATAGATATTGACAGGATTTCCAAACATCTTAAAATAAAGGCCTCAGCCTTTCAGGAAAAGTATTTAAGAACAGATGAAGATGGTGATGAGGTGTTGCAACAGCTTCCCTGCACCTTTTTAGGTGCGGATAACTACTGCAGTATTTATGAAGTAAGACCCAAAGCATGCAGGGAATACCCGCATACAGATCGCAAAAAATTTCAACAACTGGGGGCACTAACTATAAAGAATACGTTTGTTTGTCCGGCAGCATACAATATAGTGGAAGAAATGAAACGACGAATCAAGGGATAGATCAGTATGCCTGCTTTCTCTGAAAATGGTTATTTTTGAGTTCATGGAAACCATTATTAACTATTTTGAAACTATCCCCTCCAGTCACAGGAGTATCTTATTGGTCCTGGGGATCAGTTTTTTCTGGTTGCTTGAAGGGGCAGTTCCCCTATTTCGTTTCCAATATAAAAAGTGGCGGCATGCATTGCCCAATTTCTTTTTTACAGCTACCACCATTGTGATAAATTTTGCTCTGGCCTTTCTTCTCTTAAAAACGAGCGATTGGGTGGCAGCCAATAATTTTGGGATCATCAATTGGTTGCCGGAAATGCCTCTTTGGGCGTATATTCTTCTTGGGGTATTATTACTGGATTTCTTCGGGGCCTATCTAGCACATTATGTGGAACATAATGTTAGACCTCTTTGGATGATACATCTGGTGCACCATACAGATCATGAGGTAGACACTACGACGGCCAACAGGCACCACCCATTGGAAAGCCTTATCCGATTTGTCTTTACCCTGGCAGGAGTATTCTTGGTAGGAGCCCCCATTGGTATTGTAATGTTGTATCAATCCTTATCCCTGGTGGCTACACAATTTGGTCATGCCAACATACGTTTGCCCAGAAAAGTAGATCATGCCATTAGCTGGGTGCTGGTCTCACCCGATATGCATAAGGTTCATCACCACTTTGTCTTACCATATACAGATTCTAATTATGGGAATATCTTTTCTATCTGGGACCGGATATTTGGCACCTATATGGAGCTAGACCGCGATGCGATCGTTTACGGGGTAGATACCTTCCCTAATAAGGAGGAAAATGGCAATATCATGGGCTTGTTAAAACAACCCTTTCACAAATATCGCAAGCCTACCGGAGGTGCTCCTAACGGTTAAGGATATAAAAGATACTTAGCTCTGATCTTAGCAAAATTTTCGAGATCTTCTTGCCATGTAGCCCGTATCTCGGTCTCATTCATCCCTGCCTCTATCTGTTTTTGAAGTTGTTCCGTCCCCGCGTGTTTGCTAAATCCGGAAGTGTTGAAAAATCTATTTTTCTCCAGGCAGTGTTGGTATGCTTTTATTATCCATTTCAGGGATACTTTAGATAAGCTGGGGGTCTTGCTGAGGTCTTCCCCATAACATACTGCACCTACATGTTTGGGAGACTTGGCTCCTATGTTGGGTTCAGGAATATAGGAAAAGGAATACTCGGCCCTATCCAAAAAAGGTGCTCCATAACGCTGAAATTGAAATTCTGTACCCCTTCCTGCATTGATATTGGTCCCTTCAAAAAGCCCAAGGCTTGGATAAAGGTTTATAGCTTGGTCATTTGGGAGATTGGGAGAGGGCCTAATAGGCAAACTATAGGTGCTAGTATGAGTATAGTTCTCTAAGGAAATGACTGTTAGTTGTGCTTTAACCTTATTTTCCAGCCACCCTTCCTCATTGATCATTTGAGCGTACTCCCCAATGCTCATCCCATAAACAAGCGGTATGGGCGTCATCCCCAGAAAGCTGGTAAGTGCAGCTTCCATGGTAGGACCGTCTATATAATGTCCGTTGGGATTGGGCCTGTCTAAGACAATAACGGGGATATTATTTTCTGCACAGGACTCCATCACCAGCTGAAGGGTTGCGATATAGGTATAAAACCGAACGCCTACGTCCTGTATGTCGAAGACCACCATATCTATATCTTGTAGATCCTCCGTCGTAGGTTTTCTATGGGCACCATATAATGAAATAATTGGCAAACCCGTTTGCAGGTCTATTCCATCTTCTACTTTTTCGCCGGCATCTGCCATGCCTCTGAATCCATGTTCAGGGGAAAATACGCGTGAAACAGAAATTTCTAGGCTTAGTAGGGAATCCACTAAATGGGTATAGGCAGGTCCATTATTTCCTGCGCCCGCATCTTTTTTGAATATCACACTTGTTTGATTAGCCACCACTGCGATCTTCTTGTCTTTTATAAGTGGCACATACTCCAGGGTTCTATTGGCTCCAACGGTAATTTGCATACTGTTTTTAGTCGTGTCCGTAGCCAGGGGTGACTCTTGCATTGCGGTTGTTCTTTGCATCCTGCCGCCACATGAAATTAACAGCAAGGCAGCAAAAAAAGAAAGCACTAAAAAGGGATGAGGGCTTTTCCAATTATTGAGAAGATCTTTCCTCTTGTTCCAAGAAACATGGACAACTAACAGAGGAAAACTGTATTTTTGATTCTTTAAAAAAAGCATCGGTTGAATTTAGAACTGTTTATCGCAAAACGCCTTGTCAAAGGTAAGCAGCATAAAATTAGCATATCTGCCCCGATAATAAAAATAGCCATTGCGGCTATTGCCCTGGGGATTTTGATGATGTTGATCGCTATGGCAACTGGTGTTGGCCTAAAATATAAGATCAGAGAAAAGATCGCTGCTTTTAATGGTCATATACAGATCTATAATTACGACAATAACATCTCGGACGTATCCGTGATCCCCGTATCCCTTCAGCAAGAATTCTATCCAAATTTTAATTTGGTAGAGGGTGTTCACCATATACAGGCAGTGGCCACCAAGGCGGGAATTATCAGGACAGAAGACACCTTTGAGGGCATCATTGCAAAAGGGGTGGGGAAGGACTATGACTGGACAGCCTTTGAGGATTTTCTAACAGAAGGCAGTTTGCCCTCCTATACTTCAGAACTCAATACGGAGGTGCTGATGTCCAAACTAATGGCCAACAGACTGCAAATGGGAGTGGGGGACGAATTCTTTACACTTTTTCTAAAACAGGAAGACCCTTCCAAAGTTCCCAATCAGAGAAAGTTTAAGATCACCGGGATCTATGACAGCGGATTTGAAGAATTCGACGGCACCTACATTTTTGTTGATATTCGCCATATTCAAAGAATGAATCAATGGGAAGCGGATGAAGTGGGTAATTTTGAGATCTTTCTGGACGATTTTGACACCATCGATGAAAAAAGTCAGGAGATCTACGGAAAGACCCTTTCTACCCTGGACACTCAGACCATAAAGAACAAATATTACAAGATCTTTGAATGGATAGGCCTGTTCGATTTTAATATTGCTATTATTATCGGAATTATGATCATTGTTGGGGGTATCAATATGATCACCGCCCTCCTGGTACTTATTTTGGAAAGAACCCAAATGATAGGAATTTTAAAAGCTCTGGGAGCAGACAATTGGAGTATCCGCAAGGTGTTTTTGTACAATGCATCCTACCTGATCCTCATTGGCCTGTTCTGGGGGAATCTCCTGGGGTTAGGACTTATCTGGCTTCAGGATAAATTCCGGTATTTTAAATTCCCAAATCCGCAGGAATATTATATAGACTATATCCCTGTTTATATAGATCTCCCTACCATCCTGCTTCTCAATCTTGGGGTGTTGTTCCTTTGTATGAGCATGTTATTGATCCCATCCTATATTATAACAAGGATTACCCCTGTAAAAGCGATCAAATTCGATTAAAATAGAAGGTTCTTCAATACCTCGACTTTAGTAATAAAATTCAAACCAAATAATCTTTCCCCTTAGGCCTTGATTTAGGGAACTAGTATCTTTGTGGTCATGATGAAGTACGCAGAAAATATATTGGGGACCATTGGTAATACCCCCTTGGTAAAAATGAATAAACTTACAGCGGAATTACCCTGCCTTGTACTTGCAAAATATGAGACCTTTAATCCGGGGAATTCTGTAAAGGACCGTATGGCGCTTCAAATGGTAGAGGATGCTGTTGCTGCCGGGAAGCTTAAACCGGGAGGTACTATTATTGAAGGTACATCCGGGAATACGGGGATGGGTCTGGCCCTGGTGGCAGTGGTTAGAGGATACAAGATGATCTGTGTGATCAGTGACAAGCAATCCAAGGAGAAGGTAGACATCCTGAAAGCCATGGGCAGCGAGGTCTATGTTTGTCCCACAGATGTGGCCCCGGAAGATCCGAGGAGCTACTATTCAACCGCCAAAAGACTTTCTGAGGAAATACCAAATTCATGGTATGTTAATCAATACGATAACCCCTCAAACACCAAGGCACATTTCGAATCAACCGGACCCGAGATTTGGGAACAGACAGACGGCAAAGTGACTCATTTTGTAGTAGGGGTAGGCACCGGGGGCACCATTTCCGGGGTAGGAGCCTATTTAAAATCAAAAAATCCCGATATAAAAGTTTGGGGAGTAGATACCTATGGCTCGGTGTTTAAGAAATATCACGAGACGGGGATCTTTGACAAAAATGAGATTTATCCCTACATAACCGAAGGTATTGGGGAAGACATACTACCCAAGAATGTAAATTTCGATATCATTGATGGCTTTACCAAGGTAACCGATAAAGATGCGGCCGTATATACCCAGCGCCTGGCAAAGGAGGAAGGTATGTTCCTGGGGAATTCTGCCGGTGCGGCTATTAAAGGAGTACTCCAATTAAAAGAACACTTCAAGAAGGATGATGTGGTCGTTGTGCTGTTCCACGATCATGGAAGCAGATATGTAGGGAAGATCTTTAATGACGATTGGATGCGTGAACAAGGCTTTTTGGATTAGTTTTGGTATCTTTTGAGCTAATTATTCTACTAATAATCAAAAGCAATTTCTAAGTTTACATATGGTAGCTACTTTTTTAACACAATTATGATAACTCTCCAAAATAAAGAACAAAAAGTGAGTATTGTAAATGGCGAACTCACGAGTTACCAGGTTGATGGATATGAACTAATGCATCAGATCGGGAGTCCGGGATGGGGCCACACAGATACGGAAATGTTTCCTATTATTGGCCCAACAGATAAAACCGGTTTCAGGGTTCATGTACCCAGAGGTAATGCGATTCAGGATCAGCATGGGCTTTTAAGGGAACTTTCGTATACCTTAGATAAAAAAGAAGATACCACAGTGACCTATGTAAAAGAATATACGGCAGGTTCCGTGGTCTTAAATTCTAAATTTCCGGACAGATCAACAGCGCAACGGCTTATTTGGCCTTATAGTTTTAAACTTAAAAAGACCCTTAGTTTATCGGAGAATTCTTTAAAAATAATATTTGGTGTAAGTGGAGAAAAGGATATGCCCTTTATGATAGGGTATCACCCGGCTTTTAAATTGCGCACTACTACGGCACAAATTAAGACATCAACGGCATCCTATGGTTTGAAGGAGATCATGAAAGCCGGTAACCGTGCCATTGAAGTTCCTCAGACAGAAGAACTATTTTTGGAAGACGAACGAATAATTCGTATTCAGACAAAAGGCTTCGGACATTTTATGCTATGGTCACCAGCAGAGAACATGATCTGTGTTGAACCTATCACATTCTATCCCTATGCGGTAGAGCAGGCATTCTTACAAGAAGGATTTATGTATTTGGATAAACAAGAAGAAAAATTTCAATTAGAATTAGGACTAATATCATAAGAATGGAATCGAATAAGGAGCAGTTAACGTCAGAGCAGATAGAAGAACAGTATGGGTTTCTGTTTGAAGAGGAATTGCTAAAGGAGATCGAAGCCGCCGGGGTGCTTCATAAGGTAAAGGAAGGCGACTTTGTTATGGATATTGGAGATCCTATTATGTATATGCCTTTGATCATAAGTGGTGCCATTAAGATCTTAAGTGAAGATAAGGAAGGTGATGAACTACTCTTGTATTTTATAGAAAAAGGAGATACCTGTGCCATGACCTTATCTTGTTGTCTCAAAAAAGGAAAAAGTAAGATAAGGGCAGTGGCGGAATCGGATGCCGAGTTGTTAATGATCCCTATTGAGAAAATGGAGGAATGGATGGCGCGCTTCAGAAGTTGGCGAGAATTTATACTAGACAGTTATCAGGAAAGAATGCAGGAACTTTTGGACACGGTAGATACCCTGGCTTTTATGAATATGGATGAACGCCTTTTCAAATACCTAAAAGACAAGGCGATGGTGAATCAAAACGATGTGATCCAAACAACCCATCAGGATATAGCGGCAGACCTTCATACCTCCAGAGTGGTAATTTCCAGATTACTCAAAAAGATGGAGCACGATGGTAAAATAAAGTTACATCGCAGCCAGATTCAGCTTATAGAATTATAATAAGAAAGATTTTGCGTTTATGCAGATCAACGTTATATGCAAAAAATATTCCCATTTTTAAGCTGGTTACGTACCTATAAGTGGCCTTATCTTCCAAGTGATCTGATGGCCGGTTTAACCGTTGCCATCGTATTGATCCCACAAGGATTGGCATATGCCCTAATTGCCGGGCTACCTGCGGTTTACGGCTTGTATGCTTCACTTGTACCCCTAATAGTGTATACATTTATGGGGACTTCTCGCGCTTTGGGAGTGGGTCCGGTAGCTATGGATTCCCTTTTGGTAGCTGCAGGTCTGGGTGCCATTGCTTCTATTGGTCCGGACAACTATATTGCCATGGCCATCTTGCTTGCCTTTCTGGTGGGTGGTATTCAACTATTACTTGGTTTACTCAGGATGGGATTCCTGGTGAATTTTCTATCAAAACCGGTAATTAGCGGTTTTACATCCGGAGCTGCCCTTATCATAATGTTTAGCCAATTAAAATATCTCTTCGGAACTGATATTGAAAAAAGCAATCAGTTTCATTGGATCATCTGGAATGCCATAAAAAAATTGGAAACCATTAATATGTATGACCTGGGAATCGGGATATTGGGTATTTTGCTGATGATTCTTTTAAAAAAATGGAACAGGAAAATACCTTATATATTATTGGTGGTAGTTATTGGGATCGCCCTGGTCTTCTTTTTTCAATTGACCTCCAAAGGAGTAGATATCGTAGGTGAGATCCCAACAGGATTGCCCCGGGTGTCCCTCCCTCAAGTAGAGTGGGGCTATTTAATGGAGTTGTGGCCCATTGCTCTTACATTGGCCCTTGTTGGATACCTGGAAACCATCTCCATCGGAAAGGGTATTGAAGATAAGATGAACCGCGATCAACTCAATGCCAATAAAGAATTGGTGGCCCTTGGTCTATCTAACATGGCCGGCTCATTCTTTCAGTCCTATCCTATTACTGCTAGTTTTTCAAGATCAGCGATCTACCATGAAGCTCGTTCCAGGACCAATATGGCAACCTTAGTTACGGCTATGGTTGTATTGTGCACCTTATTGTTTCTTACGCCCATGTTTTATTACCTCCCAAAGGCGGCCCTGGCAAGTATAATTATGGTTTCGGTATATGGTTTGGTAGATGTTGCCTACGCTCGTAAATTATGGAAATTTAGGAAGGATGAATTTGCAGTGCTTCTGGCAACTTTTGTTGTCACCCTATTCGTGGGTATTATGGAGGGAATATTGGTTGGGGTTTTAATTTCTTTATTGTTGATGGTCTACAGAACCTCTAATCCTCATTTTGCAGTATTGGCAAAAATCAAGAATACCGATTACTATCGTAATGTAGAACGGTTCGAGGATGAGGTGATGGTACGATCGGATCTCTTGATAGTCCGTTTTGATGCTCAATTGTATTTTGGAAATTCTAATTTTTTCAAGTCGCATCTAATGCATCTAATAGACGAGAAAGGACCAGATATTAAGGCCGTTATCTTAAATGCTGAGGCAATTAATTATATCGATTCCTCAGCTTCCGATATGCTCATAAAGTTAATTGAAAAATTATACGAAAAAGGGATTCATTTCTTTATTGCGGGGGCAATTGGGCCTACCCGGGATATACTTTTTTCCAGTGGAATTATGCAGTTACTCCCAAAAGAATGTCTTTTTGTAGAGACCCGTGAGGCGGTTTCGTTTTATGACGATCCGCGAAAGAAGTCACAATTGAAATCCATAGTAGCGCAGCAACGAAATATAATTGGTAACTAAGGTTACCCATGCTTTTGGATTATGATGTATTTTTGCAGAGAAAAAAAAACGGACTATGACTATTGAACAGATATATACAGGATGTCTTGCCCAGGGCGCTTATTATATTGAAAGCCAGGGAGAGGCAGCGATCATTGACCCCTTACGAGAAGTAGCACCTTATATTAAGAGGGCTGCCGGGGATAAAGCAAAGATCAAATATATTTTTGAGACCCATTTTCACGCCGATTTTGTCAGTGGACATGTAACGCTGGCAAAAGAAACGGGAGCTACGATCATTTATGGTCCGCAGGCAGATCCTTCCTTCGAAGCATTGATCGCGGAAGACGGTCAGGAGTTCAAAATAGGGGAGATCACCATTAAGGTACTTCACACACCCGGTCATACCATGGAAAGTACTACCTATTTGCTAAAGGATGCTACAGGGAAAGATACGGCTATATTTTCTGGTGATACTCTATTTCTCGGAGATGTAGGAAGACCAGATCTGGCCCAGAAAGCAGCTCATCTTACCCAGGAACAACTGGCCGGAATGCTATACGATAGTTTAAGGACCAAAATAATGCCACTAGCCGATGATGTTATCGTATATCCAGCACATGGCGCCGGTTCGGCCTGTGGGAAGAATATGATGAAAGAAACGGTAGATACCCTGGGGAATCAGAAGAAAATGAACTATGCACTGCGACAGGATATGACCAAGGAAGAATTCGTTGCAGAGGTTACAGAAGGACTATTGCCGCCCCCAAAATACTTTCCTTTGAACGTTAAGTTGAATAAGGAAGGCTATGAAGATATTAAAGAGGTCCTTAAAAGGGGTACGAAGGCATTAACGCCAGATGAATTTGAGGTCCTGGCCAATGAAACCGAAGCAATTGTTCTGGATGTCAGAAGCGAGCAGGAATTCTCGAAAGGGCATATTCCAAGGTCTATTTTTATTGGTCTAAAAGGGGATTTTGCCCCCTGGGTGGGAGCGTTGATCGCTGATGTTTCACAAACCATATTACTTGTAGCACCTAAAGGTCAGGAAAAAGAGGCCGTAACCCGACTCTCAAGAGTGGGATTCGATCAAACCATAGGCTATTTAAAAGGAGGTTTCGAAACATGGAAAAAGGCAGGGAAAGAAACGGATAATTTAAGCTCAATTCCTGCTGAGAAGTTGAAAAAAGAACTGTCCGATAAAGAGACCGCAGTTTTTGACGTGAGGAAAGAAAGTGAACATAATGCAGAACATCTGCCACAGTCTGTTAATACACCTTTAGGGGCCATTAATGAGCATTTGTCTGCCTTCCCGGATAATAAGACCTTTTATCTGAGTTGTGCAGGTGGGTATCGCTCAGTGATCGCAGCATCAATATTAAAAAGCAGAGGCATACATAATCTGGTTGATGTTGGCGGTGGCTTTGACGCCATAAAAAAGGCAGGAATAGAGACTACAAATTATGTCTGCCCATCCACCTTATGATAAATGTCATGTAAAGGGGGGACAGTAATGGTTACTTTTAACAGATGAACAGGCAACAAGGAATAAAATTGCTATTGGTGTGTGTAACCTGTCTGGCAATAATATCCCTGATTGTGCTAGTGGTTCACGCAATAATTTAATTCTTTATAGTATGAAAACAAATATGGGTGCCCTGGACAAGATCATCAGGGTCATTGTGGCCATTGCAGCCGGACTTCTGGTGTATTTTGAAGTAGTACAAGGCGTTTATTCTTATATATTGCTTGCCATTGTTGCCATCTTTATTTTGACCAGCCTTGTGGGCTTTTGTCCACTTTACAGCATTTTTGGTGTAAATACCTGCACTGTAAAGAAAAAGGACTAGAATTTCTCTGGCCAGGCTTTTTAGGCTATGAATCATAGTATTCTGCCGCATGAATTATGCATTGAGACGAGTTCCTTTTTATGAACGAAAGTCTTAGGAGTATAGAATAATTCTATTGCCAAATTTTAAAATAATTTTCAGATTCTTCTTTGCTGCCTATCTATTTTGCGTATTTTTAAAATTGAATTAGAAAATAGGAATGTTAAAGAATTTTATTCAAAGTGTAGGGGTCATTAACATCGTTTTACTCCTCGTAGTTCTCTCCATCATTGTTGTTTCGGAGTATATATTTCTATCCGGTAATAAACTGGATGCTATCTTCATAGCCTTCTGGGCACCGACTATTCTTGGATTTATGATCTATTTTAAAGACAGGAAATGACGGACTTTATTCTTACATATTCAATTTTTGTCGGACTTATCTTCCTTATCTGGATGATCTTTGTAGTTAGGATGTACAAGGAATTGAACAAAAAACAATAAGCAGGCCTGCTTATTTTAAGGGTATGTTTTCTCTGAACAATTCTATTTAGTAAAAGAGATTAGTTTTTCCTGGTTTTTGAGGGCATAGGAAGTTACCAATCTTTTGGTTTCGAGGGTCTCTTTTTGTGGAATAACAAAAGCCATAATATCCTCAAGAGATCGTACTTCAGTTTCTTTTGGGACAAATCCATAACCGAAATACTGTCCATCTTGTACAACCACCAGGGCATCTTCCTTAGAATCACGCCCCTTTTCCCTGATAATAAAATTGTCCTTATTGTTTGCAATATATTTCATGGCAGCTTTCACCTTCTCGTTATACGTGTTTACGGATTCTTTTCCTCTGCAGATCCCATCGCATTGTTTTACCCTGAAATGAGCACAGTGGATCACCCCTTCCTGCAGATGGCAATATTTTGCGCATAAACCATATTCAGAGCAAATAATTTCCAGGAATTCCCTGCATTCTGTGATCGAATACAAGGTGGTAAGAGGTTGTGGCACATTCCTTACCTTATTAAAGGCCAAATGTAAGATGCCATCCCGGTCCTCATAGTGGAAAATGGCATAGGCCGGGATCTTTCTTTTTTGTGCCCTGTTATAAAGCGGAAAATAATGCTTAATGGCAGAAGATTCCATTAAAAAGGCCACCAATTCATTGCCGGCAAGTTCGTAATCGATCTGCTCGGTAACCCTGCACATCTGTATCTCCTTTTCGCTTTTATCGTAAAAATGTCCGAGAACCCTTTTCTTGATATTCTTGGCCTTACCTGCATAGATCACTTCACCCTTCACATTTTTGAAAAAGTAGATTCCGGTTTTATCCGGTAGTTTTTCATATTGTGATTTAGGAAGGGATGGGGGAAGTGTAGCCTCTTGTGAGCGTGCATTAAGGAATTTTAGTACAGTTTCCTCTATGTTTGGGGTATTAAGTATCTTTTGAAATAATAAGACTGTAGCATGGGCGTCGCCTCTGGCCCTATGTCTGTTCTGGAGTGGGATACTTAGCGTAGTACAAAGTTTGCCTAAGCTATACGATCTGTATCCGGGGAATACTTCTCTGGACAAACGAACCGTGCATAGTTTTTTACGAACAAAGGTCAAACCCAACTCCTTAAATTCATTCTTGATGACATTGTAATCAAAGTTCACGCTATGGGCTACAAAAATGGTTCCTTCGGTGAATGAAAGGATCTTTGGCGCAATTTCGGCTATGGTGGGAGCATCGCGGACAAGGTTATTATCTATTCCGGTAAGTCCGGTTATAAATGAGGGTATCTCACATTCGGGATTAACCAGTGAAGTATATTCTTCTGTGATCTTAGCGCCATCATATTTAAATATAGAGATTTCGGTGATCTTGTTTCCTTTGATCCCGTTCCCCGTGGTCTCTATGTCTACTATGCAATACAAATTATTAGTTTTGATCCTCTTGCTGCTGCGATTATAACAAAAACAAGACTATTCTTTGCTTGTTATTTGAGCCAAAAAAAAGGACAACAAGCGCTGTCCTCTTCTTCAAGATTTTTCTTCAGGCGTAAAATGAACTATTCTTTATGAATTGTCTACCACTTTAGCACTTGCAGCGTTCTTTTTCACAGAGGCAATTCCATTTGCCATAGAGGATGCAGAAGCATACATCTGACTGGCGCCGATCTCTTGTCCGTTAGAAGCTTTTAGACCGAAATAAGGTTTACCATTTTTTGCAACTTTGCGATCGAACATGGCATCGTTCTTAGAATTTTTCCGAACGGATTCTATTCCATTTTCACAAGCCGATTTGGTCTTGTATGCTTCACTACTCAAGATCACCTGTCCGTTTCCTGCTTTTAAATTAAATCTGAATTGACCAGATTTGTCTTTTTTAATTTCGAATTTGCCCATTTTGAAGGATTTTTATTTCCTCAAATTTAACATATAAAACCAGAATTTTTGGGAATGTTGTAAAAAAAAATCCACATTTTACTGTGGATTAATAAAAAACTTCAATTTCCAGTCTAAGAAACCTTCTTTAGATCCCTCTTACCTTGTTGGCGAACCTTTGAGTCGCTTTTCAATCTTTTGTTTTTTTTCCGTGAGTTGCTTCATAAGATCCATGAGCTTCTCATCCTTAGATTTTTTATATATTTCGTTGATCCCTAAAATGATTTCCTTAGCATCTCTCGACGCCTGAACACGGTCACTGGTTGACATGTGACTCATTTTAAGGTTTATAAAAGCATCTGCCCGTTTAAATATGTCCATTTTTGTTTAAATATACAATGAAGCGCTTAAGATAGGAAAGATTTCAGATTGGCAATACTGATCGACACATAATATTTTCCTATAATTTACTTAAACAAATGTGAAGGACGCCAAAATTATCTCTCTAAGGCCCACTATACTTAAGAAAACAAAATATTTTAAGCTTTCAATTATTTATCAGTTTCAATAGATTGAACATAATAAAATCAAAAGTTTAGGGCATATTCCCTTGAGATTTTGAGAAAGTAAGTCAATTTGAAGGTGGCGGATCTACCACTGTAACAAAATTCTCACGGGTTAAAGTGTTTTCCCCGTCACTGTTGATGGCTGTAAGGGTTACATCATAGGTACCCACTGCATCATATCGTATAAGAGGTTCCACTTCCGTGCTGGTAGCGGGAGTTCCTCCGGTGAAAGTCCATTGAAAAGAAGTAGCATTGGTTGATCCATTTACAAATTGAACCCGGGTGCCAATGCGAATGGTAGTGGCCAGAGCATTAAAATCTGCGATTGGAGGACTTGTAGCCTGCATCATAGTGTTATTACCATCATCATTGGAGCATTGAACATGCATCAGTACTATGAGGACAAGGCTAAATAAAATCTTAGTCGTTTTCATATACAATTTTTATCAGCTAAAAATACTAAATATTTTTACTTCTAAGTTAAGTTGTTCCTGCCTTTAAAGTTCGTAAAAGGATTCAAAAATTTCTGGCATAGGAGAGAATTACATATCTATGAGAACGAGTTCCGGGGGCTTCCGAAGACTGTATGCGGTAACCAAAGCGATATTCATTTTTTTGAAAACGGTGTTGAACATCGAACCCCGCAAAAACTACTTCCTCATTAGGTGAAATTAGGAAGATAGAATTGTCCCCCAGGGCATTGCCTTGCAGAAGGGCGTTATACCCTACATAGCGGTATCCTGCCCGGAGGGAAAAAAAGATCTCCCTGCTCGTGGTTCCAATACGTTGATGGGCCATGGTAGTGGCCAAAGGATCTCGCCTTCCGAAATAGGCTATAAAGTTGGCCTGGGCATATTGATCACGGGTCCCGAAAGCAATTTCGGGCTCCACGGCCAGGATAACACTAAACGGATTTGGTACTAAGGTCCATTCTTTCTTGTAACTCAGGTAGGCGTTAAAGTGAAAACTATTATCCATTTCATCAACCCATACAGGAGGATCGGATACCACAAAGATCTTGTGATACCATCTTTGAAAACCACCGGCCCCGGAGTTGTTCCCGGCGATCCCCAGAAGTACGCCGGCATCCCAGCCATGTTTGTTTTTTGCAGAAGACCATCCTGTTTTCAGGCCCAAAAAACCAACATAAGGCCGGTCTTGTTCTGCAATATTGGTGGTAATGATATCGGAAGGAGTATATACCTCTTGTCCGATTGAAAAAGAAAGTTGTTCCTTGTCCCTGAGAATTCCCTTTTTTAGCCTGCGGGTATAGGAAAGATATAAGCCAGAAGTGTAATACCGATCCGTAA
>CAWJQE010000012.1:0-258410 GCA_963844995.1 uncultured Flavobacteriaceae bacterium | reverse complement strand
CGGAGGCACTTATACTTTATCGCTACCGACCTAAAAAGGAAGACTCCAGAATCCTGGAATTACGGCCCCATATTTCATACAGGGGGTATTGGAATTTTGATGGTTTTCAGGAGACAGGTTTCTTACATATAGATAACCATTGGGAGTTCAAAAGCGGGCTGGAGATCCATACCGGGATGAATCTTACCACGGAAGGGGTGGTCAATGACTTTGAGATCTCAGAGGGTGTTTTTGTTCCCGCAGGTACCTATGACCATACGGAAGCACAAATAGTATTTTTTACCAATAGAAGTAAACCTCTTTCCATTAACGTGCGTTCTGTAATGGGCGGTTCTTTCGGAGGTTCTCGGTATTTAAACAGTGGTACGCTGAGTTATCGCCAGGGTGATAATTTCAATATAGACCTAAGTTATCAAAACAACAGATTTGAGTTGCCGGGAGGAAGCTTTACCGCCAACATCCTAAGAACGCAGCTCTCATATGCTTTTACACCAAGTATCTATCTTCAGGGGCTGATACAAAACAATACGGTGGCAGATCTATGGGCTATAAATGTGCGCTTCAGTTGGCTCCAAAGGGCTAATACAGGACTTTTTGTAGTCTATAATCATAATTTAAGAGACGGTGATCCGCTTAATAACAGCTTTATCATTAAGTATACGCGTATGTTCGATCTGGTAAAATAGACCAAGAACTTATTCCTGAAGCTCCGGATACAGCAGCTCTTCGCTGATCTCAGGAACATTCCCTACATACTCCTTGCCCCTTAATTTATGAACGGTATGTGCCCGTAATTCTTCTTCAGGAGAGGAATGAATTAATTCCTGTATGGCTTTTTCATCTACTTCATCTTCCACTGGTATCAACCATTTATCTTCCATATCGTCTTGTAAGATCAGAGGCATTCTCGGGCCTTGAAGCTTAGGATTGTTATGTATTCTGGCCATCATGGGATTACCTTCGGTGGTTACAATACTAAAGGTATTAAGGTATTCACCGGTCTCAGGATCCTTCCACTTGTTCCACAACCCGGCCAATACCAAAGGCTGCCCATCTTTTCTGTGTATAAAATACGGATAAGTCTTTCCCTTGAAATGGTGGTGTTCATAAAAACCGTCAACATACACCAGACAACGGTGATACTTGGCCGCGGTTCTGAAGGAAGGTTTTTCAAAGATGGTTTCACCCCTTGCGTTTAGCGTATTGTTCCAGATCTTTTTTTTCTGAACCTCATCCTTCACCCAATGGGGTACTAATCCCCAGGTAGCCACTTCCGGAATTACAGGATCTGCTTCGGTGTATATAAGAAGTTTAGGATGCTGAAAGCCGGATGCATGGTAGATCGGAAGGTCTGTCATGGGTGCCAATTTTTGTTCAATTTCGCGAATAGCGATCTCATCGCCGTATTGCCTGGCACGTTTTAATTGGGCTTCTAAACTGGCTTTAATATCGTAACACATGTGCAGGTATTGAACTAACTACTTAGTACTTCCATTACTCTTTCCGGTAGAAAGGGTAAATGCCTTAATTTTTTTCCCGTTAGATCAAAGAATGCATTCGCAATGGCGCAAGCCACCAATGGTGTTCCGGATTCTCCAACCCCCTGAGGTGATCCTTTTGAGGGTAGCAAGGCCGTTTCAACGCTATCAGGGATATCTTCCATTCGCAGAATCTGATAATCATTGAAATTTGATTGTTGAACTTCCCCGTTAACAATAGTGATCTGCTCGGTTAATACACTTCCTATTCCCATAAGAATGCCCCCTTCTATTTGGGCTTTCACGTTATCTGGTTGGATGATGATGCCCGCGTCATGTGCACTCCAAAAATGATGTACTTTAATTTTTCCGGTATCATGGTTTACCGAAATTTCGCAGATCCCGGTGCTTAAGGTGCCACTCCTTTCAAGAAAGGCCACCCCTTTCCCACGACCACTTTTTTTAGTTCCAAACCAATTTGCCATTGCCGCCGCTTTTTCCAGGGTCGCTAGTGCTTCCGGTGCATTGATCATCAATTTTCGTCTCAGTTCCAGAGGATCCATCTTTTGGCCGTGTGCAACTTCATCCAGCATACTTTCAATGGCAAATTTATTGGGACCATGGCCTACAGCCCTCCAATGTTTGAGTCGGATACCATTGGAAGCTTCCCGCCATTCAGCATATTGATTGGGGATATTGTAGTACGCATTTTTTATTCCGCTTGCCACCAGGTTTCCGCCATCACCTACTACAATATGGGAAAAAGCAGTTATATTTCCTTTAGTATCCGTAGCGGCTTTAAGGCGCTGTAATGTTAAAGGACGATAGGCGCCGTACCTCAAATCATCTTCACGAGTCCACATCAGTTTCACTGGCTTCCCTGGTATTTCCTTTGCCATGAGCGCGCATTCTGTTACAAAATCTGTCATGCTCCTTCGTCCAAATCCACCACCCAGATATTGCAAATAGATGTTCACGTTTTCGGGAGCTATGTCCAAAACCTGCGGAACCCCTAATTTAGAATCAAATCCCTGCTGACTGCCTACCCAGACTTCGGCACTTTTGAGATCCACAGATACCTTTACTATGGAATTAAGTGGTTCCATCTGTGCATGGTATACATAGTCATTTTTGAAATCAGCCTGAAAGACCTTGGCTGCTTTTTTAAAGGCCGCATCTGTCGCCCCTATTTCGGTAAGTATCCTTCCAGATCCCTTGCCATTCAGCATCCCTTCATAACTCTTGAAAGCATCCTGAGAATTGAATCCCGTAGCAGGGGAAGATTCCCAGTTAATTTGAAGTTGTTTTTTTGCTGCCAAAGCCTGTTCCAGGGATGATGCCAGTATTCCAACGGCATAATCCAAAGGCACTACTTTAAGGATGCCGGGAAGACTTGTAATGGCATTTTCATTCTGGAGAAAGGGTTTTGCCCCATGCAGTTTTCCGCGCTCTAATACGGCATACACCGCATCTTCCATGGCAATGTCCATTGTAAATTGAGCTGATCCGTCTACCTTTTGAGGAATTTCCTTCCTTTGAAGATCTTTCCCAATTAATCTATATTCAGATGGGTCTTTGAACTGGGCTTCCGTAAATTCTGGAAGGGTCTCCGGAATTTTCAGTGAGGGAACCAAGTCACCATAACTAACTTCTCTATTATCTTCCCTGTGTTTCACGAAACCATCCTCTGTTTTGAGCATTTTCAAAGGAACCTGCCATTGTTCTGCAGCATTTAACATCAAAATATAACGGGCCTGTGCTCCGGCCATTCTCATAATCGGATAATATCCTTTGGTTACCCTGCTTCCGGCAGACAGCATTATTTTTGCATTATTACTCCAACCTTCAGAACCGTATATGGCCGAGACCTGGGGAGAGAACTCCACCCGCACATTTGGCCAGTGAGCGTCCATTTCTTCCGCAAAAATTGCGGGCAGTGAGGTCATGGAACCCTGACCCATTTCTGCAGCCGGATTAAAAATGGTGATTTGGCCATCTTCGGTAAGTTGTACCCAATGAGTTAATGTGTGTTTTGTGAGTTGTTCCTCAACTTCTTTTGAATCCTTACATGCCAGAAAGGTTGGCAACATCCCGGAAATACCAATAAAGAGCGTAGCACCTGTGGTTGATTTAAGAAATTGTCGGCGATTTATCGGAGCAGGTGGTAAAGTGGTCTTTTTCATAATCAGGAACTCTTAGTCTTATTAGATGCAATCTCTATGGCTTTTACGATGCGCATATACGTACCGCATCTGCACAAGTTGCCGTTCATGAAGGATTTAATCTCTTCCCTGGAGGGGTCTGAATTTTGTTCGAGCAGAGCAGCAGCCTGCATGATCTGACCACTCTGACAATATCCACATTGAGGTGCCTGTGCTTCAATCCAAGCCATCTGAACAGGATGGGTTCCATCCTTGGAGAGTCCTTCAATGGTTGTGATGTTTTGGTTTTGCGCAATTGATGAGATCGGCATTGTACACGCCCTTACAGGTTTTCCATCAATATGAACCGTACAGGCGCCACATAGGGCTATTCCACAACCGTATTTTGTGCCTGTAAGCCCCAGCTGTTCTCTTAAAACCCATAGTAGTAAGGCACCTTCAGCAGCTTCTACCTCATATTTCCGGTCGTTAATTTTTAACGTATACAATTTCATACCAACAATATATTTTCTTTGTTAAGCTACATAAAAAGGGCCTATAAGTCAAGTTAGATCAAAGGGCATTTTCGGATATAAAAACTAATCAATACCCTCACCCAAATCTGCTTTCCAACCAGGTCCTTTTATAAATCGGCCCGGGAAGGCACCAGTATGTTCCCCATCACTTAGAACGGCCACACCATTAACCAGGACATGGATCATTCCTGTGGCGTATTGATGGGGCTCTTTAAAGGTGGCATTGTCTGTAATACTGTCCGCATCAAACATCACCACATCGGCAAAATACCCTTCTTGTAAGGCACCTCTTTTCTTTAGTTTCAGATTAGTGGCAGGCAGGGTAGTTAGTTTATAGATCGCTTCTTCAAGGGAGATCACTTTTTCTTCCCGTACAAAGTGTCCCAGCAGTCGGGCAAAGGAACCATATGCTCTGGGATGTGTACTTTGTTCCAGAAATACCCCTTCATTGGTATAGGAGCCGGCATCCGAGCAGATGGACATATACGGAAGGGCGAGTTTCTTTTTAATATTCTCTTCAGACATCGAAAAATATACCACCTGAATTCTACTATTATCTTCATAGATAAGGTCGGCTACGGTTTCTCTGGCTGACTTACCACGTTCTGCTGCTACTTCCGCCAGTGTTTTTCCTATAAGTGATCGCAGCTCTTTGTTTCTGAAACCAACCAGCAAAATATTTTCCGGGGGCACATGAAAGTCGATCTCAGCGATCATCTTTTTTCGCTGCGCAGGTTGGCCCATTAGGGCAATGGTACTGCTATGCCCTCCTTCTTTCGCCCAGGCCGGTAAGAGTACATTAAGTCCGGTAGAACTGGCATTGTACATATACATATCTGTGGTGATTGCCAGTCCCTTTGCCCTTGCGTTATTCACCATGGTAATGGCACTATCCAGCAGCTGCCAGTTGGCGGTCCCTGAAGCCTTAAAATGATAGATCTCTGCCGGGAGAGCAGCTTGTTCAGAAATAGTGATCAACTCTTGTACGGCCTCCAGTAATTTACCCTCTTCGTCCCGGATATGCGAAATGTACATTCCGTTGTATTTGGCAGCAACCTTGGCCAGTGCAATGATCTCAGGGGTTTGTGCATGCCCGCTGGGAACATAGATAAGCGAGGTAGAAAGGCCCACGGCACCCTCTTGCATGGCTTGTTCCACCAGGGCTTCCATCTGGGATAATTCTTCTGCGGTGGGGACCCTGTTCTCATAACCCATGACATATTCACGGACAGTGCCATTGCCTACAAAGGATGCAATATTGGTAGAAACCCCTTGTTCTTCCATATGGTTGAGATATCCTCCAAGGGTGTTCCAGAGGATGTCATAGGTAATGCTCTCTTGTCCCTCCTTCATGTCCTTGGTCATTGCCTCATTTAAGGGACCCATAGACCTGCCTTCACCCATCACTTCCAGGGTTACACCCTGGCGGATATCGCTCTGAGATCTGCCATCTTCAATCAGAGAAACATTGGCCCAGCTCAACATATTTATAAAACCGGGAGCAACGGTAAGTCCGGTTGCATCAATTTCCACAACACCCCGGGCATCCTCAAGGTTACCCATGGCCGCAATGGTATCTGCATTGATCCCGACATCACCTGTAAAACCTTTGTCTCCCGAACCATCGAGGACATAGCCGTTTTTGATCAAAACATCATAGCTGACCGGGGAGGAGCAACTAAATAAAAGACTCAAAAAAAACAGTAGCGCAAGTTGTGAAGATCGATTCATATGCCGCGTTTTAAAAATATTAGACCAAACAGGAATTTCTAGAGTGGTTCTTAAAAATACTCCAAAAAATGGGCACTCCCAAAACTTTCATCTTTGTACTTTTGCTCAAAAGCAAACTGATGAATTCCCGTAAAGATCAATTAAAAGCGGTAGACCGACTGCTGACAATTATGGATGAGTTACGCGCCCAGTGTCCATGGGATAAAAAACAGACCATGCAGAGTCTGCGGCATCTCACCATTGAGGAGACCTATGAACTGGGTGATGCCATTTTGGATGGGGACCTTCCGGAAGTAAAAAAGGAATTAGGGGATCTTTTGCTCCACATAGTCTTTTATGCCAAAATTGGTTCTGAAACGGGGGATTTTGATATAGCCGACGTGTGCAATTCAATATGTGAAAAGTTGATAAACAGACATCCTCATATTTATGGAGATGTGGAGGTGGCAGATGAGGAGGAAGTAAAGAAAAATTGGGAAAACATCAAACTATCTGAAGGTAAAAAAAGTGTGCTGGAAGGGGTGCCCGCTAGTTTGCCGGCCTTGGTAAAAGCCAATAGGATACAGGATAAAGTTGCAGGGGTTGGATTCGACTGGGAAAAGCCCGAACAAGTATTTGAAAAACTACAGGAGGAGCTGGGGGAACTTCAGGAAGAGATAGGAAACGGAACAGAAGAGCGGATAGAATCCGAATTTGGGGATGTTTTGTTCTCTATGGTAAACTATGCCCGGTTCTTAAACATCAATCCGGAAAACGCCCTGGAGAGAACCAATAAAAAATTTATAAAACGCTTCTCCTATTTGGAAAACAAGGCCAAAGAGGCCGGAAAATCACTTAAGGAAATGACCCTTGCCGAAATGGACGTTCACTGGAACGAGGCAAAGCAATTATAAAATAAAACACTCTCGTTTGTTTAGTCGCTATACTAAAGAATTTCGCTACAACATAAGGCTTTCGGTTCCTGTCATCCTGGGGATGCTGGGTCATACTTTTGTGGCCTTCGCTGATAACATTATGGTAGGGCAGCTTGGCACTGCGGAGCTGGCTGCGGTTTCGCTCGGAAATAGTTTTGTTTTTATTGCCATGTCACTTGGGATCGGTTTTTCTACCGCTATAACTCCCCTGGTGGCAGAAGCGGATGGGGCAGGCAATAAGGAGGCTGGGAAAACGGCCCTTAAACACGGTCTGGTCTTATGTACTTTCCTTGGATTTTCTCTCTTTGGCTTAATTCTTTTGATAAAGCCCTTGATGTATATGATGGATCAGCCACCGGAAGTGGTGGTCCTGGCCATTCCATATCTGGATCTTGTGGCTTTTTCCCTGGTACCTCTGATCATGTTTCAGGCATTTAAGCAATTTTCGGAGGGACTTTCTCAGACCAAATACCCTATGTATGCCACTATTATTGCAAATGTCCTCAATATTATACTCAATTACCTGTTGATCTTTGGTTCTTTTGGCTTTCCGAAAATGGGAATCATTGGCGCTGCTATTGGCACATTGATCTCCAGAGTAGTAATGCTGATTTTCCTCTGGGTTCTCTTAAACAAAAAGAAGAAATTTCATTTCTATGTCACGGGATTTAATTATAAAAAGTTGGAACGAAAGGTAATGAAGAAGATCATTGACCTTGGATTTCCCTCTGCCCTGCAGATGTTTTTTGAAGTAGGCATATTCACCGCCGCTATTTGGTTAAGTGGGGTGCTTGGAAAGAACCCACAGGCTGCCAACCAGATCGCCTTAAACCTTAGTAGCATGACCTTTATGTTTGGGATGGGACTTGGTGTGGCTGCCATGATACGCGTTGGCAATCAAAAGGGATTGCGGAATTTCAGCGAATTACGGCGTATTGCTCAGTCCATTTTCTTTCTGACACTTCTGGTAGAAATTGGTTTTGCCGCCCTCTTCCTCCTCTGCAGGTTTTGGTTCCCCACTATCTATTTGGATGTGGACGACCTTAGTAATCAGATAGATAATATGGAAGTTATTGGTTTGGCAGCAGAATTGCTATTGGTAGCTGCATTCTTTCAAATCTCAGACGGATTACAAGTGGTGATACTGGGTGCCTTGCGCGGACTACAGGATGTAAAAATTCCTACTGCAATTACCTTTATTGCTTACTGGATGATCGCCTTTCCTGTTAGTTATTACCTCGGTTTGCATACTGAATTAAAAAGTACAGGCATTTGGATAGGACTGCTCGCCGGACTTACGGCTTCGGCTATTATGTTGTATCTTCGATTTAATTATTTAACAAAGAAATTAGCCTTAGAAGCAGCTGTAAAAACGCCGTAACTAACTGACAAATACAACCTATGGACCTACCTAAATTTTTAATGGGCGACAATACGGATCATCCATCCGCCATCTTTATTATCCACACGGAATACCCACGGTTCGTTATCAATCTGGAAAACGATGAGGTTGAGTGGCTGGAGGAGTTTACTCAAGATGATGAAAAGGAACTAGACGCGGAGTCAAGACACCTTATAGAGGCAGCCAATAAATTTTATGATAGGGAAATAGAACGATACGATTCGTAGTATGTTGGAAGAACTTCTCCGCTTAGACCAAGAGGTTTTTGTGTATCTGAACAATTTGGGATCTCCCTTTTGGGACGGTTTCTGGATGTTTATGACCAACAAATGGAGTTCAATACCCCTGTATCTGGTCTTATTAATACTTGCCTACAGATCCCTCGGAATAAAAAAGACCTTATTGCTCTTGGTTAGCATTGCCTTACTGATCACCGTAAGTGACCAACTTTCTAATTTTTTTAAAATTGGAGTAGGGCGACTCAGACCTTGTTATGACCCGGATCTTTCAGGACTCATTAGACTGGTTAAGACATCTTGTGGAGGTAGGTTTGGTTATTTTTCGGCCCATGCTTCCAATTCTTTTGCAATCGCGATATTCTTCACTCATCTTTTCAGAAAAAAGTACAAGATTCTTGCATGGATACTTATTTTGTGGGCTTTGGTTGTTTCCTATAGTCGGATCTATGTTGGAGTGCATTTTCCACTCGATGTACTTTCGGGTGCCATGGCAGGTTCATTTATGGGTTGGCTTTTTTACCGTTTGTATATATTAACCATTAACAGGTTTCACCTATGATCTCTAACCTGCGGTACTGGAGTTTGGTTTTCCTGATCTTTCTGGTCTATGTGGCAGGAATGTTTGTCACCCTGTTTGAGAATGATTCCGCTCAATTTGCTGTCATGGCGATGCGCATGGTACAAGAAAATGATTTCCTAAGTCTATTCAAAGGACCGGAGGAATACTTAGACAAGCCTCATATGCATTACTGGCTCGCAGCAATATTTTACAAGCTCTTTGGAATATATGAGTGGGTTTACCGTATTCCGGCCATCCTCGCTTCGCTGTTGGGTGCCTATAGTACCTTTGGTCTTGGTAAGCTGCTGTATAATAATAGTGTTGGCAAGTTGGCTGCACTAATTTTTTTAACTGCCCAAACTATAGTGCTTTCTAATATTGACGTACGAACAGATGCCGTTCTCACCGGATTCACGGTTTTTGCGATATGGCAATTGGCAGTTTATATTGAAAAAGAAAAGTTAGGATCTTTGATTTTAGGTGCAATGGGGGCAGGAATTGCCTTTTCAACCAAAGGGCAGATCTCCTTGCTTGTCATTGGGCTACCGTTGCTCTGTCACCTGGCGTATACCGGTAAATGGAAGGTCTTGCTACATTGGAAAGTGATCCTTGCCCTTGGAGTTTTTGCCCTCACAATAAGTCCTATGCTCTATGCCTACTATCAACAGTTCGATCTGCATCCCGAAAAAGTGATCCGGGGTCGTGGTAACCGCAGCGGACTATTTTTTATTTTTTGGGAACAAAGCTTTGAACGTCTAAGTGGAGAAGGTGTAGGGAAGAACAGCAGTGATTATTTCTTTTTCTTTCACACCTTTCTATGGGTATTTCTTCCCTGGACAATTATTGGAATAATTGCCTACTATACCAAATTGCGGTCATTTATTAAGGTTCACTTCCGAAGAACTTCAAAACATGAATTGCTAACGGTTGGCGGAATAAGCCTTCTATTTATCATCATAAGTTTTGCCCAATTCAAATTGCCGCATTACCTGAATATTCTAATCCCATTATTTGCTGTCTTGTCTGCGGCCTATCTGGTATCTCTAAAAAAGCGCGGTAAGACAAAATCGCTGAACCTTTTGCTGGCAGGGCAGTATGTTGTCTTAGGGCTGGTTTTTATGGTTACTGCCCTGATCTGTTTTTATGTATTTGAGTGGGATACATGGCTGGCCTATCTACCCCTCTTTATTGGCTATGGGGTTGTTGCCTATTTTGTTGTAAAAAAAGAAGCACCCTTTGTGCGTATAATCACCATTTCGGTCCTGGCCTCCGTACTTCTGAATGCCGTTTTAAATCTACATTTCTACCCGGAATTATTAGGGTATCAGGGAGGGTCTTCTATGGCCTCCATTGTGGAAGAACACGAAATTCCTGTTGATCGTATTTATAAAATATCTGAGCGTCATACCTGGGCCCTGGATTTCTATAACCGATATCCCATTCAAATCTCCTCTCCAAATGAGATACTGAACCTAACTGATGTTTGGATCTACGCCACTGAGGAAGAACTAAATGAGCTTTCAAAGGCCGGGATTTACTGGGATAAGGAATTCGACTCAGATCAGTTCAGGATCACCAGGTTACAGGGAAAATTTTTGAACCCAACAACCCGCCCATCGATAGTAAACAAGGTTTATCTCCTGCATAAGAAATAAGTCAGGAGCTTGTTTTTAAACTTGGTTTCCTGAAGTGATACCATATGCCCCCCAGGGATACCAACGCTGTGATCATAAAAAAGAGCATGCTGATCCCCACAGAAACGTCTTCTTCCAATCCCAACCAGAGTGCGCCATAAAGGAAAACCAGCTCTCTGCTGCCTATTCCTCCAATGGTCAGAGGAAGTACCGATACAATAGAAGAGATCAGAAAAATAAAGAGATATTCCAGGGTAGACACTTCAATCTTCAGGGCCTGTAAGATCATCAGTACACATCCCAATTGTGCCAGTTGTACCAGGGCAGATAGTACATTAGACCGCCAAAATACAGGAAGAATATAGGTGAAAAACCGCCTTTGTAATGCCCAGAAAACAAGAACACTCAGGGGAATGCCCAGCCAGAAAACCCATTGAAATGAGAGTAGGGTTGGGTCCTTAAGCGTGAGGCCAAGCATACAGGCAAAAACAAAGAGGAGCAGCATTCCACTTAGTCTGTCTAATAACAGCACGGCCACCACTTTTTTGGTAGGTACCTCAAACTGTTTTTTTACATAATACCCCTTATAGGCATCGCCTCCAATGCCACCGGGGAGGAACAAATTATAGAACATCCCCAGCAAATATAATTTCAGGTTGCTTTTTTGTGTCAGTAACACTTTTATTTCATGAAAATAAAGATTGAGCCTAACAGCAGCTAATACCTTCGAGATCACAAAGAACAAAAAGGCAACGACTACAAAAAATGGTTGTGCCTTCCTAAGGACACCGAGTACCTCAGAAAATGGAATTTTAGTAAAAATAAAATAGAGCAGGGCAGCACTGATAAGAATTTTCAGCAGGGTGATCCCTTTTTTACGAAGGTTTTCCACCTATGCTAATATTTTTGATTCGGTAAGGGCGTTTGCTTTGCGATTCGTAATAGGTGCGGATCAGGAGTTCCATGACGATACCGATAGTAAAGAGTTGAATCCCTGCCAGGATAAACATCATACCGAAAATAAGCAAGGGCCTGTTCCCAATGTCCTCACCCATTCCCAATTTTAGGATCAACAAGTAGAAATTGATCAGGATACCTAACAAAATAAGTAGTACTCCCAGAATTCCAAATAAATGAATAGGGCGCTGAAAGTATTTGCGGATAAAAAGCAAGAGCATCATATCTGCTACTACCTTAAACACTCTTTCCAGGCCGTATTTGGAAACCCCGGCATGCCGGGCATGATGTTTTACAGGCACCTGCTTTATCTGCGCACCTTCCAAAAAGGCCAACAGGGTTATAAACCGGTGCATTTCTCCGTAGAGATTGAGGTCTTTCGCAATGTCTTTGGTAAATACTTTAAGAGCACAGCCATTGTCTTTTATATTTAATTTGGTAACACGCCTTACGAGAAAATTAGCGATCTTGGAAGGGATCTTTTTAACCAGGGAATCCTTGCGTTTTTGCCTGATACCTGTTACCAGATCATACTCTCCGTCAAGGGCATAGCTCAGCATTTGCGGAATATCACTGGGATCGTTTTGCAGATCCCCGTCCATGGTAATGATGTATTCTCCCTTGGCGTAATCTATCCCGGCTGCCAGGGCCAGACTTTGGCCGTAATTCTTTTTTAATGCCAGGAGGTGCACCTTGGGGTCCTCCATGTTTTTAATGACCTTACGCGTATTGTCTGTAGAAAAATCGTCTATATAGATGATCTGATAGGTATACCCTTCAAGGCTTTCATGGATCTTTTGGGTAAGCAATTCCACGTTGGCCTCTTCATTGTAAAGCGGAACGACGATAGATAATAGAGCCTTGGTGTTCGGAATCATGGAAGTGGCCTGTTTGCTGGCAAATTTAGGTTTTTTATTTAAGACCTTTTGCATAGAGCGCTAATAGCCTTTCGGCGGCCCGGAAAGGGGAAATGGTGTTATTTTCCACCTCTTTTTGAAGTGGGTTCATTGCTTTTATTACGGATTTCTGACCGTAGAACTGTTGTTTTAGAAGGCTTTCAACCGTTTGATGGAACCAATACGTATTTTGAGATTTTCGTTTGCTTACGAAATAGCTGCTTGCTTTGTTTTTCGTTTGATAGTCGTTGATCATTTCCCAGATCTCCGGTATACCGGCACCGGTAATAGAGGAACAACTAAGTACTTTAGGTGCCCAATCGTTCTCTTTGGGAGGATAGAGGTGTAGTGCCCTTTCAAACTCAGACCTGGCCATTTCTGCACGTTTAATATTGTCTCCTTCCGCTTTATTGATGACAATGGCATCTGCCATTTCCATAATGCCTCGTTTTATTCCCTGTAGTTCGTCACCGGCGCCTGTTAGTTTCAACAGCAGGAAAAAATCGACCATGCTATGCACAGCCGTTTCACTCTGGCCTACACCTACTGTTTCCACCAGGATAACATCGTACCCTGCCGCTTCGCACAAAATTATGCTCTCCCTTGTTTTTCTGGCCACCCCACCCAGGGAATCGCCTGAGGGAGAAGGTCTTATAAAGGCCATTGGATCTTTTACAAGTTGAGGCATTCTGGTCTTATCTCCCAAAATACTACCCTTACTTACTGTACTACTGGGATCTACTGCCAGGACCGCAACTTTCTTGCCCATTGCAGTTAGCATACTCCCAAATCGCTCAATAAAAGTGCTTTTGCCGACTCCGGGTACTCCGGTGATGCCAATACGAAGGGTATCTTTTGTTTTTAAAAGACATTTTTCAATGATCTCATAGGCCTTTTCCTGATGGACAGCCTGGGTGCTTTCTACCAGAGTTATCGCCCTGGCCAGGAGTGCTTGATCTCCTTTTAATACGCCAGAAATTAGATCAGCAACAGATGGCATTTGTGCCCGTTGTTTCTTTACAAAAGAGGCACTCTTATCACCTATGTTCTTTTTTACCCCCAAGTCTATTGATTAATCGGCACCTGAACCTTGGTTGTATCCCAAGCAAAAGTGAGTAACAACCCATTATTTTCTTCAAAATTGATGGTAAAGCTTTCCTGGCTCTGTGTCATATTTAGGACAGGGGCTTCTACTTGCAACACATCTGTTTCAGGGTTCCTTGTAGCCTCAGCCCCTCCACTGCTTAGTGTTGCCCCCCAGTCTGGGATCTCACTGTTGAATATGACGGTCCAATTACTTTTATTGGGAATGGTCCAGAGGGAATAATTCCCGGCGGCTAAAGGCTTATCCATAACCACAATGTCTGTTTTGGTCTCAAAACGAGTGGGCTCATTGGCCCCGGTGCGCCATACTTTGTCATAAGGAACGAGTTCTCCAAAGATCACCCGACCTTTTTTAGACGGACTGCTATAGTTTACCAGCAGGTCATAAGAACCTTCGGTATAGGTGGTGGTGGTTTCCGGACTATTCTTTTTAGTTTGGGTCCTGAGGAATGGCATAGCTACAAAGTAAAATAGCAGGGCCAGAACGACCAGTATGCCAACTATCCATTTTAATGCTTTCATAATGTTATAGGTTATTATTTCTAGATCCCTAAGGTACTAAATCGAACGTAAAAAAGGATTCATTGCGGTAGGTTTCTCCCGGTAGCAGCAAGCTGGAAGGGAAAGAAGGTTGATTAGGCGCATCCGGATAATTTTGGGTCTCAAAACATATGGCAGCCAGATCCTGAGGGGTATAGACCACTATGGCCGGTTGATTTGTACGTACGCTGAGCTGTATCCCCGAGCGTTTAGAATGCACCATGGCCGGAGTTTCTTTTGTTGGATCTACCACATAGGGGGTATCCAGGCGAAGGTTCCCAATTCTTTTAGGCTCCCGGAAGTCGAATTCGGAGTTTTCTACGGGGACCATTTCTCCGGTAGGGAGTAACTTCTCGTCTGTGAGTAGTCGTTTATCACTTGCGATCTGCAATAACAGATCATCTTGCGATGAAGCATCATCTAATTTAAAATAAGTGTGATTCGTTAAATTCACGACGGTGGCTTGGTCCGTACTGGCCTTATGACGTATGCTCAGCGTATTTCCCAATAACTGATAGGTAACACTCACCGTTAAATTTCCGGGGTAGCCTTCTTCCAGATGGGGACTTTTGTATTGGTAGGTCACATAAGGGTCGGGCCCATCAAAATGCTCTATGAGTTTCCAGAACCGCCTTCCAAATCCTTGTTGACCGCCATGGAGGTGAACGCCATCATGCTCGTAGATAGGGTAGGTGGTAGTCCCGATCGTAAACTGACCCCCGGAGATCCTTCCAGCAAACCTTCCTACACATGCACCTAAAAAGTGTTGGTCCTTTAAATAGTCCTTCGGTGCTTCAAATCCAACAGCACAATTATGCGGTTTACCGCTTTTATCGGTGACGAGAATTTTTTGGATGATAGCCCCGTAGTCCAGGGTGGTTAGCCGTATGTGAGCGTTATTTATGGTAACTTGTTGCAAACAGTGAACTTAAATTTCTGCTAAATGTAGGATATTTTGCAACATCTCTTTTTTTATATCGTCTTTTAAACAATAGCAACAGAACCAAGTTTGGAAACTAACCACATGCTCAGTATTGATCTGGTTGAACGTTGTAAGCAGCACGACCGTAAGGCACAACTCAGCTTGTACAAGCAGTATTGTGATGGGATGTTTTGCGTGGCCATGCGTTTTGTGAACAACAGGGATGATGCGGAAGATGTGATGCAAGAGGCGTTTATCAAGGCATTTCAAAAAATTCATCAGTTTAAAGGGGAGGTAACTTTCGGGGCCTGGTTAAAACGTATAGTGATCAACAAGTGTCTTGATTTTCTAAAAACGAGAAAAGAACGGGCCATAGAGATACAGGAAAACACCCTGCAGATCGCAGAAGATGAAGATTGGACGGTAGAACGGGAGGTTTCCATGGAGGAGGTAAAGCAGGCGATGTTGAAACTCCCGGAAAAATATCAACATGTATTACAACTCTACCTGCTGGAAGGTTATGACCACGAGGAGATCGCACAAATTCTGGGATTAACAAATACGGCAAGCAGAACACGATTAGTAAGAGGAAAAGGCTTTTTACGAGCCATATTAACAAAAAAAGAACATGAAACAGGATCTTAGAGAATTGTTTGAAGCGGAACGCGCCAAAAAACACAAGATGAAAGAAGGTCACGAAACGCGATTTAATGCGCGACTAGCAGCAGCCTTCCCGGCACCTAAAAAGTCCAAATTTTACATTTTTGGGATCGCAGCCTCGGTGGTGGTGGTCGTGGCACTCAGCATTGTATTTTTTCAGAATACCGGTAAAGAGGACCCCATAGAGACCGTGGTCATCCAAAATAAAGGGGAGTTACCGGAATCTCAGGGATTCTCTCTTGGAGACGTATCCCCAGACCTAAAACTTGTGGAGACTTACTATGTGAATTCTATCAATTTAGAATTGGCAAGCCTTGAAATGTCGGATGAAAATAAAGTAGTGGTCGATGATTTTATGGGGAGGTTGGGAGAGTTAAACGAAGAATACAAAGCACTTAACATTGAATTAAACGAAGTTGGTCCCAATGAACAGACCATCGGGGCACTTATCAAGAATTTACAATTGCGCTTACAGTTATTATTGAAACTAAAGGAAAAATTACATCAATTAAAATCAACAGACAATGAAACAGTTACTAACAACAATGCCTAGGATTTTTATGCTGGCAATGCTCTTTTTGAGCGTACAAATGGTTGCTCAAAAGCAAACCAAGACCTATAATGAAAAATTTAATGTAGGGACCGATGCGGTGCTCGATATTAATACGAGTTACGCCGATATACAGTTCGAGACCTGGGATAAGAACGAGGTTTCCGTGGAAGCTACTATTGAGCTGGAAGGTGCAACCGAGGAAGAAGCTGAAGCCTATTTTAAGAATTCCGGGATGAGTATACTAGGAAACAGTAAGACCATCGAAATTAAGACCTATGGCAACAACAGCTCGTCCTTTAGAAATTCGCTTTGGCCCCCGGATCCGGCCAATCCTGTGGCGCCTGTTATGCCCGCTTTCCCAGAAATGGAACAACTTTTTATGGACCTGGAGATCCCGGAGTTTCCGGAAATGCCCGAAATGCCACCGATGCCCCCAATTCCTCATATAAATTTTGATTATGAGGCCTACCAAAAGGATGGTGAGAAATATTTAAAGAAATGGAAAAAAGAATTCAATAAGAATTTCGATAAGGAATACCAGGAGGAAATGGAAGCCTGGGGGAAAGAATTTGCCGCCCGTGCAGAAGCTAAAAGAGATTTGATGCAGGAGCGGAGAGAGGCCATGGAAGAGCAGCGGGAAGAAATGCAACAACAACGCGAAGAAATGAGGGAACAAGCCATGGAAATGCGGAAACAGGCAACTGAGGACCGCCAAAGAGCCGTAAAGGAAGCACGAGAAGCACGAGATAAGGCCCTTTTTGAAATGAGTGATTCTGATGCACCTAACATCTTTTTCCGCTCTAAGGACGGCGAATCTAAAAATTACAAGATAAAGAAGACCATCAAAATAAAGATGCCAAAATCGGCCACCCTAAAAATGAACGTGCGGCACGGAGAAGTAAAACTGGCCGCCAATACAAGGAATATGAATGCAACCTTGTCTTATGCAAGTTTACAGGCTTCCACTATAGAGGGAGATAAGACGCAGATCAATGCGTCTTATTCCCCTGTAAAAGTGGCCCAATGGAAGTATGGGAACTTAAATACCAGTTTTTCTGATGGGATAGAATTAGATGCAGTTACCCAGTTAACATTGACAACCATCTCTTCGGAAGTGGTTATAAAGAAGCTTCTTAAAAGCCTGCTTTGTACAAACGATCTGGGAATGCTGTCTATCCTGGCGGTAGACCCCAATTTTACAAAGCTAGATATCAGGGTTCAAAATGGGGAACTACAATGTGTACTGCCTAATACTCCCTTTGCCATTACGGCCAAAACGACCCGCTCAGAATTTAGCTATCCTGCCTCCTGGACACTTAGCAACACCAAAAGCGGACAGGAAGTGTACTATACCGGCTTTTCCCAAAAAGGATCTACTGCTAAGAACCTGGCCCTGAGCAGCAACTATAGCTCTATTGTCTTACAATAATACTACTCTTCCAACACCAGGGTGCCAAAGATATCGGCATTGATCCAGCCCTGATTCTTATCCTCTCCCGGCACAAAGACCGATCCTATAAAATTTTCTCGTTCCTTACTCCCGTCATTATCGCAATACGCCAGTGCAAAGCCCACTTTTTTGCCCGACTGCAATGGTACAGGAACATTAACGTCTCCATCCTTATACTTGTCATTGTACAGCCTAATGGCCATTTCCCAGGTGGTAAGCTTACCAATAGTTGATCGTGCAGATTGTATATGATCATTGTACAACCTGGGTTCCCTGTCCGGGGCCAGATCTACTACATTCCCGTCCAGGGCGATATGGTATGCAAAAGCATTATGGCTGAACTGGTGTAGTCCGCCTGAATTATCCTCATCAAGAAATACTTCCACACAATCATCATCCCACCATAATTTGAGGGGTTCCTTACGGGCATCAAAGAGCGTATCGTCTGTGATCTCTACCAGCAGATAAAGATAGTCATCGTCCCAGCTCAATTTATACCGACCGTTAAAATCCTGAAAGCTATAGGCCTCGCCTAACCAATTCTGATCTATTGGGTGCCAGCTGGCCAGGTTCCAGCAGTTCTCTGTGGCCTTGCCGTCTAAGGTAGGCGGACTGCTGGTTTTTTTAACGATCAGGAGTTGATGGTCTTCTTTTTCTTTCTTGCCGCCACAAGCGACGATACATACCAAAGTGCAAAGCAGTATAGCATATTTCATAAGTCGTAATTTAAAGTGCTCTATGGTCAAAAGGAATGCAATGGCAGATGGGTAAAAAAGCCCATTGGCATCTCGTTCGTCATAGATCTGGGGTTACTATGGTCTATGAAAGATACAAATTCCTACGTATTTGATTCCTTTTTAGTACAAATTTCGATCTGTGGACGCATAGTATCCTATTTTATGAATGGAATAAGCGGAAGGGATGGGCCGCCAACAAAAAAACCGATTCCTGAGAATCGGTTTTGTTTTTGAATTTTTAGAGGACCTAATGTATGCCTTTCTTTAAATACTTGGGGAAATTTTGTTTAAAACGGTTTAATCTGGGAACAGAGACATTGGTGATATATGGATTGTTCGGGTGTTTCTTTTCATAATCCTGATGGTAGTCCTCGGCAATCCAAAAGGTGGTAAAAGGCTCAATTTCTGTAACTATGGGCTGGTCGTATACCTTACTCTCATCTAATGCTTTCATATAGGCTTCAATGATCTGTTTTTGCTCTTCATTTTTGTAAAAGGCAATAGAGCGATATTGAGGACCCCTGTCAGGGCCTTGTCTATTAAGCGTGGTAGGATCGTGAGAGCCAAAGAATACCTGCACCAGTTCAAAAAATGAAACCTCTTTAGGATCGTAATATACCTCCACGGCCTCGGCATGGGTAGTTTTTCCATAACTCACCTCTTCATAGGTGGGATTATCTTCTGAACCACCTGCATAGCCGGAAACCGCTTCTTTCACTCCTTTTACACTCTCAAAAATGGCCTCTACACACCAGAAGCAGCCGCTGGCAAAATAGGCTGTTTCGTATTGCTGCAACTCGGCCTCACTGGGCTTTTCGGCCTGGGCCATGGGCTCGCTTGCCTTTTCAGAAGTTTTGGTCTTAGACTGGCAACTTATAGATACCAGGGCGATAAGGGCAAAAAGAGTAGTTTTTAAAAGTTTCATATGAAATTTTATATTTTATGTCGCAAAAGGTATAAAACCTTACAAAAAAAGGGGTTAAATCAGTGTTAATTCCAACTTTGGAGACCTCAAATTGAACGCCTATCTTTCCATCAGCAAATGTACACTTATTTGAAACCAATTGTAACATCACTTCTCAGTCTACGACCCACCCGGGTTCTGGATCCTTCCATTCCTCTGGCTCTGTATACCCCGCTGGATCTATCGGTCACTAACCCGGACCTAAAGGGCATTGTCTTGTCTGATCCCGATGCATGCCAGGCCTATATAGATAAGGTTCTGGTCAACAACAAGGCCCAGGTGGCATATGGGGGCTATCTGGAACAGCGAGATCTATATAGTACGAATGTCAATTTCGCTTCTGAGGAAGAGCGGCGGGATGTGCATTTGGGGGTCGACTTTTGGGCTACTACCGGTACGCGGGTGGTGGCGCCTTTGGACGGAGAAGTGCATAGTTTCCAGAACAATGCGGTGCAGGGAGATTACGGCCCTACCATTATCCTGCAGCACGAATTGGATGGAATTTTATTTCACAGTCTCTACGGGCATTTGTCCCTGGAATCCCTGGATGGACTGTACATAGGAAAGAAATTTACAAAAGGGGAAGAGCTGGCCACGCTGGGTACCCCGGAGGAAAATGTGAACTACGCACCCCACCTGCATTTTCAACTCATCATAGATTTGCAGGGGAAAAAAGGGAATTATCCGGGGGTCTGCAAGGTCTCGGAAGTGGAATTTTATAGGGAAAACTGCCCGGATCCGGGAGTATTATTCTCATTGTAAATTAAAGCTTTACGAATTAAAACCAGCTTATTTTAGCGGAATGGAGATCCCAAATGCAGCTGCCCCTGCAAATTGGCGTACGATGGGGTGAAAATTATAGGTAAAGGCCACATCTACGTTGTTCTTTGGCCCCAGGGCCAGGCCTACGGTAAAGGGAATATGGTAGATGAGTCCGCCCGTCTCCAGGTTGGTACCGGGCGTAACCGTTTCAAAGGAACCTATAGAGGCGCCTATGCCGCCTTCCACAAAGGGCGCAACCCAGGGGATGGGCGCAGTGATCCGGGCCTTGCCGCCAAGGAGCAGCCCGTTGAGATCCGACCTGTAATCAGGGCTATTCGGTGGCTCATCCTTGTTGTTGGTGCTGGCTGGTATAAATACAATGGTTAAACTTAAATATAAAGCATCTGTCTTTTTATACTTTAATTTTCTTAAGCAACTTTCTATTTATTGTTTCTCCATTGTATAGACATAGTTGTTATGCTGGCTATAGCGAACCACTTTCCCGGCAGCATCGCGTTCAAAGACCACAGTTTCGCCCAGTTCCTCGTCATCGCGGAGGCGTTTAAAGGTATCGCCCTCTATGTGTTTGTAGAATGTCATGGCCTCGGCCGGGGAGGTCGTAGGCAAGTTTATCATTACCAACTTACCCTCCCAGCTGCCTATGTATTCCTCACTGCCCCAGGGCCGGGCATTGTAATACCCTATATAGTCCGTGAGGTCCTTGGGTGTTTTGTTTTCTTCCTTTTTTGGGGCCTTTACCTTGTTTAAAATAGCATGAATGCCATTGGAGTATCTATTAGGATTGGTGCCGCCGGCATTGATCATCACCGCATAGGCCAGTTTGTCCTTCAGATTTAGCTGCAGGGTAGAGCGGTAGCCGGGGCAGGAGCCGCCATGGCCCACCCAGGTTTGGCCGTCACTGCCTTTGTAGATTCCAAAGCCCAGGCCCCTGGAAGTCTTCCAGTTTGGGTCCGTAAAGTGTACCTGCTGCATTAGTTTCAGGGTTGCTGGTTTCAGGATCTCTGCAATTGTGGTATCCCTTAGGCGGAACTGCCAGGAAGCGAATTTCCCAAGGTCGAGCACATTAGAGGAAAAGCCGGCGGCAGCTTTAATGCCTCTGGCCTGGAAAAGCTTCACGGGCGGGCGTTGTCCCTGCCGGTCTATGGCGCTGTAGCCAATGGCCAGTTTACTGCCATACATGGCTTCCGGGAGCTCTGTACGAGTTTCTGCCAATTGCAGCGGGTATAGGATTTTTTCTTTGATATAGGTGTCATAGTCCTGCCCGGAGACCTGTTCCACAATCTCTCCCAACAGGGTAAGGGCAAGGTTGCTGTACTGGTAATAGGTGGAGGCGGGGTAGAGGGTTTTTTGAGTTTTAAGTCCGCTGTTCACTTCTTCCTGAGTTGGAAAGGGAAAGTCCGGGCCGGTCCAATACGGATTCACCGCTTCTCTGGGAAGGCCGGAGGAGTGGGTGAGTAGGGAGCGTACCGTTATAGGTCCGCTGTTTGGGTATTGCTGTTTTAAATTATATGAGGGAAGCAGTTCGTCTACGGTATCATCGAGCCGTAATTTCCCTTCGTCATAGAGTTTCATGATGGCCACGGAGGTAAAGAGTTTGGAGATGGAGCAGATACTGCAGAGGGTCTCGGGCGTCATAGGCGTGTTTTGAGCCTTATTTGCCTCTCCAAAGGCCCCGGACCATAGTACTTCCTGGTTTTCGATCACTGCCACGCTGATGCCGGGGAGTTTTTCATAGTCTTTTTGGGCATCGAGCCATACTTCTATTAGGGTAAAGGCTTCTTTGTAATCTTTTTTTTCTTCCTTTTGAGCTAAAGAAAGGGTGAGGAAGAAACAGAGGGCTAGTGTGGTGCAGAAGTTTTTCATAGGGTTGGTATTTGGTGTGCGTTATGATGGTTGCTCTAAAATAAGGAATTGTCTACATATCCCTCTGTTCTGTTAATATTTAGATGAAATTTTTTAAGAAATCATTTAAAGTTCAAATCTAAGTGAAGCCTACAGTTCCCAATGAAAATTAAATTTTAGTCTATATCTTTTTTTCATTTGTTCGTTTTAGCTTGATCCAAAACAAACCAAATGATCAAGAAGGTTTTAGGAAATTTTTGTGCCCATTAGGACCCGATACATATCAGCGGGCACAAAACCATGGTGCGGCTATCTCTGCATGCTCTTTTTCGTTTCACGAAACGCACCTCCACTGGCCACGCCATTATTTCTGAAAACCTTCGTTACCCTACCTATTCGAATGGAAGTAGAGTTGTGATATTGTTTCTTTACGTTAGGCCAGCTATTTGGCTCAGGACTTTTTTTTCTCAGTAAGTTCAACCTGTTTTTCCATTAATTCCGCGATGCGGTTTAAGAGTTCAATGTCTTTAGGGGTGGACACTTTGACATCCTTTGGGTCCTGGGCCTGTTTCCGGAGTGAATTCATAAACTTAACCACCAGGAAGACGGTAAACCCAATGATCAGAAAATCAAAGGTAGCTTCTATTAGTTTCCCATAACCAATAACAATTTCCTCCGGGTTGGCCACGCCATCAGTGGTCACCGCCTCGCGTATGACCCATTTCTTGTTTGACCAATTGATACCATCGGTTAGGAAAGACAGCGGTGGAAGGAAGATCTCCTTAACCAGTACGTCTACCACCTTGTTAAAGGCAGTACCAATGATCACCCCAATAGCGATGTCTATCATATTTCCTTTTACTGCAAATTCCTTGAACTCTTCCAGAAGTTTAAATTTCATACCTACTATTGAATTAGAGTTAGTATTCCTTGTGCTTTGTTTAGGCCGTACATAGATGTATTTCGATCTATAAAATGCCAGGAATTAAATGTAGTAAATTCTCAACCTATTTCGGGATCTTGAAATATGATGAGAATAAAAAAAGAATTTCAGCGGTATTGGAGGGCGTGATCATCCCGATTAACGACCACTTTTTTCGGTAAGCGGATTTAGGGGTTATGTACGTTCACCGATGTTTTTTTGCACTTTACCCAAGTTCTTGTCAGATACCGAAAAATAAGGGGTTTTCAGCGAACGGCACCCCGGTGAGAGGCACATCCTTGCGTTTTATATATATAAAACGCAAGACATGAAAACTATAGCAACTATCTTCTTTATCTTCTTTATCAGCTTCGCTACTCAGGCTCAGGATAACACTGCTGAGGTAAAAGTAGAAACTGCCAAGAAAGAGGTTGTTACTGAAACTACTACTGAGAACAGTGTTGCTCGTCTTTATCGTTTTAAGAATAGCAGAATTAAAAAAGAATTGTCTTTTAAGACTTCTAAGAATACTGCTAAATTGGCTTAATTCTTAATTCCGTCTCGCTAGCGCTCTATCATACATTTCTCAAATTTTATGGACCTAACAAAGAGTCAATTATAAAACTCAATATTCTATAGAACGTACTCCCCTCCTGGGAGTGGATACGGGGTGGGTATAGATTGATTACATCTATTCAAATGAAATCTAAGTCTTTAATTTTTTTTATTCGTTCATTTTACCTTGATGCAAATACGAAGCATTCATGAATTCCTCTAAAAAGAAATAGATATCACATGAATAAAATGAACATAAACCTTCATTACCCTGAGTCTTATTGTGGGCTAAGAGATGTGACAAACTCATTGATATAATCTTGCCTAGTCGTGCTTCGCAAGCTACCTTCGTTCAAGATACATCTTGAACTTGGTAATGCTCATCCTGAAATTACCATTACTCCTTTAAAAAAGCCCGGATATCTTTTGACAGTTGCTCGTAATCCGGGGTATGGGTATACATCATATGGCCCGCCTCGAAATAGGTAAAGCTGACGCGTTCTGTAACTATACCGTTTCTGTTAAAGGTGTATTCCGCATCAAAAAATGGACAAATAAGGTCGTAATACCCACTGGCCACCATGACCTTCATCGCCGTATTTCGTCGCATTGTATCACCCAGGAGTCGGGCCGTATTCACAGGCATGGGTTCCCAGTATTTGCCATCTGGTACCGTTCTCCAACGCCATTTTTCGCCAATGGCATTATTCCCGGTAAGGTAGGGTCTGTCCATTTTTACTTTCAGGGTATTTACCAAATAATGATTTAAGGCAGCTGTGTAGGCAGAAGAGATCTGGTAAGAAGCCGGATCGCCTAAGTGGGGTCCCTCGGCCACATCATCGGACTCATCGCCCATAAAACGGCCATCGAGACGGCCTATCGCCAGGCCTTTTTCGGCCAGGAGTTGTTTTTGAAAGCGTGGGATCAGTACTCTGAGATTACTTTTCAGGATATAGGCCTTGTCCAGACCCGTGAAATAGGCCAGTTTTTCAGCAATGCCTTCTTTTTCGGACGAAGAAAGAAGATTGCCTTTATACAGAGCCGGAGCATAGGAATTATAGGTGTAGATACGGCTTTCTTCCACGAAATCCTTCAGGGACTTTCCCTGGCCTGCTTTTTTATGATACCAGGCCGTAGCGGCCATACTGGGCAGATAGGTAAGGTAGGAAGTAATATTGTCATGGATGGAGGTAGAACCTTCGTAATCTAGGGCCTGAGAGATCAAAATAAGGCCATTGAGTGCCATATCCTGCCCATCGCCTTCAAGTGCATTGGCCACGGCTGCTGCCCGGGTGGTTCCAAAGCTTTCCCCTGCAATGTATTTTGGGGAGAACCATCGGTTGTTCTCGGTGATCCATTGGCGCATAAACTTAGCCATGGAAGTTGCGTCTTCCTTCAATCCCCAATAATCCTCTACCTTGCCTTTTCCCAAAACCCTGCTATAGCCTGTACCAACAGGATCTATAAAAACAAGGTCGGTTAGGTCCAGGATCCCCAACTCATTGGGTATCATCTGATAGGGTGCCGCACCGTCGTCTGCATTGGCATCCGATGGTACTTTTACCAGTTGTGGTCCCAAGAGGCCCATATGCAACCATACCGAGGCTGAGCCGGGCCCTCCGTTAAAGACAAAGGTAACAGGGCGTTTTGAAGGATCTGTCACCCCTGTTTTGGTATATGAAATTGCCCAGATAGAAGCCACCGGCAGGTCTTTCTCATCCTTTAAATAGTGCTCAGCAGCTGTTGCTGTATAGCTTACAACCTTTCCCCCATTGCTGATCTGGTGCTGGGTAACAAACGACTCAGCGGGTGGTATGGGAACTTCTTTTTTTTCTTCCTCTTGTGCGAAAGAAAAAATTAGGAAAAAACAGCAAGTCAGTGTTAGGTAGTAGTTTTTCATAAAAGCGGCTTTTTGGTTAATTAGTTGAGAAAGATCTCCTAAAATAATCAATTGCCTTCAACTTCATTGTGATAAAAGGTATTTAGAAGAAGGATAAGGGAAAATCAATGTCATGTCGAGCGGATTCGAGACCGGAGTGCGCTTTTGTCCCGATCAACGACCTCTTTTTTCGGTAAGCGGTTTTGGGGGTTTTGTACGTTCACCGATGTTTTTTTGCACTTTACCCAAGTTCTTGTCAGATACCGAAAAATAAGGGGTTTTCAGCGAACGGCACCCCGGTGAGAGGCACATCCTTGCGTTTTATATATATAAAACGCAAGACATGAAAACTATAGCAACTATCTTCTTTATCTTCTTTATCAGCTTCGCTGCTCAGGCTCAGGATAACACTGCTGAGGTAAAAGTAGAAACTGCCAAGAAAGAGGTTGTTACTGAAACTACTACTGAGAACAGTGTTGCTCGTCTTTATCGTTTTAAGAATAGCAGAATTAAAAAAGAATTGTCTTTTAAGACTTCTAAGAACACTGCTAGATTGGCTTAATCTTATTCTACTGTCATATCGAGCTTCTAATTTGTCATATCGAGCATTGCTGAGTGTGAAATATATTTCTCACGAAAGCACCTTGCGAAGCAAAACGAGATGTGACAATGGCTGACTCGTTTCTATTCCAACGCCCATACCAGGAGTATGGATGCATTATACACCAGGTCGCTGGGGGTAAAGCCCTGAGATTTCATGGCATCTGCCTCCATGCTCATCAGCGCCCGGTCTGTCCTAACCGGGGCATTGTAGGAGTTGCCGTATTGGATACGGATCACATTTTGCAATTTGGTGCCGGAGGCTTCACTGATCACCTTGGCCTTTTTAAAGGCATCTTGGGTGGCCAGCTGTATTAAGCGTGCCTGCACACTGTCTGTTAGTGCGTCCGAGAGTTTGAAACTAAAATTAAGATCGAACTCAGTGGCACCTGCCGAGAATTGGTTAAGGATCTTCCTGATATTGGCAACGGTATTGTTGAAGTCGAGATGCAGCTGTTGGGTGGCCACATAGCCGCTGTCTATTTGCCGGTTGTTTCTATAAAGGGTGTTTTTCCGCACCTGGAAATTATCGGTGAAGATGGCATCTTCTTTAAAACCCATCTTTAGGATCTGCGCCTTAATGTCTGCTGCTTTAGCGTTAAGTCCGTTGATGGTCTCTCCAAACTGCATTTCAATATGGCTCAGGCTAATATTAAGTACGCCGGTATCCGGGGCAATGGCCAGCTGTGCCGTACCCGTTACTTCCAGTTGGGGCTTTTGTTTCTGGGCCACGGCGAGGGTGGAAAGGAATAAAAATAGGAGGGGCATGTACGACTTCATAATAGTATGATTTACAATCAATAGTTCCTGGAATATTTATTTTTTTCTACCAGTACTTCGGCAGTTTCTCCATCTCCAATTTTAAACTTTGTCTCTATGGTAATTCTGGTTTCTAATTTTTGTTTATAAACTACCAAGTGTAAATGAGGTCCGGTGCTCCATCCAACATTACCACTAAAACCTATTTTCTGCCCACGTGCAACCTTATCACCTACTTGTACGATAGAACCATTCTTCTTAATATGGGTGTATTCAGCAAATGTTCCGTCTGGATGATAAATTACAATTAAATTATTAAATTTTTTACATTCTTCTGAATCACAGTTTTTAGAATTACTATCTACTACCTTTATTACAATACCCTCCCTGATAGCATTTATTTCAGTTCCCACGGGCATGGTAAAATCTAATGCATGTTCCTTCTGATGAGAAAAATCACCAAAGTAACCCTGATATACTACAAAAGCACGGGATGAACCAAATGGCAGAAAATATTCATAATGTTCATCATATTCATCGGAATAATGATTTCCATAATTTACCCAATATCTGCTCGTAAATTTAGATGGGTTACCTTTTATGGCAAATGTTAGGGTTGTGAGGAGTTGTTTCTTATTGTTAGGCTTTAGGACATATATTGCTTTGTTTTCACCTTCAACTTCTAAATTCGTAAGTTGGAAATCAATTTTCACACTCATCTCGCAAAATTCTCCATTATCTGCATATGCATGGAATCCGCCTTCGAATGGTTCAAAGTAAATTTTCACATTGTGTTCGGCTTTGCATACCAACGTAAATAATAATAAAGGTAAGAGTAATTTAAATTTCATATTATGTACAGTTTTTCGTGTCGTTTTAAATTTAATGCAAGATTCATTTTTGGTCAATTGATATCATTTAATTTTAAGCTGTAGAGATTTATTTCCTGCTAGCTCAAAGACATCAAAAATTAATATTGAAAGTATTTCCTTTGTTTTTTTGATTTCTTCAGATCTATAATTATAAATTTCCAATGTAAAGGTAGTTTCATTAAATCCTAGTTTTTTTAAGCTCACCAGATTTACATCAAGGATAAAGTCTGGGATATCCAAATCTTTTATCGGGATAAGATCTAATATTAAGCTCGTACCTTCTCTTCGCACTTGCAAGGCCACTTTTTCTTCTAACAGTTCAAACTCAATAAGGCTTATTTCACTATTGGCCAGCTGTTCCAGGAATTTTTGAAGGGTTTTTTCTTCGTTATAGGTGGCGGTGGGCTTGATCGACTTAAGCCTGCGGATTTCTTTTTTTAGTTCCCGGATCTTCTTTTTTAAATCCTTCTCTAGAAAATTGTCCAGTTTTTTATTAAAGTATTTGTCATTTGTTCCTAATGAATCTAGAAGTCTACGATGCATTGTGATCATAGTCTCCAAGCGTCTAATGGCTTTATGTTGGGGATTCTTTAGACTTTTAGCTACTTCTAATTTACTTTTAACATGCCTTAGGGGTTTACGAAAGGCCTCGGCCCCTAAAAAGTCCCATTCGGCTATGCACAAGTTCATTTCAGTTTCCAGATAATTGTGCTCTTTTTGTAGATGTGCAAGGAGTATGTCAATGTTTTTTTTCATCTTCTATGTGCCATGAATCTCTAACGTTGATGGAGATCTGATCTATCAGCATTTAGAGTGGCAGCTGTAACTTTTTGCTCGCTTCCTATTATGAAATAAAGCAGGACGCCGAAGAAACCCAGAAAGAGGTCAATCAGTATCCAGATAAGTTTATCATTACTTCCCTTAAAATTACTTCTAAGGATGTCTAAGAGGGCAAAAATACTGAGGATAAGGCTTAAAATAACCAAACCTGAAACAATAAGGATGGTAATAGGACCACTGGCAAGGAATGTTGTCATATAAGTGATTTACGTTAAGACCTCAAGTATATACAAATAGTCGCTGAATTAAAAACGGAGGCACTATTAATCTTTGATGATCTTCACATTTGGATTCCTTCCCCTTATTTGTCCCGAATAATCTATTTCCGGGCCAGGGGAAAGCGGAGGTTTTAAAAGAATCTTGGGATCATTGATCCGATAGGTTTCAAGGATTCCCTTAATGAGACCATGGATAAGGGGATGTGAATTTTGGGATGGCGCGTGTGCATAAACTGCCCTGTAGGTGTTATTGCTATATATCTCCAGCTTTACGCTAGAACCATCAATAACAACTCTGTTTTTATTTCGTACCCCACCTTCTAGCTCTGCCTTTGAAGCAAGTACTAACCTATGGGCTAAAAGGGCCACAGAATGGTCTGCCGCGAGCGTCATACTATCCTTTTTGAAGAGGTTGTATTTTCGATAGAGGGCCGGTACTATTCTTATATCCGTATCGGTGATTTTTAATTTACGATGTCTTTTTAGTATGTTGGCCATTAACAGGCTGTCTTTTTCACTCAGGGGAGCCGTTTCATTACTTATTTCTGCTAGAATGACCTGCACTGTACTATCTTTTGTAAACAATTCAAGTTCATACTGATCTGCCATACTCCTATAATGCACCCTTATTTTGTAATCTGCCTGGGCCTGGCAGCATACAAAGACAAAGTAAATAAGGGTCGAAATAAGTGTACGCATCATTCTAAAATAGTAAAAAGGATCTGATTATAGTGCTATAAGGGAGAGATCATCCCGATAAACGACCTCTTTTTTCGGTAAGCGGATTTAGGGGTTATGTACGTTCACCGATGATTTTTTGCACTTTACCCAAGTTCTTGTCAGATGCCGAAAAATAAGGGGTTTTCAGCGAACGGCACCCCGGTGAGAGGCACATCCTTGCGTTTTATATATATAAAACGCAAGACATGAAAACTATAGCAACTATCTTCTTTATCTTCTTTATCAGCTTCGCTGCTCAGGCTCAGGATAACACTGCTGAGGTAAAAGTAGAAACTGCTAAGAAAGAGGTTGTTGCTGAAACTACTACTGAGAACAACGTTGCTCGTCTTTATCGTTTTAAGAATAGCAGAATTAAAAAAGAATTGTCTTTTAAAACTTCTAAGAACACTGCTAGATTGGCTTAATCTTTTGTTTCCCTCTTTCCTTTCCAAATAGCCCGGATCAGATTTACCGGATACACTATTTGAACCAGCAGGGTTATTAGTGCCAAAGCGAAGATCACCATGCTCACAGATGTATTGTGTTCCCAATCTGCTACAACATTCTCAGAAGGGGGAAACACAGTTCTGTAAAACAAGGAAGCTATATAAATACCCAGAGGTCCCAAAGCAGATATGATCACGTGAATGCCATTTAAGCGATAAGAAAGGTCCCTATCCCTGCGGTAGGCCGTCCAGTAGCCATACGCCATGATAAAGCCAATAAGAGCAAACAGATGAAACCCAAAGGTATTAGAGATCACATAAGAGGTATCATATAGATCATACGCCACTGCATTAGGCGGGATAAAAAATCCTATTACCGCCATCAACAGACTTGCCGGGAGAAAAAAGTAATGGGGTCTTTTGAAAAGAGTATTCATAAAATAGTGCTTATCACTAAAATAGCCCTAAAATTGGAATATCCAATAGCTTGTAGTATTCCATCTTCTCTGAATAACTGCTAATCTATTGCTAAGGGCGGACCTATAACGGTCATTTCATTATCCTCAAAGATCTTTTTCATCTCTTCTCCGGACGGTTCATGATCCAGGGAAGCCATTGTTAGGAAAAATTCCTCAAGTTTACCTGCTGGCTGAAAAAGCACATTCATTTTTCCTGTTTTGGAAACCTGTGTCCAGGCATGAGGTACAGCCCGGGGGAGAAAGATATTATCCCCTTTGATAAGTGTATACCTGTCCGTACCTACTTGAAATCTGTATTCTCCTTCTATCACATAGAATACTTCATCTTGAAAATGATGTACATGTAAAGGAGTGCCTCTTCCGGGCGAGAGCGAGGTTTGTTCAAAGATCGCCAGGTCACCGTTTGTATCCGATCCGGAAACTTTTACATCCATGATATTACTGTTAACGCCACGCAGCCTAATATGGCCATGTAGCCTGCCTTCCCCTGCCGGGATCTTAAATCCTTTTTCGGCTCTTTTGGTCTGTTTCTCACTGTTTGTAAACGCTAAAAATGGGAGAGAAGCAACTGCTGCGGCAGTTGCCATAAAATGGTTTCTTTTCATTGGGCAACATAATTAATGTGTTTATTGAAAATGCTACCTCTGGTTAAGGTTATATCTAAGGTAGTTCAAAAAATAATCGCTTACTAAGTCGTATTGAACTTAATTTTAGGGCTGTTTTCTCCGATAAGGAACTCCTTTTTTCGGTAAGCGGTTTTAGGGGTTATGTACGTTCACCGATCTTTTTTTGCACTTTACCCAATTTCTTGCCAGATACCGAAAAATAGGGGTTTTTCAGCGAACGACAACCGGTCATATCCCCTCTCATGGCGTTTTTATTATATAAAACGCACAACATGAAAGCTATTGTAACTTTACTTTTTATTCTTCTTATCGGATTTGCAGCTCAGGCTCAGGATAACACTACTGAAGTAAATGTAGAAACTGCCAAGAAAGAGATCGTTACTCCTACAGCTAAAGAAAACAGTGTTGCTCGTTTGTATCGTTTTAAGAATAGCAGAATCAAAAAAGAATTGTCTTTTAAGACCCCTAAGAACTCTGCTAAATTGGCTTAATCTTATACTACCGTAATATTTAGCTCTTGTCATATCGAGCATTGCTGAGTGTGAAATATATTTCTCACGAAAGCAGCTTGCGAAGCAAAACGAGATGTGACATTTTCTACTTAATTCTCCTCATTCTCTGTATCTCCTTCTTCCTGATCAACCTCTTCCTCCTCTTCTTTCAATAGTGAATGCTGTAGTATATTGATCTTTTTAAGTTTGGCTTTCCAGGTCTTTAACGCTTCCTTTTGTTTGTTTAATTTCTGGATCACCTCTTTTACCAATGGATTATCTTCCGAAGCATTGGAGAAGAACTGTAAATTGTTTTCCAGCTGAATGATCTCACTCTTGCCTTCATCAATTCTTCGTTTAATAAAACTGCGTTCCTTCAGTAGGGCATATTCATCATCTTTGGACGATAATTGCTGTAATTTATTACCGTATTTTAATAATTCAGATTCTTGTTGGGTGACTCCCAGTTTTTTAAGGATGGCATCTACCACCTTATTGAACTTACCATTGATATGCTTCTTGTTAAAGGGCACCCTGCCAATGGTCTTCCATTCATCAATAAACGATTTAATGATGGCAAGGTCTTTGTCTCTATCTTTTCCCGGTTCAAAGGCTTGTAGTTTCTCCAAACAGGCATTTTTCTTATCCAGATTTTCCGTTTCTGCTCCACTGGCCTTATTCTTTTGAGCATGCATACGGTCAAAATAATGATTACAGGCCGTTTTAAACTCTTTCCAAATGCTGTCCGAATACTTCCGGGGTACATGTCCTATCTGTTTCCATTCTTGTTGTATGCGCTTCATCTCCGGAGTGGCTTTCTCCCATTCCTCACTTTCTTTTAGGGAATTTGCCAATGTCACCAAGGCTCTTTTTTTGTCCAGGTTATCTTGTTGTTCTTTTTTGAGGTTCTTGTAGAAGACATTTTTCTTGCGGTTAAAGGCCCTTACCGCTTCTTTAAATCGGCTCCAGGTGTCTTCATTGACCTTTTGAGGTACTTTTCCTGCCGTAAAAAAGGCTGACCGTAAGGCTTCCAGCTCCTTGATCTGTTTTTGAAGGCCCTTGTGATGTGTAGCAACATCTTCCGCCAGCTTGGTAATTGCAGCGATGATCTCATTCTTCTTTTCAAGATTCGCCTCAAATCCTTTCTCCATCTCCTTGAAATGCTCCTGCCTCCTGTGGTGCATAGCCTTGGTAGCATTGCTAAATCGCTCCCAAATGGCCTCTCGGTGTTCCTTGTCTACAGGGCCAATATCTTCTTTCCAGATCTTATGAAGGGTCTGGAGTTCCCTGAATGCCTTGTTCAGATCAGATTCATCCGCCAGTGCTTCAGCGCGTTGTACTAATTTTTCCTTTTCTTCGAGGTTGTGTTTAAAATCGAGATCTCGTAACTCCCTGTTTAAATGAAGGAAATCATAAAAGATCTCTATATGATGGTGATAGGTACGCCAAACATCATTGTATTTATTCCTGGGTATGGCCCCGGCATGGCGCCATTGTTCTTGTAGATCCTTAAAATTCTTATAGGTAGTATTGATGTCTTCCTCCACATTTACAAGCGCTTTGAGCTCTTCTATGATCTGCAAACGCTTTTCGAGGTTTTGTTTTAGGTTAGACTCCAGGGTTTTGTAGTAGGCGTTTCGCTTTTCCCTGTATTCAGAGTATACCTCATTGAACTGCCTTTTGGTAACCGAATTGTATCTAAAATCTATTTCGTTGCCGCCATGGCTAACGAATTCCTCCTTTTTTTCCTCTAAAAACTCCTGGAACTTAAGGTCGAATTCTGTTTTAATTCCATCCACATGATTCTTGATGGCCTGCACTTTCTCATTCCGAACCAGCCGTTGCAATTCCCCCACCAGATTTTCCATGGTCATGGAGTGGTAATCATGCATGGGGATATGATGTCTCCTGTGATTGTCCTCATCCTCGGCATCCTCAGCATTTGTTTCCTCAATTTCATTAAGGACATCCTCCTTTTCTTCAGTTGCCGGAACCTCTTTTTTTTCTGCCGCAGGCACTTCTTTTTCAGCTACCTCTGCGGTTTTTTTTGTAGCTGCCTTTTTGATGGATTTTTTCTTGGGGTCTGCCGCTTCTTCTTTGTCTACATCAACATCCACTATTTTCTTAGCTGCTTTCTTGGTCTTTTTTTTCTCTGAGACCACTTCCTCTTGCTTTTCAGGATCAGCAATTTTCTTTGCCTCTTTAGCAGCTTTTTTCTTTGTGGTAACCGCATCCTTTTTCACGGCAACCCCTTTCGATGTTGTCTTAGCTGCTTTTTCGGTGGTTTTCTCTGAGGGTTCTGCTTTCTCAGTAGTTTCCGATGTTACATTCCCCCCTACATCAGCGTGTAGTTTCTGTTCTTTTTCTTCCAACATTCTATTTTTTGGACGTTAAGTGCTTGCGGGACTCAATCCCCTTGTAAGATACTAACAACCCCAGAGACATCAAAGGTATTCCAGGATCTTTTTAGGATGCTTCCCCTTGTGTTTTATGAAGTATAGGGCATACCTACGCCTATTTCTGCCAGATCTCCCATGATTTTTGAGCCTGGTATTGCAGCATTGGTAATCCATTACAAATAGTAGCCCCTCGTTTTTCACCTTCCTCTAAAAAGGCCGATTTTTCAGGGTTATATACCAGGTCATACAGGAGGTGATCAACACCTATGAATGCGTATGGAATGGACGGTTTTTCTGTCAATCGGGGATAGGTCCCCAGGGGAGTACAGTTAATGATTAGGGTATGTTGTTGAATCTCTTCTTTTCTCAGCATTTCGTATCCCCATTGTTCTTTCTCCGGATTCCTGGAAACTAAATGACAGTTGATACCTAATTGTTGCAGGGTATACGCAATAGCCTTAGAAGCACCTCCGGTTCCAAGGATCAGTGCGTTCTTATGAGATTGTTTTACAAGAAAAGGTTCCAGAGATCTTCGAAAGCCGTATCCATCAGTATTGTAGCCAACTAATCCTGTTTTGGTAAATTTTATGGTGTTTACGGCCCCAATATTTGCTGCCTCAGGATCCAGGGTATGTAAATAGGGGATTATCTCCTCTTTATAGGGGATGGTAACATTTAACCCCCTTAGTTCCGGATATTCTTTTAGAATGGTCTCTAAATCCTTGATATCACGAAGATCAAAGTTTTCATAGGTAGCGTTATGATATCCTTCTTTTTGAAAGAAATCTGTAAAGTATCCCTTTGAAAAGGAATAGGAGATATTACGTCCCAGAAGACCGTAACTTTGCTTTTGTTCTGTTTTTTCCATACCACTCTAAGGCTATCAGGATTCCTATACCAAGGACAATATAGACCAAGGCCCACCAGGTATCTCCCTGGTTCAAATCTGGCAAGAATCGCTCATAATTCCTGATGATCTCATCGCCATTGCTATCCAGTGCGTGATTACCAAGGTTGTCCAATACAAATATAGTGCGTTTCCAGGGCCATACCACCCCAAGACTACCGGTAATAAATCCTATGATCACCGCAGTGGTGATATGCCTGAAATGTTTTAGCACATAACCCAGAATATGAGACAATGTTACCAGGCCGGTGGCAGAGCCAAGGGTGAAAACCACCAATAGTTTAAGGGTGTCCAGGCGTTCCTGATTGGAAGCAAACCCAAAATCTCCCTGAATTACCTCTGCAAATGTATCATACAAAGCATTAACAGAGTCTACCAGAAGCAAGACATAATTGCCCAGAAGAATGAGAATAAAAGACCCTGAAAGCCCTGGGAGGGTCATGCCGGAAACACTGATTATTCCACATAAAAAGATAAATAATAAGTTGTCATTTTCTTTGGCCGGACTCAAAAAGCTAATGGAAATACCTACAATAAGCCCGATCATCCCATAAAAGATGGTTTTATTGTTCCAGTGTTTGTAGTCTTTGGCGATAAAATAAATAGAACCAATGATCATCCCGAAGAAGGTGGCCCAAACATATAGTTCATTGTGCTCCAGGAAATAATCCAGGAGCTTGGAGACACTAAAATAACTCACCAGCATCCCAAAAATAAGTAAGGAAAGAAATTGTCCGTTTACATAGCGGTAGAAACTTCTGAATCGCCCGTTTAAAAGTAATTTTAAAGCCTTTAGATTGATTTTTTGAAGGGAATAGATGAATTCCTCGTAAAAGCCGGCTACAAAGGCTACTATGCCCCCTGAGACCCCTGGAACTTTGTTTGCAGTACCCATGGCCAATCCCTTGATAATCAGGAATACTTTATCAATAAATGATCTGGGCTGATGCATGATGGCGCGCTTTATTTTTTAGCAGCAAGCTTTTCAAGCATAAAAATAAGCGAAAAACCAAGGATAGCCAGCAAAATGGCCCAAAGAAGTTGGGGTTCACCCGGGTAGGAAAATGGGGATACATTTTCTTCCAGAATAGGGATGGTCTTTCCATCAAAGACCTTTGATTCCAGAACTACCTTCCATGGCCATATTTTATTGAGAGAGCCAATGATAAATCCGGTCAATAAAGCAAGTGTGATGTTTTTGTAATGCTGAAACATCCATTTAAGGAGTCGGGCAAAAGACAAGAGCCCAAAGATTGCCCCGACAAAAACGGTAAGCAATATGGCATAATCTCGTTCATGAACAGCATCTAAAACGGTTTTATAAGACCCTAACAAGACCAGGATAAAAGCACCTGAGATCCCTGGAAGGATCATGGCACAAATAGCAAGTGCTCCTGAAAGGAAAAGATAAGGCAGACTCTCCGTATTTTCTACAGGAGGTAATTGAGTAATGTAATAAGCTACGGCGGCGCCCAGAGCTAACATAAAGAACGCGGCAAGATTCCATTTTTCAATGGCTCTGGCCACAAAAATAATACTGGCGATCACTAGGCCAAAGAAGAAGGACCACAACAGCACCGGTTGATTCACCAGTAGCCAGCTAATTAATTTGGCCAGGGTAATAACACTGATGGCTATTCCCAAAAAAATTGATATTAAAAAATTGCCGTTGACCTGTTTCCACATGGCGGCCACTCCTTTGGTGCGCAGTGTCTTGAGTAACGAAAAATTGATCTGATTGATAGAAGTGATCAATTCTTCATAGATCCCGGAGATAAAAGCAATGGTCCCGCCAGAGACACCCGGAACCACATCTGCGGCACCCATGGCAATCCCCTTTAAAGCAACGATAAGATATTGAAGTAATGACCGGTTTCCCATAGAAATAAAAAAAACAAAAGTAGTTTTTTTAGTCGGATGCCTTCTGGATACTTGCTATAATATTCTGCGCCCAGACAGAGTCGTAATACGTAGGGAATTCTTCCTGAAAGTAACGCAGGTGATCAAAGTCTTGTTTTAAGGCTTTCCTAAAGCGGTATTGCGCTTTTACCGGGTCATTGGCCATTAGATAGAGACCGGCCATTTTAAATTGGATCACGGCCTTATCCGGATAGAACTCCAGGCCTTGTAACAATATTTGTATAGCAGCGTCAGGATCCTGGTTTTGGGTAACAACTTCGGCCCAGTTCAGCCATGTATCTAATTCGTAATTTCCAAGATCTACTGCTTGTTTATAGGCAAAATCAGCTTCATCAAAATGTTCTAAAGCTGCATGGATACGGGCACATTTCTTCCAGTATTTAGCATTTTCGCCGTCAATATTGATAGCTTTATTGACATAATACAGCGCCCTGTCATATTTGTGATTTTTAAAATAAAAATCTGTGATAGCCAACCAACCTTTGTCTAGCAAAGGATCCTCATGTACGGTCTGGTAAAAATAGAATTTGGCCAGATCGTAATTTTGTAATTTTTCATGACACTTACCTATTCGGAGGTAGGCATGAGAAGTGGGATCATCTATTTTAATGGTAGTTTCGTAGTTTTCAATAGCCTCGTTGTACTTCCCTAATTTCTCAAGGACCTTTCCTTTTTCAAAGTAGGCTCCAATAAAAGTATCATCCGCGATAATGGCAAAATCGAAGGCGGCCAGGGCCTCTTCAAACATTTTAATGGTAAAGTACTGTTTCCCTAGTTGATGCCAGGCTACCTGGCTGTAAGGATTTCGTTCCAGATAATCATTCAAATATTGAATGGCTCCTTCATAATCTTCCAGGAATTCAAAGCAATAGATCACATTATAGAGGGAGGAATAGTCTTGTTCATCAAAGGATACACATTTCATAAAATGTGTCTTTGCCCTTTCAAAATCGTCCATAAAAAGATATTCCATGCCTAAAAGAGCATAAATATCTAAGCTTTCCTCTGTCATTTCCAGCGCTTTTTTCAATAGGACCACTGCCGCTTCGTGGTTGTCTTTCTTGGAATAGATATTGGCTCTTTGAATATAGATCTCTTCATTGGTGCTGTCTAGCAACTGTAAATCATCCAGTATTTTTTCTGCCACTTCCAGGTTGTTCTCAAACACCAGAACTTCCACATCTAAGAGCTTAAGCTCCATAGATTCGGGGTGTTGCTGCAAGCCTATCTTAATTGCCTTCTTTGCCAGGGAGATCTTTCCGTTGTTCAAGTAGTGGTGAATAATGTCTTCAAAATCTTCGGAATCGAAGAAATAGACATCATCTGTCTTGAGCATGGATTCGAATTTTGTAATGGGCTGATGCGGTTTCTCGTTAGGATCTAACGCCATAGGAAAATGCTTGGTTAATCTATGGACTTAAAAATAGTTTTTAAAACTACTTTTATCTCCGAGTAGGGGCTATATTATTAACAAAATAGTTAACAACTTATTGTTGAAAGCTGTTTAGGACCTTTAAAATCACCGCACAGCCTTCTTCAATTTCGTCTTCAGAAATGGTAAGGGGAGGGGTGATACGTACCGCTCTTTTTTCAAAAAGCAACCAAAAAAGAACAAGTCCGTTTCGGGCGCACGAAAGTACTAAATCATTTGCAATCTTACTACTTTCCATGATCAAAGTAAGCATCAGTCCTTTTCCTCTAATCTCTTTGATCAATGGATGTTTTAGTCGGGTTCTGAATAGTGCCTCCTTTTCCGAAGTTTGTTGTATCAAAGAGGTAGTGGTTATCTCCTTAAGAGTTGCCAGTGCGGCGGCTGCGATCACAGGATTTCCGCCAAAAGTAGTGATATGCCCAAGTATGGGCTTCTCTTTTAGGGTGGCCATCATTTTATGAGATGCTGTAAAGGCACCTACCGGTAATCCTGCTGCCATACCCTTTCCGATGACCAAAATATCCGGAACTATAGCATAATGTTCAAAAGCAAACAGTTTTCCCGTTCTCCCAAATCCGGGCTGAATTTCATCCAGGATAAGAAGTGCTCCCATGGCTGTACATTTTTCACGAACCGCCTTAAGATAATTGTCCTTAGGTAGCACAAAACCAGCGCCACCTTGAATGGTCTCTAAAATAACGGCTGCAGTTTTTTTTGTGATCTTATTGAGATCTTCTTTGTTGTTAAAGGAAATAAAGCCAATATCGGGTAACAAAGGTCTAAATGGAGCTTTTCGCTCTTCATAGTCCATTAGACTCAGACTGCCCATAGTATTCCCGTGATAGGCGTTTTTAGCGGCCAGGATCTGTGATCTCCCGGTAACCCGCCTGGCCAATTTTAATGCCCCCTCAATGGCTTCTGTTCCTGAATTTACAAGATAGGTGGTCTCCAAAGGTTTGGGTAGAAAGCTCGCCAGCAATTTTGAATACGCCACCGCAGGTCCTTGTATGTATTCTCCGTAGACCATAACATGCATATATTCTTTGGCCTGTTTTTCTACTGCAGCTATGATTTTCGGATGGCAATGCCCCAAACTACAAGCAGAAACACCTGCTACAAAATCGAGATGAGCCTTTCCTTCAGTATCATAGATATAGCTACCCTTTGCATGAGACACCTCCATAGCAAGAGGATGCGGGGTAGTTTGCGCCTGATAGGAAAAAAAATCCTGTTTCATAGCTGTATTACTTATCTAAAACCCTGAATATCCATGTTTCATCCGTGTATTTCCCATTGAATTGGGAATCTCGTGCTTTAACCGCTTCAACCTCGGTTTCATAACGTTCAAGATATACATAGGTATATCCATTAGCGCTCCGTAAAAAGGATTTTGGTTGAATGCCCCTATCCGAAAGGATCCGACTGAATTTTGAGAAATTCTCCTCATTTTTAAAAACATTTGCGATGAGGTAATATCCTGGACTAAGATCTGCTTCTCCTTTTGTTTCTTCATAGCGTTTCTTGTCACCCTCTATCTTTTTGGCAGGGATAGATTTTGCGGTGGGGGGAAGGCTTTTTTCTTTTACTACTTTTTTAGGGGTAGATGAATTGATAAAATCGCGTGCTTTCTTTTCCACCTCAGAGGTGGTCACATCCACATCTGTATCTATAGGATTATCTACTCCCTGAATTCTTGCCAGTTGTATATTGTTATCGTCCTCATCAAAGATGGCATCTTTACTCCGTATGCGTTCATCGCCCCTCCAGATAAATCCTTTTAGTTTTCTGCTGTTTTCCGGTAGATCTTCTTCGGGGAATATATCACCATCCGGGTCGGTAATAAAAGTGATATCCTCAATATCACTGTTCTCAAACCTCATATTGATAACACTGCAAATGGTCTTGTTGATCCCTATGAGCTCTTCGTCATCATTGTACATATAATAAATGACCTCCGTATTTTTCACCAGATCTACGATCTTGAGTTCATTATCTATAAACTTCCCGAAAAGGTCTTTTCCCTTGGCCTGATTAAAGCCCACTTTCCCGATCGTATCCTGAGAAATGACAAAGGCGTTGTTAATTACCTTGAGGGAATCTAATTTTTCAGTTTCCATATCAGAGATAAGCAGTATGCTATCTCCTGTCATCTGGTTCTCCAGATTCCATAAAATGGGATTTCGTATCAACTGGGTTATCCCTGTTTTTTGTTCGAAATGCAGGGAATCACATTTCCCGCTAAGATCGGTCTTAAAGAATTTTGTGTTCCGGAAAGCCCTTAGAATTCTCTCATCGGGCTTGCCTGTTACCATAAGTGTATCCCCATGGATATATAACGAATCTTGTTCTACCAGGCTAATAGACACAGCTCTTTTGGTCGCAAATAATGAATCCTTGGCCTTGTAGACTTCCGCATAATGGGCTCTTATAAGCCCATTATTGATGGTATCGGTCACTGTTATGTTATTGGTAGCCGAAGCAAATTCTCGTGCTTTATTAAAATAAACACTGTCTCCTTCTATGATCCTGTTGTTGTAATTGATCTTGGTGTTCTTAATTCCATATCCCGTTTCTACCTTTGTATCGTAAAATCCTCTTTCACAGTAAATGGTGTAGGTATCTCCGGTGATAGTAGAGGGCCCGTACATATAGGCATTTTTGGTGGCGGTGTAATAGTCTAGTTGGGCCGACTCAACAGTATATTCCGGATTTTTAATGTTGACGCTTTGAAGGAACTGGTATTTCTTAAGCTCCATAAAATACCGGCCAATCTTACTGGTAAGGGTATTGGCAGAATCTACAATGGTTCCGTTGTTATTGTAGTACGATTCCTGGTTTTCCCGATCAAAATAAAGGGTATCTGTTCTCAGGGTCATGTCTGAATTCTTCAGCACCACTTTCTCCCATGCCTTCGCCAGTTTTATATTGCCGTCATAATCTATTTTCCCACTGGTCATCTGTACAGAATCGCCTTGAGTTAATCTAATATTTCCTATGGCCTTTAATTTGTTCTCTTTTTGATAAAAAATGGCAATGTCGCACCAAAGATCGGCACCCTGATGTTCAAATTGTACCTGTTTATCATCTTTGCTAAAAATAGAAGCTCCGGGATAGTTTACTTCATCCTTGGTAAAATTGGCTCCGTATACAATATTGATCTGCCTTGGTTTAGGGACACTATCCTGGGCACTGACCCAACTTAGGGTAAGCATAAAGATAAGTATGCAAAGTATTCCTTTCAAGGGCAGAATTTTGACCAAAAATAGGATTTTTTGATGCAGAAGGGTCTTCTTTAATACAGTTTTAATACTTGAAGCCGGGCAAAGGTCTTATGAAACTGCCAGTTCCCTATGAATGGTCTGTGTCCTGTCCGGGCCAACGGAGACTATCTGAATAGGCACATCCAGAGCTTCTTCAAGGTACTGAATATAATCCATCAGAGTTTTGGGTAGTTGTTCCTCAGAGTTCATCTTTGTTAGATCTTGTTTCCATCCTTTTAGCTCTGTGTAAATAGGTGTTACATTAGAAGCTTCAATATTGTATGGTAAATGTGAGATCTTTTTACCCTGATAGTGATAAGCGGTACATACTTTGATGGTCTCAAAGCCACTTAAAACATCAGATTTCATCATCATAAGATGTGTAACTCCATTTATTTGCACTGCATATCTAAGCGCTACCAGATCTAGCCAACCACAGCGCCTTGGTCTTCCGGTTGTAGCACCAAATTCGTTGCCAACTCGGCCCATGGTAGCACCATCTTCATCAAATAATTCTGTTGGGAAGGGTCCACTTCCAACTCTGGTTGCGTAGGCTTTAAATATACCGTACACATTGCCAATTTGGTTAGGGGCTACACCAAGTCCGGTACAGGCTCCGGCAGCTGTAGTGTTGGAGGAAGTAACGTAAGGATATGTACCAAAATCTATATCGAGTAAAGATCCTTGTGCACCTTCGGCCAGAATAGCCTTTCCTTCTTTTTGAGCCTGGTACAGGTATTCCTCACTGTCTATAAAAGTTAGTTTTTTCAATGTTTCTATCGCAGAAAAGAATTCGGCTTCCAGCTCTTGCAGGTTGTACTGTATATCCACATCATAAAAATGGATCATTGCTTCGTGCTTATCTGCTAAGGCCCTGTATTTGTCTTTCCAGTTGGAGAGTTCCAGATCTCCTATGCGCAACCCATTTCTCCCCGTCTTGTCCATATAGGTAGGTCCAATTCCTTTAAGAGTGGATCCTATTTTAGCCTTTCCTTTGGCAGTTTCTGAAGCTGCATCCAACAAACGGTGTGTTGGAAGGATGAGGTGGGCTTTTCTGGAGATCAACAAACGCGATTTAATATCAATTTCGAACTGGGATAAATTTGCCAGTTCTTTCCGAAAGATAACCGGATCAATTACAACCCCGTTTCCTACCACATTGATAGCTTCCTCGTGGAAGATCCCTGATGGGATAGTGTGTAAAACGTGTTTAATTCCGTCAAATTCCAGAGTATGCCCTGCATTGGGGCCACCTTGAAAGCGCGCTATGATATCGTAATTTTTGGTAAGTACGTCAACGATCTTACCTTTTCCCTCGTCTCCCCATTGTAGTCCTAGAAGTAAATCTACCGCCATGTATCTGTATTCGTTTGTTAGTTTGTTTTTTCTTTTTGATTTCTGGTGCCGTAAAAATAAAGCGAATGATTGCTTATTTTGATATCAAAAACCTCTTCTATCGTTTTTTTTATAGACTGGATGCGCGGATCACAAAATTCTACCACTTCGCCGGTATCGGTAAGGATCACATGATCGTGCTGTCGGTCAAAATACGATTTTTCGTATTGAGCCTGATTCTTTCCAAATTGATGTTTACGCACCAGTTTACAATCCAGTAACAATTCAATGGTATTGTATAAAGTGGCCCTGCTAACCCTATAATTCTTGTTCTTCATTTTAATGTAGAGCGATTCTATATCGAAATGATTATCGCTCTCATATATCTCCTGTAAAATAGCGAATCGCTCAGGTGTTTTCCTATGCCCATTATCCTCCAGAAAGGCGGTAAATACGTTTTTAACGATCTCTTGATCCTTGTTTCCCATGATGGTAGCTTAGGCTGCGACGTGCTACAAATGTACAGCTAAAAAAATAAAATGTAAGGACTTTTTGGACGGGAAATTACGGCTTGGATATGAGGTTGTATTAGCTTCTGCTCACCTTGTCTATACCCTGTACATCTTTGAGATTATTGATCAATTTCTTTAAAATGGCCTTGTTTTTTACAACCACAGTGATCTTACCAGTAAAGGTTCCACTGTCCGTATCGAAGTTTAGATTCTTCATGTTTACATGCATGTTGTCTGAGATGATCCCTGTGATATTATTGATCAGTCCAAGGTTGTCAATTCCTGTGAGTTTGATCTCTGCCGTAAATTCTTCCTGAGAAGAATCGATCCATTTGGCACTAATGATCCTGTAGGCATAATTAGACTGTAGGGAAATGGCATTTGGACAATTCTTTTTGTGCACTTTAATGCCATCATTAACGCTAATAAACCCAAAGACACTATCGCCTGGGATAGGGTTGCAGCATTGAGAAAGTTTATACTCCAACTTCTCTTCTTCTTTCCCAAATACCAGCATATCAAATTTGGAAGTGATCTCATCCTTTTCTATATCCTCCTGCACTGGCTTTTTCCGCATTCTGTTCTTGAAGAAGCTTATAAATGCATTGTTATATGAGGATGCAAAATCCTTAATACTTTGATTGTCAATAGCCCCAATGCCTATTCTATAGAATAAATCCAAGCTGGTTTGCAGCTTAAAATAAGCCACCATTTTATTAATAGAATCCTCATTCAGCGTGACTTTTTGCGACTTTAATTTTCTTCGCAGCGTTTCTTTTCCATCTGCGGCGATAGATTTTTTTTCGTCCCTCAGGGAAGCTCTGATCTTTGACCTCGCACGTGCAGTTGTGGCGTACTCTAGCCAGTTTTGGTTAGGTTTGGCGTTATCTGAGGTAATGATCTCTAATTGGTCGCCACTTTTTAATACGGTACTCAGGGGGACTAATTTGCCATTTACCTTGGCCCCTCTGGTGCGCATCCCTACTTCTGTGTGAATACTAAAGGCAAAATCTAGGGGAGTGGCGCCTTTGGGAAGAGAGATAAGTTCTCCTTTAGGGGTAAAGACAAAGATCTCCTTAGAATACAGGTTCAGTTTAAATTCCTCCACAAAATCAACCGCATTTCCGTTGGAACTTTCAAGGGCTTCCTGCAACTTGTTTAGCCATTCTTCTATTCCTTGCTCTTTTTGATTACCATGCTTGTATTTAAAATGTGCCGCGTATCCTTTTTCTGCGATCTCATGCATACGTTGGCTGCGGATCTGTACTTCTACCCATCGTCCTAGCGGCCCCATCACTGTAATATGCAATGCCTCATAGCCCGTAGACTTGGGAGAAGAGATCCAATCTCTCAGACGAATGGGATTAGGAGTAAAATGGTCCGTTACAATGGAATAGATCTTCCATGCCAGGAATTTTTCATTTTCCCTATCCGATTGGTATATAATGCGTATCGCAAACTTGTCATAGATCTCGTCAAAGGCAACATTCTGCATGTTCATTTTTCGGCGGATGGAGAAGATAGACTTCATCCTGCCCTTGATCTCATAGTCTAATTTTTCTTTGTCTAAAGAATCCTTGATAACTGCGGTGAAATCGTCGATGTATTTTAGTTGTTCTTCCTTGGTATGCTCAATCTTCTTTGAAATATCATGGTATACTTCGGGTTCTGTATATTTTAAACTTAGATCCTCTAACTCAGTTTTAATATTGTAAAGGCCTATCCTGTGGGCCAAAGGGGCATAGATATAAAGGGTTTCTGATGCCAGTTTAACTTGTTTGTCTTCTGGCATGGAATCCATCGTAAGCATGTTATGGTACCTGTCCGCGATCTTTATGATGATCACTCGAACATCATCATGAAGCGTAAGTAACATTTTACGGAAGTTCTCTGCCTGTTGAGAAATGTTAGTATCCTTGTTAAGATGTGCGATCTTGGTAAGTCCGTCTACGATCCTCGCAACTGTCTCACCAAAGAGTCGCTCAATATCATCCAGTGTATATTCCGTGTCTTCAACAACATCATGTAGCAGAGCCGAGGCAATAGAAATGGCATCTAATCCAATTTCTGATGCTACAATCTTAGCTACGGCAATAGGATGGAAAACATAGGCCTCACCAGATTTACGACGCTGGTTCTTATGCGCATCCACCGCAACATCAAAAGCAGATCTGATCAGCTTTTTATCTTCCGGCGACAGCGTTTGATAGCTAATACGAAGAAGTTCCTTGTATTGTTTAGCTATTTCCCGGTTCTCCTTATCAATGACGGTTGCACTCCTCATAACTTAAAATTACCACAATCTTTTGGAGTTACCAACAAAAATCATGCCTGAAGGTTACGTACTCTGTTGATCAATGGAGGGTGGGAATAGTGCATAAAAACGTAGGCAGGGTGGGGGGTAAGATTGCTGAGACTATTGCGGGAAAGTTTCTTTAAGGAGCTGATGAGTGGGGTAGCTTCAAAGGTGTTCTTCGCGTAATTATCTGCCTGGTATTCAAACTTTCTGGAGATATAATTCATGGCGAGCCCTGTAAGTTGTGAAATAGGGCTATAGAGAATGCCAAAACCTATCAGTGCCGCATGAAAGCTGGGAATACTTACTCCTATAGACATGGAAACGGCGGGATTATTTATAAATAAGGACAACACAAATAAGGTCAGTCCGGTTAGAGCAATCGAGGCGGAAAGGTTAACGATAACATGTTTCCTTTTGTAATGCCCCACTTCATGAGCCAATACCGCTACTATCTCCTCTTCGTCCAGGTCGTTTATAAGGGTATCATAAAGTGTAACTCTTTTTTCTTTCCCAAAGCCTGAAAAATAGGCGTTAGACTTAGTAGACCTTTTGGAGCCGTCTATGACATAGATATTTTTTAATTCAAATCCCACCTTTTTCGCATACCCCTCAATCTTCTCTTTAAGTCCACCTTCTTCCAATGGGGTTTGCTTATTGAAAAGAGGCACAATTATCCTGCTGTAGAACAGATTCATAAAGATGGTAAAAACAGCGATGAGACCCCAGGCGTACAACCAAAAAGAGGTACCGGCCAATTGGAAGAACCAGATGACCACAGATAGAATACCCCCTCCCATAATGGCCAACATGGCCCACCCTTTGAACTTGTCAAGAAAAAAGAGTTTACGGGTGCTTTTATTGAAGCCGTATTTTTCTTCGATCACAAAGGTTTGGTAATAAGAAAAAGGAGAAGTGATAATATCGCTCCCCAGCATTATGATCCCAAAAAAGAATAGCGCCATAGGGATGGGATGATCCGTATAAGAACGCACTAATCTATCTATCCATTCAAATCCACCAAACCCGAGAAAACAAAGGGTTAGAACAAGCGAAAATGTAGAGGTGATCAATCCAAATTTGTAGTTTGTTTGTTTGTACGCCTGCGACTTAGTATAGGCTTCGGCATCATATACATCCGAAAGCTCAGAAGGGATAGGTTCTTTAAATTTTTTAGCGTTTAAATAGTCCATAAGGGTTTCTATCAGAAACTCTACAATTAGAATTGTAAAAATTAAATAGAACAGGGAATTACTACTCATAGGTTAGCTGTGGTTGTAAGGTTATCTTGAGACTAATTTCGCTGACGTTTCGCTTCAAAGATAAGGATTGCTGCAGAGACAGAGACGTTCATAGAATCTATGGATCCTTCCATCGGAATAATAATTTGTGCGTCTGCTTTGGAAAGCCATTCGTCAGATAAACCAGTAGATTCTGTACCCACTACCAGGGCTGTGGCCCCAGTAAAATCTGCTTTGGTATAAGCTGCCTTTGCGGTTAAAGCTGCGGCAAAGATGCTGATTGTACGCTTTTTCAGAAAGTCAATGATCTCGGAAGTATTTCCCGTAGCAATTGGTACCGTAAAGACACAACCTACACTAGACCTTATGATATTAGGATTGTAAATATCACTCTTTGGGTTGGCAATTAATACCGCATCCAGATTCGCGGCATCCGCAGTACGAAGTAAGGCGCCAATATTTCCGGGTTTTTCCGGTGCCTCCGCCACCAGTATCAAGGGATTTTTGGGCAAAGATAAGTTCTTTAGATCATGGCTCTTTGCCTTGGCTATGGCCAGGACCCCTTCTGTTTTTTCCCGGTAGGCTAGTTTTTGATATACCTCTTTGGAGATCTCTACAAAGTCGGGTGACTGAGTAGAATTTTTTAAAAGAGATTCCACCTCCTGTAAGGAGAAAAATTCTGGGTAAAAGAATATGGAATCAATGTTGTAACCACCTTTTATGGCCATTTCCAATTCGCGCTGACCCTCTAGAACAAAGGTACCGGTTTGGGCACGTTCCTTCTTTTTTTCTTTTAGCTGTATCATCTTTTTAACCGATGCATTTTGAGGACTCGCTATGTATTTTACTGCCTGCATAGGAGCAAAAATAGCGCAATCTGTAAACTTTGATTAGATTATCCGACCTTTACCGGTAAAATAGACAGAAAATGAACATCAGAACAGCCATATTCCTTCTCTCTTTAACATTAATTGGATGCAAAGAAGCTCCTAAAGACACTGATGACATGCATAAGGCAACAGAAGAGGAGATGATGATAGAGGAGGCCATATATCCTCCCGAATTACAAAAGGTCTTCGATACTCATGGCGGATTAGCCGTATGGAAGCAACAACGCATCCTAAAATACGATATACCAAAAAAATCGGGGACCGAATCTCATACGATCGACCTTTATACACGCAAGGATCTTGTAGAAACGGAGAATTTCAAAATGGGGTATGACGGTACTGATGTTTGGTTGTTAGACCCTGGCGGGAATTATAAAGGAGACCCGGTATTCTATCATAATTTGATGTTTTATTTCTACGCTATGCCCTTTGTGCTAGCAGACAATGGAATAAGGTATTTTGGAACTGACCCCTTGATCTATGAAGGAAAAGAATATCCAGGCGTAGGCATTGGGTATCAAAACGGAGTAGGGACCTCTCCGGAAGATGAGTATTTTATTCATTATGATCCAAATACTTTCCAAATGGCATGGTTAGGCTACACGGTAACGTATAAAACTGGTGAGAAATCAGATGATATTCACTGGATCCGGTACGATAACTGGACCAACATTGAGGGTGTGGTATTACCAAAATCGATTAGCTGGCATTTAGTAGAGGAAGCTAAGGTAGGGGAGCTTAGGAATACGGTAACATTTGAAAATATTCAGCTCAGCAAAGATGCTGTAAATGAGGCCGCTTTTTCGATGCCGGAAGGAGCGGAGGTTAGACTTCCTTTGCAAACAGTTAACTAATTAAAAGCATATAAAAATAAAGGCGGGGATATTCAGATTGCCCGAATACCCCCGCTTTTTTATTTGCTTGTACTACTCCTGACTATACTTGCCCATATATCTTTTCCAGAGCTCTGTCTGGTGGGTTTCCAACGATAGTTCACGTCCGTCAATAAATGCATTTGTAAGTTGATTTCCACGCATATCAAGCGCATCGCCTTCAGAAACGAATAGGGTAGCACTTTTTCCTACAGCCAGGGTGCCGTACAGATCATCGATCCCCAGTATCTTAGCGGTATTTCCACTGATAAGCTGTAAGGCCTTTTCTTTTTCAAGTCCCTGTCCAACTACTTGTCCTGCGTAAAAGGGCAGATTCCGAGTCTGAAAATTAGAGGCATCTGCATTTTGCAAACCAACTAACAGTCCGCCGTCTACCAACAATTTTGGGAGTTTATAAGTGAAGTCATAATCATCATCTGCAAATTCTGGTAGTGTATGAGTATAATTTACCAGAACGGGAATATCGTGTTTCTTTAAGAAATCGGTGATCCTGTAAGCGTGATATCCTCCTACTAAAACCAAGTTTTGCACCCCCGCTTCCTTTAAGGCGGTAATAGCATCAATGATCTGTTTCTCATCCTGAGCATATACATACAGCCTTTGGGAGCCATTAAAAACCCCCTGAGAAGCTTCAAATGCAGGGTTTACACTTGCAGCTTTACCTTTTCCGTAGGCTTTAGCATTACCAAGAAAGGAAAGTACTTCCTCAACTTGTTCGCTATAATCCTTGTTAGGTTGGTATCCACGTGGTTCTCCCATCCACCAGCGACCTCTTCTGAAAGTGTTGGGCCAATTAAGGTGTATCCCATCGTCTACTTTAACAGCGGCATCTTCCCAGTTCCAGGCATCGAATTGTACAATGGAAGAGGTTCCGGAGATCCTTCCTCCCTTAGGGGTAGCCTGTCCAAGTAAAACACCATTGGGACGCATACTTTCCACAACTTTAGACTCTGCATTATAGGCAATTAGACTGCGTACATGAGGAATCATGGCGCCTATTTCATCTTGGTCATTACTGGCCCTTACCGAATTTACTTCAATTAATCCCAGCGATTTCCCCGGGGCTATAAATCCTGGATATACATGCTTGCCACTGGCATTGATCACTTTTCCTTGCGGAGCAATTCCGGCACCTAAAGCAGTGATCTTTCCATTAGTAAAGATCAGGGTGCAGTTGTCTACCACAGTACCATCTCCAATATGAGCAGTAGCGCCTGTAATGGAAATGGTCTCTGACTGTACAGAGGCCGGGGTTTGTTGCCCAAGGCCTTTTTGAATAAACCCTATGAGTAGGGCAACGACTATATATGTTATTTTTCTCATGTCTTTCTAATTATAAACTGTCACAATTGAATCGTTCTTTTTTGCTTTGCATTGGGCGTTTCATTTTACCGCCACCATCTTTCTCTGCCACCATCATCTTAACTAAGGTTCCACGTTCTTGCTTAATGGATTCGCGTAAAGCCTTGTCCTGTTCCATATCAAAATAGGTTGTTCCCTGAATAATCGTTTTTTCAGCTTTGGCATATACAGATAATGGATGAGCATTCCACAAGACAAGATCGGCTTCCTTTCCTTCTTTGATACTTCCTACACGATCATCAATATGCAATAATTTAGCAGGATTAATGGTCACCATTTTCCAGGCTTCTTCTTCGGACACACCGCCGTATTTAACTGTCTTGCCAGCTTCCTGGTTTAAGCGTCTCGACATTTCACCATCATCACTATTGATAGCAACGGTAACTCCCACACTGGCCATAATGGCTGCATTGTATGGAATGGCATCGTTCACTTCATATTTATAGGCCCACCAATCACTAAAGGTTGAACCCCCCACGCCATGAGCTGCCATTTTATCGGCTACTTTGTAGCCTTCCAGAATATGGGTAAACGTATTCACTCTAAAACCAAATTTATCTGCCACTTTCATCAGCATATTGATCTCACTCTGAACATAAGAATGACAGCTGATAAAACGTTCCCCATTTAGGATCTCTACCAGTACTTCCATTTCTTCGTCGTATCTATACGCCGTACCGCTTTTTTTCAAAGCCTCATATTCCTTTGCTCTTTGGAAGTAGTTTACAAAGACTTGTTCTACCCCCATTCTGGTTTGAGGAAATCTGCTATAGCTTTCCCAGTTGCTTTGTTTTACGTTTTCGCCGAGGGCGAATTTTATGAATTTAGGAGAATTCTCAAAGATCAGCTTCTCTGCAGGTTCTCCCCATTTGAGTCGGAGAATAGCGGAGCGGCCCCCAATTGGGTTCGCAGATCCGTGCAGCAATTGTACGGTAGTAACCCCACCGGCTAAGTTGCGATACAGGTCAATATCTTCGGGATCTACCACATCGGTCATTTTAACTTCTGCAGACGAATTCTGTCCGGCTTCATTAATGGCCAAACCAGCAATATGGCTGTGTTCATCTATGATGCCCGCTGTTAGGTGTTTCCCGGTGGCATCTATCACCTTGGCATTTCCGGCACTCAGATCCTTGCCAATTCTGGAGATCTTTCCATTCTTGACCAGTACATCGGTATTTTCCAACACTCCTGCAGCTTCACTGGTCCAGACAGTAGCATTCTTAAAGAGCATATCTTGCGCTACTTGTTTTTGAGCGTAGCCGTAGCCTACGTTTGGAAATGTAACCGGCATTACGCTGGGTGCTTCTGCGGCAGTATCCTTTTCGTCTTTAGATTTATCAGTTGGGCCTGCTGTTCTTATAGCCGTGAAGGAACCATCCCCGCCATTAGGCAACAACAGCCTTCCTTTTAAATTATCTTCTCCTGAAGTAACTTTAGCGGTCATTCTGTAGGTTTCCGCATCAGCGGTATTAAAGGACAAGGTGATCCAATCGCTATCGTATTTAAATGTGGAGGTTAGTTTTACGGTATCTAGTTTTACCTCTGCCTTCGGTTTGGCAGGCTCGCCGGTAAGAGAAAGAGTATACATAGTTCCACCTGCAGAGAGATTATACGTACCTCTGATATCTTTTTGATCCATGGTATTCACAATGTTCTTCTGCCCTTGTACCCAATTCTCGTATAAGGTGGTCTCCTTGTCAAAGATATTCCCGGAAGTAATAAGGAAATTAGCATAACGCCCTGTTTGCAAACTACCGATTGAATTCGACTTTCCTAGTAAGGATGCCGGAGTACTTGTAAGTGCTTCCAGGGCCTTGGTCTCAGATAAGCCATATTCAATGGCCTTCATCACTTTTTCTTTTAAGTTCGCCGGACTTTTTAGTTCGTGCAGCGTAAAGCTAAATGAAATGCCATTATCCGATAATACTTTGGGATTAGAAGGTGCCTGATTCCAGAAACGCATATCCTTTAGTGTTACATAATCTGCCTGATAGGGATCTGAAACATCCATGGCATCGGGAAAATTTATCGGAATGATCAATTTTGCATTGGTTGCTTTTATCTCATCGATGATCTCAAATTCGTTCCCGCCACCAAGGATCGCGTATTGCATCCCGAAAGTATCACCTATCTTATCGGCACGGAGTACATTTCCGGCATTGCCAGCTGCAAAGATCTGGACCAATCCGCTATTGGCCAATAAAGCCTCAAGAGATCTGTCTTTGGTGTCTATATTTCCTTTTTGATACCAGGAGGCGTCATGATACATTTGTCGAAGTAAAGCCATGGACCCCATAAGTGAAGTGGGGTAGGATTGACTTTTTATTACACTTCTGTCAAATGAAAAATATTGGGAAGAACTGTCATCTAAGATCCGCTCGGAATCTTTCCCTTCTGATTTTAAGGTAATTAATACTCCCGTTCCTCTGGCTATTCCATCCTGTATATGTGAATTTACTACACCAAATCCTGCTTCTCGAAGGGCCTTGGCACTTTTATCGTCGTATTTAAATTTGCTGATCGCATCTGCCTCTGGCATGATATGATCGTTCCAGTAGAAACCTTCTCTAGTAGGGTCATATTGTGGCGATCTACGACCTCCTGAAGGTCTTTTGGGCTGTTCTACACCAAAAGTGGAGTAAACATCAATAAAAGAAGGATAAATGTGTTTTCCTTTAAGATCTACTTGCACCGTATTTGCAGGTATACTTACAGAGGCACCCACTGCCACTACTTTTCCGTTTTTAATAAGAAGTGTGCCGTTCTCAATGATCTGAGAGGGGGTCACATAAATCTTTGCGTTCGTAAGAGCGGTGTAATTGTTGTTTTCTGCTTTGACCCCATCATTCTCAGGAAAATAATCCTGGGACAATAAAGGAGTAGTGCATAGCCAAAATGCGGCGAGCACGAGAAGTCTCCATTTCATATAGTTTGTGTTTTTAAGTTAGTGGTCTAAAAATAAACGAACTAAAAAGATTTGATAGGGCATTAGTCTTTTTTTAACATTTAATTGCCATCGGGAGAGCCAGGAGTAGTTTTAAAGGGGATTTTCCTGATGATATGCAACGAATAAAGCAACCACAAGGTTATAGCTCTTTATTCCTTCGGATTGATTATTGGCTTTTAAAAAGAAATTATAAAATGTTTTAAAAAAAGGTTCCATAGGGTTCTCATAGGATACCCAGAATCGGTTCAATTCCTCATAATCTTTTTGAACACCCCTATGAACGCGGCTGTATAAATCCTGAAAACGCGCTTCATCCTGATTTCTCAATTCCGCTAAACAATAGCTGAGGGCGTAAGAAAGGGCAGAATATCGTATATATTGATCCTTGTTATTCAATGCTGCCAGATATCCGATGAAATTAGCCTCATTCTCAGCTGCATATCCCATTTGGTGTCCAATCTCATGGCAACTTACCACTGGGAACCGGAACATAGGGATCTTCTGGTTCACCTGAGATTCTAGCGTAAAAGGGTTGAGATACCCTCCATATCCCATATAGGTTAAAAACAGACTGTAAAGAGACCCTTTGATACTGGGGTGTTCGTATTGGAAATTGGGCAATTGAGAACTTAGTTGATCATAACCTTGTGCGGTTTTTATATAGATATCCCTGCGAGAATATGGGATATCAACCTGAACGGTATCAATGGACGTTATTGCACTATGTGATGCGTTGGTCTTTTGAACCAATACTTCCGTAAACTCGTCCAATTCTTGTAAGCTGTAATTGGCATTTAGTTCCAAGGTCTTATAAATGGGCTGTCTGTAATAATTAAGTCCCCAAAGAAGATGGAATGAAAAATAGGCAATTGAGAGCACCACTAAAATGTTTCTTAGAAACGACAACGGTTTTAAGCTAATGAGCAGTCGGTTCTGATATATATAGCGCAGTGTAATAATAAGTAGAAGCGAATAAAGAACATCTCCCAGAGAAAAAGGTATCCAGCCATAAAGCCATCGCAGAACACCGGATATATAGGGATAAAGTCCAATGCTATAATATTCCTCAACCAACGCGGGCTGATTACTAATCCATTTGATCGCGAGAATTTGTACGATCAGTGACAGAGCGATGCCATTTTTTAAGCGGTAGTTCATGCCGATAAAAATACCCAAATTTATGGGTATGTTCTGCTGGTCTCCGTATTTTTGATCTCTAAATTATACACATGTCACAGGAAGTACGTCAACTAGAGCCACAAGCTGTTTGGAATCATTTTGCAAATCTCAATGCTGTTCCACGACCTTCGAAGAAGGAAGAGCGCGTCATAGCCTTTATGGAAAAATTTGGCGCATCATTGAAGCTGCAGACTTTTCGGGATGAAGTTGGGAATGTGATCATCAGAAAATCCGCTACTCCGGGGATGGAATCTAAGAAAACTGTGGTATTGCAATCGCATTTAGACATGGTACATCAAAAGAACAACGATACCGAATTCAATTTTGATGAAGAGGGCATACAAATGTATATTGATGGGGATTGGGTAAGAGCTAAGGGAACTACCCTTGGAGCCGATAATGGCATGGGTGTAGCCGCTATTATGGCGCTTTTGGAGAGCGATTCTATTCCGCATCCGCCGCTCGAAGCCTTGTTTACAATTGATGAGGAAACAGGAATGACCGGTGCCAAAGGGTTAAAGCCTGGAGTGCTGAAAGGAGAGATCTTATTAAATCTGGATACAGAGGAAGATAATGAAATAGATATTGGATGTGCCGGTGGGATAGACATAACAGCCGAAGGAACCTATGAGGAAACGGATCTGCCAAAAGACAGTACCGGATATCAACTTACTGTAAATGGACTTAATGGGGGCCATAGTGGGATGGATATACACCGGGGACTGGGTAATGCCAATAAGATCATGAACCGACTGTTGTACGAAGCTTCAAAGGTTGGAGAAATAGGTATCGTGAATATCGCCGGAGGTGGCCTTAGGAATGCTATTCCCCGTGAAAGTGTAGCTCAGTTCGTTATTCTATCCCCGCAGGAAGCAGTAGTGAAAGCCATTCACGATTTGGCAAAAGACATACAACAGGAGTTGTCCGTAACGGAACCAAATTTAAAGATTGTGCTTTTGGAAAAAAAGTTGGAAGGAAGCTGTATGAGACAAAACTCTCAAAAGAGTCTAATAGCAGCCCTATATGGTGTTCATAACGGGGTATTTGCTATGAGCGCCGCTATCGATGGGTTGGTAGAAACTTCGAATAACCTGGCCCGGGTTGAGGTTGGTCATGGGAAGATAAAGATAGGATGTCTTACTCGTTCTTCTGTGGAATCCGGAAAATTTGATCTGGCACAAAGTCTAAAAAACGTATTTCAATTAGCCGGTTACAAAGTAACCCTAAGCGGAGAATACCCTGGGTGGAGCCCAAATCCAAATTCTGAGATCCTTACCGTACTTAAGTCTCAGTATGAAGAACTATTTAAGCATAGCCCGGAGGTGGTTGCCTGCCATGCCGGACTGGAATGTGGAATTTTAGGAAGTCATTATCCGGAAATGGACATGATCAGTTTTGGTCCCAATATTAAGGGAGCCCACTCGCCAGATGAACGGGTACAGATCTCATCCGTTCAGAAATTCTGGAAATTTCTCAAAGTGATCCTAACACAAATACCTAATAAATAAAAAAGCCCGCATCAGCGGGCTTTTTTTACTCTGTTGCTAAATCTACGATCTCCAGATCGAAGACCAGATTTGCATTCGGTGGAATTGGGCCACCTCCTTGTTGTCCATACCCTAAATGAGGCGGTATAAAGACACGTATCTTGTCACCTACTTTCATGGACATCATCCCTTCTTTAAAACCCGGGATAAGTCGGGCATCCGGACTATAATCCATAGGATACGGTTCATAACCTCCACCAACTTTACGTTCTTCATCATACACTTTATAGTTTCTGGCCACTTCCTCATAGTTACTGTCAAACATAGATCCGTCTTCAAGATATCCTGCATAATTCACAAGTACTTTCTGACCTACTTTTGGCTTGGATCCGTTCCCTTCATTTAGGATCAATATTTTAAGCCCCGATGGTAAGGCTTCCACTGAATTTTTTTGAGCCAACATTTCAGCAGCAAAATCTTCCTTCATTTTTATCATTGCGGCAATTTCTGCTTCTTCAGCAGCGAAGTAGTCACTCATGATCTTTACAGCGTCGAAATTCTTGGCTTCCTTTCCGTTCCGTATGATCTCAACAGAATTCATCACTACGTCTACTACGGGCTTATCTTTGGCCGCGGTCTTTGTTACGCCAATGGAATCTACTACGTCCATACCTTCCATTACTTCGCCAAATACAGTGTGTACACCATCTAGCCACGGAGTTTCTTTAAGGGTTATAAAAAACTGACTACCGTTGGTTTTGGGTCCGCCGTTAGCCATAGAGAGGATTCCGGCTTTATCATGTCTGAGAGAATCTGCAAACTCATCTTTAAACCGATATCCGGGATTTCCAGTTCCGGTGGCTGTAGGGTCTCCGCCCTGGATCATAAAATCCTTCATAACCCGATGAAATGTAAGTCCGTCAAAATACTTTTTTTCTTTGTACTCGTCACTGACAAAGGGACTGGTTCCTTCTGCAAGAGAAATGAAATTTGCCACCGTAACCGGTGTTTTTTCATGTTCGAGCTTTACGATAATATCGCCTTTGTTAGTTTTAATATCAGCAAAGATGCCATCACCCAGATGGGTGTATTGGCTAGATTTACAGCCGGTGACCAGAATTAAAATAGCCGTTAATAGTAAATAAGTATTTTTCATTTGTTGTTTTTGTTTATTCTGAATTATTATTTTTTATTGGTTCAATAGCGATGATTGTTACCGTAGCTTTCAGCGGAACATTAACGCCAATTTTGTTCTTGTCCCCCAGATAACCATACCCCAGGGAGGAAGGGAACAGAAAAGTTGCCTTTTCATTCTCTTTTAAAATTTTGAGGCCATTGCGCAAACCCGGAAACAGTTCTTGTTTATCTACTTTGTAAGATTGAAGACCAATTTCCTCTTCACTGTATAAAGTTTCATTGTTAAAAGTGGAAAGCGCATATGTAAAACGAACAAGGTCATCGGTTTGCGGAGTATAGGTTGCCACCTCATTTTTAAGATCGTAGTAATACCAACTCCCATCGGACGTAGCTATATAGGTATGAAGACTGTCTTGTTGAATGATCTCCTGAATTAATTGCTCTTCGAAAGCCAACAGTTTTTTATTCCTTTCAACAGATTCTTTAATAAAAGAGCCGGAATTTACCTTCACAGGTTTGCGAGGCTCCGGACCCTGACAGGCCATCAGACCAATTAAAAAAAACAATACATGTATTTTTTTCATGCCAATAATTCGGTTTTGTGGTCCTCAAGCAGGGATCTGAAATAGTGAACCGTTTCTTCCATACTTCTATTACTTTTTCCCCCGGCAGCATTTGTATGCCCACCACCTTCAAAATATTTTCGGGCAAATTCGTTTACGGAGAAGTTACCTTCCGATCTAAAGGAGATCTTAATGATCCCTTCTTCCTTATTTTCGATAAAAATTACTGCGAATCTGATACCATCCAGGGTAAGTCCGTAGTTCACAAAACCTTCTGTGTCCCCTTTTTTGAATTGATGGGTATCTAACTCCTCCTGACTCAAAGTAATATAGGCTGTGCTCAATTCTGGTAGGATCACCATATTTTTCAGGGCACAACCCAATAGATGCAGTCTACTTGCTGTATTGGTATCAAAAATGTTCTTATGGATCTCTGCACTATGCGCGCCTTTATCTATCAAAGTAGCTACTACCCTGTGCGTTTTACCAGTGGTGGAGGCATATTTAAAAGATCCGGTATCTGTTACAATTCCAGCGTACAAGCAGTCGGCCATATCACTGCTAATGAGCTCTAATCCTCCTAAGGCAAGAATCATATGAAAGATCATTTCACAGGTAGAACTCATACTAACATCAGAGTACATTATGGTAGCGTATTCTGCCGGACTATGATGATGGTCAACCATCACAAATATTGCGTTGGCGTTGCTTATCACTTCTCCCATATGTCCGATCCTACCTAATTCATTAAAGTCGACCGTAAAAATTACCGAGGCTTCTTCTATAGATTTAACTGCGGTATCATTTTGTTTCTCAAAGTTGATAACCTCACTAGTTCCCGGCATCCATTTTAAGAATTGAGGATAATCATTTGGAGTTATTACAGTTGTGCTATGTCCGGTTGATTTTAAGTAAAAATTCAGGGCCAAGGCAGCACCTATGGCATCGCCGTCTGGATTCTTGTGGGGAACGATCACTATTTTTTGGGGACTACTAAGCAGGGTTTTAAGGGCCCCAACATCGGCTGATTTCATGGGTGCAAAGATACAATTTAATACAAAATTCAAATACCAAAGTGGCGTTAAACGAGCAAATTAACAAGGTAAATGAGATAACCGGAGTAAAGTAGGGATGCATTCATTACCCGGCTAACTGCGTTTAAGGTTAAATAAAAGATATCTTTAACTGCTCCTTATTGAATTAATAATCAATTCTTTTATTTTTGATTTTAAACGGATATCCTCTTATGACTTTCTCAAAATTTTCTTCCTTTTCAGTGCTTTTTATGTTGTTTATAGGGTGTAAAACCAGCCAGATTCAGGATCAGCCGCTTCGCTCCCAGGATTCTTTCACAATTGCTTTTGGCTCTTGTAATAAGCATACGGTAAAAAACAATCTCTGGGATGATGTTCTGGCTGCCCAGCCAGATGTTTGGATTTGGGGAGGGGATATCATTTATGCCGATACGGATAAGGCTTCGGAAATTGCCCGTATGTTTGATATTCAAAAAGAGATCCCCGGATATAAAGCAATTCGCAAAGAAATGCAGGTAATAGGTACCTGGGATGACCATGATTACGGACTAAATGATGGAGGGGAAGAATTTGCTTCGAAAGCTGCCAGTCAGCAGGTATTCCTCGATTTTATGGATGTTCCTCAGGATAGCCCGCGTAGGGAAAGGGAAGGGGTTTATGCCAGTTATACCTACGATCTTCCTGTGGGTTCTGTAAAGATCCTGGTTCTGGATACCAGGTATTTCAGATCGGCCTTGACGCCTTCAACAGACAAGAAAAAACGCTACCAACCGGGCAAATACGGTGAGGGAACAATGTTAGGCGAGGCCCAATGGGCTTGGCTGGAAGAGGAATTACGAAATTCGAAAGCTGATTTCAACCTTTTGGTAAGCAGTATACAATTCTTGTCTAACCAACATGGGTTTGAGACCTGGGGAAATTTTCCGCACGAGGTGGATAAACTTAATGGACTGATTAAAGAATCGGATGCCAATGGGGTCATCATCCTTTCGGGAGATCGTCATATCTCAGAATTCTCTGAAATTGAAATACCGGGCCTATCGTATCCACTGATCGATTTTACAAGCAGTGGTCTAACTCATGTGTATTCCAGTTATTCAGGAGAGCCAAATCCATATAGAATAGGTGAAGTGATTGCTGAGATAAGCTTTGGTATAGTAACCTTCAATATGGCAACCAAGGAAGTACAAATGCGGATGGTAGGCGATCAAGGCAAGATCCTGAATGCCTTAACGCAACAGTATTAATGTTGTAGGTTGCAACTAGAAAGTGTATTTTTGCCGAAAATTTTTTAGAATGACAGGAAAGAGAACATTTACCATGATAAAGCCCGATGCGGTTGAGAATGGCCATATAGGGGCTATTCTGGAAAAGATCACCTCCGCAGGCTTTAAGATCATAGCCATGAAATACACTCAATTAAGCAAACGCGATGCCCAGGAATTTTATGCGATCCATAAGGAACGTCCTTTCTTTGGGGAATTAGTATCGTTTATGACCAGAGGGCCCATTGTATCAGCGATCCTGGAAAAGGAGAACGCCGTAGAAGATTTTAGGGCACTTATTGGCGCCACTAACCCGGCTGAGGCTGCTGAAGGAACCATCCGAAAGTTATTTGCTAAAGATATTGGTGAGAATGCCGTTCATGGATCAGATAGCGATGAAAATGCAGCTATTGAAGGTGGTTTTCATTTTTCAGGAAGAGAGATCTATTAAAAATTACGTATTATAAAATAAAAAGGACCTTCTAACGGAGGTCCTTTTTTTATGTCTGAAAGCCTGTTTATTTCTACTTATCGCAAGACGATCTTAGTGACCACTTCGTGCCCAATTTCTTCATTTAAAAGAGCTATTATTTTTGATTTACCGTGACTTAATTCTTCCCTGAGTACTGAAGAGGAGAGGGAAACAAAAAGAGTGCTGTTACGCAGATCAATGGCTGTGGTATAATTGTTCACCCCATTTCCCATAAGTGAAACCCAGGCTTCCTTTACGAGCACCTTGTCTATTCCCTTCTGCAATTTATTGGTGGAAATAAATTCTTTCAAGGCTTCACCAAGCGATATATTGTTCTTTTTACGAACCAAGTTACTCTAGCGTTATGGGTTGAAAACGTTTATAAATATAGGTAATTTGCTCCTCATTTACGAGCCAGAGCTCAGTTTCCGTAATGCTTCTGATCTCCTCCTCCCAGATAGCCATGGTGCTTTCGTACACCATGATAAAAGTCCCGTTTCGTTCTGTTAAGGAGAAGTATTCTGCATCATCAGAGGTCTCAAAACTACCGTCAATAAGCGGTTGCACCTTTTTGCGATACCCTTTTGTGCCGGCTACCTCAATATAATCGACGGTTGCGTTCATTTCATAGGTCTTGGTATCACCATTTGGAAATTTCACCTGTTTGATCTCCCAATACCCATCGAGAAAGGTGAGGTCCTCTTTACTGACTGTTTCACCACAGGAATAAAGTAATATAAAGACCAAAATTATGGTTAGTTGTCTCATTTTACAGGGGAAATATCTTATAGGTTTGATGTATTTCTTTAATGATCTTCTCGGTTCGTTCCGCATGGGTGTCACTAATAAAGATCTGACCAAAATTCTTATCTTCTACCAAGGTAATGATATGTGCAACTCTATTTTCATCTAGCTTGTCAAAAATATCATCCAATAATAAGATGGGGGTAGTTTTTACCAAGGCTTTTAAAAAATGAAATTGAGCAAATTTCAAAGCGATCAAAAACGATTTTTGTTGACCCTGACTCCCGAATTTCTTAATGGGATAGCCACCGATCTCAAAGTCGAGGTCATCCTTGTGAATCCCAACACTGGTATACTGCAACGCCCTATCCCTATCGATATTTGAAATTAAAAGGGAACTCAGATCCGCATCGTGCAAGCGTGAGTTGTAGACCATATTTACATCTTCACTATCACCCGAGATCAGGCGATATTGCTCCCGGAAAATAGGAACAAATTTTTCAATGAATGATGCTCTTTTTTCATAGATCACCTGTCCGTAGGACTGTAATTGTTCATTGTAAATATCTAAAGTTCCCTGATCGAAAGTGTGGTTGGCAGCAAAATACTTTAACAATGCATTTCGTTGAGCCAATACCTTTTGATAGTTCATCAAGGTTTGCAGATATTCACTATCCGATTGAGAGATAACCCCGTCCATAAACTTTCTGCGGGTATCACTTCCTTCAATTATAAGATCTCTATCTGCAGGGGAGATGATCACAAGGGGAAGAAGGCCTATATGATCAGATAGCCTGTCATAGGTTTTCCCATTTCTTCGAATTACTTTTTTAACATTGCGTTTTAAAGAGCAAATGATCTTCTCTTCGCGCTCGTTCAGCATAAAATTCCCCTCGATCACAAAAAAATCGGTTCCGTGTTTAATGTTCTGGGAAGCTATAGGATTAAAGTAGCTCTTCCCAAATGATAAATGGTAAATAGCATCTAGCATATTGGTCTTGCCAATTCCATTATTTCCCACAAAGCAATTTATTTTAGCATCGAACTCAAAGTTCACATCACTAAAATTCTTGTAATTAAGAAGAGAAATATTTTGAAGAAACATTCAAAGGGTTGTTGAAATTGATTTTTGGGGCCGTAAATATCCAAAAATAACAAATAAATACCCTTCGGTTTTGGAATAAAACTTTATTTTTGCGCGATCAATTGATGGAACTATGGCAACATATAAAAAGAGGGGTTACAAGCCGAAAAACAAGGAAGAGGAAAGAGCACTGGCAGAACAAGGCAGTGCAACAGCCGAGGTGTTTAGCACATTAGATGAAAGTGCTTCGCGCTCAGAGCAATGGGTAGCCCGTAACCAGAATTACATTCTTGGGGTCATTGGGGTCATTGCAGTGGCCGTTTTAGGGTATTTGGGGTACTATCAGTTTGTACAGGAACCAAAGAATGCCAGTGCCGCCAATGAAATGTTATACCCAAACCAATATTTCAACGAAGCCCTGCAAAATACTGCAGAGAAGGATTCTTTGTTTTTATTGGCGCTTAATGGTGCTGAAGGAAAATACGGTTACTTAGATATCATTGAAGAGTATTCTGGTACTCCGTCTGCCAATATTGCGGCCTACTCCGCCGGTATGGCCTATAAGGAGTTAAAACAATATGATAAGGCTATAGAATATTTGGAAAAGGTATCAGCAGATGAAGAAATTACAGCTTCACTGGCCCTTGGAGGTATTGGGGATTCCTTTCTTCAACTTGGACAAACAGAAGATGCACTTTCCTATTATCAAAAAGCATTTGAACTAGATGTTAATGATCTTACTACACCAAGGTATTTATACAAAGCCGGAATCGCCGCATTAGAGCTTGGAACAAAAGAGAAAGCACTCGGTTATTTTCAACGGATCAAAGACGATTTTCCAAATTCTGAGGAAGCAAGAACGATCGATGTTTTTATAGGGATGGCTCAAACCCAATAATAGATGGCTACTGCAAACCGAAATTTATCAGAGTATGATAAGGACGGTATACCAAAAGCCGATCATCTTAAGATCGGTCTGGTGGTGTCTGAGTGGAATACCGAAATAACAGAAGGACTTTATAAGGGAGCACACAGTGCTTTGGCAGATTGTGGGGTTAAGGAGTCAAACATCCTTCGCTGGGATGTGCCGGGTAGTTTTGAACTTACCTTTGGATGCAAAAAGATGATGCAGGTGGAAAAGCCAGATGCGATCATTGCCATAGGAAGTGTTATTCGTGGAGAAACTATGCACTTCGATTTTGTGTGTAGTGCCACCGCGCAAGGGATCAAAGATCTCAACATTCAATTTGATACCCCGGTTATCTTTTGTGTTCTAACCGATGATACCTTGCAGCAAGCTCAGGACAGGAGCGGGGGTAAACACGGTAATAAGGGAACAGAGGCCGCTATTGCTGCCATTAAAATGGCACTTTTGAGCAAAAGCTAATAGTTGTAAACTCCTCAAAAATATAGTGCCCTTTCAGATTTATTTTTAGTTGAGCTGCTATCACCGCACTTTTACTTGTAGTGTTAACAAATTTTGGGAGCCATCGTTCTGCACTTTTTTTATATTTAAGTACCTTTGACGAAGTAGCATTATGGGACGATTTACGAAACTGCGCAAGAACAAAAAATACAATTATACACCGCGATATTTTGATGATAAAGGGGAGGGTAGTCCTTTTAAAATTCAACATAAATTAGACAGGTTCCGTTCAACAGTTGAGACTCCTAAAGGAATTAAATCTAAGCTTAACCAAGCCATGTCTGATTTCCGCAGGGGAGGAGATCAACATTATAAATTGCGAATGCTTATCATTTTAGCAGTACTTATCTTTATTTTTCTCTACATCATAGATTTCGATCTATCCATATTCGTAAACAACTAATGGCAGATATCATACAACTCTTGCCAGATCATGTAGCCAATCAAATTGCAGCGGGGGAGGTGGTGCAGCGACCTGCTTCCGTGGTGAAGGAATTGTTGGAAAATGCCGTGGATGCCGGTGCATCTACCATTCAACTTATTGTTAAAGAAGGTGGGAAAACGCTGATCCAGGTAGTGGATGATGGTATTGGGATGAGTCCAACAGATGCGCGACTAAGTTTTGAACGCCATGCAACCTCGAAGATCCGTAGTGCAGAAGACCTCTTTAAATTACATACCAAAGGATTCAGGGGAGAAGCCCTTGCCTCCATTGCAGCGATTGCCCATGTAGAAATGCATACAAGACCCGAGGATGAGGAAGTAGGTACTCACCTGAAAATTGAAGGGAGCACAGTGGTCTCTCAGGAGTTTGTTGTTACGCCCAAGGGCACTTCTTTATCAGTAAAAAACCTTTTTTATAACATTCCGGCTCGCAGAAACTTTTTAAAATCGAATCAGGTAGAATTTAGGCATATAACAGATGAGTTTCACCGAGTGGCACTTGCTCATCCGGGGATCAATTTCTCATTTTTTCATAATGGAAGTGAATTGTTCCACTTAACATCCCATTCTCAAAGGAAACGTATTGTTCAGATCTTTGGTCATAAGACCGATGAGAAATTGGTGCCTGTTCAGGAAGAAACACAAGTTGTAACCATTGAAGGGTTTATCTGCAAGCCATCATTCGCTAAAAAGAGCAGGGGAGAACAATTTTTCTTTGTCAATGATAGATTTATCAAAAGTCCGTACCTGCATCATGCCATCCTTTCGGCTTTTGAAGGTCTCATTAAACCTGAAGCACATCCGGGGTATTTTTTATATCTGAAGGTAGATCCTACCTCCATAGATATTAATATCCACCCTACAAAAACAGAAATAAAGTTCGATGATGAGCATACGCTCTATGCCATTTTAAGGGCAGCAGTAAAACATAGCCTTGGGCAATTTCACCTAACCCCTATGCTAGATTTTGACAAGGATCAAAATTTAGAGACACCTTATGCCTATCAAAAGAAGGAAGCACATCTCCCCGGTGTTGCCGTGAATCCTGGATTTAATCCTTTTCAGGAATCTACAACCAGGTCTGCACCTGGCGGTTTTCATAAGAAAGCCTCCGCTGAAGGATGGGAAAATCTTTATGTTGGCATGGAATCTAAGGCAAGTAGAGAAGATTCTTTTAGCAGTGTCCATTATGAATCTGAGACCATTTCAGGGTCCATATTTCCTCAGTCTGAACAACCGGAAGGGAATGATTCAACTACTTTTCAACTTCGAAGAAAATATATTGTTACCACTATAAGATCCGGGATGCTTATTATAGAACAAAGCCGGGCACATCAACGTGTGTTATACGAAAAGTTCTTGCGAAGCATGACCTTAAAGGAGACATTAAGTCAACAACTTTTGTTCCCTATCTCTTTATCTTTCTCCAAAGGTGAAATGGCCATACTGCGTCAAATGAAAGATCATTTACACGCTTTGGGATTTGTCTTTGGTGATGATGAGAAAGAACAGTTGGTTGTTAAGGGCTTACCTCCTATGGTGTCAGAAAAGGAAGCTCAATTAGTATTGGATCAGCTTATTTCAGAATGTTCATTGGAAAGCAAGTCGACCGATTTTTCACAATCAGACATGCTGGCAAAGGCACTGAGTAAGTCACTTTCAGTAAAAACGGGCGATTTATTAGACAGTTTATCACAATTAGCCCTAGTAAATGACCTTTTTGCGTGTAAGGAAACCTTATTAAGTCCGTTTAATAAACCAATCTTTATTACTTTATCAGAAAACGATATAGATAAAAAATTTAACTAAATGGGAAGACTCACCGGGGCTATTAAGCACCTTCTGATAATCAACATACTCTTTTTTGTGGCTACCAGCCTGTACGGAGAACAAATGTACCAATGGTTTTCCCTTTGGTTCCCTGAAAATGAAAATTTCGCCTTATGGCAAGTCATTTCTCATATGTTCATGCACGGCGGGTTTATGCATATCCTTTTTAATATGTATGCATTATGGGCCTTTGGATCACCTTTGGAACAAATGTGGGGCAAAAATAAATTCATATTCTTTTATTTTTCAGCCGGGATCGGGGCAGCCATTATTCATACGGCAGTGAACTATTACTACTTTAGTGAGGGTATGGATGTCCTTTTAAATTCAGGTATGGCGAGGGCCGAGATCATGGACATTATCTCACAGGGAAAATTTAGTCCCAGTTGGTATAACCTGGCATCCAAAAGTACTATAGACAATTTTCTGATGGCATACTCCACGCCTGCGGTAGGGGCTTCAGGGGCTATTTATGGGGTGCTGGTGGCGTTTGGGATGTCTTTCCCTAACAGCGAACTTTTTCTTATTTTTCTACCTGTGCCTATCAAAGCAAAATATTTTATTCCAGTGCTAATTGGACTCGACTTATTTTCTGGTGTTACGGGATACTCTATCTTTGGACAGGGGATAGCTCATTTTGCGCATGTAGGAGGTGCCCTGTTTGGATTTATCATGATGTGGTATTGGAAGAAGAAGCAGTTCAACAATAATAGGTGGAATTAAATGAGTACAGGAGGACTACGATATCAATATGCCCGACTAAGCATAGCTGAAAAGCTTATTGCTGTTAATGTGGCCATTTTTATTTTAAATGCCCTGTTGCCTTTTCTTTTTGGATTTGGCAAGAATGCCTTTTCACAATGGTTTGAACTTCCGGTGAACGTAATGACCTATATTACTCAACCTTGGTCTATTGTTACCTATTCTTTTTTCCATGCAGATTTTTTCCATTTGTTCTGGAACATGTTGTTGTTATATTTTTCTGGCAGGATCTTCCTGAATTTATTTTCTAGCAGACAGCTGATCAATGTGTATTTTTTAGGGGTTATTCTGGGCGGACTTTTGTTTGTACTAAGCTATAACGTCTTCCCTGTCTTTATGGGGTCTAATACTTCTATTATTGGGGCTTCTGCAGGGGTAACAGCCGTTTTGATCTTTATTTGTGCCTATATACCGAATCAGGTGGTCAGAGTGTTTTTCTTTAATGTGAAACTGTGGTATATAGGGGCATTTTTTGTGCTGATCGATCTTATTCAGATCCCGGCTAATAATTCCGGAGGACATCTGGCCCATTTAGGAGGTGCCCTATTGGGTTATGTATACGCCAGACAACTCACCAAAGGCAAGGATATAGGGGAAGGTTTTTCAAAGTTACTAGATGCTCTGGGCGCAATGTTCAAACCTAAAGAGAAAAAAGCACCCATGAAAACGGTATACCGTAAAACTAAGAGTGCAGCCAAATCGAAAGTAGATTACGACAAGGAAAGCAGGCAACGTAAGATCGATACTATTCTGGATAAGATCAGTAAATCTGGTTACGAAAGCCTTTCCAAGGCAGAGAAAGATTTCCTCTTCAAAGCCGGCAAGGAAGAATAATCTATGAATTCTAGAATTAATGTGGTGTCTACTCTTAAGGTAATTTCTATTTGTACTTCAGCATTATTGATGCTTGTTTGTTTCTACAGCAATACATCTGTCTTTGATTTTACATTATTGGATCTTGCAGGATTGGTTGTACCCTACATTGTCTTACTTAATATATTATTACTTATTTATTGGGTAATAAAGAAGGATCGATATTTTTTCCTTGTTTTATTTCCCATTTTCCTTTGGTATTTTGTTCTTGGGCCATTTATTAAGATCAATTCCTTGAAGGAAGACTATCCACCAGAGGCCTTATCCGTTTTGACATTTAATGTTTTAGGATTTGAAGGGTATTATAATAACCGGGATTCAGATATAGTTAAAAGAATTGTTGATTTTGTTAATAATCAAAATGCTGATATCGTTTGTTTTCAGGAATATAATCGCTGGCAAATATCCCCAAATGATTTTGCCGATTATACTTATGAGTTCATTTATTCATTTAATAATAATCAACGATATATACCATTGGCAATATTGTCAAAATTTCCTATAGTTAATGCAGGATCCCTAGACTTTCGATAATTCGAGTAATAATGGTGTCTATGCAGATATTGTAAAGAATGAAGATACAATTAGGGTCTATAATGTACATCTACAATCCCTTAAAATAAGACCGGGATCATTTAAAAGAGAAAATCCATTGAGGATCTATAATAGATTGGGATCAACTTTTAAGTATCAAAAGATACAAGCGGAGCAAATAATACAACACAGTAAGAATTCTCCATTTCCTATAATTATATGTGGAGATTTTAATAATACTCAATATTCCAGGATATACCAGAGGATCAGGTCTAATATGAAAGATTCATATTTAGAAAAGGGTTCAGGATTTGGAAGAACACTAGATTTTAAATTCTTGCCATTTCGAATAGATTATATTCTAACAGATCCCGAATTCGACATCATAGACCATAAAAATTTTGACACAGTCTTATCTGATCACTTTCCTGTTATGGCTTCAATTAAGTTAAAAACCGATTAGACTACAATCTATCCAATCTGCGAGCATATGGATCAGCAACCCGATCCCAATGATCCGTAATGGTTTAATAAAAAGGAACACCAAATACACCCCCATGGCCCAGTAAGTGTGCAAGGGATGAAAATTGATACTACATCTGTTAGGGTCGAAGATAGGTGTGGCCAACAAATGATCAACATCAATCAATATGGCAGCCAGCATAATTAAAATGATCCTTGCTCGGTTTTCTTTAAAAAAAATAAAACCCACCGCTAAGGGAAGCAGAAAATGAATTCCGTAATGGAGTATGAATCTAAGCATTGAGAAAAGATAAGGAAACCTCTTCTAAATAGGTCCGTGCTGATGTACCCTCATTAAAGAGAAGGTCTAAAATACTGAGGTTCCCAATAAACCCATGCCGTTCCATAAATACCTGGGTATAGTTAGCTGGAGCAAATGGGACCGATCTTTTTGCATTGACCATTAACCGCATATCTATAAAATTCGTAGGATTAGGATCATAGACCGTTGTTTTAGATAATGGTAATTCTAGTTGAAGACATTCACATACCAACTCAATAGATCTAAGGTTAAAATCGAGCAAGAATTCATAGCTTTCATGGAATAACGGAGCAAATTCGTCCTCGTAATACTCAAAAAATGGTGAAGATCTATACGCAGTTTGCAGCGTGCGCCAGTGTTGTCTTTGCCAGGGATATTGGTTATCTACTTTTACATCCCTGTAAAATTGTTTGCCCTGTGCTCCACCAACATGTTGTATGGGAATAGTCATCATATGCTTCCCCTGGTCCGTGCAGATATAGGTTCTGTTCCTAAAAGTTTGTTTTTGATAGTAATCACAAACTTCCCATTGACATTTCCTTTGGACAAGAAGTGCCATACTGGCTATGTTAGGAAAATAAGTAGGATGAAGTAATATATGAGAATCCATAAGCACCATTTACCTAATCCTTACTTTAATCAGGGAGATTCTCATTTCTTACTTTAGTTTTTTTCTGCGTTTCCTGAAGAAATCAAATACAAACCAACCAACCAAAGTCATTAGGAAATATTTAAAATAGGAAACAGGCTCCCCTTTGCCATTTACGGTAGTAAAAATACGATCCCATCTGGGTTTCCAATGGGCTATGCCCTCGTTGAAATTATCAAAGCTCAACCAAATAAAAATCGGGGTTCCAACAATATGGTTCTCCGGAACATAGCCCCAGGTCCGACTGTCTTCTGAATGGTCGCGGTTATCACCCATCATCCAGTAATAATCTTGTTTAAAGGTATAGGTGTCTGCTACCTTGTCATTGATGAGAACCTGGTTTCCGGATACAGCTACCGTATTGCCTTCATAATCCCGAATGACCTTTTTATAAAGAGGTAATACTTTGAGGTTCAGTGCAACAGTGCTTCCTTTTTTGGGAAGATAAATTGGCCCAAAGTTGTCGTTATTCCAAGGATATACCTCACTTTGTGGAAAGATATTATAGCCTGGGACCCCTTTTGGCTCCAGTATTTTGACAATTGAATCGATCTGAGGATCGGAGCGTAATTTATCCACCATCTCGTCCGTTAAGGTAGCTTGCCGCTCTCTATCCGTTATTTCTCTTAGCGAAAGTCGCAAAGCACGTATTACATCTGTTGTAATTCCTTTACTATCCGTAAGGATCACCGGGGGGTTATTTTGATCATAAACCCCATAACCATAACTGCGCAAGGCATTACTTTGCTGTGGACTCAACGCCTGTGCAACATAGGTTCTATTGAATTCAGATACACCTGCTTCTATCAACAAGCGGGAAGAAACGCCTTTCTGGGCATACAGGGTATAATCGTATTGGGGTTTGGCCCTGTCTGAAAGAACAAGCTGCTCACCATTGATATAGACGTATCCATTGCGTATTTCTAACGAATCCCCGGGGAGACCAACACAACGTTTAACATAATTCGATTTCTTATCGATCGGTTTTACCACTCCTTTTTCCCTTTTAAAAAAGGCACGTACGGTATCGGCAGGCCAGCTGAAGACCACAATATCGTTTCTATCTACTTTGGTAAATCCGGGAAGTCTAAAATAAGGAAGTTGAGGTTTATTCAAATAAGATCTAGTCCCAAGTAAAGGAAGCGTATCGTGCACCATAGGTGCTGCAATAGTGGTCATAGGGGTTCTGGCACCGTAATGAAATTTGCTTACAAAGAGCAGATCCCCAATGCGCAAGGTGCGTTCTAAGGATCCTGTTGGAATAACATATGGCTGAATAAAATACGTATGCACAAGAGTGGCCGCCACTATGGCAAAAACAATGGAACTTATCCATTCACCTGTGCCACTTTTTGGGTGTAAACTCCGGTCCTTTAAGTGTTCTACTTCTAAACTGTAGTTGACGTAATATATGTAAAATCCCAGGGTAAGGATCACCAGCCAGGTATCTATCAGGCTATTTCGTCCAAAACTACGGATGGTCTCCACCCATATTACGGGAAACATAAGTAAGTTAATGATAGGAATGAACAACAGGATCACCCACCAGCCGGGCCTGTTGATGATCTTCATGAGAACTATGGCATTGTAAACAGGAACTGCCGCTTCCCACGCCTGCCTGCCTGCTTTTATATAAAGTTTCCAGGTTCCTAAAAAATGGATCACCTGAATTAGTAGAATAAATAGAATCCACTGTGTAGCGTTCATTCTTGCTTATTTTTTCCGTTAGACGCGGCAAGGTATCATTTTGTTACCATTTTTAACCCAGGTTTAACACGTCTTTCATACTAAAAACCCCTTTCTTACCCCGGATCCACTCGGCAGCCACCACAGCTCCAAGGGCGAATCCTTCCCGGCCATGTGCGATATGCTTAATGCTGATCTGATCTTCAGCACCTGAATAACTAACTTCATGCGTTCCCGGTATTTCCCCTTCACGATGAGAATGAATGGGAAGGATATTTTCCCCTCCATGCTCCAGTACCCATTTGGTATAATCAGTTTCACTTATGATCCCTTCAGCCAATGTAATGGCCGTACCACTTGGAGCATCTATTTTATGAATGTGATGGGTTTCATCAATAGATACTTCATAAGTTTTTACGTTGGCCATCATCTTGGCCAATACCTTGTTGAGCTCAAAAAATATATTGACTCCCAGGCTAAAATTAGATGCGTACAAAAAAGCACCATGCTGTTTTTTACAAAGATCCACAACCTCTTTATACTGGGACAACCATCCTGTGGTTCCCGAAATGACAGGTACTCCTGCTTTAAGGCATCCTTTGATATTGTTAACTGCAGATTCGGGGACACTGAAGTCTATGGCCACATCCATATTGTCATAGTCAATTTCCGTGGAGCCCACATCTATCCGTGCCACTATGCTATGGCCTCTTTTTTGGCTGATCTGTTCGATCATTTTACCCATTTTACCGTACCCGAACAGTGCTATTCTCAAAGGCTAAAATTTTATGGTTAAAGCAATGCCGTAATTCGGATCGGAAGTTATTGGATGATATTCCAAATAGGGCTTGATATCCAGGCTGAGGTCATCGTCTACATTGAACTGCTGTAAATGCGCATCCACATTGGCATCAATGATGTTAAAGGCGTACAAACCAATGGTTACAAGCAGAGCGAGATCCCTGTCTCGCTGATACCGTTCCTGCGCATCTTGTAAAGCCTCATCCGAAAGATCCGGACTACCGGCTACAATACCGCTGCCATTTATATCGTAGAACTCATCATCTATAAACCCCGCTCTCCGCCTTTTGAAGGCAGTTCGAAATCGGTCGTACAGATCATCGTTGTACACATAGGCATATACTCCGGTCCCAATAGCACCATAGACTATGGGCAGTTTCCAATATCGTCTGTTATAGATTTGACCCAAACCCGGGAGAATGGCAGAGTAAAAGGCAGCTTTGCTGGGAGCGAGCGGATTTACCTTTTTCTTTTCTATGTTGCCCTCAATGACAATCCCTTTTTCTTTAAAATTTGTGCGAAGTGAATCTGCTCCTGTCTTTTTGTCCTGTGCACTAAGTAGTGTTACACAAAAGAGCAGGGCAACAAAAAAAAAGATCGCTTATTCACCTGTGATCAATTTTTTTATTCGGTGTAATTCTTCCCTGGACTTGAACGAAATGGTCATTTTACCTTTTTCATTGTCTGAAGTACTAAGAATTACCGGGGTTTCTAAAAATTGGGACAGATCTATTTCGCTTTGAACTATATGCCTCGATTTAGCAATAGATTTGGCCCCGGACTTCTTGGTAATGCTCCCGGTATCATGGTATTTTCTAACCAATTCCTCTGTCTGCCTCACAGAAAGCGAATCACCTATGATCTGTTCGTAGATCTCCAATTGATCCTCACGACGTTCAACATTCACCAAAGTACGTCCATGACCCATGCTTATGAATCCATCTCGTATGCCTGTCTGAATAATGGGATCTAATCGCAAAAGTCTTAGGTAATTTGTGATGGTGGACCTTTTTTTTCCTACTCTGTCACTTAACTTTTCCTGGGTCAGCTCAATTTCTTCGATTAATCGCTGGTATGAAAGTGCAATTTCAATCGGATCGAGATCCTGACGTTGAATATTTTCAACCAAGGCCATTTCAAGCGATTCCTGATCGTTGGCAATACGGATGTACGATGGGATGGTTTCCAGGCCGATCAATCTGGAAGCTCTGTACCGACGTTCTCCGGAGACTAGCTGGTATTTATTGAAATCGAGTTTGCGAACCGTTATAGGTTGAATGACACCTAGTTCTCTAATGGAAGAGGCTAATTCCTGAAGTGCTTCATCGTTAAAGTTGGATCTGGGTTGAAAAGGATTTACATCGATCGCATCCAACTCCAGTTCCACAATGTTTCCGACAACTTTATCCGCATTCTTATCAGCGACGGAGTTTATATCATTCTCCGGATCTTTTAAGAGGGCAGAAAGTCCCCGTCCTAACGCTTGTTTTCGTGTTGCTTTTGCCATTATACTTTCTCCTTATTTTTCTTAAGAAGTTCATTGGCCATGTTTAGGTAGTTGACAGCTCCTTTGCTGCTAGCATCATATTTAATAATACTCTCCCCATAGCTGGGTGCTTCTCCAAGTCGAACATTTCGTTGAATGATGGTGTCAAAGACCATGTCCGAAAAATGTTTCTTAACCTCTTCTACTACCTGATTAGACAAGCGTAAACGCGAATCATACATGGTGAGTAACAATCCTTCTATATCCAGATCCGGGTTATGGATCCTCTGAACACTTTTAATAGTATTCAATAATTTTCCAAGACCTTCCAGTGCGAAGTATTCACACTGTATTGGGATGATAACTGAATCTGCGGCTGTTAACGCATTTAAGGTTAATAATCCCAGGGATGGCGCGCAATCTATCAGAATATAGTCATATTCTTCTTTAAGATCCCTAATAGCCTGTTTCATCATGTATTCCCTGTCCTCTTTGTCTACCAGTTCTATTTCTATAGCAACCAGATCAATATGTGACGGAATAAGGTCAACATTAGGCGAGGAAGTCTTAATGATTGTTTCCCTGGCCAATTTTGTGTGTTCCAGTACTTGATAGGTTCCTAATTCGACCGTATCAACATCAATACCTAGCCCGGAAGTGGCATTGGCCTGGGGATCTGCGTCTATCAAAAGCACCTTCTTTTCCAAAACACCTAGTGAGGCGGCCAGGTTTACGGTGGTTGTAGTTTTACCTACACCACCTTTTTGGTTTGCAATAGCAATTATTTTGCCCATCATCATAGTAAGTTAGGGGTTAAAAATACGATTATTTGGCTAGCCAAAAAATGTAATTTGTTAACACAAAGTGAATAACTTAAGAATTTGGAACCTAATGTAAATACCCAATCTACTTTGTGGTAGGTAGCGAATTATTTTTCAGTGTCTAAGAGTATTTCCAGGATCTGTATGGCTGCTTCACTGATCTTGGTTCCTGGACCGTAAACGGCTACGGCACCAACATCGAACAAGAACTGATAGTCCTGCTTCGGGATCACGCCTCCTACGATCACCATGATATCTTCTCTGCCGTACTTTTTTAATTCCTCCAGAACCTGAGGTACCAGGGTTTTATGACCTGCTGCCAGCGAAGAAACACCTAGTATATGCACGTCGTTCTCTACAGCTTGTTTAGCAGCTTCGGCCGGAGTTTGGAACAATGGACCAATATCTACATCAAACCCAAGGTCGGCATATCCGGTGGCTACTACTTTGGCCCCTCTGTCATGCCCGTCCTGCCCCATTTTAGCGATCATGATCCTGGGACGTCTGCCTTCCACTTCAGCAAAGGCATCAGCTAGTTCGCGTGCCTTTTTAAAGCTTTTATCGTCCTTTATTTCCTTGGAATACACTCCTGAAAATGTTTGAATTTTTGCATTATATCTCTTGAAGACCACTTCGAGGGCATCACTGATCTCCCCCAGCGTAGCCCTTTTCCTTGCCGCATCTACGGCTAAAGCTAACAAATTATTTTCAGCTTTATCCTTCAGCTCTTTTTCTCTGTTCTCAGCAGCGTTCGTAAGAGCAGTCAGGGCTTTGGTCACCGCTTTACTATCTCGTTCTTTTTTTACTTTTTCAAGTCGCTCCACTTGCTGCCTGCGAACTTCGGCATTATCCACTTCCAGGATTTGCATGAGTTCTTCCTCCTGAAGGCGGTATTGGTTTACTCCCACAATTATATCCTTTCCACTATCTATCCGGGCTTGCTTTTTGGCCGCCGCTTCCTCTATCCTCATTTTTGGGATGCCCTCTTCAATAGCTTTCGTCATCCCGCCCAATGCCTCAACCTCTTCAATTAGATCCCAGGCTTTTTTGGCCAAGGCATCTGTAAGGTATTCTACATAGTAGCTTCCCGCCCAGGGATCTACTGTTTTTGTTATGTTCGTTTCGCTTTGCAGATATATCTGTGTATTCCTGGCGATCCTCGCGGAAAAGTCGGTCGGAAGGGCAATAGCCTCATCCAAAGCATTGGTGTGAAGGCTTTGAGTACCCCCAAAAGCTGCTGCCGCCGCTTCAATAGTTGTCCTCGCCACGTTGTTAAAGGGGTCTTGTTCCGTGAGACTCCACCCGCTGGTCTGGCAATGGGTTCTGAGGGCGAGCGACTTTGGATTTTTTGGTTTAAATTGTTGTACAAGTTTAGCCCAGAGAATACGAGCTGCTCTCATTTTGGCTATCTCCATAAAATGATTCATACCAATGGCCCAAAAAAAGGAAAGTCTGGGGGCAAAGGTGTCTATATCCAATCCCGCTTTTAATCCGGTCCTGATGTATTCTAATCCGTCCGCCAGCGTATAGGCCAATTCAATATCTGCCGTAGCCCCGGCTTCCTGCATATGGTAGCCGGAAATGCTTATGCTATTAAATTTAGGCATGTATTTGCTGGTATATTCAAAAATATCTGCGATGATCTGCATAGATGGCCCGGGAGGATAGATATAGGTATTTCTCACCATAAATTCCTTAAGAATATCATTTTGAATGGTCCCCGCTAACAATTGAGGGGAAACACCTTGTTCTTCTGCAGCGACTATATAGAAAGCCATTATGGGTAGCACGGCACCGTTCATGGTCATTGAAACCGACATTTTATCCAGAGGGATACCGTCAAAAAGTATCTTCATGTCCTCTACAGTATCTATGGCCACACCCGCTTTCCCAACATCACCTACTACCCGTTCATGATCACTGTCATACCCTCTATGCGTAGGTAGATCGAAGGCTACGGACAAGCCTTTTTGACCTGCTTCCAGATTTCTTCGGTAAAAGGCATTACTTTCCTGAGCGGTAGAAAAACCGGCATATTGCCGAATGGTCCAGGGTCTTTGAACATACATGGTAGCGTAAGGACCTCGCAGGAATGGAGGCACACCTGCGGCAAAATCAAGATGCTCCATGGCTTCTATTTCTTCCCTGGAATACTGTTTGTGTACATCGATTCCTTCAGCGAAATGAAAAGAATCATTTTTAGACATTCCCCCTTTTTGCGATCCATTCGAAGGTAATTGTAGATCTTGTACGTCTTTCCTATTCATTGTCAAGTCTTTTCTGTTCCATAGATTCTGCCAACCTTTTTTCCAAAATAGGTTCAAGAAGGGTCTTTCCCGGTTTGCTTTTTAAAAAAGGATAGATTTCAATGTTCTCTTTCATGGTATCTTTAGGATTCACAAATACATTGCTCCCTACTAAGACCCTTTTACCACTATCAAACTGTTGCTGATCTTTCTCCGCCTGTTCTTTGATTTTCTTTTGAATAGTATGTTGCTTGAGGGCTTTTAGGAAACCACCAGAAGTTTCAAGGTTTTTAAAGAGATGTAGCGCTTTTTCAGCTAACTGATCTGTCAGGGTTTCTATATAATAGGCCCCGTCTGCAGGATTTGAAACTTCTCCTAAATAACTTTCATTTCGCAGGATCAACAACTGATTGCGGGCAATTCGATCTCCAAATTCGTTATCCTTATGATAGATCGCATCGTATGGAAGATTACAAATAGTATCTGCCCCTCCATTGATGGCCGCCATGCATTCTGTGGTGGTTCGCAATAAGTTAACATTGTAATCATACAGGGTCTTGTTGCGTTTACTCGGCTCTGCAATAATATGACAACCTTCTGGGGCATTGTAAGAGGATGCCAAGGTTTGCCATAGGAGTCGTAAGGCCCTTATTTTGGCGATCTCGAAAAAATAATCTGAATCTATCGCAACCTTAAAGATGGGCTCAGGAAAGTTCACAGGGTTCTGTTGGTTTCCAAAGTGATGCAAATATTCATTTGCCTGAGATAGCATATAGGCCAATTGCTGAACCCGATTGGCGCCCGCATTTTGATAAAGTGAACCATTAATTGTGACAGTGCGGAAAATAGGCAGGTCCTTTGCCATTTGCACCATATGAGCCATATCCTTTTCCATGGAATGTTGCCAGTTCCCTGTTCTTGCGAGGCTGCCTAAAACATCCAAATGGATAAAGAAGGTGGCGTTTTTTGGCACCTTGAACTTTGCTAGTTTTTCGATGAATTCTGCAGAGACAAATCGCAGTTCCAGATGGATGGGTACCAAGGAAAGATCGATTCCGTGTAAGAGTTTCTCCATATTCACTTCCGGAGAAGGGAGTATAAAATACAAGCTCTCGGCACCCCTCAATAGAGCATCGGCGGCTTTTTTATTAGTGGGTTTCTCATTTTGAACATAGCATACTTGACCTATCTTCCAGCTGGCAGGAGTAGGTATAGGGTGGGGTGGATGCTCCTTAAGATCCTCGGAATTATAAAAAGGTTTTACTTTAATATGGTCCGGACCTTCCCACACCAAGCTGTCGTTGTAGTCCGCCCCTTGGAGTCCTGCCTGGATTTGCTGTTTCCAGGCTTTGGAGGATACACCAGAAAAATCGTAAAACTTACTGCTCATCGTCATCCTTTTTAATTTTTAAACTATCCTCATATTCTATCAGGTAGATCTCCTCATTTTTCTTTTTTAGATAATAATATTCCCTGGCAAACTTTTCCAATTCTTTGGGATCTGAAAGTTTTTCCAGTGTTTTTTTATCCTTTTCTATTTCACTTCTGAGGAATTCCTGTTGCTTTTCCAGGGTTTTGATCTGTTTTTTTAATTCCAAATGAATCATTAGCGAATTCGTATCAAAAAATACCATCCAAATAACAAATGCCGTTAAAACAACAACATATAGGTTGGTGACAACACCAAACCATTTTTTTGCTCTCAGATCTTTCAGTCCCATGGTGATCAGGTAAGTTTATCAGTAATAATAGTGCGAACAATATCTACTGCCACCGTGTTGTATTTATTGTTAGGTATAATAATATCTGCATATTCTTTGGTAGGTTCTATAAACTGATCATGCATAGGTTTTAAGGTTGTTTGATAACGGGAGAGAACTTCCTCAATATTTCTTCCACGTTCATTTATATCGCGTTTAAGCCTGCGGATAAGTCGTTCGTCAGAATCTGCATGAACATATATTTTAATATCGAACATTTCCCTGATTGCCGGATGGGTGAGGATCAGGATGCCTTCTACGATCATTACCTTTTTTGGATGTGTCCTGATGGTGTCATTGGTTCGATTGTGTTTGGGGAACGAATATACAGGCTGGTCTATAGGTTCGCCCTTTCGAAGAATACTGAGGTGTTCCCCCAATAACTCAAAATCGATGGCGCGTGGATGATCAAAATTGATCTTACTTCGTTCTTCATATGATAGATGAGAAAGGTCATTGTAGTATGAGTCCTGAGAAATAACGCCTACTTCCGCTTCCGGAATTTCATTGACGATCTGGTTCACTACCGTAGTTTTTCCACAGCCAGTTCCACCAGCAATTCCTATGATCAACATACTTGCTTTGTTTTATTCAAAAATAAGGATTTGGATGCATATCTGTTGGTATAGATCCGTATCATTTCGGTCTACATAGGTATAATTTACTGCTCTATTAAAATATGATACAAATCATAGATCTGAGATTTTTATAAAGGTAATTTTGTTATAGTAAATAGGATTAGATCAAATTGGTAAACTTTCATAGACATTAGAAAATAAAATTTTACGACCATTCTTTTTTTCTATATATTACCTTCATCTCAACCTTGAAATTATAAATACAATATGTCTCAACGTTTTAAAGTCTCTGTTAATGAGACCTATGAGTTTTCCTTTTCTGAGGAAGACCTTGATTCACTCGATGCACTTCAAACCTCTTCATCCAAATACCATGTGTTAAAGGAAGGCAGGTCCTTCGCTGCGGAGGTGATTTCTAATTCCTTTTATGATCGTAAATATCGGATCAAAGTTAAGAATGAGACCTATGAGGTAACATTAAAGAATGAACTGGATCAACAGATCGCTGAGATGGGATTTTCTCTCGGATCTACTAAAAACATAAGTAATATAATGGCTCCGATGCCTGGTCTCATACTCGATATTAATGTCAAGGAAGGAGAATTGGTTGCCGAGGATTCTCCCCTCCTAATTCTGGAGGCCATGAAAATGGAAAATATTATTACCTCTCCGCGGGAAGGTGTCATCAAAAGCATCACCGTTAAAAAGGGAGAAACGGTAGATAAAAAACAATTACTGATCACTTATGAGTAAACCTCTTTAAAGAATGAAGAAAATACTTGTTGCCAATCGCGGAGAAATTGCAATCCGGGTAATGAAAACAGCCCAAAAAATGGGTATAAAAACAGTTGCTGTATACTCCTCTGCAGACCGGAATGCTCCTCATGTGCAATTCGCTGATGAAGCCGTGTGGATTGGGGAAGCCCCATCTAACCAGTCGTATTTAAATATTGCTAAGATCATTGAAGAGGCTAAACGCCTTAAGGTAGATGCGATTCATCCAGGCTATGGTTTTTTAAGTGAAAATGCAAATTTTGCTGAAGCTGTCACCAAAAGTGGAATTGTCTTTATTGGGCCTAAACCCAAGGCTATCAGGATGATGGGGAGTAAATTAGCTGCGAAAGAAGCGGTAAAGCACTATGATATTCCAATGGTTCCGGGGATCGATGAGGCAATATCTGACGTTAAAAAGGCTACATCTATTGCCAAAGAGATCGGTTTCCCGATCTTAATCAAAGCTTCTGCCGGTGGTGGGGGTAAAGGAATGCGAATCGTGGAGAAGGAAAAAGAGCTGGCTTCCCAAATGGAAAGGGCTATTTCTGAAGCTACATCTGCCTTTGGAGATGGTTCGGTCTTTATTGAGAAATACGTAAGTTCACCCAGGCATATTGAAATACAGATCATGGCAGATAGTCATGGCAATATTCTTTATTTTTTCGAACGGGAATGCAGTATTCAGCGAAGGCACCAGAAAGTGGTGGAAGAAGCTCCATCGGCTATTCTTAGCCCTGAACAAAGACAAGAGATGGGGATAGCGGCAACAAAGGTCGCCAGATCCTGTGATTATCTTGGGGCGGGCACAGTAGAATTTCTAATGGATGCTGATCTTAATTTTTATTTTCTGGAGATGAATACCCGACTTCAGGTAGAGCATCCCGTCACAGAACTAATTTCTGGAGTAGATCTGGTAGAGCTCCAGATCAGAGTAGCAAGGGGGGAAGCACTTCCTATGAAACAAGAGGATTTAAGGATAAATGGACATGCGTTAGAGCTTAGGGTCTATGCGGAAGATCCTCTTTCTAACTTTTTACCAAGCGTAGGAACCCTGCACACTTATCGACTGCCAGAAGGGGAAGGTATCCGCGTAGATAATGGATTTGAAGAAGGTATGGAGATCCCGATTTATTATGATCCTATGTTATCCAAATTGATCACTTATGGAAAGAGTAGGGAAGAGGCTATCCAGATCATGATAAAGGCCATTGATGCCTATATTGTGGATGGGGTGCAAACTACGCTTCCATTTGGAAAATTTGTCTTTGAACACGAGGCCTTTAGGTCTGGAAATTTTGATACTCATTTTGTAAAGAATTATTACTCCCCGGAGATCTTAAAACAAAAGGCAGAGGAGGAAGCTGAAATTGCGGCTCTTATTGCCCTGAAACAATACCTGGCAGATCAAAAAATATTGAGAATCCCAACTCCTTAAAAATGAATACAACGAAAAAAAAATTAAATGACCGTATTGCACAGGCCTTACAGGGTGGGGGTCAGAAACGTATAGATAAGCAGCATAAAAAGAAAAAGCTGACCGCCAGAGAACGTGTGGAATATCTTTTGGATGAAGGATCGTTTGAGGAAATGGGCATATTGGTTACCCATCGTACAACCGATTTTGGGATGGAGAAAGAAATTTATTACGGTGATGGAGTCGTAACCGGTTACGGAACCATAGATGGCAGATTGATATATATCTATGCGCAGGATTTCACCGTATTTGGAGGAGCACTTTCAGAAACACATGCGGAAAAGATCTGCAAGATCATGGATCTGGCCATGAATGTCGGGGCTCCGGTAATCGGACTTAATGATTCAGGAGGGGCGCGTATACAGGAAGGCGTTAGATCGCTTGGCGGATATGCCGATATATTTTATCGAAATGTAAAGGCATCGGGGGTAATTCCTCAGATTTCAGCCATCATGGGCCCCTGTGCGGGTGGAGCAGTATATTCACCTGCCATCACAGATTTTACCCTTATGGTAGAAGAAACAAGCTATATGTTTGTGACAGGCCCCAATGTAGTTAAAACAGTGACCAATGAAGAAGTGACTTCCGAGGAACTTGGTGGTGCCAGTACACATGCAATTAAATCTGGTGTGGCTCATAAAACATCAACAAATGATATTGAATGTCTTGAAGATGTCAAGAAATTACTGAGCTATATGCCACAAAGCAATCGTGAAAAAGCTAAAGACCTCCCTTATGAATTAGGGGAAGAAGTACGGGAAGTTTTAGATGGACTTGTTCCTGAAAATCCGAACAAACCTTACGATATGCATGAGGTAATTCTGGGTTTAATAGATACTGATAGTTTTTATGAGATACATAAAGACTTTGCTGAGAACATAATTGTAGGTTTTGCGAGGCTCGCAGGAAGAAGTATTGGGATCATAGCTAACCAACCAATGTTTCTGGCAGGAGTACTGGATGTAAACAGTTCCAGGAAAGCGGCCAGATTCACCAGGTTTTGTGATAGTTTCAATATACCCCTTCTTGTTTTAGTTGATGTGCCAGGTTTTTTACCCGGGACGGACCAGGAATGGAATGGGATCATCGTAAATGGAGCCAAGTTACTATATGCCTTAAGCGAAGCAACAGTTCCAAGGGTAACCGTAATTACACGGAAAGCCTATGGCGGGGCTTATGACGTAATGAATTCTAAGCACATAGGAGCCGATTTCAATTACGCCTGGCCAACTGCAGAGATCGCTGTAATGGGCGCTAAGGGTGCCAGTGAGATCATTTTCCGCAAAGAAATAATGGAAGCTGAAGATCCTGTTCAAAAATTAGCCGAAAAAGAGGCAGCTTATGCGGAAAAATTTGCGAATCCTTTTAGGGCGGCAAAAAGGGGGTTTATCGATGAGGTCATTGAACCAAAAGATACACGGCGAAAACTTATAAAGACATTTCGCATGCTCGAAAAAAAGGAGGTAACATTACCGATAAGAAAGCATGGAAATATTCCCCTTTGATTTAAATTTTATTTTTAAACCTTCTTAACTTGGCAAGTATACTACTCCTGAAGATGAGTCTTTGCTGGCTCCTGTAACCGAATGCAGTACGTTGATCTCTTGCTCTAAACGCAAGACACCCATAAGACAAAAAATTAGCGCTTCTTTAAACTCAATTAGCTGATCAGAAGGGATCTCAAGTTTGATCTTTTTTCCTAGCTTGTCTTGCAAAACTTCAGTTAGGTAGGTGTTAAAAGCACCTCCCCCTGTGATCAACAAGGTTTTTTCCTTTTTAATGGTAAGCATTTTTAGCTGCCTGGCGATCTGTTCACATATATGATGTACAGATGTGTGCAATAAGGATTCAATAGGAGCGTCTTGTGCTTTGATCAATGGTACAATTTCTTTTGAAAACCATTCATACCCGGTAGACTTTGGGTAGGGCAGTGCGTAATAATCAAGAGAATTTAATTGATCAAATAACTGTGGAAGTAAAGATCCCTTGCGTGCCAAGGCTCCTCCTTTATCATAGGCTAAACCTGCGCCTGCTGCAATATAATTAAGCAACATATTGGCTATCCCTATATCATATGCTATTCTTTTCTCATCGAGAACAAAAGATATATTGCTTATTCCTCCAAGATTAAGGCAAAAATCATAGGATCGAAAGAGCATATGATCGCCTATTGGAACAAGCGGAGCTCCCTGCCCGCCCAGAGCTACATCGTTGGTCCTATAATCGCATATGGTTTTGATACCACAGGCGTTGGCCAGGTGCTGACCCGATCCTATTTGAAAGGTTAGGCCTTTAGCAGGTTGGTGGTGCACAGTATGCCCATGGCTCGAAACAAAATCAACTTCTAACTTTTCTTCCTCAATAAATCTTCCAACTTGCTCTCCCAGCCAGGTGCCGTATTCATTGTGCAAACAGAGTAATTGATCCGCAGGCAAATGAATTGCCTCCTGTAAACGAGCGACTCGTGTTTTGCTATAGGGAATACTTTTCGTCTTTTCAATCTTGAACTCCCATCTACTCAAAGGTTTCCAAATATGGCAATACACAAGATCGAGTCCATCCAGCGAGGTGCCAGACATCATTCCAATACCTTTAAATACCTTCATACTGTCCTCTTATAATGACACAGGCAATGAGCCAACAGCTTTCGTATTGCCTAAAAAATGCGCTGCTGCATTCTCTTCGAAACCCTTTAGATCCTGGTAGGCGATGACAATCGCAGCTACCTTTTCCAGCGGCAACAACCTGAGAAAATAAGGATTTCCAAACAAATATAAAACTACGTCATATTTGCGAATAAGTTCAATTAGAATCTCTAGTTGACCAGAATGCATACCAAAATTACTTTGGGGCTTTATGCTGGGCGGATATAGCGCGATCAGTAGTTTGGAATTTTCACCAAGGGCCAATTTTATATTCTCAAAAGATTGATCGCCTATCTGCATAAATAGACTTCCGGTACTATTAATTACCTCGTTGAAAAAGGCAGTTTGTTTGCTTTTGCCAAATTGGATACCGTAAAATCCAGATCCCTGAAATTCTGAAAGTATTTTCTGTGAGCCTTTATAGAATGTAAGACTTTTTGCTGCTACTAGAGCGTTTAGTGGACCAGGATCACTAATAACGGGAAGGCTGCTTGAAGCCTTGTTTATCGCTTTTATTTTTAATGTCCAGACCCTTTTAAAGCTATCTTCAATTTGAGAATTAGACGCCTGCTTTAAGATCTCATCGATCCCTTCTTTGACATTTTCTGCAAAACAAAGAATATCATTTCCGGCGTTAAAGGCAGCCCATTCCAGTGCGCCCTTTTTTGTGAAGGTTTTGGATACGCTATGCATGTTCAAAGCATCAGAAACTACCACGCCATCATATCCCAATTCCCCTCTGAGTAATCCTTTAATGATCTCGCCAGAAACAGAAGCAGAGATCTGTTTTCCTTTGGTAAAGGCAGGTACTGAAAGGTGTCCTACCATCACGGCGTCTACATTATTTTTAATCAATTCCACAAATGGATAGAGTTCTTGCTCGAAGAGGTCTTCCCGACATTTATCGATAACAGGCAGGCCTAAATGCGAATCTGTGGCAGTATCCCCGTGTCCAGGGAAATGTTTCACACAACTTAGGATCCCTGCATCCTGCAATCCTTTGGAAAAGGCAATTGCCATAGTGCTAACGTCTTTTTTGTTACTTCCAAAAGATCTGTATCCTATCACAGGATTATTAGGATTACTGTTGACATCCGCTACCGGAGCAAAATTCCAGTGAATGCCGGCAGCTTTGCAATCGCTACCTACTTTTTTCCCCACCTCATAGACCAATTGAGGGTCATGAGCGGCCCCCAGGGTGATGGCATAAGGGTATTGAGGAGTTTCCTCAACTCGCATCGCAAGACCCCATTCAGCATCAATACTGATCAGGAGAGGGTATTTGGCCGCTGCGCTATAGCGGGCTATCAGTTCCTTGAGAACCTGAAGACTATTTGCATTATATGTTACTTTCTTTTTTCCTTCGTAATTCGTAGCTGCACTGGCTCTGCTATGAAAGAAACAAATACCTCCAATGCACTCATTACGTATCAAGGACTCAAGGGACTTGATTGAAGCCTCAGAGTCATTAATAAAGGCTGCGGGCATAAAAAATTGTCCTATTTTTTCTCTGTTTGAAAGTGCTCTGTGAGCTTCACCGTAGGTCATAGTATTATGAGGTTGAGCTGTCTGCTCCTTTTTTTCCATAATCGGGTGGATATTTGATATACTTTAAGAGGATGAGTGAAGGTAATGCTGCCAAGACAACCCAAATAAAGAAACCATCATAGCCCAACCATTCTTGCATATACCCACTGATAAGTCCGGGAAGCATCATTCCCAGTGCCATAAATCCGGTTGCAAGGGCATAATGAGAAGTTTTGGATACTCCTTCGGCAATATAAATTAGATATACCATAAATCCCGCTATAGCAAAGCCATAGCCAAATTGTTCTAATACTACGGTAGTAACCACAGCCGCAATATGATTTGTATTGGTAATTGCCAGAAAAGCATAGAATGCATTGGGAATATTGAGGGAGAGAACCATGAGAAAGAACCATTTCTTTAAACCATGTCTCGAAATTAATACCCCACCTAATATTCCTCCAATAGTTAGCATAATTACACCTATGGTGCCGTAAATGGTTCCTACTTCTGCCGTGCTATATCCAAGTCCGCCTACCTCCGTAGGATCTAATAGAAAGGGAGAAGCCATTTTCACTAATTGAGATTCCCCTAATCTGAAGAACAAAATAAAGGCCAGGGCCATACCTATTCCCGGTTTCTTGAAAAAAGAAGAAAATACTTCTAAAAAACTAGTTGGTTTTTCGAGAGCGATCGCGTCTGAGGATTCAAATTTTGGCGTGGCAAAATAATTGGCGATCGTTAAGGTGAACATCAAAAAAGCGGCACAGATCATAGTGATGGACCATGCCTTGGTGTTGTCCCCGTAATAATTTTCCAGAAAACCGGCCAGGATGACCAACAAGCCCTGTCCGGTAACATTCGCTAATTTATAGAAGGTACTGCGCACGCCTACAAAAAAAGACTGCTTTTCTTGAGTAAGGCCAATCATGTAATAGCCATCTGAGGCAATGTCATTAGTCGCTGAGGCAAAGGCTGCCATCCAGAAACAGGCAAGGGTTGTAATAAAAAAGATATTTGTTGGCAGAGCAAAGCCTATGGCCAGGAAGGACAATGAAACGATCAGTTGCATCAGCAGGAACCAATTTCGTTTTGTGCTTTTAAGATCAAGGAATGGACTCCAAAGCGGTTTTATTACCCAGGGCAGATAAAGCCAACTAGTGTATAGCCCGATGTCTGCGTTGCTGATCCCCAGCTTTTTGTACATGATTACCGAAACGGTGACTACCATAACATAAGGCAGTCCCTGCGTAAAATAAAGAATAGGTACCCAGGCCCAGGCCCATTTATCTTTTTGTATCATGTAACAGTATCAAGGCTAAATTTAAAACTTTCACCGGGCTTAGGGCTCTTCATTTTAAAAAAAGACCATCCATTCAATTTCTTTTTTATCTGGAGATGTTTTTTATCACATAAAATGATATCTGACAAAACCTTCCATGGCTTCATATTCAGCCATTCCCAGGGCATTGTATTTAAAGGCTGTTTCCTTATTTCGCTGTTCGGCACGTTGCCAGAATTCTCTGTTGTCATTCCCGGGAAACATGGCACTGTCTTTTTGCGACTGATGTTTGAAAATTGCATTTTTCTTTCGCTGCATATCTTTAGGCCCAACGGGGACTGCCATTTCCATATCGGCAATATCCCATTCCTGCCAGGCACCTCTATACAGCCAAACATAACAATCTTTAATCCAGGCAGCTTTTTCTTTGACCAGTCTGTCTAATGCTCTGTAAATGATATTCAGACACACCCTGTGCGTACCATGCGGATCGGAAAGGTCACCGGCAGCAAATATTTGATGGGGCTTTAACTTTTGCAGGAGTTGGTACGTCTGTTCAATGTCTGCTTCAGAATATGGTTTTTTCTTCACTGTCCCGGTTTCATAAAAAGGCAGATTTTGAAAGTGCGCATTCTCTTCTTTTACGCCGCAATAACGGCAGGCAGACAGCGCTTCGCCTTTGCGGATCAACCCTTTGAATTGTTGTATTTGAGGACTATCTACCTGTCCCGGATGTTTTTGATCTAGAAATGTTCTAACCTCTTTAAATTGTTTTTGCAGTGCCTTATTGTCTGTTTGAATATCCTTTGCGAAATCCAGGAATCGGATCACTTCATCATCAAAGACAGCAATATTACCTGAGGTCTGGTAAGCTACATGTACATCATGCCCCTGGTCTACCAGGCGTAGTAGTGTACCTCCCATAGAGATTACATCATCATCTGGATGGGGGCTGAAGATAAGCGATGTTTTTGGGTATGGATCTTTGCGTTCCGGCCTGTTACTATCATCTGCATTGGGTTTACCACCGGGCCAACCGGTAATGGTTCGCTGCAGCTGATTGAAAACGATGAGGTTGATATGCTCTGCAGATCCTATTTCAGCAACCAGGCTTCCCATACCATGTTCATTGTAATCCTCGTTGGTTAGTTTTAAGATCGCTTTATTTAGTTTCTCTGAAAGCCAGATAGTGGCTTTTTTTGTTAAGGTATCTTCCCATTTACATTCGCTCACAAGCCAGGGTGTATTTACCCTAGTTAAACCAGAAGCGGCAGCCTCATCGAGGATAAAATCACAATTTTGGTGATTTTGAAGGAAGGTAGCTGGCACGGATTCCCGAATTGGGCCTTCCACAGCCTGATTAATGATACCGGCTTTGCCTTCGCCCCACGCCATGAGTATGATACGTTTGGCAGAGAGGATGGTTCCTACACCCATTGTGATTGCACGCGAAGGGACATTTTCCAAACCAAAAAAGTCGCTTGCTGCATCTAGTCTGGTTACCCTGTCCAGTCTTACCATTCTGGTTTTACTGACAATGGATGAGCCAGGTTCATTAAATCCAATATGTCCGGTTCTACCGATCCCCAGAACCTGTATATCTATTCCGCCTGCTTTTTTTATTTTTTCCTCGTAGCTATTACAGTAATCTCTTACATCTTCTTTTTCAAGTGTGCCGTCAGGGATGTTTATGTTTTCTTTCTTTATATCGATGTGATCAAAAAGATGTTCTCGCATAAAACGGACATAACTGTGTATTGAATCTGCTTCCATGGGGAAGTATTCATCCAGGTTAAAAGTGATCACATTCTTGAAGCTCAAGCCTTCTTCCTTGTGAAATTTAACCAGAATGTCATAAACCTTGGTAGGGGTAGAACCGGTGGCAAGTCCTAATACGACCTTTTTTCCACTTTTTTGCCGCTGCCTAATTAGATCGGCAATTTCGTTGGCAACGTACAAAGATGCCTCTTCAGAGTTTTCGTGAATGTGTGTTTTGATCTTTTCAAACTTTTGCGATTCCTCGTCCGTAGGGTAGGAAACAGCTTCAGATAAAAGAGAAGGTGATATCATAATAGGGTACATATTGTTTTATACAAGGCAAAAATAGAAAATATTATTTATATCTGCAGTATTTTGCAATAAAAAATGCAATAAAATGCAATAAATAGATTAAATTTGTTTAAAACCAGAAGAAAACGGCATAGTATAGAATTGAGTATCTTTGCCTAAAAAGTGTTTCCTACATGTTAAAAGAAGAAAGACAACAACTTATATTAAACGAAGTAGAACTACATAATAGAGTTTTGTTAACGGACATTGCGGAGCATCTCGATGTTTCTATAGATACCGTTCGCAGGGATGTGAAGGAGTTAGATACGGAGAATAAATTAAGGAAAGTACATGGAGGTGCCATATCACTGGGGTATACCCATGCCGCTACACGAAGCAACAATGTGTATGCATTAAATGAAAAAATGGCCATTGCCGCAAAGGCTGTCACCCTTCTTAAGGATGGTGCAGTAATTTTTATTGATGGCGGTACTACCTGTCTTGAGATGGCCAGGACAATTCCACCAAAATTAAAATTAACTTGTTTTACATTAAGTCTGCCCGTGGCGTTGCAACTTGCAGGAATGCCCAACGTGGACCTTATTTTTATAGGAGGCCGAATCTCCAAGGATGCAATGATCTCAAATGGATCCTATACGATTCAACGATTATCTGAAGTTAAATTTGATTATGGATTTATTGGGACAGGATATGTTGATTCGTTACATGGGCTTACAGAGTTCGACTGGGATGTGGTTCAGCTTAAGAAAGCTGTGATCCAGGCTTCCAAAAAAACAATACTTTTGTGTATCTCTGAAAAACTGAATTCTCAACATCGTTATAAAACCTGCGATATTAATGCCATAAATACAATGATCACAGAACTTCAACCAGAGAATACCCTTTTAAATTTATTTAGAAACCAGGATATTCGTTTATTGTAACTATGACCAACTTTAAGAAAATCACAGAAAATTCCTCGGAACATGACAGTCTAGAACTGATGTCTACAGCAGATCTTCTGTCTTTTATAAATATGGAAGATCAGAAAGTGGCAAAGGCGGTATCCGCTGTCATTCCTCAAATTGAGATACTGGTAAAAGCCCTTACCGAACGATTTTTAAAAGGAGGCCGACTTTTCTATATAGGCGCAGGAACCAGCGGGCGACTTGGTATTCTGGATGCCTCTGAAATTCCTCCAACCTTCGGACTTCCTCATGATCGTGTAATTGGCCTCATTGCTGGTGGTGATTCTGCTATCAGGAAAGCTGTTGAATTTGCCGAAGATGATACGCAACAAGCATGGAAAGACCTTCAGGAGTTTAAAATAGATACATTAGATACGGTGGTTGGTATAGCTGCTTCTGGAACTACCCCTTATGTGCTGGGAGGAGTAGCTGAAGCCAGGAAGCAAGGACTTTTAACCGCTGGTATCACCAATAACCCGGGTTCTCCCTTGGCTCAGTCCGTGGAGATCCCTATTGAGATCAACGTGGGCCCCGAATTTGTTACCGGAAGTACACGGATGAAGAGTGGTACTTCACAAAAACTCGTTCTTAATATGATCTCAACAGCCCTTATGATTCGCATAGGTAGGGTTAAAGGCAATAAAATGGTCAATATGCAATTGAGTAATAACAAATTGGTAGACAGGGGTACCCGTTATTTGATGGAAGGCCTGCAATTAGATTATAAAGAGGCTGCCAAGGTCCTGAAAAAATTCGGCTCGGTAAAAAAGGCTATGGATAACTATAGGAAGTAATTTTATCTCGGACCAACCTCCGCTACTTCTTCCGGAGTTACCATTTTATCAGTGGTGTTCCCCCAGGAAGTAAGAATGTAATTCATCACGTCGGCAATTTCCTGCTCTTCCAGGCCCAGAGGCATCATAGTATTGTCATAGGGTTTTCCATTCACTACCATAGGGCCGCGTTGTCCGAATTTTATACCTCGAATACTAGCCGTTCTGTTGGTAAGTAAATAATCCGACTTGGCTAATGGGGGATACACATAGGGCACTCCTTCACCTGTAGGAAGATGACAAGTAACACAAAAGTCCTGATAGATAACAGCTCCTCTTGCCTTACTCTCCTCAAATGAACTTTGCTGTTGAAGCCCAAGAAAAATACCTGATATTACTATTGCAAAGACAACCAATACAATTTTTATGGACATATTAGAAGAGCTGTTGATCTACAATTTTGGAACCAATTTGTAAATACCTTTTCCTTCTACTGCCACATAGATATAACCGTCCGGACCTTGTCTTACATTTCGAACTCTTCCGATATTTTCGAGTAATTTTTCGCGATAGGTAACCTTTTCTCCTTCGAATTCAAGGCGTTCCAGGTATTGAAAGGAAAGAGAGCCTACCAAAAGGTCTCCTTTCCAGTCTGGATACACATCTGAGGTAATAAACGTCATGCCACTTGGTGCAATGGATGGCACCCAGTAATGAATGGGTTGCTCCATTCCTTCCATTTCAGTTTTATCCGTAATAGGTGTTCCGCTATAATTGATACCATAGGTGATCAAAGGCCAGCCATAATTGGCACCCTTTTTAACAATGTTGATCTCATCACCGCCTCTGGGGCCGTGTTCATGGATCCAGATTGCACCCGTACCCGGATGTTTAAGCATCCCCTGGGGATTTCGATTTCCGTACGTATAAATAGCAGTTTTTGCCCCGGTTTCATTTACAAACGGATTATCTTCAGGAATGGACCCATCATCATTTATCCTGTAAACTTTGCCACCGTCTCGCGTAATGTCTTGTGGATTTACATCCCTCTCTCCTCTTTCTCCAATAGAAAAATACAAATAGCCGTTATCATCAAATTCTAATCGGGATCCAAAATGCTGACCTTTTGTAGTATTTGGGCCTGCCTTGTAAAGGACCTCCAGATTGGTAAGTGCATTGCCATCCAATTTGGCCCTCGAAATGGCCGTATGCCCTCCTTTATCTGTGCCTTCTTCCGAGGAATAAGCCAAGTAGATCCACCCGTTTTCTGTGTAATTTGGGTGAAGTTCAATATCTAGTAAGCCTCCCTGCCCTCTGTTATATACGGCCGGCACATTAGAAATATTGATTTTTTCTCCATCCTTGTAGTGTATTATTTCTCCTGCTTTTTCGGTGATCAGCATACTGCCATCTGGCAAGAAAACCATACCCCATGGGATTTGAAGGTCATTTACGATTAATTCGGCCGATATAGTTGTTTCCTCGGGAGTTTTTATCGAGGTATCAGATTTTTGGGCACAGGATGTGAAGGTCATTACAACGAAAAAACAACTGATAAGGATACTTTTTTTCATATTCAAACGTTAAATTATTTAATTAATAGCAGGTCTTTATAGACCAAAGATAAATAGAAAACTATAAGTTCAACAACTACGCTCTGAATATACTGACCCCAAATCAACATATTCTTGCCATAATATGGATTAACCTATGCTCCCTAAAAAATCTAGGCATTTTGTGTATGCCGTGCTTTGGTTGGCTTTATGTATCGTAGGTACTTCAGCCCTCGCAAATCCGAACATATACAGGTTTATTTCAAAGCTCGATAGTACATCTAAGTCGGATGTAGTACACGATGATGTTGCTGTTTCAGAGGCTCATCTTTTGGTGACTAATGCCGCGTTCAGTCCCGAAATAATGATCTCGGAGGCATCTCCCATGTTTGTTACTATTATTCTTGGAGCCAATGAAGAGGTTACCTGTCCTAACGATGGTAGCACATTGGCTAAATTCTTCCTTTGTGGTACCAGTGATGTTAGAACCATTAGTTTAAGTCAGTCTGGTTCTTCCTACGAATGGCAAAAATTAGACCCCAACCGTTGCGCAGCCTCTGTTATTGCGGATTGCGCTAATACAAACAATACTTGTTATGATACAGTAGGTACCGGAGCAACCTATGATCTATCTACAAGTGGGGAATTCAGAGTACGTGTGGACGGCGGACAGTACTATTATTTCAAATCGACCCTCAACCCATTGAATCCACAACTTATCAAGGAAGATATTGTCTGTGGTAATCCGGGAAGGGTGGAGATCACTAACGTACCTGCAGGATACGAGTATAGCCTTAACAGTCCCGCCGGACCTTACCAAGACACACCATATTTTGATATTACCGCACCAGGAAACTATATGGTGTGGGTACGACTTAAGAATGTTTCGGCAAGTTCTTGTTTATTTCCTTCTAATACGGTTACGGTTGCGGACTTAAATATCAATGTAGATGTCACTGCCAATGATATATTATGTAGTGGTCAGTTGGGAAGTATTGATGTACAAGTCACGGGGGTTCCCGGATTTTTTACTTATCGACTTATCAAGAATGCAGTTACTGTAGATACTTTTGGACCGGATGCAGCAAGCAATTACACCTTTGCCAATGTAAGTCCTGGCACCTATAGTGTTAGAGTGGAAACAAATAAGTGTAATGAACTTATTACCCTTGATGTTAATTCGGATCCAATAGTTATAGGTAATGGTATAAGTCCGATCGCTGTATCTGCCACCGCAAATGATAGTTTCGGATGTGGGGCCGCCACTGTAGATGTTACTATTGATACGTCCGGAGGTACTTCTCCCTACAGATATAGCCTGGATGGCGGAGGCAGCTTTAGTGCACCTTATTCACCTTCAACTGTTTTTACTGTAAGTGCTGCCGGCACTTATAATATTTTGATAGAAGATGCCAATGGGTGTACAAAAACGGCCAGTGTGGATGTACAGGATCTTCCACCACCGGTATTTACGGTTACAACGACGGATGCTAATTGTGGAGGGGTCAACGATGGAAGTATAACGGTTAACATTACCAATGGATTTGGGTATAATTTGGAGTACAGCAATAATAATGGGGTAAGTTATCAGAGTAGTAACGTCTTTACCGGTCTTGCTCCCGGCAGTTATGACGTTATGATCCGCTACCAACAAGGTAGCTTTATCTGTACAACTCCTGCAACTATCGAAACTGTTGGAACACCTTCGAATATTACCGCCACTGCTACGGCCGATTCTGTGCCTAGTTGTTTGAATGAGAATGGCGGACAAATTACTATTTCCGGAGTTTCTGGAGGTACAGGACCGTATGATTATAGCCTTGGGGCCGGATTTAGCGGAACAACCGTATTTACGAACCTTGGTGTTGGGACCTATACCCCGCAGATCAGAGATGCAAATGGTTGTGTACAAAGTTTGGCACCCATCGTTTTCAATGCTTTGAATAAGCCAACGGACATGGATTTTACCATTTCCAGTATCGATTGCCTTACCAGTACAGCCTCCGTTACAGTTGCTGTTACAGATGGTACGGCACCTTTCACTTTTGAAATTATTGCCCCTGCCGGTAGTGCTATCAACAACGGAAATAATCCTGTTTTTACAGGTTTAGGATTAGGTACCTATACATTTAGAGTAACCGATAATGAAGGTTGTTCATACGACGAAGTATTCGCGATAACAGATATTAGTTCAATATCAGTACAAGCTCAGGCAACCAAAGTGGTCACTTGTGTTGGAGATAGCGATGGTGAAGGACGATTTTTAGTAGATGGTTTCGCCACTACCTATAGTTATAGTATAGATGCAGGTCCTTTAAACACGGGAGAATCTAACGGGATTATCTCACTGACCGGATTATCTGCAGGTAGCTACGTAATCAACGTTACTGATGAGGATACAAATTGTAGTGACACAGCAACACTTGTTATCCAGGAACCTGCGGTTGCTTTTGCGATCAGCAGTCTGAATGTTACTCCTATGAGTTGCCAGAACGGGAATATTGGTTCTGTAACCATCAATACAGTAGGTGGATGGGGTGGAAATCGCTACACACTTACACAACCAGACTTATCAACCAGAGGACCAAAGAACGGTAATACTTTCTCCAATTTAACTTTAGATGGCTTATACCAGGTAAGTGTTACAGATGCAAACGGTTGTACCATTACAGATAGCTTTACACTTATATCATTATTGGCCCCTACCTTGACATTAGATGCTGCCTTCATTGATTATTGTTATGACAATGTGGACGCTGCAACCGTCGCCGTAGCTGCCGCCGGAGGATTACCCCCCTATCAATATAGGATTAACGGTGGACCTTGGGTAGGAGGAAGTATTTTTAACGGACTTACCCCCGGCGCCTATACGGTAGAAGTGGCAGATGCTAATGACTGTAGAGATACAGTGTCCGTTACCATTGAGCCCGAAATTTCGGCCATAGCGACAACCATTACTGAACTAAATTGTGGTGGTCCACCAGCTGAAATACAAGTTGTTATTAGTGATGGGTATCCTTCAGGTGGAGACTACGATATTTACGAAGTGAGTATAGATGGGGCGCCTTATACCTCTAGTGCAACTAATATTACAGGAAACTCCTTTGTTTACAGTATTCCTAATGATGGTTCAATAATCGCCGATACCACGTTTCAGTTCTTAGTATCAGATAGCCGAGGATGTACCACAGAAACAAATGTTGTTACCATTTCACCCCCGGAATCTATAGTTGGGTGGGCTACTCCGACAGATACAAGCTGTGGAGAGGATAATGGTATTATCACATTAACACCTGATACTACTTTTGGGGTGCCCCCTTATGAATACAGTGACAATAGCGGAGCTACTTTTGGTACTCAGAATGTGTTTTCTGGCTTTGCAGCAGGAGTTTACAACACCTTTATGATCCGTGATAGCCGTGGCTGTACCACGCCTTTGCTTTCCGCCACAATTAATGCCAGTGCAGCAATAGATGCCACTGTTGTAGCTAATGATGCAGTTTGTGCTGCACCTACTGTAGAAGGATCTATAGATGTAATGAGTGTTGTTAACGGTACTTCTCTATATACCTATATAGTACAAGACATAAATGGAGCAACTATCGCTACCGTTGGGCCAACAGCGCTTACGGCAGTTAATTTTCCAAATTTAATTCCTGGCACCTATACCGTTATTACTCAGGATGCCTCAGGTTGTGAGGACCGTGATACAGTTACTATAGTACAAAATCAGCTTACCCTTACACCGCTTGATGTGCCACCACTTAACTGTACTGATCCCTGGATAAGTTATAGATTACAGGCCAGTGGAGGTACAGGACCTTATCTATTCGGTTTAGTGGGTGATCCCCTAGTTCTGGCCAATGTCAATGCGTTTGATATTCATGATTTTGCGGGGCAGGTTACTTTTGGCGTAACTTATTTTGTCCAGGTGCAGGATGCCCTGGGATGTATTTATATAGAACGCATTGATCCAATAGTAGGTCCTTCACCACTTTCAGTGATTGCAACGGCTACTACGGCTTCTTGTGCTCCTAATGCTGATGGAGTAATAGACTTCGAAGTAAGCGGGATAGGTTCGCCTGCAGATATTACCATACAATTACAAGACACGAATACTGGAGCCATCATTAGTGGACCAACATCGCTGATAAGCGAACCCATTCCATACAACGGCACTTTCACCGGGTTGCCGGCAGGGAACTATCAGATCCTCGTTCAGGATGATAACACAAGTTGTAATGCAAGTACGTTAGTAGATATTGTTCCCAACGTCCCCGCCATTGTCATTGATGATAACCAGCCTGCTAACTGTAATGTTGGTGCACTGGTTACGGTACGCGGAAATGGCGGAACTCCGCCATATGGTTTTGCCTATGTCCCAACAGGTGATCCGGCACCGGGAGTATTTACGGCACAGACCACCTATGAAATTGCCGGACCGTATCCTGCCGATTATGATTTCTATGTACAGGATAGTTTTGGATGTACAAGTTTCACTACAGTTACCGTCACCACAGATCCGGGCGTGCCGGCACCTATGGTGGATGTAAGTAATCAATGTACGGCCGTTGCAAATTATACCATAGATGTAACCAGTCCTTTAACCACAGGACCCGGGCCTGAAACTACTTTTCAGTATGATATTGGAGGCGGATTCCAGAGTAGTCCTAATTTTACAGTTCCCAACCCGGGAGACTATACCATAACTGTCCGGGATGGAAATGGATGTACAAATACTGTTGTAGCCAGGGTATTCGACTTTTTTGCGATCTCTGCGAATGCTACTACCGAACCAACATGTAATGCTGGTGATGGGGTGATCACCGTAAATACCAGCGGCGGTAGTGGGAATTTTCAATATGAATTAGATGACGGGATAAATCCACCTGTTGTTCAGGTAAATGATCCGGTTTTTATAAATCTTATTCCTGGTAATTATACTATCCTGGTTACCGATCTGGATTCTAATACAATTCCTTTATGTAATGATACCGCTACGGTAGATGTCACTGTAGTTACAAATCCCGTGATCTCCGCAACTCCAATGGGGGATATTACCTGTAACGGAGCAAATGACGGATATATAGCCGTGGAATTACAACCTCTAACTGACACGGACGGTCCTTTCTCTTTTATATTATACGATGGAGGAACGGCCACTGTATTGCAAGGTCCTCAGGGTGTTGCCCTCTTTGATAATTTGGGCCCAGGCACCTATCAGGTAGAAGTGATCTCAGACAGGGGATGTACAGACAGATCTGGTGATGTGATCATCACAGAACCTTCGCCTTTACAGATCAACGCGGTGAATACCGATTTTACCTGTGATCCAAGCAGTAATCGATTTAACACCGCAACTATAACCATTTATACAGATACCAATGGTGATGGCAGCGGTATTGATACGGGTACAGCACCGTATACGTATAGTATGAATGACGGTACCCCGGCTTTTGACGGGACCAATTTCCAGACCAGTAATACTTTTGAAGTGATTGATAATGGTACAAATCAAACTATTATTCTCACGGCACGCGATCAGAATGGTTGTGAAATTACAGATACTATAACGATCAATGCCCCTATTGGTCTAACCTTTACCTATTTGGTGAATCCGCTTACCTGCGATGCCACTGGTATAGGGGTAAATCCAGGCTCAATTGAAATAATAATGGATCAAGGTCCGGGGAATTACGATGTAGAAATACTTCCTTTAGGATCTGCCGCGATCCAGAATTCCGGAGGTACGGACAGGGTTGTTTGGAGTATTAGTACACCAGGTGATTATATCTTTAGTGTTACAGATATTGGTAACGCCGGGTGCTCTTACCTAACTGCTGTAGTGAATGTGCCAGATTACAATACTATAGATGCAGTTATTGCTGAGGTAAAACCAGTGACCTGTTTCAACGGTTCCGATGGAGAAATTAGCATACAAATTAACGGATATACAGGAGTTTATAATTACGAGGTGTTTTCGAGAGATAATACCGGGGTGGAAACTACCACCGGAGTAACCGGCACATTCGACACCAATATAGTAGGACAAAATCCGGGTGTAATTACCGGCTTACCTGCCGGAAATCTTGTAGTACATGTAGAGGCTTTAGATACGCCTTTCTGTGATACAGTAAGTAATGTTACAACTGTTAGGCAACCTGATAGGGCTTTAACTGTGGCAGCTCAGCAAACCGCTGAAGTAACCTGTGCTATTCCGGGAATTGGAGAGATCTTTCTCACCGGCGATGGTGGTTGGGGGACCTATGAATATCAGGTAATTGCTCCTGATGGTTCTACGGTTATACAAGACTTTCCAAGTACTAATACAAGTATAAATAACCTTTCAGAAGGTACCTATACCATCAATATCCGGGATATTGAGGGATGTATAGCTACCAATACCATTACTTTATTATTACCTACGCCTATTTATGCGGATATTCAGATCACAACACCCTTACAATGTAATAATGATAACAATGGTGTCATAGAGGCATTTAATATAAGCGGAGGACAGGGAGCAGGTAACTATCTGTATCAGTTAAATAGAATTACAGAAGGAACAAGTAGTGGATTACAAACCACGCCTTCCTTTGCGAACTTGTCAGCAGGAGATTACTCAATAACTGTTTTTGATGGATGGGCATGTAGCTATACAACTATTCCTATTACCATCGTGGATCCGGAAGTTGTCATTACCGAATTAGTAGAATTACAACCGCCAGGATGTGGTGATATAGGTATTATGGAATTAACGGTTACCAATCCGGAACCGGGAGTAAGTTATTTCTATAGACGATCTGGTACCGGGGATCCGTTTATCCCTTTTAATACCTTAGATCCATTAGCCACTGTTGTTCAGATTTCAGAAGACATTACGCTAGATCCGGGACCATTCCAATACGATGTACAAAATTCTAATGGATGTCCGTTTGAGATCTCTAACCAGATCTCATTAGATCCGGCTGCACCGCTTGTGATCGCACTAGATCTCGCCAATGCCACTATTAATTGTGCCGGAGAAGCCACCGGGATCATTCGTTCTGAGGCCTTTGGAGGTATAGGAAACTATGTCTATTCATTGTTGAATTCAGATGTGCCACCGTTTCCAAATGCAGGTAATACAGAGAGATCTGCGCAGGCATCAGGAATTTTCAGAGATCTTGGGCCAGGTACCTACTGGGTGTTTGCCCAAAGTGGAGGCTGTACTGCGCTTTCCACTCCGATCACCATAGTAGATCCGCCACCATTAGTTTTGGACTATTTGGAGGCAGTACCTGTTAGTTGTTTCGGCGATATCGATGGACAGATCATTATTGAGGCCAGCGGAGGAACAGGGATCATTCGCTATTCTATTGCCGATCAGTTGAGCGAGTTTTTTGAAGGAGACGATCCTTTGTTTCCAAATAGAAAGACTTTTACCGACCTGGAACCAAGAAGTTATGAGATCATTATTCAGGATGAACTGGGATGTACTATCACACAAACCGTCACTATCATGGAGCCTACCGAATTGGTGGCTGGTATAGGTAATTCTATTCCTGAAACCTGTTTGGGCGATGAAGATGGTTCGGTCACTGTAACTGTAAATGGTGGTACTGCTCCATATGAATTCTCACTTAATTCGTCCGATCCGGCCGATTTTGCTCCTAATCCAACCATGACCTTTAATAATCTTCGTGGAGGAGATACCTATGTTGTATTTATCAGAGATGCGAGAGGATGTGAGACCAATGTAATAGTACCAGTAGGAATAGGAGTAGAGTTGATACCTGAAGCCCTGGTTAGCTACGGGTGTGATGGTATCTTCCCTAATAGCACTGCCACTGTTTCAGTACAGGATGTTACACAGTATCCACAGTTATTATTCGCTTTAGACCCAAATGATCCTACAGATGCTATTACGGCTCAGGCCGATATTGACCGTACCTGGGGAGATCTTACACCGGGAGACCATACTGTATATATTTACCACTCAAATGGATGTAGCACTTTTGTAGATTTTACAATTGATAGTTATGATCCACTCACACTAGATCTTATCAAATCCGGACCAAATGAGCTAACGGCCACGGCCACGGGAGGTTTTGGAGGCTATGAATATTTCTTCCAGGATGTTTCCTATGGTAGTGTAAATATCTATGAGGTGAATGCAGATGCGACCGTAACTGTTCGGGTTGTAGATCAGCAGGGGTGTGTAGCCGTAATGTCCATACCGTTTGATTTTACAGGGATGCTGGATATTCCTAATTTCTTTACGCCAGACGGGGATAACAACAATGATGTCTGGTATCCAAGAAACAGAGATTTCTTCCCAAATATAGATGTGAAGATCTATGATAGATATGGTCGGGTTGTAGCTGTCCTGGACCAGGTAACTTCGTGGGATGGAACCTATGAGGGAAGTGAACTACCCACCGGGGACTATTGGTATGTGGTAAATGCTAATGATAAAGAAAAGCAACAGTATGTTGGGCATTTTACACTGTATAGATAAGCGGTTCTATTTTAAATATAAGCCTTTGCAGGTAATACTCAATCTACTAGTCGACCGTTTTCTATTAAGATAGGGTAGGAGTAGCCACTGCCAAAATCTGCATTTATTCGCACTATTCCACGAACAGATATTTTTGTGCCTTTTGGCACTTGTTCTTCGGAGGTAATGACAAGATCGAAATCGTCTTTACTTCCGTCTTTCATATGTAACCAATTTCTATCCAGAATATTTGTATTCACTTTAAAACATTCCCCGCTTATAACTACTTCATTGCCCACGTATTTCTCAGGATCATTTACAAGATCTGCTATACGAACGACGCCCAAGAATTTGGCAGCACTGTCTTGCCTGGCGATCCCTTCTTTTATCAAAGCGATCTTTTCATTGCTTTTTTGGCTACCGTGGAAGGTTCCTTTCATAATCCCATGATCCTTTGTCACAAGGGTAGTCACCAGGAAAAGGGTATCGAAAACACGATCAAATTCCTTACTTTCGAATTGAGTTTTCAGGAGGGATTCGTTGTATAAATAGGGTTTTCCGATTTCCAGGTCCTGTTTTTGGGTGGCGATCCAATAAAGTTGTTCACCTTCCTGAACCCTGGCATAGATATATTTGGGCGTAGGTAGCAATTCCTTAATAACAACCTCATGCATTTCATAGTCAACCTCACTATTTTTAGCATTTTTATCAAGAGCCCTGGTGATGGTGTAGGGTTCAGTTGTTTTAGGGCCGAAGTTACATCCTGCAAAAAGGGTACCCAGTAAAAGAAGAATAATGGTTGTTGTTTTGAACACTTTGCGGGTAGCTTGAATCATCATATTCATTTATTCCGTATTCTAATTAATAATTCGAATGCTTTTCGATCAATTCCTGCAGCCGATCTTTTGTATAGAAAAGATCAGGTTTGTTAGCCAGGCGTCTCAATACTCTTGCAGTAATGATATCTACTTTGCGACTATCTATTTTGCCGGTACTGCTATTCAGGAAACCCTGAACCTGCTTGTTTATGTCAATTTTAAATGAGCCAAGTAACGCCCTTAGGGGCGCTTCGGCATGCCATCTTATAAAATCTTCTACCTCTTCCTGCTCTATCTTTTTGACTTGAGCAACGGCCTGCATCCTTTTTTTCTTGTTGCTCTCTAATTCTGTGGATATGGTATCCAGGTCATAAAACTCAATTCCAGGGCTATTGCCCAATACAGGATCTATGGTACCGGGAAGACCCAGATCTATCAATAAACGCTGGCTTTTGGCAGTGTCCAAGGTTTTAATAAGGTGATGACTATTTCCGGCAGCACCAATGATCACATCAAAATCCTCAAAATCATTAGACAGCACTTTCTGCCAGTCATAGATCTGGCAATTATACTGTTTTGCAAGTAAGATAGCTTTTTCTTCAGTTCTGTTGCTTATAAAGAGTTGCTCATAATTAAACTTGCCATTGTATTTGAATAGCTGTTTTACGATGTCCCCGGCTCCTATGAAGAGAATTTTCATTTCCCTTTTCGCCTGCTTCCCAAATGAAAACTCAATCATCTTCAGGGCCCTGTAAGCGGCTGAGGTGGTGCCATCCCTGAAGTTAGTTTCATTACGTACACGTTTATGGGCCTTAAATACAGTTTGCAAGGCCCTTTCGAGCAATGATCCCTGTAAACTGACCTTTCTGGACAACAAATACGCTTTTTTGATTTGACAGATTATTTCAGCATCTCCAAGCACCTTAGATCGCAATCCGGCAGAAACTTCAACTAAGTGCTGCACACTATGTATGGTATCATCACTTTTGGAAAACAAAGAGGCATTACTCATTGATTTACGTCCAAGTATGGAACAAAATTGGTTAAATAGGTCAGAAGAAGATGTAGTCTCAGATTCAAAATAAATTTCCGTCCTGTTACAGGTAACTAATAGCAGTAGACCATTGATATCCGAAAAAGTATTTTGGAGTTTTTTTGTAACTGCTAATTTATCCTCCTCTGGTATAAAGAATATTTCTCGTTGTCTTATGGACGCCGTAGTATGTGAAATACTTATAAATCTTAATGCTTTGGTCATAGGATATCTTGCTTCATCTTTTTTGTAAACCCAAATGTTTACTTACCCCATGAATTTTGGGGCAAAGAACATGCTATAAAATAATTAGGCTTATTCTTTTAAAGTTCGCATGTAGTTCACGACCAACCAACGGTCTTCATCATCCGGCATTTTTTTGGTGTACTCGGGCATATCATCTCTACCAAATGAAGTTTTGTAGAACAATTCCCCATCGGTTTGCTTATGAAATTCGGCAGATGAAAAGTCACCCAGATCTCCTTTCATTTCGGCAGCTTTAGGACCATCGCCATACCCTTCTTTCCCATGACACGACTTGCAATGCTTGCTATAAAGCGATTTGCCAATGTCCATATCCGCTTTAGGATCGGTCGGATTTTTCATGGAGATATATTTTTCCGGGACCACCCATTTATCCTGAACGTAGGAAGTAAATGAATAAAGGGTAAAAGAAACTACCCCAAGGATCAATAATAATTTTAGTGTTTTCATGCTTGTTTATATTAAGATTTAGATATTTTATATAGGTTACGAATTAAATATATAATAGGACCCCAGGTCGCCACTATCAAAAAGATAGTAAAAATTAAAATAAAATAGGGCGTTTTACCCCTTGGTCCCCATAATGTTCTTTCATTAAATGATGTATCCTTAACAACAGGAACTCCATAAGGTGCTTCCACAACTGCTTTTACAGTTCCATAATCATCACTGTCCGGGTAAACTACTTCTAAAATCAATAGTCCGTCTATACCTGGTATTCCATTTTCTACTGGAACAATTATTGTGCCATCCTCATCCGTATAATTAAATTCTTCCCCGATCCTCAAGGGATTAATGAGTCTTTTTACTTGTACTCTCAGAGACTGGTCTACAATAGGCTCCTGCAATATCACATCGGTTAAAGTAGCCTGGATGTAATTGATGCTATCTTTTGTAAAGAGCGTTGTAGCTATTTTAGCATCCTTAAACACAACAGTTTTAGAAGCTCTCTTAAAAAGATCATTCCCGCTAAAACCGATACCCAGTGTATAGGTATTGGTAGAATCGGCCTTAATTTCTTTTAATGATGGTAATAAGAACCTGCTTTTCCCATTCATATTCGTCTTAGCAGTTCCTAAGGGGAATTCTTCCTCCTCAAATTCATAATAAACCTCCAGAGAAATGTCTGGAACATCTGTCATTTGACCGTCGATACGGGCTATTGCCTTTATGTCCAGATAGCTTTGACCATCCACAACCTTTGTGTAATCTAATTTTAGCCTCACAGCCGTCTTTTCAACTTCTTGGGCGTTTACATTCCAATAGAATACAGGAAGCAAGAAGATGCCCAGGCATATAATCCATGCATGTCTTGCGATGGTAGAACTTTTCATGACGGGATCTTTTTTAAGGTTTCTGCTTCTTTTTGCTCGTCGTAGATCCGTTGAATCGGAACCACCGGAAGATAACGCACCAATAGTGTGATGATCAAAAGGGCCATGGCCAGGGTCGCAACGGTAATGGCCCATTCATGCAGACTGGGAAAATAGGATCGCCATGATTCAGGCACGCCTTGTATTGGTAAAAAAGGTTCTAGTAAGGTAGGCGTAATTATGATATAGCGTTTCCACCAGGATCCAATCACTACAATAATTGCAATGATAAACATGGGTAGTGGTTTTCGGCCTTTTTTAAACATAAGAAAAATGGTAGGCAAAACTAATCCTACAACCATAACCAACCAGAATAGGGGTGCATAATGCCCTGTGAACAATGCTTCCAAATGCACATCTTCCCCTTTCTTTGCCGTAAATTGGGGCATTAGATATTCATTGATGTTGAAGTAAATGTATACAAGACAAGCCAATGCAAGCATCTTGCCCATTTTATCGAAATGGAAATCGGTAATATAGTCTTCGAGTTTTCTCCTTCTCCGTACCAAATAAATGACTGCAATCAAGGCTCCAATACCGGCAACAAAAGCTCCGGATATGAAATAGGGGGCAAAATTGGTACTATCCCATCCAGTTCTGTAAGTGGTAGAAAACAACCAGGCATCGATCGTTTGCAATAAGATCCCCGAAAGTAATATAAGGATAGACACTAATCTTATGGATTTCTTTTGCAGGGTTTTTTGAGCAGGACTTCCTGTCCATTTTAGTGAAAGAATCCCATACCATTTGCTTAGTCGGGGTTTTGTTTTAGCAAAATAATCTTTCAGTATCGCAAAATCTGGTAGCAATGGTAAATAAAGCAACAGCATGCTAATAACAATAAATGTGGGAATAATAATGATATCCCAGGTAATGGGCGACTGTAATCTGGCGTGTACAAACAAGTTTAATAGTCGGTCTGGCCTGGCAATATCTATTGTTATCGTAATACCTGCCATAATAATACAGGCCAGGGTAATGATCTCCGCGATCCTCACCAGAGGCGTTCTCCATCTGTTTTTGGTTAAACGTAAAATGGCTACTACGACCGATCCTACGAAACTGGTGGCGACAAAAAAGACAAAATTGGAGATATAGATACCCCAAAGCGCATAGTCGCGCATATTGGTTACCACTTGTCCTTGTATAAGTTGGTCTATATATGCTATAATCCCAAGAACAATAAAGAATATTAAAACGACTATCCAAATGATCCCGGGCCTTTCAAATTTACGAGGTGCCAGATCTTGTACTATTTCATCAAAGTTTTTCATTCCCCTGTTGGTTTTTCAACCGACTGAAATTCGGTAAAGAAAGGTAACCCATCTTCATAATCTACCAGACGATCTACCGGAGGCAGATAGTAAACACTTGGTTCAGTACCCAGACTTTCCATTAAACGATAACCGGATTTATCTTCCAACAGTTTGCTCAAACGGACAGTTTCCTCTCCGTTCGTAACCGTATCCTCGTATTTGTCCCCAAAATAAAAGACGCCGTTAGGACAGGCAGTTACGCAGTGGGGGAGTTGTTCCTCTTTAACCATATGTGGGCAGAAATCGCATTTGTCTACCGTACCTATTAAGCTGGGTTTGCCGGCATATTCTGGTGTGGGCTCGTAGTCTGTCATATCTAAATTAAGGGTGACTTCCTGTCCTGGATCGCCCCAGTTGAATACACGTGTAGAATAGGGGCAGGCGGCCATACAGAAGCGGCATCCAATGCATCGTTCGTTATCGATCAGTACCAAACCATCTTCCCTTTTGAAGGTGGCGTCTACGGGGCATACTGTAACGCACGCAGGTTTGTCGCAATGCTGGCACATAGTTGGCAACCAGTAGGGTGCAGTATCTGGTGATTCCTGCATTTTATACACCTTTAACCATGCATTATCGCCGGTTATATAATGGTTTTTATTACATGAAGATTGGCATTTTAGCGCATTCTTGCATTTTGCAAGATCTACCACCATTACAAACTTTCTGTTAGGGATCCCTTCCCGAACGTTATAGTCCATATTGTGATGATTATGGGTAACTTCCATAACCTCCGAAGTGTCTACCTCAATCAGGGTACCATCTGTGGTCATCAATTCCATGGTCTCACCGCTAGGGGCTGCTTTACTTTCGGTCAATTTGGCTGAAAGTTTGGATAATCCTATACCACCTAATACTCCGGCAATTCCTATTTTCAGACCCCGGTCCAGAAAAGTACGTCTCGTTTTTTTAGTGTTGTCTTCCATTCTTTAGTAAATGAACTTAAAACTTTTTCCCTAACCACTGCAGAAAGGTGGAATTGGGTATATTTTTCTTAATGACTTTAGAATTCTTCAGGGTGCTGGCCTTTACCTTCACAATAGTCCCATCTGGCTTCAACAAGGTTTCATATTCTTCTTCCTCGGTTGTATTCTCGGGAGGAGTCTCCTGGTTATAGCCTAAAAACGGGAGCAGAAGGGAGCTTCCTAATAAAGGGAAAATGCCTCTTCTTGAAATTGCTTTCCCCTTTTTTGGTTTTTGAGTCATTTGTTTCCGGTATATAATTAGAAATTGTACAAGCGGGTAATATTAAATCCAATTAAGAAATCACCATCCCCAAAATTATTTTGATTAAACATGATGTTCTTTTGAGGTACAATGCCCTGATAGCTCGAAATAAAGAGTTGGAAAGCATGTGAAGAGGTCCTGAATTCAACACCCAGGCTAACACCATCCTCAGGATCCATATCTAATTCTACGCCATCAAGGTGATGAATGAAAGGATGTGTATAATCTAGTAATATTGATGTCTGTGGGCTTATTTTATAACGGCCTCCTAGTGAAAGAGCTATCACATCGTTCTGCATACGCTGAGGTACCAAATTGTAGTGTGACACACTTGGAGCCACTAATAAGGATAATTTAGAATTAAATCTTCTGGAAATTATCAGCTGATGGAAATTGGAATACCGATGCTGCTCTACTAAAAAATTCTCAGCCTTTCGTGCATCTATTGTAAAGTTTCCAAAGTAGGTTACATTCACCGGGATCCTGCCTGATCTGGTTTGTTTCAGTATTCCTACCTTCCAATTAAAATCTTGTAACCGATCAAATTTTGTGGTTCCATACCCTATAGTTAACCGTTCGTGCAATGAATAGGCCAACCCAATTCTGATATTGGACGGAGCCCAAAAACCTATAAGGTCATTGGTGCCACCGTTGACCGTACCAAAGCGGTGAGCCATTTGTACCTCCAGTGTATTCTTAATAGGTAGTACATCGGTTGGGGTATCTACTATATACGAACTTTCGAAAGCAGGACGTTCTGGCTTGTCTACGACAGAATCCTTTTCCATTTCCTGTGAAAGCATAGCTAGCGGTGATATCAGAAGAAATATATATAAAAAACTCAATTTTTTCATGATGTAGTGTCTTACTGGTTAGTTATTTTCTGCTCCCCGGTCTATCCAACCTTTTATTAAAGCGATCTCAGTATTGTTAAAAACAAATCCTGCATCAATAGGATGCCCGTTGCCAGGTATCTTTTGATAAAATTCACTGCCTTCCGCATCTCCCGGAATAATCAGAGGGGTGATGCCCGCAAAGGCATTTCCTACCCTTAAATCAGGGCTGGCCACGTTACCATTGTGACAAGCGGTACAATCCTTGCCGCTTTGTGAGAATAGAGGTTCAATATCCGTTCTGAATGAGATGACCTGTTCTTCAGGAATCTCTTCTATTGGCTGACTCAGATCTAGCTCTTCGTCATAGTAGCATGAAAAATTCCATAAACACAAACTGCCAACCAGTAGTAATGAGATGCGTTTTTTCATTTTATTAGTATTATAAGACCTGGCACTTTTGCCTTCTGATCTTAATTCATAGTTGATTCATATTAAAGCTGCGATATCGTGGAACCTATTTAATAAGGTCCTGCTTTTGAGCAGGACCTTATCAACATTCTTTACTGCAGTGCTTCTAAAGAGTTCTTTAGAAGTGCTCTCATATAGGCCGGGTTGTGAATACCCTTACTTTTATCTTCAAGAGCTGTCATATAGTTCCAGGCTGCCTGTGCTTCTGCAGTGGTAAAGATTCCGGTTTGAGATCTGCCATTTACAATAATTCCAACAACAGGAACACCATTACCAATGGGGTTGCCGTCAACGTCGTACATCGGATCACCTTCTGCATCTTCCATGTATTCCTCACCTACTACATTGGCCAAAAGAATTTCAAGCGCTTCAAAGTCGGTTGTAAAACCACCAATTTCATCCGGTGCGCCATTTGGATGGCAGGCTACACAGGATTCTTCTGTAGGATTCCAGGAATGGAGGCCTTCGTTGATATCTGTAGATTCCCCCATATGGCAGGCCACACAGGAAGAACCGGTTCTGTGGGCAGCAGTTCCAACTCCGGGATACCCTTCGGAACCAGCTATATTTGCGCCCATGATGCCTTCAAGAACCGTAGATTGTGGTCCATGGTGAGGTCCGAAACGGGTGCTTGTAATAACATAGGTGCCGGTTCCATTCTCTGCGGGAATAACATAACTGTTCCGTGGTTGGTGGCAGGTGATACAGTTGTTACTGGCATCACCAAAATCTATCACGGTACTTTCATCTATCACCAGGGTTACAGCGTCTGAATTCCGTAAAGCATAATCAGGCCCGTCATTTTCAAAGTCGAATGTACTGTGCATATCGTGACAGGTAGTACAATTCATCATTCCGGGAGAGGCATATCCTGCGGTGTCTACGGCACCCATAGTGATATAATCAATATACCCGGCTTCTCCGTGGCATTGGGCGCAGTTAGCAGAAGAACCTCTGGCAAATGTACTGCCGCTACCATGTTGTGAAACTGCAAAGGAAGCTTGAATCGGTTCTCGGGTTGCATTGGAGTGGCAGGTTACGCAGGAGGCAGTACCATCAACTCCGTCTGTACCGTCTATCCCGTTAATACCATCTACCCCTGGGGGGCCTGCTATAGCATCCGGGATTTCGAGGTCACTGGTACACTGGATTAATAAAAAACCTGATGCGACGATCATCAGGGTGCGAAGAATGTTTAAAGTTTTCATGTGGGTCCCAATTTTATATTTAAATATAATGGCATAAAAATACCGTTATCAATAAAAGAATTATATGACTTTTGTCATATTATAAGAAAATGTTAAAAGTTCAATATAAAAGTTAAATACATGTTAATATAGAACATTATTTTACATAAAACAAAACTTTAAAAGGAGGGCAAAAGGTTGCGGGAATCAGAGAAACTTTGCTATTTTTGCCCTCTCGTTTCCGGGATGGTATAGGGAGTAGCGTATCACGCCTTTGGCGTGATGGTCGCCGAGATATGAAATATGTTGTTTATATATTGTTGAGCGAAAAATTGGGAACCTATTATACAGGGTTAACTAATAATTTGGTGAAGCGCATTGCAACGCATAACCAGGGAGGTAAAAAATACACTACTAAAGGTATTCCTTGGAAAGTAGTAAAGACATATGACTGTAAAGATCGTTCTGAAGCAGTTCGATTGGAACAAAAAATAAAAAAACGAGGAATAAAAAGGTATCTGGAAGAAAATTAAATAATCGGGATGTGGCGCAGTCTGGTAGCGTACACGGCTGGGGGCCGTGTGGTCGCAGGTTCAAATCCTGTCATCCCGACAAGCTAAAGCATTGAAGGTTTCTGTAGGAAGTTTACTTTCTTAAAGAAACCTTTTGCTTTAATTTGCAACATATGCGATGTAATAGGATTCTGCAAATCCCAGTTGCAAACTGGCATAAGCGAGAAATTAAATAGGCCTACTAATGGCGAAGCCATTAAAGCTTTCTATTTCCAGCGAAGGATGTGATTAGGATTCTGCAAATCCTGTCTAACTAAAACCGGGCAATTTGCCCGGTTTTTTGTTACTGAATTGTTCTATTGTGTGTGATACTCAAATAACCGTACCACTTGGGATCACAGCCCCTTTCTTAAGTACTACAATGCCATCTCTTACCACATAGGTATCGGTTTCAGTATCCTCCAAATGTGGCCCGCCTTTAATGGTCACATCATCACCAACTCTACAGTTCTTATCAACAATTACGTTCTCAATGACACAGCGCTCTCCAATACCCATTAATATTTCTATATGGAAACTTTCTATCTCCTTAAGTGTTTCGTAATAATCACTACCCATTACATAAGTGTTGAGAATTGTAGAATCCTTCCCGATCCTGGCCCTGATCCCAATCACAGATCTTTCGATACTGGCGGCGTGAATAATACAGCCATCGGCAATGACAGCTTTGATCATTTTTGTGCCACTAATTTTTGTGGTTGGTAACATTCTGGCCCTACTGAAAATACGATTGTTTTTGTCGTACAGATTAAATTTTGGAATGTCATCACTCAGGCCCAAATTAGCCTCAAAGAACGATGTAATATTTCCAATATCTGTCCAGTATCCTTCAAAGGGATAGCTCATGGTCTTGTGCTTGTGAATACTCTGAGGAATTATTTCCTTGCCAAAATCAACCGTTTCAGGATCATTCATCAGCTCTATCAGCAGGTCTTTGTTGAAAATGTAAATACCCATGGAAGCCAGATAATGCCTGCCCTGGGCCTTCATTTCATCACTTACTTCCGAAGTCCAGTCGGGTAAAAGTTCTGAGGAAGGTTTCTCTATGAACGAAGTTATTTTGTTATCTGGATCCGATTTTAAGATGCCAAAGGCCGGAGCATCGTTTGCATGTACAGGAATGGTCCCGACGGTAATTTTTGCGCCGCTATTGATATGTGCTTCCAGCATCAGATTATAATCCATTTGATAGAGCTGGTCTCCGGATAAAATTAAGGCGTACTCAAATTCATGCCTTAGGAAATGATGCATGCATTGCCTCACGGCATCTGCCGTACCCTGAAACCATTTAGTATTACCCAAGGTCTGCTCTGCTGCAAGAACATCTACGAAAGCCGAACTAAAAAAACTAAAATGATAGGTGTTCTTTATATGCTTATTGAGTGAGGCAGAATTAAATTGAGTTAAAACATACATCCGTTTGATCTCGGAATTGATACAGTTGGAAATTGGGATATCTACTAACCGAAATTTTCCAGCAATTGGCACAGCCGGCTTGGACCGTTTTTCAGTCAGTGGATATAGTCGTGATCCCTGTCCACCACCCAATATTATTGCGAGTGTTTTAGTATTAACCATTTTTATTTTATTAAAGATTCATATAAGGTTTCCACTTGTTTGGCGATAGCCTCCCAATCAAAAGTTTCTTCAACTCGCTTCCTGCCGTTGATCGCCATTGATCTTCGCAAGTCATCGTTTTTTACAAGCGAATTAATGCCCTCGGCCAGGTCCCTCGAAAATTTATCAGGATCTACCGGTTCGAACGGGGCGGTTTTTTGCTGTTCCAAAGGCACTAAGATGCCCGTCTTTCCATCAACGACCACTTCTTTAATACCCCCAACCGCACTTGCAACCACAGCCGTTTCGCAGGCCATGGCTTCAATATTAATGATGCCAAAGGGTTCGTATATGGAGGGGCAACAAAAGACGTCGGCGTGGGAATACAGCTGTATGACCGATTTTTTATCGAGCATCTTATCGATCCAGATAACATTGGTCCGTGTTTTTGTAACTGCTTTCACACTGTCTTCCATTTCACGGGCTATCTCCTTGGTATCCGGAGCGCCTGCACATAATACGATCTGTGTATCCGGATCTATATATTTTATAGCATTCACCAGGTGTATGATCCCTTTTTGTCTGGTAATACGGCCCACAAACAATACATACGGTTTTGTTTTGTCTATGCCATATGCTGACAGGGTTGAGGTGTCCTCAGTGACAACGTATTCCTGTAAATTGATGCCGTTATAGATGACCTGAATTTTATTTTCATCCACATCAAAATACTTTAAAACATCCTCTTTGGTTTCCTTGGAAACGGCAATAATAGAATCGGCCATTTCAATCGCTGTTTTCTCGATCCATGAGGATGCATCGTAGCCTCTGCCCAATTGTTCTCTTTTCCAGGGTCGTAAAGGTTCTAAGGAGTGTGTAGTAATTACCAGAGGTTTACCGTAACAAAGCTTTGCAACTATTCCGGCAAAATGTGCATACCATGTATGACAATGTACAATATCGGCATCAATATCATCCGCATTTAATTGAATACCGGTACTCAAGGTTTGCAGCACGCCTTTTAACTTGTCATCGGTCTTGTTAAAGATCGGATTGTCATAGGGAAATCCGGTAACAGTAAGTTGATCGGTAGCCTCATTCTGATCCCCGAAGCAGCGAACCTCCACCTTCATCAATTTGGAAAGTTCAGCCGCGAGATATTCAACATGCACGCCGGCACCCCCATATACATATGGTGGAAACTCTCTTGTGTAAAACAGTACTTTCATTCTATTCGTGTTAGATCTTAGGGTTCACATTTAATAAGCTATTTCCTGGTTTTCTGGAGGGTATCTATCTAATTTAGGAATCCTATTGCGTTAAAGATCATTTTTGCCTAATATAGGATTAAATTGAGTATTATTTGTAGCGATTATTATCTTAAATAAGGTAAATCTTAGCTGCCTTTAATTTTTTACATCATCTGATTAAGCAAACTACAACCTATTATATTCGATTTATATTCGATCCTATATTTTCAATGCTTCTAAAATAAGAAGTACTTCACAGGCTGCGAATGATATTTATCATTTTATTGGATTTAGACAAAAGTTAAGTTTGTCTTATTCATGTATTAACAGTGCTGAATAATTCCCATTGTAGTATCATTTATCAAAAAAAGGGTAACCTTATTAAAAAGCTAGAAATAGCTTTATTTAGAATAAGAAGATGACACAGAATAGCGAAATTTTCTCATTGCCCCTGGTGCACGAATCCCTGATACCCCTGGCATTTTTGGAAGGAAAGATTAATCTTGAAACTCAGGCGATACTTTTAGCAGGCGATGTTGGAGGCACAAAAAGCAGTTTAGTACTTTTCCAAATAGCCAACGGGCAACTTACCTTATTGAAAGAAGGGAATTTTCCTACCAAAGACTACTCCTCTTTTGTGGCGTTGGCCCGTTTATTTCTTGGTAAAAAATCGCCCCCTGTTGATGGGGTATGCCTGGGAGTCGCAGGGCCGGTAAGCCGGGGTAAAGTGCAGGGTACAAATTTTCCCTGGGAGATCACTGTGGAAGAAGTTCAAATAGGACTGCGAGTTAAATGGGTATCTTTAATTAATGATATGGAAGCGAATGCCTATGGATTGTCCGCACTACAACACAAAGATTTGGAAATTTTAAAATCCGGGTCTGAAATAGCAGGCAATGCGGGTATTATTTCCTCCGGAACAGGTCTTGGAGAGGCAGGTCTGTATTGGGATGGTGCGCGGTATCATCCCTTTGCCACTGAGGGTGGGCATTGCGATTTTGGCCCTCGCAACGAATTGGACATTGAACTTTGGCGATTTCTTCACCAAAAATATGGGCATGTAAGCTGGGAAAGAGTGGTGTCTGGCCCGGGAATCTGTGATATACATGATTTTTTAAGACAATTTAGAAATCAACCCGAACCCAAAGGATTCTTTCAGGAAAATTTGAAGGAAGATCGTGCAAAGGTCATTACGAATGCCGCTCTGGAAAAAAGTGATTCCATAAGTGTTGAGACCCTGGACTTGTTTCTCCGATTTTTGGCTGTAGAAGCTGCTCAGCTTGCCTTAAAGACAAAAGCAACCGGCGGCATATATATTGGGGGCGGCATTGTTCCAAAAATACTCAAAGGGATAAATAAGGAGTTATTCCGCAAAAATTTTGTACAGTCGGGCAGAATGAATCCATTGCTTGAAATGGTTCCCGTGACTGTAGTTTTAAATGAAAAAACCGCACTTCTGGGGGCAGCGTTTTATGGTGCAATGTCTCTTGATAAATAATGAACCCGAATTGAGAAACTTCTTTCCATAATAGGATGTTGGTCAACATGGAAATATCACAAACGATGGTAATTTTTTATGCTGTTGATCAATCCTGTGAAATATGAAAAACGGCATCACCCTGGTTTACAATGGGCGACTCATTTATACAAATGACATACCCTGTATGAGACGCTTTGATATTTCGTTCGAAATAGCCAAAAGGGTCCGAAATACTTCCAATTACAGATCCCTTTTTTACTTTTTTGCCTAAAATAGGTTTGGGATGGAACATACCGGAATAATTGGCTCTGATCCACTTAGAGTCATTGATCAGGACAGGTTCATTTTCTACTGTTTCAAATAGGGCCAGCTCTTCTTTATAGTTTCGCATGCCCAATTTCTGTATGACCCGCATTGCACCGCTAAGTCCTGTTTGGGTAACCTTGGTATCTATATGATTAGATTTTCCTCCTTCAAAAAGCAAGATCTTTTTCTTCAACTTATGCATTGCTTCCCTGAAGGATTTATCGCGCCGGGCCGATCCTATAATAAAGGGCGCATGGAATTCCCTGGCCAGCATTAAACTTTCGGTATCTTCCTGATTGATTCGTATCTGAGGTACATTAAAACGACTGTCACCTCCCGTATGGAAGTCGATACAATAATCTACCAGAGGGGCAATTTCCTTGATGATATGATAGGCGAACCTGCTGGCGAGTGAGCCCCGTGGGCTTCCCGGGAAAACTCTGTTCAGGTCCCGGCCATCAGGGAATTGGCGTTCCTGATTCAGGAAACCAAAGACATTGACAACGGGAATACAGATGATGGTGCCATTCTCCGGAATATTCAATTTTTTGGAAATTATCTGACGCACAATTTCAATCCCGTTGATCTCGTTGCCGTGTATCCCTCCCGTGATAAGCAAGACAGGGCCATCCTTTTTTCCACGTTCCACAATGATGGGAACCTGTATCCTGGTCCTGGTGTGCAATTTGGCAATGTCCAGGTTTAGTTGGTAACTTTTTCCCCTGGCGATGCTCTGCCCCAATAATTCTATCTTACTCTTCGGCATGCCTTTCTACATACTTAATGATCTGGGCCGCAATATCTTTTCCTGTAGCTGCTTCAATTCCTTCCAGTCCCGGGGAAGAATTTACTTCCAGAATTAGTGGTCCTCGGGCAGATTGCAGTAAATCAACACCTGCAACGCCAAGTCCCATAACCCGCGCGGCTTTAATCGCTGCATTTTCTTCTTCGTCTGTTAATTCGATAATATTGGCCGATCCACCCCGATGAAGATTGCTACGAAATTCTCCTTCTTTTCCCTGCCGCTTCATGGCCCCTACAACCACTCCGTCTACAACAAATGCTCTAATATCGGCACCCATGGCTTCTTTGATAAACTCCTGTACAATAACACGAGCTTGCAAGCCATTAAAGGCCTCTAAAATAGATTCTGCAGAGTTTCTATTGTCGGCCAGGACAACTCCAAGGCCCTGGGTACCTTCTAAAAGTTTAATCACTACAGGAGCACCTCCTGCCTTGTCTATGATGGCACCTACATCTTTGGAATAATTACTAAAAACCGTCTTGGGAAGTCCAAGACCCGCCCTTGAGAGTATTTGCAAACTTCTTAGTTTATCCCTGGATCGCACCAGGGCCTGGGATTCTACAGCGGTAAAAACTTTCATCATTTCGAATTGTCGTACAACGGCAGTTCCGTAAAACGTAATGGATGCGCCTATTCTAGGAATAACACCATGCACACCTGTAACTTCTTTTCCTTTGTAGATAAGCCCGGGTTTTTTCTTTTCAATGACCAGATCACATTTACTGTGATCTATTACTATCATATCGTGTCCTTTGGCAATCCCTGCCTCCATCAGGCGCTTGGTAGAGTACAGATTAGGATTCTGAGAAAGTATAACGAATTTCATTTTTTTCTTACTTTATTTAAGCATGCCAAGGTAGGGAATTATTATACTTAAAATATGGCATAAAATAATTATTAATCTACTGGTTATGAGATTAATTGCACCCCCAATTTTTTGTTAAGCAGTACAATAAATCCTTTTATTTTGTAGTTTTGTAGGCAGATGAGCGAAGTATACCGTAAAATAGGATCCCTCGTAATGGCCCTTTTAGTGCTATTCTCTACCATGTCTTTTTCTATGGACATGCATTTCTGTGGGGATTCACTGGTTGATTTTAAGCTCTTTCAGAAGGCTGAAACTTGTGGTATGTCTATGGATATGCCCATGATGGATATGGCATTCGATGATATGGATATGAACTGTTGTTCGGATGTTGAAGTTGTTTTAACCGGGCAGGATGATCTTCAGGTATCGATTGATCAACTTTCCTTTGAACAACAAAGCTTTATTTTAGCATACACATTTTCTTATATATACCTATTTGAAGGGCTCGATGAACAACCCACCCCCTTCAATGAATACTCTCCTCCCATACTTACAAGGGATGTCCAGTTACTGGACCAGACTTTTCTGATTTGATTCTCAACATTTGATTGGAGGCTCAACAGCTATGGCTGTATTGGGCCAGGACATGTTTATGTGTTCTTATATAATCCATTTCTAATGTTTAATAATCAAATCACATGCTAAATAGAAGCATTAAATTCCTGATAGAGAATAAATTAGTAGCAGTTCTTCTTTTGCTGCTATGTATTGGATGGGGGATCGTAAATGCCCCTTTCAACTGGGATACCGGCTTCTTGCCTAGTGACCCCGTAGCTGTAGATGCCATCCCGGATATTGGTGAAAATCAACAGATCGTTTTTACCGATTGGCCAGGGCGATCTCCTCAGGATATTGAAGACCAGATTTCATATCCTCTTACAACCGCTTTGTTAGGAATTGCAGGTGTAAAAACAATACGAAGTACTTCTATGTTCGGGTTTTCCAGTATTTATCTGATTTTTGATGAAGACGTTGAATTCTACTGGAGCCGGAGCCGGATACTGGAAAAATTAAATTCGCTTCCCAAAAATTTACTGCCAGATGGGGTTAGTCCGGCCCTGGGTCCCGATGCTACTGCCCTGGGTCAAATTTTTTGGTACACTTTGGAGGGCCGGGATGAAAACGGACAGGTCACAGGAGGGTGGGATTTACAGGAGTTACGCAGTATACAGGATTTTTATGTTAAGTATGCGCTTTCTTCGGCAGGTGGAGTATCTGAGGTAGCGTCTATTGGGGGGCATGTGCAGGAATATCAGGTTGATGTAGATCCCGAATTAATGAAACAATACAACATATCGCTGCAACAGGTGGTCAATGCTGTAAAACGGAGTAACAGGGATATAGGAGCGCAAACCCTGGAAATAAACCAGGCAGAATATTTGGTGCGTGGCCTTGGTTATATTGAATCTCTGGAAGACATACAAAATGCCGTCGTTGGGACGGATGATTTTATTGCCATCCGCATTAAAGATATTGCCAAGGTATCCATGGGTCCTGCCGTTAGGCGTGGTATTCTTGATAAGGAAGGTGCTGAGGTTGTTGGCGGCGTTGTGGTATCGCGTTATGGGGCAAACCCTTTGGAGGTTATTCAAAATGTAAAAGGTAAGATACAGGAGATAAAAGCAGGACTGCCTTCAAAGCAATTAAGCGATGGACGTATTTCCCAGGTAACTTTAGTACCCTTCTATGACCGTACCGAACTAATTCAGGAAACATTAGGCACGCTTAATGAAGCGCTTACCCTTGAGATCCTGATCACCATTTTGGTAATTATCGTCATGGTTTTCAATTTGAGGGCCTCCATTCTGATCTCTGGTTTGTTACCGGTGGCTGTTTTAATGGTGTTTATTGCCATGAAGTATTTCAACGTGGATGCCAATATCGTTGCCTTATCCGGGATTGCGATCGCCATTGGCACCATGGTTGATGTGGGGATCATTTTATCGGAGAATATCATAAGGCATATTGATGAGAATCAGGAAGGTCTTCCCATCAATGCAGTGGTCTACAACGCCACCTCGGAAGTTTCAGGAGCAATTCTTACCGCGGTTATGACCACCATTATTAGCTTTATTCCAGTATTTACAATGATTGGGGCAGAAGGCAAACTATTTCGCCCATTGGCATTTACAAAGACCATGGCCTTAACGGCTTCCATCCTTGTGGCTCTGTTTATCATACCACCTTTAGCGGCCTATTTATTCAGGAAGAAGCAACAAAAGGACCTTGTTAAATACATATTACACGCTTTAATTATAGGTGCAGGGCTTTTTGCCATTTTTAATGGGTATTTCATAGGGATGGCCTTGTTGGCACTAGCGGCAGCTGGTATATTAAGGCTCAGACAGATTATTTCGGATCAGCAATACAATTTGGCAAACATCGGTATTGTGGTCATTACTATTATAGGGTTGCTGGCTGTTTATTGGAGACCTCTAGGACTCGGTGAAAATGTCTTTTTAAATCTGATTTTTGTAGCTCTTATTTGTGGGTTGATTCTTGGCGGGTTCTATATGTTCAGAGTGTACTACACGCAAATTCTGAGATGGTCGCTACGCAATAAGTTCTTGTTTTTATCACTCCCGGTGGCCCTTATAATAGTGGGCTTCGTTATCGCGAAAAACACAGGTAAAGAATTTATGCCGGCATTAAATGAGGGTTCTTTTCTCTTAATGCCCACTTCCATGCCACATGCGGGAGCTGAAGAAAACAAGCGTGTGCTGCAGCAATTAGACATGGCTGTTGAAAATATCCCTGAAATTTTAACGGTGGTTGGGAAGGCCGGTCGTACAGAGTCATCATTAGATCCGGCACCTTTGTCTATGTATGAAAATTTAATTCAGTACAAGCCAGAATACATGAAAGACGCCTCCGGGACACGGCAGCGATTCAAAGTAAATTCGGATGGCTATTTTATGCTAAATGAAGGAGTGTATGTTTGGAATCCCAATGAGGGTGAACAGCCAAAAGATGTTCCAGAAGGCAGGTTACGGGTATTTACAGAAGTTGAACAACAATTTCTAATACCAGATTCCCGGGGCGAATATTACAGGGCATGGAGACCGGAGATCAAATCTCCGGATGATATCTGGGATGAAATCGTAAAGGTAACGCGCTTGCCGGGTGTTACTTCTGCTCCTAAATTGCAACCGATAGAAACACGTTTGGTTATGTTGCAAACAGGTATGCGGGCTCCTATGGGGATCAAAGTAAAAGGGACCGATCTTAGACAGATTGAAGCCTTTGGAATACAGCTTGAAAACATTTTAAAAGAAGCCGAAGGGGTTAAGGCAGAAGCCGTCTTTGCAGACCGGATCGTTGGAAAACCTTATTTGATTATTGATATTGACAGAGATAAACTGGCACGTTACGGTCTTCTTATTGAAGATGTTCAACAGGTTCTGGAAGTTGCCGTGGGGGGCATGATGCTCTCACAAACGGTTGAAGGGAGGGAACGGTATGGAATTAGGGTGCGGTATCCCAGAGAATTACGGGAAAATCCGGCCGATATTGAGAATATATACATCCCGGTTGACGGAGGAAAGCAAATACCCCTGGGCGAACTGGTAACGATCCGATACGAAAAAGGACCTCAGATGATTAAAAGTGAGGATACCTTTTTGGTGGGCTATGTACTTTTTGATAAACTGGCTGGCTATGCCGAAGTGAGTGTAGTAGAAAATGCGCAGGCATTGATACAGAAGAAAATTGATGAAGGAACATTGGTAATTCCCAAGGGTATCAATTATAGATTTACGGGCACTTATGAAAATCAACTCCGGGCAGAAAAAACACTAAAGGTGGTGGTTCCGCTGGCATTGTTTATTATTTTTCTGATTCTGTATTTCCAATTTAGATCCGTGGCTACTTCATTCATGGTGTTTTCGGGTATCGCAGTCGCTTTTGCTGGCGGGTTCTTGCTGATCTGGTTATACGGTCAGGACTGGTTTATGAATTTTGAATTCTTTGGAGAAAACGTTCGATCCCTATTCCAAATGCATACTATTAATCTCAGTGTTGCAGTTTGGGTGGGCTTTATTGCCTTATTCGGGATTGCGACAGACGACGGAGTAGTTATGGCCACCTATTTAACACAGACTTTTAGGAAAAATAAACCAGCCACCTTGATGGATATCAGGGCCTCGGTGGTGGAGGCAGGGGAAAAACGTATACGCCCTTGTTTAATGACCACTGCTACTACCTTGTTGGCACTTTTACCGGTGTTGACATCCACGGGAAGGGGAAGTGATATCATGATCCCTATGGCCATCCCAAGTTTTGGGGGAATGCTCATTGCCTTAATTACGCTTTTGGTGGTTCCGGTTTTATACAGTTGGAGGGCAGAATTTCAATTAAATAAGTCAGTACAATGAAAAGAATCTTTCAAATATTAATTAGTGTTGTATTTATTAATGCGGGGTACACCCAACAATTGGAATCGTTGATTGAACAAGGCTTGCTGAACAACCCGGAAATTCAGGCAGGGGAAATCCGCTACAGTATTGCTGTGGAAAAGGTTAAAGAAGTAAATACACTTCCAAATACCGAGTTCAGTGCCGGATATTTTGCGAGTGAAACAGAAACCAGGACAGGTGCACAAAAGGCCCGTTTTGGGATTAGACAAATGCTTCCCTGGTTTGGTACCATAACGGCTCGTGAGAACTATGCGGGTTCCATGGCAGAGGCAGATTACGTTGCCCTGGTAGTAGCGAAGAGAAAATTGGTTCTGGGTATTTCACAATCGTATTATGGATTGTATGCCATAAATGCGAGGTCCAGGGTTTTACAGGAGAATATTGAATTACTCCGGACGTATGAGCAATTGGCTTTAAAAAGTGTGGAAGGGGGTAAAACCTCGGCGGTAGATGTATTACAATTACAAATTAGGCAAAACGAGTTATCGGAACAACGAAGAATATTACGGCAGCAGTTTATAGCGCAAGAAAGTGGATTGAACAATATGCTTAACCGGGATGAAGATATTCCCGTCAGTGTCCTGGAGAGTTTTGTACTACCTGAAAAGGATGGTTTGATTGCCAGCGATAGTTTAGAAGTGCATCCCGAACTATTGAAATATGATAGATTATATGAATCGGTTCTTAAAGACGATCTGTTGGTAAAAAAGGAGGGGTCGCCCATGTTAGGTATTGGTGTAGACTATGTACCGGTGGCTGAGCGCACAGATGTTTCATTTATGGATAATGGAAAAGATATGGTAATGCCCATGGTCTCGGTTTCTGTTCCAATCTTTAGCAATAAGTATTCCTCCCTAGGCAGGCAAAATGCGCTACGCAAAAAGGAACTTAATGCAATGCGACAGGAGCGCTTCAACACTCTTAAAACACAACTGGCAGAGGCGGAAAGCCAACGCAATTCTGCCAGGATACGATATTCGGCACAATCAGAGAATTTAAAAAAAGCACAAAATGCCGAAGAAATATTGATCAAGAATTACGAAACCGGCACTATCGATTTCAATGATGTGTTAGATATACAGGAATTACAATTAAAGTTTCAAATGAATATTATTGAGGCCATCAATACCTATTACAACCAAATGGCGATCATTAATTATCTGTCAAACCAATAAAGAATTAGTAACCCATTTTATAAGTAAAAAAATGAAAAGACATGTAATAATATTCCTAACTGTAACGGCCTTATTCGCAATATCATCTTGCGGGAATAAAAAGAAAGTACAGGAGAGTGAGAATAGTTCATCATCTGCAGCGCCAGCCACTAAGGAGCAGCAGGCAGTGGATGCCGGCATTACTTTTTCAGATGACAGAATTGCCATGGTTTTTGAGGAGTACCAACAAATAAGGTTGGCACTTATTAATTCAAATTTTAAAGAAGTCCAGGTTAAAGCGAGTGCACTTGGTTTAAAACTTACTGATGATAATTTTGAGATAGAATCAATAGTTCTCGATATGGCAACAGCTCAGAATATTGAAAAACAGAGGGAGTTGTTCGCGCAACTAACAACATCACTGGAACCCATCTTTAAAGAATCTCTTAGCGGAGGTAAAGTTTACAAACAATTTTGCCCAATGGCCTTTAACAATGAAGGTGGTTATTGGTTATCTGATGCATCCGAAATATATAACCCTTATTTTGGGGATAAAATGCTGAGATGCGGGAAGGTTACTGAAACCATAGAAAAATAAAAAATGAGACATACCTATCATATACATGGGATGACCTGCAATGGCTGCCGCAACCACGTAGCTGAAACACTCTCAAAGGTAGAGGGTGTTACCAAGGTGATGGTGGACCTGGAAAAAGCTGAGGCTTCCATTGAAATGGAGCAGCATATACCCTTGGATCAATTTGAGAAGGCCCTGGAGAATGACGGAGGGCGCTATAGTATCCATAAACCGGGAAATCATCCTGTAGCCCAAAAGGAAAAATCCAAAAATACTGGCAAAGGAACAGGGACCTTTTATTGCCCCATGCATTGTGAAGGTGAAAAGACCTATAACAAGCCCGGAGATTGCCCGGTTTGCGGAATGGCTTTGGTAGAAGAAGTGAATCTGTCGCAGACCTCCACTATTCAGTATACCTGTCCCATGCATCCTGAAGTTATCCGTGACCAACCCGGAAGCTGCCCAATTTGCGGTATGGGCCTGGTACCCATGCAAGCAGACATTTCAACGGAAGAGAAGACCTATAAGAAATTATTAAAGAAATTCTGGATAGCTGTAGCCTTCACTTTGCCAATTTTTTTAATTGCAATGAGTGAGATGATTCCAAACAATCCGTTATACGATTTGACGGGACAAAAATGGTGGAACTGGATTCAATTCACACTCTCTATTCCTGTAGTATTTTATGCCACCTGGATGTTCTTTGAAAGGGCCTATAAAAGTATAAAAACCTGGAACCTCAATATGTTCACGCTTATTGGGATTGGTGCAGGTGTAGCGTGGGTGTTTAGTGTTTTTGGGATGTTATTTCCCGACTTTTTCCCGGAACAATTTAAAACCGAATCTGGTGCCGTGCACGTTTATTTTGAAGCAGCTACTGTTATTCTAACGTTGGTATTGATGGGCCAGGTTTTGGAAGCAAGAGCGCATAGTAAAACCAATTCTGCTGTAAAAGAATTGTTGAAACTTGCTCCTAATACAGCTGTACGTGTGGTTGATGGAATTGATGAAGAAGTGTCCATTGACCAAATCCAAAAAGGGGATGTGTTGCGTGTTAAACCAGGGGATAAAATTCCGGTAGACGGTATTATTTCAGAAGGAAAAACCACCATAGATGAATCAATGATTTCGGGAGAACCAATTCCCGTCAACAAGTATAAAGGAGATAAAGTGAGTAGTGGAACTATCAATGGCAACCAATCTTTTCTTATGATAGCTGAAAAAGTTGGTAGCGACACCTTGCTTTCTCAAATCATTCAAATGGTAAATGACGCAAGTAGGAGTCGTGCACCTATTCAAAAATTAGCAGATACTGTTTCAAGTTATTTTGTGCCTGTGGTAGTACTTATTGCAATAGTAACCTTTATTGTTTGGGCAATTTGGGGGCCAGAACCAGTGTATGTGTATGCCCTTGTAAATGCCATTGCTGTATTGATTATTGCTTGTCCCTGCGCACTTGGTTTGGCAACTCCTATGTCTGTTATGGTGGGCGTAGGCAAGGGTGCTCAAAACGGTGTTTTGATAAAGAATGCAGAAGCTTTAGAGAAAATGGACAAGGTTGATACCTTGATAATTGATAAGACGGGAACCATTACTGAAGGAAGACCAACCGTTGAAAAAATGGGTGCATTTGGAGAACGCTTTGGTGAAAAGGACATCACACAATTCATTGCTTCTATAAACAGCTCTAGCGAACATCCACTGGCCGAAGCTACCGTAAAGTATGGTAAAGAACAGCAAGTAGAATTCTTTAAAGTAAAAGATTTTAATGCGGTTACAGGGAAGGGAGTTGAAGGAATAGTAAATGGCAAAAAGGTGGATCTGGGAAATGCCAAAATGATGGATTATGCAAATGCAATTATTTCATCTGATATGGAAAAAGAAGTTCAATCCTTTCAGAAGCAAGGTAAGACTGTTTCATATCTGGCAGTTGACGGCGAGGTGGCCGGTTATGTGGTTATAGGCGATAAAATAAAAGGCACGAGTGCCAAAGCCATCAGAGAACTTCAGAATAAGGGCATCGCCGTTATAATGCTCACCGGAGATAACCACAATACGGCGCAAGCGGTAGCTGGGGAACTTAATCTGACCAATTTTAAGGCTGGGATGTTACCTGAAAATAAGCTGGAGGAAGTTAAAAAACTACAAGTGCAAGGCAAAGTAGTTGCTATGGCCGGTGATGGTATCAATGATGCCCCTGCACTTGCCAAAAGTGATGTTGGTATCGCTATGGGAACAGGAACAGACGTGGCCATTGAAAGTGCAATGATTACCCTTGTTAAGGGAGATCTGCATGGAATTGTAAAAGCAAGAAATCTAAGTGATAAGGTAATGCGAAATATAAAACAAAATCTATTTTTTGCTTTGATCTACAATACATTAGGTGTCCCTATCGCTGCAGGGGTATTATTTCCGTTTTTTGGAATTCTATTATCACCAATGATTGCTGCATTAGCAATGAGTTTTAGTTCAGTTTCTGTAATTGCCAATGCCTTACGATTAAGAACAACCAAAATAGACTCATAATATGGTAAAACGTAACACAGCTGTAAAGATTCGTAAAGCGCACAGGTATCTGGGGCTCTTCCTGGGGATACAGTTTCTAATGTGGACCGTAAGCGGTATCTACTTTAGCTGGACAGATATTGATGAGATACATGGGGATCATTTTCGAAATGAAAACCCAGCCCCCCGTTCTTTTAAGAACCTGGTAAGTCCATCGTCAATCTCAAACCCAAAAGAAGTTACATCGCTGGAACTAAGGGAAATTGGGAACAAGCCTTATTACTGGATCAATGACAGTTTTTTGATAGACGCTCAAAAAGGGACTGTAAAAAACGAGATTAATCGTGAGGAAGCATTGCAAATTGCACGAAACCACATGCTTTCTACCTTAAATGTCAAGAGTATTGAGCGTATTGAGGAGGTAGGAAATCATCATGAATACCGGGAAAAACCCTTGCCTGCCTTTGTGATTTCATATGATACCCCAAACAATATCAAGGCCTATGTTTCTATACAGGACGGGTCTTTTCAAACGGTGCGTTTTAGGGACTGGCGCTGGTTCGATTTCTTGTGGATGATGCACACCATGGATTACCAGGGCAGGGATGATTTTAATACACTGTTACTTAGAGTGTTTTCCCTTATGGGTCTCATTACCATTTTAAGCGGATTTACACTATTTTATGTAAGTTCTCCTACCATCAAAAAGCAAATAAAGAAAAATAAATAATTCGATGAAAAAGACAATCATATATATTGGTGCGGCAGTTTTAATAGGCCTTCTTGCCGGATATTTTATATTTCATAATGCGGCCGAGATGCCAGTAACAGACTCACATAATCACGAGGCGGAAATGGCAAAAAATGAAGTATGGACGTGTTCCATGCATCCACAGATAAGACAGTCTGCCCCGGGTAGCTGTCCTATTTGTGGCATGGATCTCATACTGGCGGATGTGGATTCTAAGGAGCTTTCTGCTACTCAGTTTACCATGTCCAAAAATGCCATGGCCTTGGCCGATATTAGAACAACTATTGTCGGTTCAGGTATTTTAGGCGACAATACATTAAAACTTTCAGGAACCATAAAGGAAAACGAAAAGGCTGTTGGGAGTCAGGCGTCCTACTTTGACGGACGTATAGAAAAGCTATACGTTAATTTTGAAGGAGAAGACGTTAGAAGCGGGCAGCAATTGGCAACTATCTATTCCCCTGAACTTGTATCGGCCCAACAAGAATTGATTACGGCTGCAGGTTTAAAGGAAAGTCAACCCGCATTATATAAGGCGGTTCGTAATAAGCTTCAACTTTGGAAACTATCTGAAAAAGAAATAGTACAGATAGAAAAGTCGGGGCAGGTCCGTGAAAATTTTCCTGTTTATGCCAATGTATCCGGTACAGTATCCGAGATCATGGTAGAAGCTGGAGACTATGTAAAGCAGGGTTCACCCTTGTTCAAAATAGCCAATCTGAATACCGTTTGGGCGGTTTTTGATGCGTACGAAAACCAAATCTCACTTTTAAAAGAAGACCAAAAAATAACTATTACAACTAAGGCCTATCCGGATACCCAGTTCGATGCTAAAATTTCTTTCATTGATCCTGTTTTGAATTCGGCGACAAGAACCATGAAGGTAAGGGCGGTATTACAAAATCCCCAGGGACAATTAAAGCCTGGCATGTTTGTGGCCGGTTCATTGAGTATTCCGGCAAGTAAAAAGGGAAATACTATCGTAGTCCCGGAAAGTGCCGTTCTTTGGACAGGAGAGCGCTCTGTGGTCTATATAAAGGCCAACCCGGACGACTCCACCTTTGAAATGCGCGAGATCACTTTGGGAAATGCATGTTCAAGATGGATATATAGTGCTAGACGGATTACAAGCTGGAGACGAGATTGTTACTCACGGGACATTTACAGTAGATGCTGCTGCCCAATTAAAAGGTAAAAAGTCTATGATGAATGAAGGAGGGCACTGTTATAACAGGTCATGAAGGACACGATGGAATGGGAGCTACTATAAAAACCGAGAAGAAGGAAGTATCACCTGTATTTCAAAATTCCTTTAAGCCGGTCCTGGAAGCTTATATGGAACTTAAGGACGCCTTGGTACTTTCAAATTCGGCAAAAGTAGGGCAGGCATCGGTAAATGCCCTGTCTAAACTTAAAAGGGTAAATAAGTCTGCATTAAAGGGAGGGCTTGTAAATCAAATAAACAGTGTGAATAAACATTTTATGGCTATATCCAAGACTACCTCCCTCAAAGAGCAGCGTTCACAATTTGTGCTCCTTTCCGATCTATTTGTTGAGATGATGCCCATCATGAAAAATCCTGATAAACCGGTCTATGTTTTACATTGTCCTATGGCCAATAATGATTTAGGGTCGGATTGGTTAAGCTGGGAAAAAGAAATAAGAAATCCGTACTATGGAGATGCCATGTTGCGCTGCGGCGAAGTTAAAGGTGTATTGTAAACCCCGTATGATTTACAGAGGAGGGAGAGAATACCGAAAAAAGTAACACTAAGGAATTGTAGGGATAAAAATAATAGGATATGAACATTGTAACCTGGAATGTAAATGGCATTAGAGCTATTGTTAAGAAGGATTTTTTTAAGACTCTTAAGGAGCTAAAAGCAGATATTGTATGTCTTCAGGAAACCAAGGCCCAGGAAGAGGAAGTAGCCAAGGCCCTCAAACCTTTGAATGCATATAAGATCCTGAGTAATGACGCCGACAAAAAAGGCTATTCCGGAACTACCATCCTCACCAAGCCTGCGCCAATAAATATCTCAAGAGATATGGGGGTAGAGGAACATGACGCTGAAGGGCGCATCCTGTGTACAGAATATCCTGAATTCTATTTGATCAATGTGTACGTCCCTAATTCCGGACAACAATTAGACAGACTTGATTACAGGAAAGGATGGGACGCTGATTTCCTGAAATACATCAAGAAAAAAGAGGAGACCAAACCCGTGATCGTCTGTGGCGATTTTAATGTGGCTCATAAACCTATCGATCTTAAGAACGACAAATCTAACTACAACAAAACTGCGGGGTATACTCAGGTAGAGATAGATGGGATGGATGCTTTTTTAAAGTCCGGATTGGTAGATATCTACCGGCAACTGCATCCGGATACCGTAGCCTATACCTACTGGAGCTATCGTTTTAAAGCCAGAGAACGCAATACAGGCTGGCGCTTAGATTACTTTCTTCTGAGTCCTTCTTTGGCAGATAAGGTAAAAAAGGTCGAGATCCTCAACGAATTTTACGGCTCTGACCATTGCCCGGTTATGCTGGAGATAGCAATTTAAAGTATACGATTTCCACCTTTTCCTGACCTCTTGAAATAGGTAAAAATTGCCTACATTAAGGGTCAAATCCGATGGTTATGCAAAATCGCAGAACATTCCTTAAAGATCTGGGGGTAGCTTCCTTAGCTACTGCCTTGCCCTTAAGTCAATTAAATGCCACATCCTTTTCAACTCCTCATAATGAGGTTGCTATAGGCCTTATAGGAGTTAGGGGCATGGGCTGGGCCAATTTGAACTCCTTCTTAAAGAACGCTGGCACTACTTGTGTAGCGCTTTGTGATGTAGATTCACAATTATTGGAGGAAAGGGCTCAGGAATTAGAAACAAGGACCGGAAATCGACCTAAAACCTATTCAGACCATAGAGAATTCTTAAAATTAAAGTCGCTCCAGGCAGTCATCATCGGCACCCCAGACCACTGGCATTGTATTCAGATGACAGATGCCTGTGCTGCCGGCAAGGATGTCTATGTGGAAAAGCCTATTGCCAATAGTATTCATGAAGCCAATTTAATGGTAGAGGCAGCAAGGAAATACAATAGAGTAGTACAGGTGGGTCAATGGCAGCGAAGCGATCCGCACTGGATTGAGGCTTTGGCATATCTTAAAACAGGCGTTTTGGGCCGGATAAGACAAGTAAAGGCCTGGGCCGATGTTAATTATGGAAAAGGATTTGATGTAGTACCAGACAGTATGCCACCGGCCGGAGTAGATTACGATCGTTGGTTAGGACCTGCTCCAAAAAGGCCTTTTAATAAAAACAGATTCCATGGTTCATTCAGGTATTTCTGGGATTATGCAGGCGGACTGATGACAGACTGGGGAGTACATATGCTTGATATGGTATTGGCAGGAATGGATGCTACTACACCTAAATCGGTGATGGCTATCGGTGGGAAACTCGCCTTTCCGAATAATGCTGCAGAAACCCCGGACACCCTAACAACAGTGTATGATTTCGGTAATTTCAGCCTGGTTTGGGAGCAATTTATTGCCATGGGAACGTCTCCTTATTTGGACGAGTCCGGAGAACCGGGAGTGGCTTTTATTGGTGAAAAGGGAATCCTGGCCGTAAACAGAGCCAGTTGGAAAGTACTTCCTTTACAGGAGGATGGCAAATACCTCACTGAAGTTTTGCCCCCCAGAAGGAGCTATATTAATGGTCTGGACGAGCATACTAGAAATTTTTTCGAATGTATCCAAAGCCGGAAAGATCCCAATTGTACGATTGAAACAGGCAGAAATGCAGCTTTAGTTGCCCATTTGGGCAATATCGCTTACAGGACCGGGAAGAAATTGGAATGGGATGCCGAGCGGCGTCAAATTTCCAATGATACTGAGGCAAACTCTTACTTGTCACCAATTTACAGAGCGCCCTGGAAACTATGGGAAGGATAAATTTCTTACTTAAAACAAAACTATGTTCTCCAGGCAAAGATTTCTAAAACTGATCATTTTTATTTTTACAGTGAGTTCCCTGGGAATTGGTTGTACTTCTTCCAAAGTGAGGACAGTTTCTGGTGAAGAACCCCAAAATAATATGAGGTCCATTAACGCAATCAAAGGGGAAGTGAGCATATTGAACATGCTTCAGCGGGTTCCCGGGATAACGGTAAGGGGTAATGTGGTGCGGGTTTTTGGACCTAATTCATTTTCAAATACAACAGAACCTTTGTTCTTGATCAATGGTGTAGCATACAGCGGGGGATTATCAGGTATTTTGGGTAGCATCAATCCGGATGATGTAAAATCTATTGAGGTGTATAAATCGCCGTCCGAACTGGGTTTATATGGGGCACGTGGAGCCAATGGAGCGATCAATATAATTTTAAGGCAATAACAATTCAGAATCCTGATTTTGGAGCATAAAAAAGTTCATAATAATATCAGAAATATGATAATTATCATAGTTAATCTATAGGGTTAAAATTAGCTTTGCATCGTACATCTAAAAACCCTTTATCTTTCACTATTGAACGGATTGTTTAACCTAAAAAATAAGATCATGTCACTAACAAAATTTAAAAATCGGAAAAGACCCCTTACCAATCTGATTACTTCTGATTTCTTCGACATGGAAGATTTCTTTGACAATCATTTGTGGAATAGAGGTTTGGTAAATGATGATTTCTGGAATGGAAGATCTGCAGAACCTGCATTAAACATTAAGGAGACCGATCATCATTATGAAATTGAGCTTGCTGCACCTGGCTTTGCTAAAAAAGATTTTGAAGTATCTATCGAAAATAGGTATTTAACTATCAAAGCAGAGAAAGAGTATACAGACGAAGAGAAAGAAGAAGAGTATACCCGAAAAGAATTTTCTTATAATTCCTTTATGAGAAACTTATTGTTGCCAGAAAACGTCTTGGAAGATGAAATTAAAGCCAAGTACAATGACGGTATTTTAAGATTCAAATTGACCAAAAAGGAAGAAGTAAAAAAATCAAAACCCCGAAAAGTGGAAATTGCATGATAGTAGCCACTTTTTAAGTAGCCCTCCTGTCAGTATGAATGCCTTTATTAAAAGAGCCCGACAGGAGGGCTCTTTTTTTTGTGGTAAATAACATTTATCAATATCAGAACATACTACTTTCCTATTCTGGGGCATCTTTCTTACGCCTTCGCGGTAATACTTCTTCAGGGAAAGGGAATAGAATGGTAGAATTTTTCTCTGCGGCAATATTAGATAAGGTTTGATACAAGCGGAGTTTAATTGCAGAGGGTGACTGATCTATTTTTTTTCCAGCTTTCAATAGCATATCGGCGGCCTGGTCCTCGGCCTGGGCTAAAATTATACGTGCTCTACGTGAGCGTTCTGCCTCCGCCTGATTGGCCATCATACGCCTCATATTCTCAGGTAATTGTATGTCCTTTATCTTCACATCAATGATCTCAATCCCCCAGCGCTTGGTCTCTCCTTCCACGATGGTCTTGATGTTCTTGCCCATTTCCTCCCTTTTGGAGAGGATGGTATCTAGCTCTACTTTTCCACAAACATCTCTCAGTGCCGCTTGTGATAACTGGGTTATTGCAAAAGAAAATTCCTCCACTTCTAAAACAGCCTTTTCAGGATCTGTGATCTGAAAAAAGACCACCCCATCTATGCTACAGGGTACGTTGTCTTCAGTCATCACTTCCTGGGAAATGATCTTTATAGTGATCACCCTGATATCTACCTTTTGGATCGTCTCAACAAAGGGAATGATCCACCGTAAACCAGGTTGTAAAGTATTGATATATTTCCCGAAACGGAACTTAAGAGCGCGTTTGTATTCGAAGATGACCCGTATACCCGCGAGTAAAAAAAGAATAAGGATCAACAAAAAGAACATGAGTGGATTCATGGAATATTATTTTTGAGTTAGCATTAGATTTTGTGCGTATTCTATAGGCAAGATTACACTTGCCAGACTTCCCTTAAGATACGAAAATATACCCACTAAGACCCATACAAATAATTTTTATGGAAGCTAAGTAAAGGTGTATTAACCACAGATTTCATTTGCTTTACAATATCCTGGTGCCAGAGACTATTTATAAGCCCATGGCTTTCCCTTTCTAGCATAGCCAGCAGTGATGGATCTTCTTCCTCAACATAGGATTGTAAAGAACTATTGACGACTTCTGCAAACCTGAGTTCAAATTGGATATTGGGATAGGAAACTTTATTGCCCAGCATTTCCTGGAACCAAGCCATTTGATCTTCGCCCGCATATTCACTTTTAGTAGAAATATGAACAAGCTTTATCATAGCGTTAAATGGTTCTGCAAGGGCCACTAGTTTTCGTATTGCTAAAATATCAGCTTCTTCAAATGCTGTAGCATATACGATCTTTTCAAGTTGTTTTGTATGCGACTTGTTAGGTACCATTATTAATGGTACATAGGAGTTATTGATCAGGGTAGAAGCGGTACTTCCTATGAATAGGTCTTTTAGTACTGTACTCCCTTTGGTGCCAATAATAACAAGATCGGCATTGATCTTTTCTGCTTTTTCGAGAATACCTATTGATGAGATGCCATGCTCGCTGACAATTAACGATATACCCAACGCGTCAGGATCCTTCCCAAGATGCTTTGTACAGAATTGTGTGAGTTTGTAATTAGCTTCCTTTAAGGCCGCTTCTTCCAAACGACTATACGATATGCTCACAGTACTCATAAAGGTGGGCTTCATGTCAAATACATGCAGCATGTAAAGTTTGGCGTTGAACCGATTGCGCAGCATTTCCGCAAATTTTAAAGCAGCGATAGAATTGTCTGAAAAGTCTGTGGCATACAATAGCGTTTTCATGGAATATCCCTTTAGAATTCACTTTATGAAGCTATTCAATTAATCTTGTACATAAAATGATACTTATCATGTTCCTGAGATTTTCCTTTTTACGAAAGGCATTTTTATCCGGCTAAAATGAGGAGCCCGATTTTTAGGCATCTTCCTTATCTCTGTGTAACCTAGGTCACGCCCTCCCTTGTCACAGCAGATTACCTTTGATTGCATTAAAATATATAGGTGGAAATCACACAAATTTTAGGTTATTTGGGAGCCCTCATCATCGGGATTGTCCTAGGCCTGATTGGTGGGGGAGGGTCTATCCTCACTGTCCCCATTTTGGTATACCTACTCTCAATAAACCCTGTTGTCGCTACGGCCTATTCCCTTTTTGTAGTGGGAGTGTCATCTCTCTTGGGTGCTCTTCAGAATATCAGAAAAGGACTTGTCGACTTTAAGACAGCTATTGTTTTCGCCATTCCTGCTTTTATTGCTGTATATCTTACAAGAAGGTTTTTAATACCGGCTATTCCCGATTATTTATTTGAAGTAGGAACCTTTACGGTGACACGGGATATCGGGATCATGATCTTTTTTGCCATTATTATGTTGCTGGCGTCGTATTCGATGATCAGCGGTAAGAATAACAATCGTGATATAGTATATACCGATATAAAGTATAACTACCCCATGATCCTTATAGAGGGCCTAGTTGTTGGAATCATTACCGGAATTGTAGGGGCCGGAGGAGGATTTTTGATCATTCCTGCACTTGTACTCCTAGCAAAATTGCCAATGAAAAAGGCTGTGGCCACTTCCCTGCTCATCATCGCGATTAAGTCACTCATAGGTTTTATAGGTGATCTGGAAACAATGGAAATAGACTGGCTCTTTCTTCTGAGTTTTACTGCCTTCTCTCTGTTTGGTATTCTGATTGGCGTTTGGCTCAATAAATTTATTGAGGGAAGGAAGTTGAAAAGATCTTTTGGGTGGTTTGTACTCATCATGGGGATCTATATCCTTATTAAAGAGATTCTCCTCTAAGTACCATGTTTAGCTCACATCTTTGTAACCTAGGTTACGTGCTGCTAGATGAAGTCTTTATACTTTTAATATTGTAAATAGAATAGCGTAAAATATAGTTGATAAAAAAAAATAGAACAGTTCTATCCAGGATGTTTCCGATGGCTTCGATGCTATTGCTGGTCGGATCATAGATGACCTACTACCTTGCTGTAGTATTATCGATTTTGTTTTTTTGGTTGGGTTGATGCAGGGAGCAATTACTAAAAAGGTCATTGCTCCCTTTTTTTAAAACACTAAATTTTAAAATTATAAGAAGATGTCTTTATTTAATACTTTATTTAGATCCAGGCCTGCCACTAGTGTTAATGTGGAAGTGCTTGAGGTGGAAGATTTTAAGAAGGCCGTACATATGAATAATGTACAATTGGTAGATGTGAGAAGCCCCAGGGAATTTAAGGGTGGACATATCGCCAGGGCGCAAAACATAGATTATTTTAAGGGCGAAGCTTTTTACAAGGAATTTGAAAAAATGGACAAGACAAAACCTGTTTATTTGTATTGTCGTTCCGGCAATAGAAGTAATAAAGCAGCTCATAAACTGGCAGCCAGAGGATTTGAAAAGGTATATGACCTTAAAGGGGGCATTTTACGTTGGAAATAAAATACAAATAGGTCAAACCCCAATTTAAGGTAAGATCGAATAAACAAGAAGAATTAAAATTAAACTATGCGCTATCTCGTTTTTCTGCTAAGTATCGTCCTCAGTATTTCATGTAAAGATTCTCAAAAAGGGTATCAGGCTATAGAGGAATCATCATCTAACCTGGCTATCAACGAAACTACAGACCCAGGTAAGAAGATCGTGGAGAACGAATGCTATATATGCCATAACCCCAAGGCTTCGGAAGCAACCATGATAGCCCCTCCCATGGTCGCTGTAAAAAAGCATTACATTAACGATCAAACCAGCAAGGAAGACTTTACGAAGGACATGATCACCTGGCTTAGTGATCCTCAGCCAGAAAAGTCGAGAATGCGGGGTGCCCTTATTAGGTTTGGTGTTATGCCTTATCAACCCTATTCTGAGGAGTCTATCCGAGCTATTGCAACCTATCTGTATGATGCAGATTTACCTCAGCCCGATTGGTTTGAGGAGCATTTTCAAAAAGGTCATGGACAGGGAAAAGGAATGGGTAAAGGAATGGGTAAAGGAATGGGAAAAGGGAAGGGTATGAAAAACATGCAGATAGAGGATGATGATACCTATGAAGGGGTTCCTGCTTACTACGGTGAAAAAGGGATGGAAATAGCAATGGCCACCCAGGGGGTGCTTGGTAAAAATTTAATGAAGGCAATACAGGAAAAAGGAACTACAGGGGCTATTGAATTCTGTAAGACCAAGGCTGTCAGACTCACAGATAGTATGGGAATCATGAAGAATGTCCTGATAAAACGCATAACGGATTTACCCAGAAATTCATCGAACCTGGCAAGCCAGGAAGAATTGGGTTTTATGACAGCTTTTAAACGGCAGGTTGAAAATAAGGGTGAGCTTCGTCCTGTAACAAAAGTAATAGATGATGAGGTCTATTTTTATTACCCTATCGTCACCAATGCCATGTGTCTACAATGTCACGGAACACCCAATAAAGAAATTACAACACCCGTTTTAGAGACATTATCTGCATTGTATCCTCAGGATCAGGCCACCGGGTATGATATAGAGCAGCTACGGGGCATGTGGCTCATTCAGTTTGCTACAGAACCAAAGGAATAGCAATTTTGTTTTAAGTTTACAATCTGTTAAGTAAATATCTATACTAAATTTATTGATGAAAAACATTGGCCTTATTGGTGGAACTTCCTGGCATTCTACGATCGTGTATTACAGGCTTATCAATGAAATGGTAGGAGATGCCATTGGTACCCAGGGAAATCCCGAATTACTGATATACAGCATCAACATTGAACTTATGCGTGAACAGAATGCGGAAAAGATCAATACTAAGTATCTGGAGGTAGCTCATAAATTGGAAAAAGCCGGGGCAAAGGCTCTGGTCATCTGTGCCAATACCCCTCATATGACCTATTCTTATGTTCAGCCCAAAATTGGGATCCCAATCTTGCATATTGCTGAGGCTACCGGAAGGGAAGCAGAACGACTTGGCGTTAAAAAAGTAGGACTATTGGGAAACAAGCCAACCATGACGCTCGGTTTTATCCCAGAATATTTGCGGGAACACTTCAATATTGAAACCATCATCCCGGAGGGAGAAGGATTGACACAATCTCATCATTACGTTTCAAAGGAATTGACCCAGGGCCAGTTCACAGAAGAGGCCCGAAAATTCTTCCTCCATCAAATCTCGCTTTTAAAGTCGCGTGGAGCAGAGGCCATCGTTTTGGGTTGCACAGAACTACCAATACTCTTGTCATCAGATAGTGCTGATATTCCTATGTTAGCAACTACCGACCTACATGCGAGGATGGCCGCAGATTTTATTTTAGGGGGCTCCTAACGTATTTCAACTTTTCTTTTTAGGTTTTACAAAACCATAGACGTTCTGGTGAAGAAAGTCTGTTGGAAAATTCTCAACTCCGGGAAATCCCAGTGGTACTTTACCGCTCTCCTCTGGAATATAATTGGTCTTGAAAATATAATCCCAAAGACTGAGGCTAATTCCAAAATTCACGCCGTAAGAACCTTCTGGCAGCACATAAGCATGATGGTATAAATGCATGACAGGATTGTTGAAAACATATTTTAAAGGTCCCCATGTAATTTTTACATTTGAATGGTTAAGATGCCCTATACCTATGGCAATAAAATGTACGATATATGCCTGTTCAGGTTCAAAGCCACCTAAGATCATCACACCAAAGACTTTGAGAGGTTTGTAAAGGATATTCTCCATCCAGTGGTATCGCAAGTGTGCTGCAAATCCCATTTCTTTAACAGAATGATGCACCTTGTGGAAATTCCAAAGAAAGCTATACTTGTGTAAAAGCGTATGTGTGAACCATTGCACAAAATCTAATACAATGAAAAAGATCAGTAGCTGTGCCCACATAGGCATGGTGGAAAGATCAATGATCGAAAGACTTTTTGCGGTGATCCCTATATCTTTAAATAGGACTTCCAACATTTTATAGATTCCACTGATCGCGATGGCGAACATAAAAAAGTTGAAGAACATATAAAAGGCATCTAACCAAAAATCTTTTCTAAAGATTGATTGTTCCTTTCTCCACGGAAATACGATCTCCAATAGCCAGACAAAGAGTGAAATAGCTATTAATCCCCAAAAATAATTAGTATACCATGGTACGTCAAAAATAATCGATTTCCACGTCCATGAAACACTGCCATTAAAGGCACTTACAAATGCATTCCAATAATTTTCCATAGTTTAATTTTTTACAAAAGTAATAGATTCGGTTTCAAAAGGGAGGTCGTCGTCATAACTCCATTCCACCCAGGAACCGTCATAGTTTAAAACATTCTTATAATTCAATAATTGTGTCAGTACAAAAGTAGTATGGGAAGACCTTACGCCCGTATGGCAATAAACAATGATGGTATCTTCCCTGGAAGCTCCTGTTCTCCCATATATTTTTTCCAGATCGGCTAAAGATCTAAAAGTGTAGGTGTTGCCGTAGTCTACTGCTCCGGCCCAATCAATATTGATACTCTTCGGTATCCTTCCTGCTTTTTTTGCACCCGCTTTCACATAGTTTCCTTCATATTCTTCTTTACTTCTGACGTCAAGCAGTATTGCCCTGGAAGCGTCAGACATTATCAACTTTAGTAAGTTCTCTTTCGTAATTAGCCGTGGATTATCGGGTTGATCAGTAAATCGAAAAACGGCCGGGTTTATTTCCGGTTTGCTCCTGCTGATAGTACCACCCATTTTTTCCCAATGTCTAATACCTCCGTCTAACAGATAAACCTGTTCAAAATTGTAGAGATGCAGCAGCCACCACAATCTTGAAGCATCAGAAGAGCCTTTATCATCGTACACTATCAAGGTAGCCTTCTCTGTGATCCCTGCTTTTCCTAAACGTTCTGCCACTAATGTTTTGTTGATGCGCATGCCTTTGTAAGGTAATGTTGTATCTTGAAAATCGTTCCGGTAAAGGTTTATTGCGCCTGGTAAATGCCCTTTGTCATAATCTTCCTGACTTCGAAAATCGATGATTGCAATAGAAGGGTCATTCGCTTTCAAAAGGGGACTGTCATAGGGAACCAAATGACTGCTTAAAAGCAAATCCTCCTGAAGCGGTGACTTACTATTTTCCTTGCAAGAGATCAGCGCAATTGCAAGTAATATCAATAAAATGTTATTCCTTAAGATCATACCAGCTGATATTTCTTAATATTTCTCTCCTGCCTTTATTTTGAGGAGGATAATTGGTAACGAGATAGTTCACAATGATATCTTCATTTTTCCCAAGGTCCCAAAGGTTCTGTGTTTCCTGCATCCAAAGAATGGTAGCTTTCCATCGTTCTTCATTCATGCGGTTCTGAATAACCAACTGGGCCGAATGGCAATTGGTGCAATTGTTCACAACAGTCATTAATCCTTCGGCATCCTTAAATCCGGTGCGCACATGAATGCCATTCTCTATTTTATCAAAGTCTTCTTCGGAGGGTACCACAGCGTATTCTTCAACAGCTGCCGGCTCCTTGAAGAAGGAGAGTGTAGGATCTGAAATAAGGTAGACGATGGCCAGGGCTGTAATGCCAAAAAGCAGCATCAGCGTAACTAAAAGCCGGTAAATGCTTTTGATCTGGGATTTAAATTTATCGTGTTCTTCCATCCTTAGGTAACCTTGATAGCAATTCGGTGGCAGGCATTATTTAAATATCCTTTTGGGTTCCAGCCCGGTAATAACATAGGCTGACTGATTCCATTTGCGTCCGTTGCCCTGGCCCAAACCTCGTAATACCCTTTTTTCGGAAAGGCGATGGAGGCACTGAAATTCTGCCAGGCCAGCCTGTTCTTGGGTTTTTCTATGGGACAGTCTTTCCATGTGGCACCAAAATCGATTGAATACTCCATTTTATTTACTTCCAGTTCTCCTGCCCAGGCATGCCCCCTTATATTTAATTTCTGTCCATCCTTTATCATTGCACCGCTACGGGGATTGGTAATCAGTGATTTTACAGGCATGGACTCAATAATGCACAAATCTTCATCCTTCACCTTCTCACCAGGAGCAACAGGATTACAAGGTACCCTGTAGGCATCCCCTGTCATCTTTGTTCCATCGTGAATGCGGTCTCGAATGCTAATGCGTTGCAGCCATTTGCCTGAGACCGATGCCGGCCATCCCCCTGCTACCAGTCGTAACGGGTATCCATGGGCCAAAGGAATATCTTGTCCGTTCATTTTAAAGGCGATAAGCGTTTCATCTTGCAGCGCTTTTGCCATAGGTGCACCTCTTGAGATCGGTTCTTTCTTCGGGTCCCTGCTGAGATGAACATCTGCGGCATGGTAACCAATATAGACGGCTTTGTTTGTGAAGCCGGCATCTTCCAATACGTCACGTAAGCGTACGCCCGTCCATGTGGCGCAGGAGACTGCTCCAACAGTCCATTGGTTACCTTTTGCAGGAGGATCAAATTCACTTCGCCCATTACCTCCACACTCTAATGTTAGTTGATAAGTATACGATTTGAATTTAGATTTTAGCTCCGCCAGGGTATAGGTCTTTTTAGTTTTTACCGCTTCCCCGTCAATAGTTAACGTCCAGGTAGATTCATCAATATTTTCAGGAATTAGTCCATTATTTCTAATGAACATATATTTATTGGGAGTTATATCATCATCTAATAAATGGGCTAGTGCCTCAATGTTCCATGGTTTGTCATTGAGTACAACCATATCCTTGTCCTTTTTGAATAAGGTAAATGGATCAGGATCCTGTAAAAGCAGGGGAGTATATCCATCCGGGATCATAGCCCCGAATACGATATCGGTCCCAATAAGGGCGGTCAAAGAACTCAATGCGGTTCTTGAAAGGAAAAGGCGTCGCTTCATGAAGAGAATAGTTTGATCAAAATTCTATTTTTTAAAGTTATGAATAATAGGTTCTTCAAAAGGTAACTCTTGTTACAATTCGACATTTTTTATAAATCAGGGTTTGTTTTAGGCTAAGGAATGAAAGCTTTGGATACATTCATGTATCTTTAATATAAATTAACCTTTCCATGATAGTACATCATTTTGAAGATCAAAATTCGCTATTAAATCAGTTTATGGCTGAGATCAGGGACGAGGTTATTCAAAAAGACCGGATGCGTTTCCGCCGGAATATTCAAAGAATAGGAGAGATCCTGGGTTATGAGCTGAGCAAATCACTTGAATATAAGAACAAAACGTTTAAAACCCCATTCGGCACAAAAGACATTAGCATTCCTTCAGACCAGTTCGTGCTTTGCTCCGTATTAAGGGCTGGTTTACCATTGCATCAAGGGCTGCTTAATTATTTTGACCATGCCGAAAATGCTTTTATTTCTGCATACAGACACCATCCGGGCGGAGGAGATGCTTTTGAGGTGATCGTTAAATATTTTGCTGCCCCGGATCTAAACAATAAGATCCTGATTCTGACAGATCCAATGCTGGCAACTGGCAAGACCCTGGAAAATGTGCTTAAAGCCCTGAAAGAACACGGCAAACCAAAACAGATACATATCATATCAGTGATTGGTTCCAAAGCAGGTGTACAGCATGTTTCAACTGTTTTTCCAGAAATTACACATTTGTGGATCGCGGCCATAGATGATGAACTTACATCCAAGGGGTACATTATTCCGGGACTTGGGGATGCAGGCGACCTTGCCTATGGAATAAAATTGTAATTTATCCTGTGTTTTTATTGCATACAAAGAGCCTTTTTTGTGGTGTCTGCAGCTATGAATGTATAATAACTTTTGATAACTTTGGGGCAATAATTAAGAGTGAATGGGCTACATTTATGCCCTGAATTTTAAGGAAGATAGTAGTATGTCAGAAAAAATTGAACGAGTAAAAACACTTATCTTAGGATCGGGTCCTGCTGGGTATACGGCAGCAATTTATGCGGCCAGAGCAGATCTTAAACCGGTTATGTATACTGGGATGGAACCAGGTGGACAATTGACCACCACAACCGAAGTAGATAACTTTCCAGGGTATCCTGAAGGTATCGATGGACCTACAATGATGATACAATTACAGCAACAAGCCGAGCGTTTCGGAACCGAGGTGCGCATTGGGATGGCTACTGCGGTTGACTTTAGTACTCAAAAAGGAGGTATACATAAAGTAACCATAGATGATTCCAAGGTAATTGAGGCAGAAACTGTGATCATTTCTACAGGTGCCACAGCTAAATATTTAAATATCCCAAGTGAACAGCGTTTACGAGGTGGCGGGGTTTCCGCATGTGCGGTTTGCGATGGCTTTTTCTACAAAGGACAAGAGGTGGCAATTGTTGGCGGGGGAGATACAGCCGCAGAAGAAGCTTCATACCTGGCCAATATTTGTAAAAAGGTGACCATGCTTATCCGACGTGATGAAATGAGGGCTTCCAAGGCAATGCAGCACAGGGTAAAAAGTTTATCTAATATTGATATACGCTATCATACAGAGGTAGATGAGATCATAGGAGAACAAGTTGTGGAAGGCCTTAGGATGGTTAATAACCAGACCGGGGAAAAAGAAGTAATTCCGATCACAGGATTTTTTGTTGCCATTGGTCATAAACCCAATACCGAAATATTTAAGGGGCAGTTAGAGATGGATGAAACCGGTTATCTGATTACCAAAGGAAAATCTACAAAAACCTCCAAACCTGGTGTTTTTGCCAGTGGTGATGTACAGGATAAGGAATACCGGCAGGCCGTAACCGCAGCAGGTACAGGGTGTATGGCTGCATTAGACGCAGAACGCTATTTGGCTACCATAGAAACGCCTGCAGAGGTTAATTAGTAAAACAATCAGTACCAGGTATAAAAAAACCCCGAGCATTCGGGGTTTTTTATTTATAAGAGATCCTTAATCTATTCGGATATAATTTTCAGAAGAGGTAGGATTACCTTCCAGATCCAGAGTTATCTGACTGTATGTGTCATCTTTTAGATCTAGCTCAAACGTAAATTCCCGAATGGTATCTAAAGCCTGCATCATTTCATAATCTCCATACTCAATGGTTTCAATCAATTCTGTGTCTGTGATCTTATAGGATCCATAACCGAATCTGCCTTGTTGATCACCCGGTACCCAACGAGACCACATGATCTTACCGTTGTAATAGATCTTTACCTGTCTATAACCAGGTGCTTTATCTACTGTGGTAATAACATCACCATTCCAATTAGAAAAACTTTGTAATTCCCAAACTCCCTGCATGGAGTGCATAGTATTTGGTTTGGATGATAGTACCGTTGCTGCCAGTACCAAAATAATTGCCAAACCGGCGATCTTCATTGTATTTCTCATATTTGAATAGTTTAGTGCTTAAAGAATTACAATTAAGATACAATATTTTTGTTAATTTTTTTATGGAATTAGAAATAATTGAAATTTACCATAAAAACATACAGCCAGAAGCTTTCATTTATATGAATTTAGTACTTCGGCGAGGGAGTTGATATCTTCTTTCGTATGGGCAGCAGTCAGCACAATTCTATTGGTAGCATAGGTGTCTTCGGAAGGATACCTGAAATCTGTAATTATTATCTTATTCTCCTTCAAATGTGCTGCAAGTTGCGTGTCTGAAAAACCAAAAACCGGATAATTAGGCATAAAATTTAAATGATCAGGAGATTCTAGTAAGGACAAGAAATTTTGAATGTTTTTCTGCAAAAACTCCCTTTTCCTGGAATAGATGGCCTTAGCTTCCATAAAATGAGCTAAATAAAAAGGAGCGGTAGGGCTGGCTCCTCCAAAAAAAATGGTCGATTTCATTTGCTCTATTCTCATATCACTTCCAAATACTGCCCCTGCCTGGAGTCCCAGGGCCTTTCCTAAAGAAGCACAAACAACAAGTTCCTGGCACGGGATGGACAATAAAGATCTAAAAACTCCGGAACCTTCTTCGCCAACAACCCCAATTCCATGAGAGTCATCAACTACAAGTATACACGATGTCAAAGGGAGGGTCCGTAGAATCTGAAAATCCGGATAGTTGCAACCAGAGAAATCTATAGAATCCAGAAATATGACCGGAATCTCTTTCCTGTTTTTTTCAATATGCTCACGCAGTGCAATATTTAGAGTAGTATAGGTAGTGTATGGTTTAGCATTTGTTCTGAAGAGCGCGGAATGACTATTTGGCGCATAGAATAATCTGTATTCTTTTGTATTAAAGTGGTTGGCCACCAATTGTCCTGCCAAATAGCCGGAAGACATGGTAAGACAGGCTTCACTTCCAACCCATTGAGCCATGTAAGATTCTGCTTTGTCATAGATAGAAAATTGTACATTCGACCTTCTTGAAGCCCCAAAATTAGACCCATATTGCTTAATAGAGCGAAGCACTAAATCCTGAAATTCATCATCAGAATGCACACCTAAATAGGATGTTCCACCAAAATACAGGAAAGAGTTATCGTCTATGCTCACTGTTCTCCCCGGAAATGTGGATACCTGTACCTTCATTGTAAAAGAGTTATACCACTACCACCAAGAGTAGGGAATTTAATACTGGCGTCCTCCAATATTTCTATACCCCTGGCGATATCGTTGGTGATCAGCAAAGGGCCATCCATATCCACATAATCTAATTGAGGTAATAACTGTCCTATAGCCGATATGCCTACGGTAGATTCGGTCATACAGCCTACCATGATCTTTAGTCCCAGTTCTTTACCACGCTTAATCATACGGAGTGCAGGTGTTAGTCCACCACATTTGGTAAGTTTAATATTGATCCCATTAAAATGCAAGGCACAGTGATCTACATCTGCTTCCACCAGGCAACTTTCATCGGCGATCACAGGTAGAACCGAATGGTGAGCAACCTTTTCCATACCCGCCCAATCATCCGCTTTTAAGGGTTGTTCAATAAACTCAACTCCAAGCTCTTTTAGGATTGGAGCAATAGCTATTGTTTGTGCTGCAGACCAAGCACCGTTGGCATCTATTCTAAAGACCGCACTACTATGCTTCCGTAATTCTCTGACAATATCTACATCTTCCTTAGTTCCTAGTTTGATCTTGTATATTGGCCATGGTGTTTCCTTCATTTTTTCAACCATTTTTTCAATGGTATCTATTCCAATGGTGTAATTCGTTATGGGGTATCTGTCAACAGTGGTTCCCCATAGTTTATACAGGGGCTTATTCTTGAGTTTCCCATAGAGATCATGGGCCGCAAGATCTAAGGCACAGAGCGCAAAAGAACTCAGATCTTTTTCCGATAACCATGAATGGAATACTTCCGGCTTGGTAAATGGGTAATTCTCAATCTCAGATCTAATAGCTTCAATTTCTGAATGAAGGCTTTCTAAGGTATGTCCGTAATACGGATTAGAGGTGGTTTCTCCATAACCCGTTTTGTTTTGATGACTGAGATGCACTATAAGCGTGTCCTGGGTTAAGTGTGACTCCCTCGAAATTGTAAAGGTGTGTTTGAGTTGAAGCGTATGAGAGGTAAGGGTGAGCTGCATTTTTGAATTTTATCCCTAAGATAAACAAAGCGGTTAAGGAAAATAAAAACCCTGAAGGAATATTCAGGGTTTTTAAACATATTTGGTTGTAGTTAGTTCTAGTCTTTATGAACGCTACCGGAATAGGATTTCTTCTTCTGTACATCCGGGTTGCCGGTATACGATATATCTGCGCCACTGCTGGCATCGGCTACCAGGGTCTCGGAAACATTTACAGAAATGTCTGCTCCACTACTGGCGTCTGCATGACAGGTTCGTACGGTAAAATCCTTTGCTTTGATATTGGAACCACTACTTGCATCAGCATAGAATGCCATTGCCTCTCCTTCTATTCTAATGTCGGCTCCGCTACTTGTATCTGCATCCACTTCTTCGGCTACCAGAGCCACTTTCATTACTGCACCACTGCTCGCATCTAAGGAGATCTTGTTAGCCCTGATCACATTTTGAGACAAAAGATCTGCTCCACTGGAAGCGTAGAGTCCGGTCACAGATGGCAAGGAAACATGGATCCTCTTTGTAGCCCGACCAATATTCTCTATGGCGTGGATCCTAAGTTTTCCATTTTTAATATCGGTGCCAATGAGATCTATGATGTTTTCATCGCCTTCAACTTCTATGGAGAAGTCATCTCCCTGAGTAACATAGACATCTAATCCTTCAGAGGCTGAAATTTCAGTGAATTCCTCATATACTTCTCGGTTTTCTTTGGCTACTTCTCCATTACCCCTCTTCCCTTCGCCAAAGTTCATATCGAAGGCACAAGAAGATAAGAAAAGGGCCATTAGTACGGCAATTGCAATTCTAGCTAGTGTTGTCATTATATTGCTTTTTTATTCGGAATAGTTGGATATTCCTATTGGTTGTTAGTAATTATTGTTAGGTCAAATGTATTTTCTTATAGGTTCTCCGGGAAGTTTCAATTACCCAGTTGTTGATAAAGATGGATGAATTGTCATCTTATCGCCCACCGTCATCTGCTTTGATCTCAACACCGTTCTCATCTATCTTTAACTTAAAGGATTCCCCACCATCTTTTATATTGATATCAACCCCTTCTTCATCAATTATGATACGGCCTTCATCATCATTGTTCCAGCGTACACCTCCTTTGATTCCAGTACAATCCAGGCATTCTAATTCACCATTTCGACCCATTAACCAAAGGTGATCCACGATATTTCCCCGGTACATTTCTCTGTCGAATCGAGTAACACGACCCATATAGCGCCGCATTCCGGCATCAAATTTCAGATACGTTCCTTCTGGGACTGAAAGGGTTACTCTCACCTCCTGATCTCTAACCTTATTTTTAATGGCGGTGTATAAATAATTGCTCACCGAAAGGGTGTTTCCCTCGAGGGTATAGGAATATTGAATATTGCCTGCTCGCTCTCTGGCATCGGAGGTGGAACTGCCATTGGCATCTTTCCGGATCCTAATGTAGGATAGCGAATCACTCGACCTATTAATATCGAAGCGAATATCGTCTGTAAATAGCACACGTTCCCCATCTTCATCATAGCTGACAGTCATACCATTTATCCCTACGTCTTCCTGATTTTCAAAGAGTTCACTGCTTGTTGCCCTGATCAGTAATGTATCTTGCGCTGAAGGAAAATACAAGGATTCTTTTATCGTAGTACTACCGGAATACGCATGGGCTGAGGCTTCTTTTATACCGAAGACAATAAGGCCAATGATAGAGATCAACCACAGACCCAACAGTGAGAATTTTATAACGTTCCCAATAGACTTCAGGTTATTTACTAAAATCTTTAAGCCCAGGTAAAGTAGAAAAAAGAACGGGATGCCCACTGCAAAAAATGCCAGGAGAGAGATGAGCCAGACGGAAGCACCGCTAGCATTGACCATTTCGTAGAAATCAATCCCCGGAATATGGATTACATCCAGGATCCCCACGGTAAACAGGCCTATAAATAAACCAATTAAGGTTGCGGCACCAATAATGATCAGGATGATCCCTATGAATTTGGCAAAGACCTTAAAACAAAACATTATAAAGTTGCCCAGGGCATCAAAAAAAGTCCGGCCACTGCTTTTTACCTTGTTCCCCACTTTGTCATAGTCCACACCTTTTACCTTTTCAGCTACATCATCATATCCTTCTTTAATTTTTTTTTCGATGTTACTGATATTGACAGGTTTTCCCTTCATATCGAGCTTTTGCGAGGTTGTGACCGCTTCGGGTACCAAGATCCATAATAGAATACAGACTATAAAACCAAACCCGGTAGACAAGGTAAGCAAAATAAATATGAGGCGGATCCAAAGGGCATCAAAACCGAGATAATGTTCTAGTCCGGCACAAACACCACCCAGGTACTTGCTATCGATATCCCGATACAATTTTTTAGTACGAGAAGTAGTTGTGGAATCAGACTTTGGAGCATCTTCAAAAATATCTTCATCTACTCTGTAGTCTTCGGGTTGCCCCATTACCTTTATTACGGCATCTACCTCTTTCATGGTAATGACCTGGCGGTCGTTCTCCATTCTTTCCTGAAAGAGTTCGGCGATGCGAGCTTCAATATCGGCAATGATCTCATCACTACCAGTTGTTCCGGAAAAGGACCTTTTAATGGCCTCCAAATACCGTTGTAGTTTTTTAAATGCCTCTTCATCGATATGAAAAAGGACATTGGCGAGATTTATATTGACTGTTTTGTTCATTTTTTCGTTGTTTTAGCGTTGGTAACCAAATTCACGGCATTTCTTAGTTCGTCCCAGGTAGTATCTAATTCTTTGAGAAACAATTTACCGGTCTCTGTAAGCCCATAATATTTTCTGGGCGGCCCGGAGGTAGATTCCTCCCAGCGGTAATTCAGCAATCCCGCATTTTTAAGTCTGGTAAGCAGAGGGTAGATAGTACCTTCCACCACCAGCATTTTTGCGTCTTTTAGCGTCTCCAGAATCTCAGAAGTATACTTATCTTCCTCTTGAAGGATAGATAGGATACAGTATTCTAGCACGCCTTTACGCATCTGTGCTTTTGTGTTTTCTATATTCATAATTTTTTCTTCTGTTACATGCTATTCGGTGATGAGCCGAACTTCTTTCAGCACTGGGTTAACTGTTCGTTTTTTGATGATTCATTGGATGATCTTTCATGATGTTGATTGATGAATAAACTGCTATAGAATTATTTATTTTATAAAGGGTATGGTTATAGGGTATTTAAATACCTGCCCTTCGTTAGATCGCAAGGTCGCCAAAATGGTATACACAACATTCACGATAAACAGGGCTATTGGGACTACTCCGGCAAATCCTAAAGGCCAAATGCGGCGGAAGGGAAAATCGTCCCAATCAAAATTCATTTGAAATCCGTTATAGTGGTTCCAGTTTCCCCAATTCATAAATCCATGATCGAATACATCAGGGAAAAAGCCAAAAAAGAAAGGAATTGAGATCATACCAAATACAACAGAATACAGGAACATACTGATCTGGAAGTTCAGAGCTTGCTTGCCATTATAATCCACATAGGCAGAGTCATTGCGATTGGCAAGCCATAGAACAAGGGGTAACAGTATGTTACCAAAGGGAACAAAGAACCTGCCAAAGGTGGACGCGTGAATGGCAGCCGACAAGTTTTTTTCGTGTTTTGATAAGGTTTCTGTCATGGCATATTAGTTTCTTATGCAAATATATATCTAAAAGAAGGTATTATGCAAAACATAGTACTAAATATTAACATAATATTAACATTATAGATTCCAAGAAATTTGGGTACTTTTAAGCTCAAATAATACGATTCATGGGCGCTAATGTCACTAAGATCAATGCATTTCTGTTTTTTAAATTACCGGCAGCCTGGTGGACCGGCGTGCGTTTGCGTTACATTGATGATGAAAAGGCGGTAGTAACTGTGACCCATAGGTGGATCAATCAGAACCCATTCAGATCTATGTATTGGGCGGTACAGGGAATGGCTGCAGAGTTAAGTACAGGTGTTATGGTGAGTCGTCATATTGAACATACCGGCAAACCTATTTCCATGCTAGTGGCTAATAATAAGGGTTCCTTTACCAAAAAGGCAACAGGTCGTATAATATTTACATGTACGGATGGTCATAAATTTCGTGATGCTTTGAACAAAACGATAGAAACCGGGGAGGGGCAAACCTTTTGGATGAATGCTAAAGGAGTAAACAAAGAAGGAATAACGGTATCTGATTTTAGTTTTGAATGGACAGTAAAATTAAAATCGAATTCCTAAAGATTTATTACTCAAAGAAGTCATCATGGACCCACATATAATTTTCCGGGAAGAACAACGCTTCACACAGTGGTGGTTATGGCTTATGCTGGGAGGCATGCTATTAATCCCTATCTACGGAATTGTACAACAGATTGTATTAAAAGAGTCATTTGGGGACAACCCGATGTCCAATCTGGAATTGATCATCTTTTTTATCGTGATGCTAGCATTAATTGTCTTTTTTTGGATGATAAAACTTCGAACCACGATCACTAAAGACGAAATAAAGATAAATTATCCGCCCCTCGCTAAAAAACGGATTCTCTGGAGCGATGTGGAACAGGCACAGATAGTAAAATACAGTCCGCTTATTGGGTATGGACTAAGGATCTGGACCCCTCATGGTACGGTCTATAATGTGAAAGGGAACAGAGGTCTTTTCCTGATCCTGAAAAACGGAAAGAAGTGTATGATCGGTACACAGCGACACAGGGAGGTAGAAGATATCATTCAGAGCCTAAAGAAATAATTTGTAACAAAAAATCCGGGAACACCACTAACAAATAAAACCTAATAGTAAGATCATGAATGCACACGAAATAGATTACCAGATTTTTGGAGAAGAAATGCAATATGTTGAGATAGAACTAGATCCTCAGGAAGCTGTAGTGGCAGAAGCGGGCAGTTTTATGATGATGGAAAACGATATTAAGATGGATACTATCTTTGGGGATGGCTCTAATCAGAACAAAGGGGTATTGGGTAGTTTGCTTTCAGCCGGGAAAAGGATACTTACCGGTGAAGGGCTATTTATGACCTCCTTCCTGAATGTTGGGCAGGGTAAAAAGCATTTATCCTTTGCTTCTCCTTATCCCGGAAAGATCCTCCCCATAGATCTCTCTGATAAACAAGGTAAATTCATTTGTCAAAAGGATGCCTTTTTATGTGCCGCGCAAGGAGTTTCTGTTGGGATAGAATTTTCAAAAAGACTTGGACGGGGCTTTTTCGGCGGGGAAGGGTTTATCATGCAAAAATTAGAAGGTGATGGTATGGCCTTTGTCCATGCAGGTGGTACGCTTGCTACAAAGGAATTAGGTCCTGGGGAAGTACTAAAGGTAGATACCGGTTGTATCGTTGGGTTTACCAAAGATGTTGATTATGACATTGAATTCATAGGAGGAATAAAGAATACACTGTTTGGGGGGGAAGGTTTATTTTTTGCCACCCTCAGAGGTCCTGGAACGGTCTATGTGCAATCGCTTCCCTTTAGCCGACTTGCCAGCAGAGTTTGGGCAGCAGCCCCTAAAGGCGGTGGAAAGGATAAAGGGGAAGGCAGCATCCTCGGAGGTCTGGGAGATCTTATTGATGGGGATAATCGCTTCTAACATCTGATTCTTTTTATTTTAAAGCAAAACGAAGTTTGAAAAACGGAAGTATCAGGAATATCAAAAAGGAAGTATTATCCGAGCAGTGGTATACACTCAACCGCTATACCTATGATTATCAAAAAGAGGATGGGAGCTGGGAAACACAGCAGCGAGAAGCCTACGACAGAGGTAACGGTGCTGCAATCTTATTATACAATCCAGATAAAAAAACGGTTATCCTCACAAGACAATTCCGGATGCCTACCTATGTGAACCTCAATAAGACCGGTATGATGATAGAGGTCTGCGCAGGTGTGCTAGACGACCAGGATCCGGAAAGTTGTATCAAAAAGGAAGTGCTGGAGGAAACCGGTTTTCGGGTAAAAGATGTACAGAAAGTCTTTGAGGCCTACATGTCGCCGGGAGCTGTCACAGAGATCCTGCACTTTTTTATAGCAGTCTATAATGATTCCATGAAAATAGGAAAAGGGGGAGGAGTAGCCGATGAAACTGAAAATATTGAAGTTCTGGAGATCCCTATGGCAGAGGCTATGCAGATGATACACCAAGGTATGATCAAGGATGCTAAAACCATAATGCTATTGCAATATGCTGCAATTCAAAATTTTATGTGATCAAATTCTTTAATAGGAATCCCTAATTGTTTCCAGAACTTGCTCAATCTGAGTTTTGATAGTTGAGGTAGGCTCCATAAAATGGTTGTTCATAAAACTAAAGATTAGCGTCTTATCTTTTTTGGTGATTAAATAACCGCTGAGACAGTAATTATTACCCAGTGTGCCCGACTTTGCAAACACATAGGGTTCAGGATCCCCGGCATACCAATCTTCAAGGGTTCCGGAAATACCCCCTGCAGGAAAAAAAGTAAACAAGCGTTTTCGAGGGATTTCCGTATAAAGCGCTTTTAGGACATGGATCATGGATCCTGGGGTAAACAGATTGTATCTGGAAAGGCCAGAACCATCTACCCATCTGGGTTTATGCGGAAGATCTGCCAGATACGTATCCAAAATATAGTCTCTGGCCATTGCGCCCGAAAGAGTATCTCTCAGAACAGAAGAGGCTATTATAAGTAATTGTTCTGCAATAAAATTATCACTGTCCTGCATCATGTATCTGTAGAGACTATCTGAGGAAATACTGTAAAGAGTCTTTCGATCGGTAACAGGGAAGGAGTCTGCCTGGGAAATGGTCTTGCCAACTGCACCTTCAAGCAGGATTTTAGTTAGGGCTGTACTATTTTTAAAAGGCACCTGTATGGTATCTTTCCTCTGTGGATCCAAATAAAAGGTGTTTCGATCTTCTATTCGTTTTACAGTACTAGTTTTTAGTTCTACGCTGTCCTTAAAATATGCCGGTATTACAGACAAGAGATCATCTCCAAAGATGGTGATCACGTTCCCGTAAAGCGGTAGGGACCATAATTCAGGGGAAAAGGCACTGTCATAGTCTTCCCATGCCCAACCAGGGCCAAATCGATCTTCTCCAACTAAACCATTGACATACACCAAGTTTTTAAAGCCTTTTAAAAAATGAACGCTGCTACTGTCCTGAAAGTAGGGATGCAGGGCAGAAGGATCACCGGTCCCGGCGAAGTACAGCGTATCTTGCTGCGCTATATATTTTAATGCCGGAACAGAATCCGAAAGTATTTTTAAAGAAGTGTAGAGCGTAAATATTTTAGTATTGCTCGCAGGGGTGAAGTATTTATCACTATTTATTCCTAACAGGGTATCTCCGGTTATGGGATCATAGATCATAAGCCCGGTAAAATGATCATCAAAATCCCTCAATGAGAGCGCCTCGGTAATTTTTCTCTCAAATCGCCTTTCTTTCTGAGAGGCACAACCGGCTAAATAAATGAATGTCAGCAAGATAAGCCCCATTTTTATAGGTGCTTTCAGTCCTTTTAATTGATATATAATAGTGTATTTCATCGATGATAATGTGATATTATCTAATATTTAACTAACCCAATGCAATATTTAATACCTTTTTATTGTTAATTTCGGTGAAACAGTCTAACTACTAAATACACATGTATGGCTAGAGCTATGTTGGAGTATTACAAAACAGTACTCCAGAAAGTTAGTTTCGATGCTAAATTATTTAGCAAGGAACTACAAAAAGCAATTTCAAAGTTATTACCTTTTGAAATTGAAGAACTTAAACACTGGCTCCGCCAGTTTATCATTGATAAACCCGAATTAAAAGAAAGTTTATTATACATAAAAGCTTAAAAAGGGCCGCCAATTGGCGGCTTTTTTATTGTTTATAGTTTATCATTCCCGGTCATTTTTTTGACAACGGACTGATAATATTTACATCTTGAAATTTTATAGCTCCCCTAACAACTGCTGCGATCACATCTCTTAAGGCATTGGTAATATGAAGCTTTAATTCTTTTTTGTGATATATAAGACTTATTTCCCTTGCAGGAGGTGGCTCCATAAAATACTTCAAATTAGCTCTTTTACTATCATCTAGTTCCAAAGTATTAAGATACGGCAATAATGTCATGCCAAGTCCCTCGTTCGCCAAATTCACCAGGGTTTCAAAGCTACCACTTTGCAATTGGAAATGTTCATCTTCCAGTTTTCGGGACGCCTTACACAGATTTACGACTCCTTCACGGAAACAATGGCCATCTTGTAGTAGAAGGATGTCCTTGATGTCTAGGTCCTCCGGCTTTATTTTATTGGCATCACGAAGACGGTGGCTGGGAGGTACATATCCTACAAAGGGTTCATAATATAGAGGACGTTCCGTAATATATTCAATATCGAGCGGTGTAGCTGCAATGCCCGCGTCTAAATGACCATCTTGCAGGTTACGGATCAGGCTATCTGTATTTTGTTCCTTGATCACCAAATGAACTTTAGGATATTTGTTGATAAAGGTCTTTAGAAACATAGGAAGCAGTGTGGGCATAACCGTAGGAATGATCCCCAGAGTAAACTCACCTCCTATAAATCCTTTTTCCTGATCAACAATATCCTTAATCCGTTTGGCCTCATTGACAATATTTTTTGCTTGTGCAACTATCTTCTTCCCGGCCTCGGTAATGGAAATAGGTTTTTTACTGCGATCAAAAATTCGAACATCCAATTCATCCTCCAACTTTTGTACCTGCATACTCAAAGTGGGCTGAGTAACAAAACTTTTTTCAGCCGCCAGAGTGAAGTTCTGATATTCTGCTACGGCAAGGACATACTGTAATTGCGTAATGGTCATCTGTATAATATTAAGCAATAAATTTATAAAAACTATCGATAAAACTTATGATAATAGATTATTTTAATTCAATAACTTTATACTTAAATATAAAAGACATGAAATTAAATAGTATTGGATTAGACACCACGAAATCTAGAGAACTAGGAAAAGAATTAAACATCTTATTGGCAAATTTTCAGCGCTACTACATGAATCTCAGGGGCATTCACTGGAATATAAAAGGAAAGCGCTTCTTTGATCTGCACGTAAAGTTCGAAGAACTATACGACGACGCCAACATCAAAGTAGATGAGGTAGCAGAAAGGATACTCACATTAGGTGAAGTGCCCTTGCATACCTTTGAAGATTATATAAAGAATGCCAAAGTACCACTGGGGAAAAATATCACCGTAGATGAGGCAGCCATTCGTCTTATTGTAGATTCCTTAACAGAACTGTTAAAAATAGAGCGACGAATATTAGAATCTTCAGCAGAGGCAAATGATGAAGGGACCAACTCAATGATGAGCGACTTCATTACCCAACAGGAAAAGACCGTTTGGATGATGAAAGCCTGGCTCACAGAAGAAATATGATCAAAAAAAGCCCACCAAGTGGTGGGCTTTAAAAGTTTACATATTTAGAATCGAATACTGAGTTCTAGATCTTTATCCGCTACTTCAAATCTAGCATGATCAAAAGTGGGTGGCCCCATCAGCATCTCATTGCCAGACATCCCGTAACTTTCCTGAGGCATCCCATTAGAATCGAAGTCCATATTTTTATTGCCATTCAAATCGTGCATCACCATGACGGCATAACTTCCAGGTTTTACATCCGTAAATGTAAAGTTGATTGCTCCTTTCTTCCCCTCTATCATCGCATTTGCGATTCCATTGGTTTTCATAAAGGTGTTTGCCGTATGGAGGGCAGCGAAAATCTCACCCCCATCTGAAAGTACATTTTCGATGGTTACAATAACATTCACTCCGGATTTTTCCTGAGCATGAGTAAGATTGCTACATAGAGCGATGACGAATAAAAAGATAATTTTTTTCATGTCTTTGTTTTTATGGTTTATAATGCTTCAAAGATGTAATCTTCTGCCAATGTTTGTAAATAAGAAATACTCAACTGTAAAATTGTGTGACTTAATCGTTATTGAGTTAATAGAAATAGAAGCCAATGATCATTGGCATACTGAAGATTAGTTTAATAGGTATATGTAGTTAATAATAGGGCATTTTTTAAATGCTAACTCAAATTAACGCCTTTACCTATGAATAATTAACAGGTTGAATTTGAGCACTTTGGACTATTTATGGGAAAATAAAAAATCAATTTTTCGATGAACAACACCATTCTTTAACATTTAGTGGGTCTTTCGTCGAAATTTGTATCTAAGGGATGTATTTTGGCGAAAAAAATTGCCCGCTTATCGTTCTTTTCTCAACTTGTGAGTCCAAATCAAAAGTAACTATTAACCTATGTACTAGAAATTACTCCTTCTTAATTTTATGTTTTTATTCTTGGCTAAAGGTGATCCCACCTTGTGAAAGGAGCTATGATTTAGTGCAGAAAATACTTGTGCCATGTTCTGCAATAATCTATCTATTTTCAAGGATTCTGTTTGTGTTGTCCATTTTAGGTTTTGGGCATTGATTATGTTGAGTCTTTCATTTTCGGGACACCTTTCTAGCCAGGAAGAAACACCTTATGTTTCTTACAATGTACCCTTTCAAAATCTCTTAAAATTCAATCGGTTTCTTATCAATCCTACCTTTTCTACGGTCCGGGAAGATAAATCGTATATCAACTTTTTCCACAGAAGCCAGTCGGCCTATTTCCAGGATAATTATCAAAATTATTTTCTGAGTTATAGCGGTAGGATCAATGACCGAACCGGACTTGGAATCAGTGTTTATAGTCAACAGGAAGGATTGGTCTCTAATATTGGTATCCTAACCAATTACGCTTATGGAGTTCGTCTTTCTGAGAATAGCAATTTAACTTTTGGGTTTAATATTCCTTATTATCGAAGCAGTTTTGATGAGGCTAGAGCAATCACAAATGAGGAGGATCCTTTATTGGCAAGTTTCGACGAGAATTCTATAATTGCATTCCAACCCGGGCTTAATGTATCTTTCGGTAATTTTGATGTTGGTCTATTTGCGGAGAATTTATTCGATTTTAATCTAAAAACTGGTGAATCACTCACAGAGTTCAATGAAAAATCATTTTCAGCACATTTTCAATATACCCGAAACTTTAAGTTTGCAGATGGTATTTTAAAAGATGGCCGACTCATGCCATTGGCCAGGATACGGAAAGTAGGAGAGGAAGATCCTGTTTTTGGAGGAGGGATCATTTTAGACCTGCCTCGTCTTGGTTGGATACAGGCTGGATATGATAGTTTTTACGGCGGATCTGCCGGGGCGGGATTTAATGTAAATAAGCGCCTATCTCTTGGTTATAACTTCGAAAGGGGATTCTCGCAGGATATCAACAATTTTGGGATAACGCATGAGATCTCCATAGCGTATAACTTTATACCAACCCTCACTGAGGATATGGTTCAACGTGAATCGGAAGAGGAAAATGATACAGATTATCTGGATGTAAAAAGGAGGATCAAGAAGAACAAAAATCCACTTTTTCTTGAGATGGATAAACTTCGCAAACTCAATCGTGCAAATTATGCCGTGATCAATGAATTGAAATATAAAGTAGACTCCCTGGAAAATTCCATCAATTCTGAAATGGAACGAAGATTTGAAATGGCCGTACGCAGTAACAGACGAGAACTCATTGAAGCAAAATCGGCTTTTGATAAGCAGCAACAGTCCGGCTTATTAGCCAAAGGACCTACTCCCAACACGGCTGTAGAGCAACGAGGTCTGAGCGATGCCATGAAACTGCAAATGCAAAAGAATATCGATTCCTTAAAGCAGTTAGGCCAGATGTCATTAGCTCCTAACAAAAAAGAGGCTACACCTTCATTGCTAGGCAATCTGATGGGTATACCTGACGGACACTATGTAATTGCAAATGTTTTTGAAACTCAGGAATATCTGGATAAATTCCTGGCCGATCTCAAAAGTCAGGGTATTAAAGCCGGACATTTTAAAAACCCTATCAACGGTCTTAATTATGTGTACTTAGCACATTATGAAGGTACTCAGGAAGATCTTGAAACAGTGAAGACCAATTTCAGAGAGAAATACGGGAATGAATTGTGGATCATGAGTATTGAGAGAACCAACAGCTCAAGAATGGCTACCCTAAACTTTGATGATTAGGCCGGCAATCCCTAAGTTCTAATACTTCCGGGCTATGTTGTAAGGTTTTGTTGTTCACGTTTGTTGATGATCTCAACGATCCAATAGATCAGCTGACCTATTCCATTCGCAAATACAAATAGCAAGATCCAAATAAGAAGGAGGTTATTTTCCCTTAGATTGGGGTTGTTTGCCGCATGAACAATATAAAAAACAAGGCTTCCCAGCGACACGAATACTGCAACTAAAATAAATAACAAAAAGAGACCAACATTGCCCAAGATCATGGAGGCCGAGTAATTTTCGGCATTTTGACCGAATTCCCCTGAATTACTTATAACAAAGAACAAGAATATAAAATAGGCGATGAGCCCAAAAAATAACATGGCTATTGGTGCTATAGCAAAGAATCCTTGCCAAAATTTACTTTGTAACATAGTTGTAGTGTGTTTAAGGTTGATTCTAAAGTTAGGGGTTTTTAAGTAATTCTTCAAAGTAAGAAGACCCGGAACTACCAGGGCCTTTTCAATTGGTTGGTTGTTGGGTCCTATTCCAGGTTGGGTGGATGCAAAGTGTATCCCAATTGCTGCAACAGATATAATTCATTATAATAAGTGTCCTCCCTTACTATTTTTCCATCTGCATTAAATAGAAAAAGGGTTACACCAGACACCATGGCTTTTTTACCGGTGGGTAAACATTCCGCAAATTCTCCCGTATTCGTTCCTTCAAAGGTCCAGGTAGTTGCCACACTTTGGTCTTTTTGTATCATCTCATCTATCTTAATTTTCAGATCGGGAAAGGCGCGTATAAAGGTCATCATGTTTGCCTCCATTTCCATAGGTCCTTTGGCCACAGAAATTCCGTTAAGGTTTCTGGTAAAATCATTGGTCATCAATTCCTTAATCGCAAGTACTTTATGTTGGTTCCAACAAGAATCCACAAAGGTGTTTACCGCCACTATATGGTGTTTCATTTGTTCTGTAGATTCTTTATGAACGAATTGGCATCCAATAAGTCCGGTAAGAAGCAGTAGCGACAAAAGGATAGTACTTTTCATTTGGCTTAATTTCTGTTGCAGATAGAGGTACTAAACGCCTAATCTTATTAAAGTAAGAAATTATATATCAGATATTACCCCATTATAGGACGAAGCCCAACATATACTGTCCGAGTGGGGTGGTTTACTTAGCCTGAGTTTCGAAATCATTTTTTTTGTATCTTAGAATGCCTCATTTACCCTTAAATGAGAAGATCTAAGAAATGAGAAATCGTCTTATTCAGATCGTTTTGATCACCTTCTTTTCTTTACTGAACGGGTTTATTGGCACGACCCAGATTATCAACTTTAATGAGGAAAATTCCTACAATAGGGTCTTTATAGACACTGATAACTTTGGCCCATCATACCTGGACACACTTCATATTGCCTACACAAAAGCTCCTACAGATTCTCTTAAATTGTTGATTCTAAATGACCTGGCTTATTATTGGCATACGCGCGACCTTAAAAAAGCGTATGATTTCACAAAAATTGGATTGAAAGAAGCAACTGCCAAGGAATATTTAGGTTGGTTAGCACGTTTCAGGATTACTCAAGGAGCTATTTTACTTCGAAATGAGCAACTAGATAGTGCCCTGATCGTATTAGATTTAGCGCATAAGAATGCAGGTCTAAAAGACCTGCCTTTTCTTTATACTCAACAGGGATATGTATATGAAAGAAGGGGTGATCTTACTATGGCCGCGGAATATGCTTTAAGGTCACTTCGTCTGGGGGAACAATTAAACGACCTGCATGCCAGAGCACTTGCACATAGCGATCTAAGTAATCTTTTCTGGAAACAAGAGAAATACGACAAAGGATTAGAACAAGGTCTTTTGTCCTTGTCCTTATTTGAAACCATAGGGATGAACGATCTTGATTATGATTTCACATTGTACGTGGTGGGAAATAACTATCTGGCAATTGGGGAATTGGAAAAAGCGCGTACCCATTTTGAACATGCCATCGCTATCGGAGAGCGATACGGATTTTATAACAACCTAAGCGATGTTTATATTTCGCTGGCCGATCTCTACAGCAAGCAAAGCAAATACATTCAGGCAGAAGAAGCCGCTCTTAAGGCTATTTCTTATTGTGAGCGACTGAATAATAATTTTATGTTGATGAGGGCATGGTTATCACTCGGAAAATTGCAAAACCTGGAGGGTAAATATCTATCGGCTGCAACTAGTTTAAAAAATAGCATTGAGGTAGCAACAGCAGATTTTGGTGATGCTTTTTATTTAAGTGAAGCGTACCAAAATCTTGGGAGGGCCTATGCCGGCAGCCATAATTATAAAGAAGCTTATTTAGCCTTTGAAGTTTACGATGAACTAAATAAAGAAGTTTTTACGGCAGAGTCGGCAGAACGCATGTCTCAGATCCAAACCGAATTTGAAGTGGCACAAAAAGAGAATACAATTCTTCTTCAAGGTACCCAGATCAAGAAACAACAAACCGTACAGACCTTGATAATGATTGTGTCCATTCTCCTTTTTCTATTCATATTATTATTGTTCAAAGCCGTTAGAAATAACAAGAGGAAGAACAAATTACTTCAGATACAAAACGAGGAAAAGGAATTCCTTCTCAAAGAGATACATCACAGAGTGAAGAATAATCTGGAGATCATTTCCAGTCTGTTATCCTTGCAATCAGAACAAATACAAGACCCAAAGATCCTTGAAGCTATGGTCAAAAGCCAACAGCGCGTTCAAAGTATGAGTATGATCCATCAAAAATTGTATCAGGGAAAAAGTTTGTCACATATAGAAATGAAGGATTATTTTCTAAATTTGGGGAATCATGTTATTCAGACCTATGGTATGGAAGATAGGATAACTATAGAGTGTGATATGGAGGCACTGACCATAGATATAGATCATGCGATCCCTATTGGACTTATTGTCAACGAACTGCTGTCTAATGCACTTAAATATGCCTTCCCGGACAATTCTAATGGTAAGATTTGTATAAGGCTGCAAAAACATGATTCTATTTTACACCTTGAGGTTTCAGATAACGGGATAGGTAAGAACACCTCAAAAGAATTGGACGGAACGGGTTTTGGCACACAGCTTATTGCGCTGTTAACAGCTCAGTTAGATGGTAAAATGAACCTGGTCGTTGACCAGGGTACAGTTGTGACATTTGATTTTCAACTTCCTAAAGCCGCATAGAAATGAGATCGAAAACACGAGTTCTTATTGTAGAAGATGATATGATCATTGCTGCTAACATTTCTCTGCAATTATCAAAATTAGGATATGAGGTAACCGGTTTAGAATCGAGGGGTGAAGAAGCTATTATACATGCAAAGCTCAATACACCAGATGTGGTACTGATGGATATCAATCTGAAAGGGAGTATAGATGGAATTGAAACTGCCTATTCCATACAATCCACTAAAGATATCCCCATTATTTATATAACTGCAAACAATGATGAAGCTACTTTTGAAAAAGCGAAAAAAACACATCCGTTCGCATTTATAGCAAAACCTATCAATACTCGAAGCCTGCACAGAACACTTTCATTGGTAGAAGAACAAATAAACAATAAGAATACTACAGGAGGTGAGAAGGAGGAGATAATTGAGTTCCTAAACGACCGTATCTTTATCAGGCATCATGGGCAGATGGTAAAACTACTATTAGACGACATATTATTTTTAGAGGCAGATCGTAATTATTGTCAAATTGTAACCGCTAATCAGTCTTATATTTTAACCGCCACACTTAAGGTAATGCAAGATAAATTACCCGGCAAAATCTTCGTACGAATACACAGATCGTATATCGTAAATATCACTAGCCTAGATGTAGTAGCCGAGAGTCATGTAGAGATCAACAGAAAGGTAATCCCCTTAAGTAAATCGTATAAAGAGGCACTGCTAAAGTATTTGCAAACCATATAAGGTTTGCTTAAAAAAACAGGGCTTAAGATTCTTTATTTCCTCTTCTTTTCATGAGGTGCGACACTTGCTGGCTACCCGGATCCTTTTTGTTTTGAAGTTCGTGGATGATCCTTGCATGGTCTTCTTCACGTCCCTGAGACAATTTATACGCCGCCTGGATCTGCTTTATTTTGATGCGGAAACCAACAACGCCTTTAACTTGTCTGAGTGTAGCAGGGGACAGGTCTTTAAGAGATAGGGGTGTTTTCTCATCTTTTTCATAATGATCTACAAGGCCACCCAACCAGGTCAGCACTTCAGATTCTGTCATAATTGTAAGGCTTCCATAAATATGGACAGCAATATAGTTCCAGGTAGGGACCTCCTCCTCTTTGTACCAGGATGAGGAAACATACGAATGGGGTCCATTAAAAATACAAAGTACATCCGGATTGGTTTCAAAAGCCTTCCATTGTGGGTTAGCCCTGGCGATATGTCCTATAAGAATATCATTCCCATCCCCATCCTTATCTAATTCCAGCGGAGTATGGGTTGCCCAAGGCTTGCCGTTAAGTTGATTGATCAGGATTGCAAAAGAATTAGATCTTATAAAGTCTTTTACTTCCGAGAGGTCTTCATTCCTGTATTTTGGCGGGATATACATATTTTATTCTAAACACTAAAAATATGTAAAATATGCCGTATTAAATTGCATTAATCTACAGTTGAGTAATGGAATAACACAATTGGGTATAACTAGTTTTAAATTGATAAGATAAGCGCAGAGATTTGTAGAGTAATAAGGAAGAAGGAACAATAAGCCGGCAATTTTAGTGCTTCCTAAGAAAAAAATGATCTTTTTGCTACCTTTAAGCAAAAGGTGATTTTAGCTGGCCTTTTTAATTACTGAATACATGAAAGAACTAAACAAGATCTTTAAGGTCTCCATTCTAATTACTGTTGGGATAGTGCTGTTGAACCTCATAATCAACTTTGGTCAACCGGTGCAGGTGATGGAATTATTGGAAAGGATAGGAATAACATTCATATACAGTTTCGTGCTAACTGCTGTAGGCTCTTATTTCCATGTATATGCCAGTAAGCGTTACAGTTGGGAAACTCAAGCACAGAAACGACTTTGGTTTGGCGCCATAGGGTCGGTAATTTTTACGGTCCTTGCCTTTGGAATGGTAAGGTGGTTCGTAGAAGTGATCATTTATGGGGCCACATTTGAGGATTTTGTTGCCAATGAACGAGTATATTATTATGTCGGAGCTCTGGTCATTACCCTTATTGTATCACTTTTTATTCATGCCTTTTATTTTTACAAAGCCCTTCAGGATACCAAGATAAAGGAACAAAAGATCATTGCCGGGACCGCCTCAGCAAAGTTCGATGCCCTCAAAAATCAATTAGACCCACATTTCCTCTTTAATAGTCTGAACGTGCTTACGAGTCTTATTGAAGAAGATCCCCAACAGGCACAACGCTTTACAACGGCTCTCTCAAAGGTGTACCGCTATGTTCTTGAGCAAAAGAACAAAGATCTTGTGCTGGTCAACGAGGAATTTGATTTTGCCCGGACCTACATAAAACTATTGGCCATGAGGTTTGAGGATAGCATTGTGTTCGATATACCGGAAACCTGCAGTAATGCGGATGCCAGGATAGTCCCGCTATCATTGCAATTGCTTTTGGAAAATGCTGTAAAACACAATGTGATTACCTCAGAAAAACCTTTGAGAATAAGGGTGTTCGAAAAAGATGGATGCCTGGTGGTAAGCAATAACCTGCAGGAAAAGCAGGTAGTGAAAAGGAGCAGTGGGGTGGGCCTGCGCAATATTCAGCAACGCTATTCCATCCTGTCGAATAGAAAAGTTAGTATTGATAAAACAGCATCGGAATTCAGCGTAAAACTGCCTATGCTCACAAAACAAATTGGAAGTATAGAAACACAACAAACATTTATAGAAGACAAGCGATATCAGAAGGCAAAGGAACGGGTAGAAGCCATAAAAGGATTCTTCGGAAATCTAACGGCCTATTGTATTGTGATCCCTTTTCTGATCTGGCTCAATTATAGAACCACCGATTTTCCCTGGGCTATATTTCCGGCGCTGGGATGGGGATTTGGTCTAATTACACACGGAATGGAGGCCTATGGCTATAATCCGTTATGGGGAAAAAGCTGGGAGGAGAAAAAGATAAAAGAATTCATGGAGAAAGATCAGTTTTAAATTGAATTGTCCCGGGGTGGTCACAAGACATAACATACGTTGAAAGACAATTCATCATCACAAATCAACAACTGGGTTCAGTTCTTTTAGAAATATTGTAGATTATTAGGAATTTAGAGGCATCAAACAAACCATATAAAACACTAATCATGGAAGACTTCAGCAAAGAGAACAAATACTTGCGAGCCAAAGATCGCGTAGAGCGATTAAAGAAATTTTACGGGAATCTAACCTCCTATGTAATAGTTATTTCGGGCTTGGCGGTAATTAATTACTTAACCAATGAATGGGCATATATGTGGTTCCTATGGGCAGCGTTTGGCTGGGGGATCGGTATAGTTTTTCACGCTATTGGCACCTTCGATCTAAATCCATTTTTTGGGCGATCCTGGGAAGAGCGCAAGATCAAGGAATTAATGCGCGAGGAAGATGATATAAAAAAATGGGAATAATTAAAGTAAATTAAGAAGCTATGGATTTTCAGGATATAGATAACGACAAGTTAAAAAGGGCAAAAAAGAGGGTAGACGAGCTAAAAGGCTTTTATATTCATCTTGCGGTTTACATAATAATAAATTCTTTTATTATGGTAAATATCTTAATTCGCGCTTTAAGCGATGGGGACACTTTCTGGCAGTTTGGCACTTTTTTTACACCGTTTTTCTGGGGAATAGGGCTGGCTTTTCATGCAGCCAAGGTGTTTAATTACAATCCCATCCTCGGAAAGAACTGGGAGGAGAGACAGATACAGAAATACATTGACAAAGACAAACGCGATGCCGCAAAATATAAGTAATCATGGAAGAAGCAAGACTAACCTCTTATAAAAAAGCACAGAGACGTGTAAAAAAGATAAAAAGGTTTTACCGCCATCTTACTGTCTATATTGTTGTAAACATACTGCTGGTATATTTTGGTCTAAGAGGGGTCGATTTTATAGAAATTAATAGCCCTGAGGTAGATACGAGAGTTGTCTTCTGGCTTTTTTGGAACGTCCTCAGTGTGCCAATACTATGGGGAATAGGGCTGTTGATCCACGGACTGTGCGTATTTAATCCTAAGATCAATATTGTAAAACACTGGGAAGAAAGACAACTACAGAAGATCCTGGAGAAAGAATTCAGAAAGGAGAACTCCTTATAGTATATTAACGCCATAAAAGTTCTAAGTAATACTCAAAGATCATCATGAATGTACTTATTATTGAAGATGAAAAACCGGCTGCCCGGAGATTAGCAAGGATGTTAGAGTCTCTGGGTGCCAAGGCCTCCAATATACTTCACTCTGTAGAAGAATCCATAGAATGGTTTCAGAACAATCCCCATCCTGACCTTATTTTTTTGGATATACAGCTATCGGACGGACTCTCATTTGAGATCTTTGAAGTGCTCGACATAAAAAGTGCCATCATCTTTACAACTGCTTTTGATGAATATGCCTTGCAGGCCTTTAAGTTGAATAGTGTAGATTATTTGCTAAAGCCTATTGATGAAGACGAACTTGAAAAGGCGGTCAATCAATACAAATCTCAAAATACATCTGCTCCAAAAATGGCCATCGATTTTGAGGATATAAAAAAGCTACTGGTTAATCCGGTAGAAAGGGAATACAAAAAACGATTTACGGTTAGGGTAGGGCAGCACCTGAAGATCATCCATGCAGATGATGTTGAATGTTTTTACAGTGAAAATAAAGGCACCTATGCAGCAACTTTAGACGGAAGATCATATCTATTAGACACCACCCTGGAACAATTGGAAACAGAACTAACTCCCAAAATATTCTTTAGAGTAAGCCGGAAATTCTTTGTCAATATCAACCATATCAAAGACATCATTTCCTATACCAATTCCAGACTTCAGATCAAGTTAAACAAGACTTCAGATCAGGAAATCATAGTGAGCAGGGAACGGGTACGAGACTTTAAGTTATGGTTGGAATAAAATTAAATAAATATCTGAAAATAAGATATTTGATACCTACCATAGATTTTTCTTATAGTGGCTTTTCGGGGGTATTTTTATCCTTTTTAGACACTCTGTTCTCATCGAAGGAAGAAGGAAGTAAGGCAGGTATCAATTTAATAAAAATAGGCAATAAAACAGCTCCTCCGGGTAATAAAAAAATGGCCAGGGATGGAACGCTTTTAAAGACATCCACTAACTGATCTTGTATCTTTTTCTTTTCATCTACACTTAATTCTTTAACTGCACCTTTGGAAATTAGATAGACCAATTCTTTACTTTCTGATAATTCTTTTTGGAGTCTTTTGCTATTTCTCAGGATGAGTTTGTTGACTACTTTGGACATGCTATCATAAAATTGTACAGCCATGTTTGTGTCCTTTAAAATAGAAATATTCCGTACGTTCTTATTAAAAAAGTTGCTGATATCATCTAGTGATTTGGCGATCTGATCTTCAGGGAAACCCATATCTTTTCCAATCCCATAGATAAATTCAGACTCTTTGTAGTCCAATGAATAGTCTTCCCATACCGTAAGACTGGCTACATCCAAAAAGTACTGGTTTTCCCAGGGGGAATAATTGGTAAGCAGTACTTCGCGATACGAACCGTCAAAATGTGACTCATCATCATCAATAAAGGAGAGAGAGGCAGCGAATAATTGGGATAATTTTTCGTCCGTTTTGTTCTTTACCTTGGCGTTTAAAGCATGATAGGTGATATTGATTGTAAGATACTCCAGTTTTTGGGCATGTTCTCTTATTTTATCACCCCCTCTTAAGTAATGGCGCAATGTAAGCACATCAATAAATAGCAGGGAATTGGTTATAATGCTGTTAAAGGTTCTACTGATGACATTGTCTTCCAGATATACCCTGGAATCTATCAATTTTTCGAGCTGTGCCGAAGTTTTACTCCCTGTTAATATCTTATTGAGAAAGGATATCTGGCTAACATTCAGTTCTTTATAAAACGTAAAGATAGTTTCCAGAAAGTCATCAAAACTGTTTTCTCTGCGTTCAAGGGAATAGGTGAAATACAGCGCAGAAACAAGATTTATCTTTGCCATTTCATCTTCTGAGGGCGTATGTTCTATTTTTATAAAGGAGGGGATCTTTACATTAATACCGTAAACAAAGCCACTTTTTTTTAGGCTCTCATATAAGGTAGAAAAGTCAGAATACACCCCTTCCTTATTAGTAACAACTTCTCCAAATTTATTAATCCAGCCTGGACCCGAAGGATTCATGACGTTAAATTTAGCTCCAAAAGTACGTCAAATTTGGCTTTTTTAGGTACCTAAAACTCCTTTACAACCCAGAAATTATCCTGGTCAGGAATATGCTATTGTTTAAATAACTAGCTGTTAAAATTTCAATGAAAAGATAAAGGGGCCATTTCATAATCGGTAAAAACTTAATGTAATACTAAAATTATAATAGTAGCTTCTTGTTAGACAGTAGTGTAAGCCTTAAGTTTTTAACTAAAAATTTAGGAAATTACAGACGAAATGACTATTTTTATCGTTTAAGTACAAACTTTCATGATGCCCCAAGTGTTACGAAAGAATAGCTAAGTTTAAAAACTGAGTATTAACCGACCCGAATCACCTACGTTATGGAATACTTCCTTTTTTTTAGTTGGACAGTTGCAATGCTTCTTGTATTTGTAAAAATATGGATGGCAAACCGTTCACTACAAAATTTACTTCGTAAGTAAAGACCTCTGAAATTTATTGATTTAATTTTAGGATGCCTTTATAATTGGCGGTAGCCAAATAAATCTTACTACCCTAAAATAAAAAAAGCTGCCCGCAGACAGCTTCTATAGACTTTCATATAATATTATTTGATGATCCCTGTGCAGCTTACACGTGATCCGGCAGCACCGGTGGGTTGTGTAGTAAAATCATCTACCCCTTGGTGAACAATAACCGCTTTCCCAACTATATTCTTTGTTTCATCTTCGCAACCAATACACCATAGATCAGTTGAAAATTCAACGGTGGCGTTCCCATCCGCATCGGCAATAAGGTTTCCTATATCACCCCTGTGGAATCCGGCGGTTTCACCCCATTTTCCATGAGGCTCTGCGGTTGGATTCCAATGGCCACCTGTAGAAGTGCCATCGGCTGCAGAACAATCTGCTTTTTCATGTATATGGATCGCATGCTCACCCGGAGTTAGGCCACTAAAGGTTGCTTTCATAACAACTTCACCATTCTCTTCTGTAAAGGTTACTTCTCCCGCAACATTGCTATCACTTTTAGGTTCCATTTTAAAGGCAATGGACTCTACCTTCACTACTTCTTTGATGACTTCCATCTCTTCTGCAGCCTCACTGGCCTCCTTCTTTGCCTCTTTGCAATTGTAGGATGTTACAAGGATTAGACTTAATACTGCGATTCTGACAAATTTCATTTCGTTCTATTTTTTTTGGTTAACATTTAAAGTTACATAATAATCTGTGGGTAGTCAATTTAATAATTTAAGATATGAATGGCCTAGGTGTTTTTTGATCACTTTTTATTTTCACGACTTTGACCTTTTGCTTAGATCGGGATTAAAGAAAATCCCCACTTGAATTCTGTCAAAGTTTACCGAATTAAAATGATTCTTTAAATAGCCTAGCTGCAGACTGCTGTTATCGGTAATGTGAACACCTAAGGCCATGTATAAGCGGTTCTGACCAAAGACCTCGTCCTGTAGGTTTAAGAACACCTCATCATAAACATTTACAAAAAACGTATCAGTAAGAGGAAGGGTTACTTGTAATCTATAACGGGCTCTATGCTGAGTGTCTGTGGTTTCCCCAAAATCTATAAAGCGCTGCTCCAACCGATACCGGTGTTCAAAATGGAATTCTCCCACCTTATTTTTCAGTATAAGTTGCTGAAAGATCCGATGTTCCTTCGAATTAATTTCCTCCGAAAATTCTTCAAACGTGCCATCCGTAGAAATATATCCATATCCAAGGGTAGCGATGGCATCCGGATTAATATGATAATTAAGTCCTGTTCGCAATAGCAACTGATTAAAATTTTGAGTGGTTTCATAGAAGCGAAATTGGGCCTCAGAATGAATACTTAACTTTTCTGAGATCTTATTGGTGCCAAAGTACATGTACCAGGCTCCCCATTCATCTTCGCCCGTATTTTGGGCCACACTCAATCCGCTTATTAAAAGGGCAATAATTATGCTTAATCTCTTCATTCAGTTTCAGTTTTTAATTTCATCGATTGGCCATCTTGTATTGGCTTGCCTTTATCTTCTTTTAAGTAGATCTCCAGAAATTCCAATACTTTACTATAGGCTTCAATTTGATTTTCCTTTTTTACAAAACCATGCCCTTCGTCTTCAAAGAGGACATATTCTACCGGGACCCCATTCTTACGTACCCCAGCTACGATCTCATCAGATTCTACTTGAAGTACTCTGGGATCCTGAGAACCTTGCAGTACTATCAAAGGTTTTGTGACTTTATCTGTGTGGAAAAGGGGTGAAATTTCCCGCAGTCTCACTGAGTCCGCACTATTCGGGTCACCAAGTTCTTTGTAGAGGGCATCTTTAAAGGATTCCCACCATGGTGGAATACTCCGGAGTGTTCGGATCCAATTTGTGACACCAAATAAATTAACTCCTACGGCGAACTCTTCCGGGGTATAGGTAAGGGCGGCCATGGTCATATAACCGCCGTAAGAGCCTCCGATGATCCCAATTTTATCAGGATCTATTTCTGTCTGTGAGGCCAGCCAGTTCTTGCCTTCCACACAATCTTTCAAATCCTTGTCTCCGTGATTCAGATCGTCCATTTGGTAAAATGTTTTTCCGTAGCCACTACTTCCCCTGTTGTTAACGGCAAGAATTGCATACCCATGATTCACCAGGTACTGGATAAAGGCACTAAAGTTCTGCCTGCTTTGCCCTCCCGGGCCTCCATGAACCCAGACCAGGGCAGGCACTTTGTTTGTTTCAGACGCTTGATGCGGTTTGTAATAAATGGCTGGGATCTCCACGCCATCAAAGGATTTAAATCTGACGACTTCGGCAGTGACCAAATCCTGACTTTGAATGTCCTTGTTTAGGACGTCTGTAATCGTATATTGCTCTTTGGTATCAATATTATAAACATAAAGGTCCGATGGGGCACCGGAACCACCTGCGTAAAACCGCATATGGCTTTCATCATCAGAAAATGCCACATTGGTAATATCCATATCTCCAATGGCCGGTAATGTCATCATTTCACCGGTTGCCACATCCATTACTTCAATACTATTCTTCGCATCTTCATTTATATAAGTAACCCTGTATTTTCCATTTTCCGTAAAATACGAGCCTACAATGTCCCATTCTCTTTCCAGGACCTTCTCACGGGCGCCGGTAACTAAATCGTACTTCATGAGATAGGAAAATTCAGAACCATCGTCTGTAGTATAAAGAAAACCTGTGTTATCTCTTGTGAAATCCTGGGCGCTGTTTGCACTTTGATTCTCATTTATTTTAATCAGAGTCTTGTCATCGAACTTATACAGGTATAGATCACTATCATTGGTATTTATGGACTTGCTAAGGGCAAGGTATTTCTCATCATGGGATATTGCTTCTACATTATATCCTTCCTCATTCTGGTATACCAGGGTAGGAGTAAAAGTAGCCAGATCCATTTTATAGAGGTCTATATATCGCTTGTCTCGTTGATTAGAACCAAAGAAAAAGTTCTTATCATCAGTGGTCCAACGGTAAAACAATGATCTAGCTCCATCAAAAGGGGTAAGATCCCTGTGAGTCCCATCACTTTCGCGCAGAAAGATATGATAGATCTCATCCCCATTGTTGTCCATACGAAACAACATTCGCTCGTCTTCAGGAAAATAGGAGATCGAAAAAACGGAGGAACTATCAGATTCTGTAACAGCTTGTAATGTTCCACCAGTAGACGATACGGTATACATATTGTATATACCAGATCGGTTACTGGTTACCAGAAGTTTCGAAAGGTCTGGTGAAAAACTCCCTCCTCCCACATTCTCGTTATCCATCATTTGTTCAATGGTATAGGATTTTAGGTTTTGGACGATGGTATCTTCTTTATTTTCCTTGCAGTTCCAAAAAACTGCGAGCAAAAGTAAGAGGCTTATTTTTTTCATTATCAGCTAATTAGATTAGTATTTCATTCAATGGTATTTTATAAACTACAGCTTCCGGGATCTAGTCCAGGGTAAAAGAGGGGGTGTCCTTGAACATAGAAATTTTTAGCGGTTCTATGGACTCCCGGTAAGCTTTCCATTCGTCTGCAAAAAAAGCGTTGGTCTTCTCCAAAGCAGCTTTTAAATCTGCTTCTGCAAATTGCATTAGCCTTGTTTCGGTTTCCGTGATGCCGCTTTTTCGAGATCGTACATATTGATAGGCACTCCCAATTCTCCTCATTACTGTAAGTTCAGGATTACGAGTGATCCCCTGACGTTTATCAACTTTGCCAAGATAAATATCTATAAGGCCATCGATTTTCTTTGAAATATCTTTTGAGGCCTTTATAGCGTCCTTAAAGGTATCTTTATCCAACTCTTTCAGATCCATCTGATATTTGTCGGCTGCTTTTTTACTTTCTGCCAATTGTTTAACAGCATCTGCTGCGGTTTGAGTAAAGCCTTCCAGTTTTTTACTGGCCCCATACACTTCATCAATGGCAGTAGTTGATACATTTAAACGCGGATCAGAGGCTACAGTGATCATAGTCTCATCCATCATTTCACCCAGCGATACAACAACTTTGTATTTGCCGGGTTTTACATCCACACCACCTGCTTCCCTGTTGCGCTTACGAATGGTGCGTGAAGGACGGTCCGGACCTTTTTCATCCATATTCCAATAGATCCTATGGAAACCGGCCTTTTCGGGCGTTTTATATTTTAAGGTCCTGATCAGGTCTTCTCCGTTGTAGATCTGAACTACTACAGAATCTTTTGTTTTCTTTGATTCCTGTGTGTCTTCCTTCTCCTCCTCCTTATCTTCCTCGTCTTCTTCTTTCTTTTCTTCAGAATCTTTCTTCGGTTCAACTTTCTTAATACCTTCTTTCAGGAAATAAGTGATCATAGCCCCTTCTTCTCTGTTTTCGGCATTGAACAAGGCATCGGCTCCAAAACGGCTTCCGGTGGGTTGTTGATAGGCTGCCTGATACGCTGTTGGCGGATCGAACACTTTGAGGTCCTTACCCAAGATACCCGGATCTGCCGCAATGGCTCTCAGAGGCCTTATATCATCTAACACCCAGGCAGCGCGACCAAATGTTCCTATCACCAAATCTTGTTCTCTGGAGTGTATGGCAAGATCTTTCGTGGAAACCGTAGGAAATCCTTCCGTCCATTTCTGCCATTTATTAGCAGCATTAAAAGAAACATAAAGTCCGTCATCAGTTCCCAGGAATACCAGGTTTGGATTTTCAGGATCCTCAATGATAGACAGGGTATAGCTTTGTACATCTGTCTGATCTACGATCCTTTCCCATGTCTTTCCGTAATCCCTTGTTCTGTAGGCATAAGGGGTATAGTTAAACCTCCTGTAATCATTGGCAATTAGTAATGCCTCTCCACGGTTCCTTGCTGATGCTTTGATTTGTGGAATCCAGCTTCCTTTAGGAAGCCCTTTAATGTTTTGAGTAACTTCTGTCCAGTTAGCTCCTCCATTCTGAGTGATATGCACTCTTCCGTCATCTGTTCCTACCCAAAGCATATCCTTTTCTACAGGAGAGGGTTCAATTACTAAAATCGTACAATGGTTTTCTGCTCCGGTAGCATCCATACTAAGACCTCCACTTTCGCTTTGTTTTAGTTTCTCCGGGTCATTGGTAGTCATATCTCCCGAGATCACTTCCCAGGTAAGTCCTTTATTGATGCTTTTGTGTACAAACTGGCTCCCAAAATACACCGTGTTATTATCAAAAGGATCTTGTCCTATTCCCGCATTCCAGTTAAACCTCAATTCGGTGTTCGCATCTGGTGGTGTTGGACGTACTGTGTAGTTATTTCCGGTAATGTGGTCGTACCTGCTCACAAATCCCTGTTGACTCATGGCATATCCATAACGCGAATCATCTTTGTCCGGAACCACATCAAAGCCATCGCCAAAGGCTATTTCCTGCCAATAACTATTTCGTATCCCCTGATCTTTCCAAACATAAGCAGGACCACGCCAGGAGCCATTATCCTGCATGCCACCGTATACATTGTATGGGAATTCATTGTCTGTACTAATATGGTAGAACTGCCCAACCGGGAGATTGCCTATAAATCTCCAGCTTTCTCCTCTGTCTCTGGTAATATTCATACCCCCGTCATTCCCATCGATCATAAAATTGCCGTCCTCAGGGTGGATCCACCAGGCGTGATGATCGGGATGCACTCCATTGGCTACTCCATAGGCCGGCATCAATTCTGTAAAATTCTTTCCTCCGTCTTCAGAAACATTCACATAGGTAAAGACAGAATAGACCCTGTTTTCATTCTGAGGATCTACATAGATCTCGGAATAATAAAACGGCCTGTTGCCAATATCACTTTTGTCATTGATCTTTTTCCATTTAAAACCCCCGTCCTCGGATTTGTAAAGTGCATTCTTTTTGGCTTCAACCAATGCGTATACCACAGAGGGTTTACTGCGGGCCACGGCCACACCTATCCTGCCTAGTTCTCCTTTTGGCAAACCATCCTCTTCACTGATCTTTTTCCAATTTACTCCTCCGTCATGGGTCATATAAAGTCCGCTACCGGGTCCGCCCGATTTAAAGAACCACGGATCTCTTTTGTGTTCCCACATGGCAGCAAACATCTTATTAGGATTTGTAGGATCCATTATAAGGTCGGCTACACCGGTCTTATTATTCACAAAAAGCACTTTAGACCAGGATTTACCCCCATCCGTAGTTTTAAAAACTCCTCGTTCCGGATGCTCTCCCCAGGGTGAACCAATAGCACCTACGTATACTGTATTTGGATCTGTGGGATCAATTATGATCCTATGGATATGCCTTGTTTTTTCGAGCCCCATGGCCATCCAACTCTTGCCGCCATCGAGCGACTTATAAACGCCATAGCCTCCATTAAGACTGTTCCTTGGATTACCTTCTCCTGTACCTACCCAGATGACAGAAGGATTACTCTGTTGGATAGCAACAGCGCCAATAGATGCCGTTAACTCCTTGTCAAATACAGGTTTCCAGGTGATACCACCCGAAGTTGATTTCCACAGGCCGCCAGATGCAGTCCCAACATACATATTATCTGGTTCGGTCTGTACCACGTCAATGGCAGTAACCCTTCCGCTCATCCCGCCAGGGCCTATATTTCGTGGTTTCAGGTCCTGAGCCAGGTCCATTTTAAAGTCTTGTGAGAAGAGAGAAACGGATGCCAGAAGCATCATGGAGAGTAGTCCTTTTTTCATAGTTATTGTTAGTTCTAGGTTCGTTCGCTAAATATACCAAAATCACTTCTTGTAATTCTTAAATAGTTGTTAAGGAAGTAAGTAATACGCATTTTTTAAAGGCATTTCAAGAGCGCTTTATATAGACTTTAAGATATATATTTGTATTAAAAGCGGAGATGATTTCTAACAGCTTAATGCTTGGATGCTTATTTGTAGGGATAGCCTTCTACATTACGGGCAATTTACTTAGAAGTTATCCTCCTAAAAAGATCAACCGTTGGTATGGTTACAGAACTCCTGCCTCTATGAGATCTCAGGAACGATGGGATTTTGCACAAACTTTTGCTGCTAAGGAAATGATCAAACAAGGATTTTTACTTACGATGGGTGGAATATTTTTCGGGTTTTTGTTCCAGTTCGATGAAACTACCAATGTCATCCTCATCGTTTCATTTGTTCTGGCTAGTAGTATTGCAATGATAGTTTTGACAGAAAGGGCCCTAAAAAAGGTCTTCAAGAACTGAATGTCTTGATCTATCTAAAAGTGAGTCATTCAATACTCTTGTAGATCTGACCATCCTTCATAACAAACCTAACCTCCTTCATCACTCCAATATCTTTGGAAGGATCGCCTATAACCGCCACAATATCCGCCAGGAAATCTTTTTTTATGTTTCCCGATTTGTCTAGATGAAAGACCTTTGCGTTCACGCTGGTTGCAGCTTTTAAAACATCCAGGGGTTTCATGCCATAAGAGACCATGAGATCCATTTCGCGGTAATTCTCTCCGTGGGGAAAGACGCCTACATCCCCTCCAAAGACTATTGTTACTCCCGATTTCAGGGCAAGGGAAAAAGATCTTTTCTTTTCTTTGATCCTGGCAGAAGCTTCTTCTTTTTCTTTATCCCATCCTCTGTATTGTTCTATGGCGTCACCAGCGGCCAGAGTAGGGCACAGGGCAACTCCATTTTCTTTCATTAATTGAAATATCTCAGATGTTCCTCCATCCCCATGCTCAATGGTTTCTACGCCCGCCATGATCGCACGTCGCATACCTTCCGGCGTACTGGCGTGTGCCACCACATAACTTCCGGCACTGGTAGCTGTGGCTACCATAGCTTCTAATTCCTGAGGTAGAAAGGTGGGCTCTGATGCAGCTCCGGGGGTCCATCTATAATCGGCATATACCTTAATAAAGTTAGCTCCATTCCCGAGTTGTCTTCGTACGGTCTTAATCACTTCATCTATCCCGCTGGCTGATTCCGCCCCTAAAGGAACGGTCACTCCATCATGAAACCCCTTTGGGCCATAGGCACCAGTGGCAACAATGGCCGGCCCTGCTACTAATAATCGGGGTCCGGGTATGATCCCTTCGTCTATGGTCTTTTTTAAATAAACATCTGTATACCCAGCCCCTTCAGCACCCAGGTCGCGCATGGTTGTGATGCCGGCCATCAGAGAATTTTTTGCATGTACAGTGCCTCTGATCGCTCTTTCCGCAGGAGATTCCTTGAGCACCTGGTCATTCCAGGAAGTCTCATTATACGGGTGTAGCAGGAGGTGGGAGTGCCCTTCAATAATGCCGGGCATTAACGTCATGCCTGGCAGGGATATTTTTGTAACGCCGGTAATTGTCTGTAGTCCGGCAGGGGCACCGGCATACGTTATTCGGTTCCCTTCTACCATCACCACCCAGCCTTCCTGTATGGATTCACCATCAAAAACACGTTCTGGCATCAAAAGAGTCTGACTAAAACCAGAATTAAAGCTGAAGACAATAGCAACTAAGCTTATTTTTAAAAAAATTGATTTTAAGAAATTGAGATTTTTAAAGAATTCCATACAAAGTTGATTATTGATTTTCCGCATGTGCAGCAATGACCTTAAGTTTTTTATCGATCGTTTTTCTATCTATCCATTTGCCGCCTATCATTACCCCATCTAATTTTTTTAGCGCCTTAATGTCTTCCATGGGGTTTTCTCTAAGCAGCAGCATATCTGCAACCATGCCTTCCTTTATTTGTCCAAATACTTCTTGCTGATCAAAATAGATAGCCGGATTTAAAGTGCCACTTTGAAGAATCTGCAGCGGGGTTAAACCTGCGTGGATCATTCCATCTATTTCATGATGGATGGAGAAACCGGGCACATTGAATAGCTGTGGCGCGTCTGATCCTAATAGCATCCCATGTCCATTGTCTTGCAAGGCTTTGATCAACTGAAGCCTGATACTATTGAATCGTTCCCATTGAGCCACTCTAAAATTGGTGGCTTCCCCCATGGTTTGTTCTTTACGGATCTTCCAATTAGTCAGTGTAGTTACCGGCATATAGATCATTTCCGGCTCATTAAGGAGTTGATCAGCAGAAACAGGAGCGAACCAACGTTCGAACAAACTTTGAGTTGGAACGATCCATACTTTATGTTCCCTAGCTAATGAGATCAAAGAAGGGATCAAAGTGGTATCGGCCAGCATTGTAAAATCATATCCAAAAAAACCGTTTTCTCTGGGATTCACCCTGCTTGTCTCCGGAACCAGTCCTTCCAGAAACCCGTCAACATGGTCAATGGATGAATATCCGCTTTTTAATGCATGCCTAATTCCCACATCAACAGGTACATGGCCTGCAAAAGGGATATTGACTTCTTTTGCCGTTGTTACTAATTGATCAAATACCGGCCTTAAAATACCGGGATGAATTTTCAGGAAGTCGTACCCATCTTTTTGATACTGGGTAACCTTTGCTTTGGCTTCCTCTGCAGTTTTTACGGTATTGCCATTAAGAGAAGGGCTCGATGTGAAGATCCTTGGACCCAATACTTCCCCCTTGGCCACTAATTTTTTTAGTTCGAGGTGAGACGGATGCCCCAACATACCTCTTATGGTCGTAATACCGTTAGAAAGGTATAGAAACAAGGTTTCTTCCAATTGTTCCTTAGAAACAGGAGGGGCAGGAATGTGGGCATGCATTTCTGCCAGACCGGGTATCACATATTTACCTTTCCCATCAATGACTGATTGATAACCCGCGGTGTCCTTAATACCACCTGAAATACTCAATATTTTTCCCGAATCGATTTCGATACTTTGGTGTTCCGTCATCTCACCGGTGCTGACATCCAATATGGAAACATCTGATATAAGAATTGCCGATGATTTCTTTACTTCGGTCGCCTCTTCACAGGCTCCCAGGAGTAGCACATAAATAATAATAAAAAGTCGTTGCATTATAAGGATATTTGATCAGTATATACGGCTATTTGTCACCCCGTAAACACTTCGGTTCTATGAATAGGTAAGGTAGAAAGAATTACCGATTTAGAAACCTTCTCAATCCTATAAAAATGAAAATAAGGAGAGAAAAACCAATAAAAAATGGGATGATATAATCCTTTAGATCAAAAATGAGCATGCCGCTAATGATCAGTAATTGGAACCCAAGACCAAAAGTAGAAACAGCCGTCATAAACCATTTGGGCAATATTTTGCCGGTTACCGCTTTGCGGTCCAGGTGATAAATTATTTTATCAAATGGGCCATAGAAGAAACGATAGATCTTGAACAGCATGGTTACATGTTGTTGTTTTTCCCCAGCCATGGCTTTGGGAACATCTTTTTCAAAGACCCTGCTGGTAGTATCCCCTTGGAATCGGTTGCGCAGTATTACATAGTAATAATTGTAAAGGGTTCCCTGTAATTGAAGCCCTATTAAGGCCAAAAAAGTGTATACCACAGATCCTTGGGTAACATACCAGATTGTTGCCAAAAGCAGTATGTTCAGGATTATATCAGAGATAGAATCGAGATAGCGGCCTGTATAAGAAGGGGTTTTCTTTATTCGGGCCAATTCGCCATCGGCCGCATCTAGGATGGATTTTAAAACTAGCAGTGCCGCCGCTGCCCAATAAAGTTGAAATAAAATACAAACGATTCCCATTATACCGCAAACAAGAAAGAGGAGCGTTATATGAATAGGGGTTACGGATGTATTTTTGAGGGATTTGGCAATTTTTTTTCCGGCAGGTCTTCCATAATCGGACAGATCCACAAAACGATATTTCTTCGGCAATTTAGACATGATCCTAGCGACATCATCACCTGTATTTTACAAAGAACGAGAACACGCTGGCTTAGTAAGAAAACATGATGGTTTTACAAAGATATCTTATTTTAAAGAAGGGATTTTAATCTAGGTTGGTTGTTCTTATATAAAGGTTTTTATCGATCACCATCTGGGTTATGTTGGGAAGTGTTTCACTTTTCCATTCCATTGTAGGAAAAAGCCAATGTTCTTTTTCACCAATATAAATTCGTACCGGCATATCAAAATCTTCAACAACATCAGTATACCTGTAGGTAATGGTATTAGCTTCTACTTTGTATTCGAGCATTGGGATCTTCGCAGATCTGAGGTATTGGTTGAAAAAGGCGGTGAGATCTATGCCTGTTTGTTCGCTAAGATAATCTTCAATTTGCCCCGTGGTTACGGTTTGATGATAAAATTCCGCATTCATACCCCTTAGAATACTGCGCCATTTTTCATCGTCTTCCAACAGTTGCCTTAGGGTGTGTAGCATATTGGCTCCTTTATAGTACATGTCCGAGGAACCAGATTTATTCACATTATAAGGACCAATAATAGGTCTGTCGTTTCTTATTTTATTACGGGTTCCCACTACGTATTCGGAGGAGGCAGTTTTACCCTGATGATAATTGAGGTACAAATTTTCTGAATATGCCGTAAAGCCTTCATGGATCCACATATCGGCTATATCCTTGTACGTAATATTATTGGCAAACCACTCATGACCAGATTCATGAATAATGATAAAGTCGAACGTTTCTCCCCAGCCAGAACCGGAGAGGTCGCGGCCTAAATATCCGTTTTGATAGTTGTTTCCATAGGTTATAGAACTTTGATGTTCCATGCCCAGATAAGGGACTTCCACCAATTTATAACTATCCTCGTAGAAGGGGTAGGGCCCAAACCAATGTTCAAAAGCCTCGAGCATGAGAGGTACTTGTTTGAATTGTTCCTTCGCCTTATACAGATTATCTCTTAAAACATAATAGGAAAGCTCCAATGGGCCTTTCTCACCGTCGAAGGTTTCACTGTAAGAAACATAGTCGCCAATATTTACGTTCACCCCGTAATTATTGATAGGATTGCGAACGTACCAGTCGTAGGTTTTGGTATCTTCTTGTTCACGTACTTCTTTTAGTCTTCCATTGGCTACTGCTACAAGATCTTTAGGGACGATAACACTGATTGCCATACTGTCCACTTCATCGTACATATGATCCTTATTGGGCCACCAAACACTGGCTCCGAGGCCCTGACATGAGGTGGCAACAAAAGGATGTCCGTTTTTATCCATACTCCAGGAAAATCCTCCATCCCAGGGTGCTGTGATCGCTTCCCGGGGATTTCCTGAGTAGGTGATCACAATTTCATTCATCTCACCAACTAACTGTCGTTTTTCCAGGGATACGAAATGGGAATAGCCTTTACTGGTATAGGATAATGGCTGCCCATCCTGAAATACGCTCAGGATCTTAAGGGGTTGCTGAAGATCTATCTGCATTAGCTGATGAGGTTTAAGTACCTTATAGCGAATAGTATTTGATCCTTCTATAAACTTATTCTCCGGTTCTACTTTTACCTGAAGGTCATAGAATGTTAGGTCCCACCAGGCTCTTTCCGGAGTTATGCTGCCTCGAAGGCTGTCTTGTTGAGTAAACATCTGGGCACTGCCGTAAGAGCTGACTAATACAGTTATTACCAAAATGCAAAGACGTTTTAATTTCATGATCTACCGGTTAGGAATTAGAATTTACGACCAAAAGATACGCATAATCGCTGGCCTCAAGAATGGATCGCATATTGTTTGTGGTCAAAAGATTTTGGAGCGCTTCCTTCTTATTTACCGCATTTTGATAATACGACTTCGAAATCAGATACCCCAACGCATATCCAAGATCGTGCGGTCTGTCTTCAATAGATCCTCCGTTGTAAAGCCAATTCGAAAGATCTTCTGAGAATAGTTCCTGTTGCAGATCAACAGAGATCATCTCAAAGTTTTCCGGGGAATTCAGGTAATCTAATTGTGCAGATTGCATGGGGATTCCGGTTGAAAGTTCTACCAAAAAATCGCATACACCTTCCTCTATGATCTTGTAAAGAACCTTATCACTATTCACCTTGTCCCCATAATTTTGCTGAAAATGCATTAATTCATGTATGATAAGCTGAGGTAGCTTATCCATTTCCATAATCGCCTCTTTTTGCCAATCATTTAGTTCTATTACAGGCATTCCATCCGATCTCCCATACATGTCTCCCCCAATAAATAATCCCATTTCAGACGCCGTACCGCCAGAATTTAATAAACCGGGAACCATAAAGACCTTTGGGAATACAGCATTGGGATAGAGTGTTTTAAAGGTCTGCATGGCCAATGCAGTTTGGTTTTTCAGTCCCGCTACGCTTTGTTTCTTTAAATACTCCTTGAGATAGGTGTAATATTTTGGAGAGCCATTGATCATCTGCCCATACATATTTTCCAGATTGTAGTATCTAATGGCATAATAGTCTCTTATTTCGGGCGGACCCAGTAATATATAATTCTTTAAATACAGTTTGGCACTATCCGGATTTGCTTTAGCTTCCTCAAAGTAGGGCCAGAATTGATCCATTGACCTCATTTCCAGCGTAAAATTTGAGATATTATGAAGTTTTACTTCCAGAGAATCTAGACGTTTTTTTAGGAGCCTCATCTCCTTAGTGTTTAATTCAACCAGGCCGGGATATTGCTTTAGGATAGCAGGGTTGGCCATTCCATGATCTATGGCCTTGTGGATCAATAGTACGGTAGAATCTAATTTATTTGCAAGTTGATAGAGTGAAGCTGCCTCCATATAAAGCTCTGATGATTTCAGGTCAATATTAGCTTCAACGATCTCTCTTGCAATCTCATCAAAACGTTCATTGCGCTCCATTTTCTCGTAATCTTCGAACAGGATATTGAGATCTGGAAGATAGCCGGTGGAAACAACGGAAGTACTTTCTTTTTGGACCTCTCCACAGCTAAAAAGTAAGATACAAAGGCAACCAAAGAGCCCTTTGCGCAAAAAACGATTTGTAGTCATTATTCTTTAATTCCGGAATATACCATTGGGAAAGACCACCGGACTTTCAAATCCTTCAGCACTTACCGCGGCTACACCAAAGAAATAATTATCGATAACGATCCCTTCTAAGGTAAATTCATTAACATCGCCTACCATTCTGCTATGATCCCAGGTAGGGGAGGTGGTGTCTCGCCAGTAGATCTTATAGCCGGCTGCTCCTTCGGACTTGCTCCATTTTAAAATAGCAGAGGGTGCAACAATGCCGCCAATTTGTACTTCCACCGGTGCCGGTGGCGCCCAGGCCAAAGAGGCCAGATTAATAGCATTCACTGCAGTAAGCTTTTTGGCATATTCAAAATTTACATGTTCTAACACATCGCCGTATGCAATTCCATTCTCCTCGCGTATATCCTGATGCTGTTGGGTGTAATTTTCATGCGCTTCCATGATCCTGATCCCCGGAAATCCCTGATCATTAAACGGCCTGTGATGGCCACCACGTCCAAACCTATCTAAACGATAAATTAGCATGGGGTTCATTTCCGGCATAAACGTCTTGGTATTCTTGTGTACATAGCGAGCTAATTGCCTGGAAATACCATCTACCTCACCTCCGTAAAATCTTCTTGCGTTCCTTTGCTTTTCTGTTTCAGTCGGCGGTACCGGTTCAGAGAAGATCCTGAAATCTCGGTTGCTGATCACCCCATCTACTCCTGTGATATTTCCTATCATATCATTATTAAGAACACCTATAATGTCCCATCCTTTTTCCTTGGCATATGCTGCGAGGAATTTACCACCGTACAAGCCTTGTTCTTCCCCGGATAAGCCTACATAGATAATACTGTTCTCGAAACTGTATTTTGAAAGAACCCTTGCAGCCTCTATAGTTCCGGCCATACCGCTGGCATTGTCATTGGCACCCGGAGAATCTGAAGTATAATTTGTTGGGTCGCTTACCCGCGAATCTATATCCCCGCTCATGATGACATAGCGGTTTGGGTATTTAGTGCCTTTTTGGACGGCCAGTACGTTTACGACCATGACATCTTTTACAATTCGTTGATTATCGCCTTTTTTTACCAATGTTTGATGATAAAATACATTGAGGCAGTCATTGCAGCTTGCAGAAATATTTTCGAACTCTCCTTTGATCCATCTCCTTGCTGCGCCGATACCTCTGGTTGCAGAAAGGGTATCACTTAAAGTATGTCGTGTGCCAAAATCAGTGAGCTTAGTCACATCTGCTTCTATGCGGTCTGAAGATACTGCATCAACGATGGCGTATATATCGCTGGAAGATTGACCATATGAAAGCTGAAAGGAAACAAATAAGGCTGTAAAAAAGATGTATCTCATAATAGTGTTTTTCTGTATTTATTATCGAACCATACGGCGTGAATGTAACATATTGGCCCTAAAAGAGCATAAAAGAACCCTGGAGCCCCAAAGTTAATACCAACTTTTAAAACTCCTAATATAATCGACATAATTGCCACAAGTACATAAAGAGAAAAATGGTGTGCATAAAAAAGGAGGTCTATAGAGGTTTGCAGTGATCTTGTCTTTCTAAAAGCCCTGTAATACATTAGAGCGTAGCACAAAAAGATCATAGCAAATCCAAAGCCATACATCACAAACAAAGAGGCTAATCCATCACGGGTAATCTCTTGAAGACCCATCCAGGAATTGATCAATGACTTTAAAGGAAATACGTAATACAGCACTACAAAAAGAAGGACAGAGTTAAAGGCAATGATCCAGTTGTCTATATAGGAGTTCCTTCTGAAAAAATTGTAATGTATCTTCCATAACATCACTAAAACAAAGAAGCTGGCACCAAAACTTATAAAATTGGTAGCCTTGGCCCCTGTTAACCAGAGGCTGCCATCCATATCAAGCGTCACTACCATAAGGGTTGCGGCAAAGGCAAACACCCCATCACTAAAGGCTTCCACTCTGTTATTGTTATGTAAGAACTTCATAGCTTTTATGATTAATTCCCAGGAACTTCGGCTACGAAAGCCAATTTACTTGATATGCTATTGGTAGCAATCCTGGAGATCTTCGAAATTCCACTTTTAGAAAATTCCTTTAATACCCTCCATTGGTCGCTATCTAAACCGGGCGTAAATTTAATGATCTGGTTGTCATTGCCGGCCAGGATAGTTCCATTTATCAACCAACAAATGTCTTGAACCCCGGCAGGCAAAGCAGCTATTTTTTTTGTTGCTCCGGAAATTGGATTCATCGATTTTATCTCTAAAATATCCCCTTCTTTGCTAAGATAACTTATGAGCTCCGAGTTAGGGATCTTGTGAAGCGACCTCCCTACATTTTTTTGAAAGGTATAGTTGGTACCATCTTTTAGATTAGAAACTACAAGGTCCATTCTATTGTCAACTAATACAGAGGAGATGAGGATATTATCATCATACCAAAGGTGATACCCTACTTTCAGATCTTTCAGAAGTACTTTAGCCGATCCTGTAATATAGTCATACTCATATAACAATTGGGTGCCGTCTGTATCTAGTCTTATTGCCGAAATAGATCTTTTCCCCGGGATCTTTAATGGAGAGTACTCGCTGCCATCTGCTGTATCCGATCTCCATTGCAAACTATCTTTGTTCAGTGCATAGGCGGCAATATCGGTTTGACCGTTACGGGTGGAGGAGAATAGCACCTGGTTGTCATTGTAAAATGAAGGTTGATTGTCATACCCGGGATTTTTAGATATGTTCTGTAAAGCATCAAAACGCATACCTTCTGAATCTGTCTCCAGCGTAACAATAAATACTTCGGTATTTGCCTGCGCAGCACCTATCAGGGAACAAGCGCTACAAATTAAAACTAGAAGTAGTCTCAGATACTTACACTTTTTCTTCTGTAAACCGTTTGAGTAGATCGCGTACATTTTTTATGCTGTCTAGATAGTATTTGGCTTGTGTTTTCTGTCTGCCTACCTTTACGGTCACGGCCGTTTCTGGTAATTCCTGAAACATGAACTCGTCTGTCCAGTCATCTCCGATAGCAAACACAAAATCATATGTTTCCTGAGTAAAAATACGCATTGCGGCTCTTCCTTTATTCACATTGCTGCTTTTTATCTCCATTACTTTATTACCGTTCAGCACGCTAAGATCATCATTTGCTATAAGACTACGCAACACCGTATTTAGTTCTGAGGCCCTCTTCTGTCCAAAGTCGGGATCTGTATTGCGGTAATGCCATGCCAGGGAATAATTCTTCTCTTCAATAAAACTTCCGGGAGTTCTGTCAACAAAGGACTCTAGCACGGGCAAAATCTTTTCCATCCAATCTTTTTTCACATTTTCCAGCATGGTGAAGTCCGATCCTTTTTCTGAAAGCCATACTCCATGCTCCACGATCATGTTGTATTTTTTCTTTAGGAACCATCGCTCAAAGGTTTCCTTATCACGTCCGCTGATAAGGTATACATCTGTATTTGCCAAGGCAGCTAGCTTGTCTATCAGCTCGTATAAACCGGCATCCGGGACTGCTTTTTGAGGATCATTGTGAAACCCTGCCAGGGTACCATCATAATCTAAAAAGAGTAGTCGCTTTTTCGCATCCCGGTATTGGGTCATAATAGTGTTCGTAAGATCAATAGATAAACGCCTTGTTACATAGGTAGGATCTTTATCGCTTTGTAAAGTGAGTGATCGCATAAAGTCATTGGCCCATTTTTCTACGTTGTAACGTTCCAGTCTTTTTTGCAATACCGTATTTCTTTCTATTTGTTCCTTAACCGGCATTTGGATCGCCTTGTGAATGGCATCCGCGATTTGCTCAAAATTATTAGGATTGATCAAGAGGGATTCGTTCATTTCATTTGCTGATCCTGCCATCTCACTTAATATAAGGACACCAGTTTTATCTGTACGAGTGGCTATGTACTCTTTTGCTACAAGGTTCATTCCATCCCGGATGGGGGTAAGCCAGGCAATATCGCAGGAAGTATACAGATCTATAAGGTTTTCAAAGGGCATAGAACGATAGAAATACCAAATAGGTGTCCAGCTTACAGTAGCCAGTTCTCCATTGATCCTTCCTACCAGTTCATCGATCTCTCTTTTTAATAATTTGTATTGGGGAACATTGGATCTGGATGGAACAGCCAGAATGATAAGACGGACCTTTTCCTTGTATTGAGGGTATTTTTTTAAAAAATATTCATAGGCATTTAGCCTTTTTGCAATGCCTTTAGAATAGTCTAAACGGTCTATTGAAAGCAGGAATTTAGCATCGGGGGAAGCCTCTTTGTGTTTGTTGAGTCTCCTTTGAAGCTCAGACTGGTTTTTTTTGGAAAGCGACTTATTTTGTTTAGCGGCTTCACTGAATTTTGCATAATCGATCCCCATTGGGAAAGAATCGACTTTTACGACACGATCGTCTGAATATATGTCATTAAAGCTAACTTCTAATCCTAATATACGCCGAACAGAACTTAGAAAATGCCGTTCATAATCGTATGTATGAAAGCCTATAAGGTCCGATCCCAGTAAACCCGTTAATACTTCTTCGCGCCAGGGTAGTGTTCTGAAGATCTCATAGGACGGAAATGGAATGTGAAGGAAAAATCCAATGGAAATATTGGGGCGTTTTTCACGGACCATTTGAGGAACTAACATAAGTTGATAATCATGAACCCATATGACATCATCTTCCTCGGCTTCTTTCAATATAGCATCGGCAAACTTTTGATTCACTTCTTTGTAGGTGTTCCAACTAGCCAGCTCAAACTCTGCATATTCAAGGAAATAATGAAAAAGAGGCCAAATAGTACGGTTGCTAAAACCGTAATAAAACCCATCTACTTCTTCTGTAGTTAGTTTTACTTTAGACGACCCATGTTTGGCCAGGGCCGCATCTATCTTACCTTCGAGCTCAGGAGGGATCTCTTCCTCGGTAAGACCACTCCATCCTATCCACAGGCTTTGCCCTTCAGAATGAACAGATTTCATTCCGGTGGCTAAACCGCCTACACTGGGCACAGCATTGATAGATCCATTATCAATTTGCAATTGAACAGGGAGTCGATTTGAGATAATGATAGTTTTGGCCATAAAATGAATGTTTTTAACTCCTTTTAGCTTTAATTTCTCTAAATTTCGTCAAATTGTGGCGCAATTGCAATGAAACAAACATTATTGCCAGATTCTCATTTATGGATAACTTAGATTACGGAATTATAGGAAATTGTAGAAGTGCGGCTCTTGTCTCTAAAACGGGTTCAATTGATTGGTGTTGCCTGCCTGAGTTTGATTCTTCTTCTGTTTTTGCCAAATTACTAGATGAACAAAAGGGAGGAAGTTTTGGGATAAAGGTGGCTGCTGATTACGCCATAAAACAACGCTACAAAAAACACACTGCTGTACTGATCACCAGGTATAGTGATGGTGACAATATTTTTGAGGTACACGATTTTATGCCCCGCTATCTTAAAGGTGCTAATTCGTATTACGGTCCGCCGGAAATAGCCCGCTTCATAAAACTGATATCAGGCAAACCAAGTTTTAGTGTTCATTATGAACCAAAGCTGGCTTATGCGGTGGGGAAGACCCATACCTACGTAAAAAAGAAATTCATCGTAAGTCTGACACAAGGAGAAAAGTTCGAAACCGTTTTTCTTTATTCCTCCTTTAATAAGAATGCCATTGTAGAGGGTAGAGAAATAGAGATCACCGAAAATGGTTATTTTTTGCTGGCTTACAATGAAAAGATCTTTCAGCCTAGTACACGCAAAGTATATCTGGAACTTGAAAGGACAAAGGTCTACTGGCTAAACTGGAGCAATAAAACCCCCAATTATAAGAAATACAATGCTCAGATAAACCGCAGTGCCATAACGCTGAAATTACTCACTTACAACAAAACAGGGGCGGTTCTTGCTGCAGCTACTACTTCCTTGCCCGAAACCATTGGGGAGGTCCGCAACTGGGATTATCGTTTTTGCTGGATCCGCGATGCATCTATGGCGATTAAGGTAATGGCAGATCTTGGTCATACTAATGTAGCCAGAAGATACCTGCAATTTATAGTAGACCTTATTCCAGATAAGGATGAGAAGTTACAGATCATGTATGGGATCAACAAGGAAAAGAAATTAACAGAAAAGACCCTGGATCATTTAAGCGGTTATAAGGGGTCGAAACCGGTGAGGATAGGAAATGCTGCCTACCAACAAAGGCAAAACGATATTTATGGTATTTTGATGGATGTGCTCTACGAACAGTTGAATAAACACAGCACCGATATTGAAAATGGAGAGGAATTGTGGGGGATTACAAAGGGCATCGTTTGGATCGTTTCCAAACATTGGGAAGAACCAGATAAGGGGATTTGGGAATTCCGTACAGAGGACAGACACTTTACCTTTTCAAAGGTCTTATGTTGGGTGGCGATTGACCGCGCCATTAAAGTAGCCAGGATCTTCCGTAAAACAAGGAAGATTGAAAAGTGGAGCCGCTTAGAGCAAAATATCAAGAAAGACATTCTGGACAATGCCTGGAATGATGAGGTAAAAGCCTTTACACAGTCGTACGGTTCTCCGAATTTGGATGCGTCTGTTCTCCTGATGGAATCTTATGGCTTTATACCTGCAAAAGATCCAAAATTTGTGAGTACGGTAAAGGCCATAGAACGAGAATTAAGTAATGATGGCTTGTTGTATCGTTATAAGAATGAGGATGATTTTGGATTGCCATCTTCTTCATTTACGATCTGCACATTTTGGTTTATCAATAGCCTGTTTAAGATAGGTGAAGAAGACAAGGCGATGGCACTTTTTGACAGACTATTAACCTACAGTAATCATTTAGGTCTTTTTAGTGAGGATATTGATTTTAAGACCAAAAGGTTGTTGGGTAATTTTCCACAAGCCTATTCTCATCTGGCATTGATAGAATGTGCTCTCAACTTTTCAAAGAAAGCTACTGAACAGCAGGTTCTCGAATCTATGCAGGAATCATAGCATCTCCCTTCCGCTTTATTACGGTAAGCAGTTCGTCTAAATGGACCATAGTCGTAAACGGATTCATGATGGTAGTTCTAAGATAATGCACACCTTTGATCTTGGTTTGAACAATGTAAAAGTTACCTTCCTCAAGCAATTCTTGCCGTATTTTTCGGTTGATCTCATTTAAGCCATCCAGAGATATACCCTGATCCACATAGCGAAAGCAAACAATATTAGACATGGGAGTAACAGCTAATTGTAATTTGAGGTCTTTTTTGATCTGCTGACCAAATGCATTCCCCAGGTCGTAAAGTGTGGTTACATTCTGATCAAAAACAGCTTCTCCATAAGACTTAAGTAGAAGAAACCATTGTAGACTCATCATGGTCTTGGTGCATTCAAAAGTTTGTTTTGCCAGATTGTACCAATCTTCATCATCTGACTGCTGTAGCAGATAGTCCGCATGCTGACTAAAGGTGCTATGGGAGTGATTTCCGTCCCGAAAAATCAGAGCGGTAGTAATAGTAGACATCAGCATCATCTTATGGCCATCTATCACCACAGAGTCTGCCTTATCAATCCCCTTTACGGTATGTTTATACTTTTCAGAAAAGATGGCAGCTCCTCCGTGAGCTCCATCAACATGAAACCATATTCCTTTATCTGAACAAAACTTACCCAAGGCGGTAAGGTCATCGTAGATCCCGGTTGCAGTAGAGGGGGCACTACCTACCAGAGCAAACACCTCTATTCCCTGGTTTTGCGCATCTAAATAATATTTCTCCAGTAGCGTGGTGTCTATTGAATAATCTTCATTTACAGGAACTTTAATGATCCCTGCCGTTCCTAATCCCATGATCCTGGCAGCTCTGTCTACACAGTAGTGTGCTTCTGCAGAGACCATGATGCCTAATTTTTCAGAATTCCCAACATTCCAAATGTCATGTGTTACCTTGGCTTTTCTTGCGGACAATAAGGCCGTTAGATTGGCAAGAGTTCCACCTGAGGTAAGAAAACCTCGCGCCTCTTCCTTAAATCCTAATTTTTTTGCCAGAAGATCGGTCACTATCCTTTCCATAGCCGTAGGAGCCATCCCCATTTCATATACGGCCATACCATTGTTGAGAAAGGAACTAACTAGTCCGGCCAGGGCAGCCTGTGGCGCAGGGGCACATACCTGATGCCCAATGTATTTTGGATGATGTACATGTGTTGTATGTTTCAGGACTTCCGGAAAGAAATCGGTTATCTCACCCTTTGCCAGGAAGTGAGACCAAAATTTCTTCTCATCATCTGGTAAGTTCCATTGAATGACGCGATCATTTTTTTGATGTAAGCTATTTTCAAGGTGATTGGCCAGGACATCGATTAGAGCATGTCCTTGTTGCCGAAACGCTGTAGGGGAATAGACCTCTTTTAAGATATTATTTGTCATATCGTCATCGGTATTGGAAATAGTGATAAGCAGATCTTTATAAGGCGATCTTCATCTGCTAAAATAGCGAGAAACGTACATAATTAATTACATTTGGGTTACAACAATTAAAAACTACATAACATGAAATTAAAAGTACTGTTTTCATACTTTTTAATAGGAGCATTAATTTGGTCCTGTAATGAGAATTCCGCGGAAAAATCAGCGATATCCGCCGATGAGACTTCCTTTGACTATGTCGTAGAGCAATTTGCAGATGTACAGATCTTGCGGTATCAGATCCCTGGATTTAATGAATTAAGTATTGAACAAAAGAAATTGGTCTACTATTTATATCAGGCTGGTTTGGCCGGAAGAGATATTATGTGGGATCAGAATTACCGACATAATTTACAGATAAGAGCAGCCCTTGAAAACATCTATGAGAATTTTTCAGGAGATAAAGAGAGCGAAAACTGGAAGGCGTTTGAAACCTATTTAAAAAGGGTCTGGTTCTCCAATGGCATTCATCATCATTATTCCAATGACAAATTAGTTCCGGGATTCTCTCCGGAGTACTTTACTGAACTCTTAAATGAGACCAATACTGAGCTAAGCGGGGATCCGTTTAACGTGATCTTTAATGAACAGGATGCCAAGAAAGTGAATAAGAAGAAAGGGGTAGACAATGTAGCGGCTTCTGCAATAAACTTCTATGATCCTTCCATTACTGATAAGGAAGTGGAGGCGTATTACGCCAAGGCATATAAGGGTCCTGCAGGAAAGCCGGTTGAAACGGGCCTGAATACCAAGTTGGTAAAGAAGAATGGTCAGATCGTTGAAGAAGTATATAAATCTGGCGGACTTTACGGTAGTGCCATAGATGAGGTCATTAAATGGCTGGAGTTGGCAAAAGGCGTAGCCGAGAACGAGCAACAAGCTAACACCCTTTCTTTACTTATTGAATATTACAAAACAGGTGATCTGGATACCTGGGATGCATACGCTATCTCATGGGTCGAATCAAAAGAAGGGGATATAGATTGGATCAACGGATTTATTGAAGTTTACAATGATCCTAAAGGTTATAAGGGGTCGTATGAAAGCATTATCCAGATCAAGGATTTTGAGATGTCCAAACAAATGGCGGTATTATCTGAAAACGCACAATGGTTCGAAGATACATCCCCATTAATGGAGGAACATAAGAAAAAGAATGTGGTTGGCGTATCCTATAAAACGGTGAATGTGGCGGCCGAAGCAGGAGATGCTTCCCCAAGTACCCCAATTGGCGTTAATTTACCCAACAACAACTGGATTAGACAGGATCACGGGAGTAAGTCTGTTTCTTTAGGGAACATTATTGATTCGTACAACAATGCAGGAGGTTCTGGTCGTTTAAAGGAATTTGCAAATGACGAAGAGGAGATCGCATTTGAGGAAAAATATGGAAAAACTGCATCAAAACTACTTACGGCACTGCACGAGGTGGTAGGCCATGCTTCCGGACAGTTGAATGAAGGGGTAGGGCAGCCGAAAGAAACACTGAAAAATTACGCATCAACTATGGAGGAAGGTCGGGCAGATCTTGTGGGTCTATATTTCCTGATGGATCCAAAATTACAGGAATTGGGCCTTACAGATAATTATGGAGAATTAGGCAAGACTGCTTATGATCGCTATATCAGGAATGGTATGGTGACACAACTGGTGCGAATTAATCTTGGAGATGACATAGAGGAAGATCATATGGTAAATCGCCAATGGGTTTCTAACTGGGTTTTTGAGAAAGGGATGTCGGATAATGTGATCGAGAAGGTAGAACGCGATGGCAAGACCTATTACAATATCAATGATTATAATAAATTACGAGAGTTGTTTGGCCAATTGCTGCAGGAAACTCAACGGATTAAATCTGAAGGTGATTTTAAAGCTGCGCAAGACCTGGTAGAAGGATATGGTATTAAAGTAGATCAGAAACTTCATGCGGAGGTACTGGAGCGAAATTCGGTATTTAAGTCGGCCCCTTACAGTGGCTTCGTAAATCCGGAATTGGTCGCAGAAATGAATGATGCCGGTGAGATTGTCAGTGTTACCATAGTACAACCAGAATCTTTTGCGGGGCAGATGATGTCTTATTCAAAAAATTATGGGTTTCTAAAATAGCATCTCAACGTTTATAAATACAAAAACCGCCCATTCATCATGGGCGGTTTTTTATATTAGGAATAAGCTATCTTTTAACTGTCAAAAGTATAGTCATTATCTGCTGCTACCTTCTCTGCTATTTGATTTCTCAGAGCCACTACATTTGGCTGATTCATGTATTTTGTAAACCGCTTTAATCCCATCAGCATCATTCTTTGTTCATCACCTTCTGCGAAAGAAACAATGGCCTCTTTACCTTTTTTGATCACAATATCTACCGCATCATATAAATAAAGCTGTGTCATGGCGATCTGAATTTCCTGAGACTCTTTCCCGCTGCGCTTGGCATTTTTTTCAGTGCGGAGTAAGGTAGATTCTGCCATATAGATCTCGATCAGAATATCTGCAGACGCCAACAGTATTTGCTGATGTGCTTCCAGATCCGGACCAAATTTTTGAACCGCACTTCCTGCTATCATCAAAAAGACCTTTTTAAGTCTGGCGATCAAATCTTTTTCTTCAGCAAATAATTCGGAAAAATCCGGAGTGTCAAAGGAAGGGATACCCATCAATTCCTCTCCAACGGCAGTTGCAGGTCCAAGTAGGTCTACATGGCCTTTCATTGCTTTTTTGACAAGCATTCCTACCGCTAGCATTCGGTTTATTTCGTTAGTACCTTCATAGATCCTGGCGATCCTGGCATCTCTCCATGCCTTTTCCATGGGAGTATCTGCGCTAAAGCCCATACCTCCGAAGATCTGAATTCCTTCGTCCGTAGTGTTCTGAACATCTTCTGAAACCGCTACTTTTAAAATGGAACATTCTATAGCGTATTCTTCAACTCCTTTCAATTCTGCATCTTGATGTGAACTGCCCTCAGCTTCCCTGATGGCGATACGCTCCTGAATATTCATAGCGGCGCGGTAGCTGGCAGATTCACCTGCATATGCATTGGTAGCCATTTGAGCAATTTTAGACTTGATGGCCCCAAAATTTATGATAGCCGTCTTAAACTGAATGCGTTCATTGGCATAATTAACTGCCTCTTTTATAACGCGCCTTTGAGCCTCTAAACAAGCAGCAGCCAATTTAATCCTTCCAACATTCAAGGCGTTCATGGCTATCTTAAAACCATTGCCTCGTTCAGATAGCATATTTTCAACAGGCACTTTCGTATCGTTAAAGAAGACCTGCCGGGTAGAGGAGGAGTGAATACCTAATTTCTTTTCTTCCTCACCCATGGAAATTCCATTCTTCGGGTCATTTTCTACAATAAAACCGGTAATGTTCTTGTCGTCCTCGATGCGTGCAAATACTATAAAAAGGCTACAAAATCCGGCATTGGAGATCCACATTTTTTGTCCGGTAATGTTGTAATGCTTTCCATCTTTAGAGAGAACAGCCTTGGTTTTACCAGAGTTGGCATCGGAGCCTGCTCCTGGTTCTGTTAAACAATAAGCGCCAAACCATTCACCTGTGGCAAGTTTAGGTACATATTTTTTCTTTTGTGCTTCAGTACCGTAAAGGGTAATTGGCAGTGTCCCTATTCCTGTGTGGGCACCAAAGGCTGTGCTAAAGGACCCGGTGGCACCGGAAATATAATCGCATACCAGCATAGTTGAGACAAAGCCCATTCCCATGCCGCCGTATTCGGCCGGTACAGAAATACTTAAAAAGCCTAACTCACCGGCTTTTTGCATACACTCCTTGGTAAAGGCGTAATCTTTCTGTTCAAAGCGCTCCCAATGGGCCCATAGTTCGCGGTCAACAAATTCCTTGGTGCTGTCGCGCATCATCTTTTGCTCCTCATTGAGGTCTTCCAGGGTAAAAACGTCTTCACATTTGGTTTCCTTTACGAGGAATTGGCCACCTCGTAAAATATCTTTATTAATAGTTTCTGTACTCATCGATATAATATTTTGTATAATTCTAGTTTAAAAATTCAAAGATCCCGGCGGCACCTTGCCCGGTACCTACACACATGGTCACTAACCCGTGCTTTCCTTTCATTTTTCGTTTACGCATCTCGTCAAAAAGTTGGACCGATAATTTAGCACCCGTACATCCCAACGGGTGGCCTAAGGCAATTGCTCCACCATTTACGTTCACGATCTCCTGGTTCAGATCCAATTCTCTAATCACCGCAAGGGATTGAGAAGCAAAGGCTTCATTCAATTCTATTAGTTCCAATTGATTCTGTTTCATTCCTGCTTGCTTCAGGGCTTTTGGAATCGCCTTTACCGGGCCAATTCCCATGATCCTTGGTTCTACACCTGCGGCGGCATAATTCACCAACCTGGCAATAGGCTCTAACTTCAATTCCTTTACCATTTCCTCACTCATTACCAAGACAAAGGCTGCCCCATCGCTCATTTGTGAAGAATTTCCCGCAGTGACACTACCACCGGCTGCAAATACTGGCCGCAATTTTGCCAAAACCTCTTTTGAGGTATCCGCCCGAGGTCCTTCATCTTTATTAACGGTATATTCTGTACTTTCTTTTTTCCCTTTGGCATTAATAAAGGTGTGTTCTATGTTGATGGGAACGATCTGATCTTCAAACTTTCCTTCCTTTTGTGCTTTTAGCGCTTTCATATGGGAGTTGAAGGCAAATTCATCCTGATCTTCTCTGGAGACCTTGAATTGTTCGGCAACGGCTTCGGCTGTTAAACCCATTCCCCAGTAATAATCTTCATTACCTTCTTTAGCGGCGGCATAGTCTGGAGTAGGTTTGTACCCTCCCATAGGGATATAACTCATGCTTTCTGCCCCCCCGGCAATAATACAATCTGCCATTCCCGCTTGTATTTTCGCAGTTGCGATACCAATGGTTTCTAAACCAGAGGCACAATACCTATTTACGGTAACCCCGGGCACATCATCGATCTTTAACCCCATAAGGGAAATAAGTCGCGCCATATTAAGTCCCTGTTCGGCTTCCGGCATGGCATTCCCTACTATCACATCGTCAATTCTTTTTTTGTCTAGCTGGGGTACCTCTTTCATCAGGTATTCAATGGTTTCTGCTGCCAATTCATCAGGACGCTTGAAACGAAATAGACCTCTGGGTGCTTTGCCAACGGCAGTTCTGTATGCTTTTACGATATAAGCTGTTTTCATGTTCTTAATTTCTAAGGGGTTTACCAGTTTTTAGCATATGTTGAATCCTTTCAAGAGTTTTTCTTTCGGTACAAAGCGAAAGAAAGGCTTCTCGCTCCAGATCGAGGAGATATTGCTCACTTACGTAGCTCGCTTCAGACAAATCGCCTCCGGCCATCACATACGCTAACTTATCTGCAATTTTCTTATCGTGTTCTGAGATATAATGACCGGCTTCCATAGAATCTGTTCCCACCAGGAACATACCCAGGGCTTGCTTTCCAAGAACTTTTACATCGGTCCTGTGAGCGGGTTGGGTATAACCCGACTCAGCCATTAATTTGGCATGAGCTTTTGCAGTAGCAATTTGACGATCTTTATTGACCACCACAATATCTTTTCCTTTTTGAAGGACACCCAGATCAAATGCTTCATAGGCAGAGGTGGATACCTTTGCCATACCAATTGTCAGGAAGTATTCCTGAAGCACGTTAAGTTCCACATCATTCTTTCTGAAAATATCTGAGGCTCTTAGGGCCATTTCCTTGGACCCGCCGCCGCCGGGGATGACCCCTACGCCAAATTCAACCAGTCCCATATAGGTTTCTGCCGCAGCAACTACCTTGTCTGCATGCAAGGATAGTTCACAGCCACCACCCAATGTCATGCCGTGTGGGGCTGAGACCGTAGGTATGGAAGAATATCTCATCCTCATCATGGTGTTCTGGAACATTTTGATGGCCATGTTCAGCTCATCGTATTCTTGTTCCACTGCCATCATAAAGATCATACCAATATTGGCGCCTACAGAGAAATTAGCTGCCTGATTACCCACTACCAGACCTTGAAAGTCTTTTTCCGCCATATCAATGGCCTTGTTTAGGCCACTAAGAACATCTGCCCCAATGGTATTCATCTTGGATTGAAATTCTACATTTAAGATACCATCGCCCAGATCTTCAACCACAACGCCATTATTCTTAAATACCTCCTTCGACTTCCGAATATTGTCGAGGATGATAAAGGCATCCTGACCGGGTACCTTTTTCATAGCTTTCTTCTGAATATCATAAAAGTAAGTAGCACCTTCCTTTACTTCATAAAAAGAAGTAATTCCGGCAGCTTTCATATCGAGAACCCATTGAGCGGCTTTTTGATTTTCGGAAGCAATAAGGTCTAAGCCTTTGTCTAAACCAATGGCATCCCAAATTTGGAAGGGTCCGTGTTCCCAGCCAAAGCCGGCCTTCATGGCATCATCTATCTTGTATAACTCATCAGAAATTTCTGGAATTCTGTGTGAAACGTAAGCAAATAGGACTCCAAAACTTTTTCGATAGAATTCTCCTGCTTTGTCCTTTCCACCCACTAATATTTTAAAGCGGTCTATAACCTTATCTACGGTCTTGGTAAGTTCGAGCGTTGCGAATTTTGCACTCTTCTTGGAACGGTATTCCATGCTGTCCAAATCGAGGGTAAGGATCTCACTTTTCCCATTAGGTTGAGATTGCTTTTTGTAAAAACCCTGACCAGATTTACTTCCAAACCATTTGTTATCAGACATGGTCTTAATAAAACCGGGTAATTTAAACAGCTCATGGCGCTCGTCCTTTGGACAATTCTCATAGATACCATTGGCCACATGAACAAGGGTGTCTAAGCCAACCACATCTACTGTACGGAAGGTGGCCGACTTTGGTCTGCCAATGACCGGACCCGTAAGCTTATCAACTTCTTCTACGGTGACACCTAATTCTTTCACAGCGTGAAACAGGCTCATAATGCTAAAGATGCCGATACGGTTTCCAATAAATGCCGGCGTATCCTTAGCTATCACTGAGGTTTTACCTAGAAACTTTTCGCCGTACCCGTTCAGAAATTCGAGAACTTCAGGTGTTGTTTTTGGCCCTGGGATTATTTCAAAGAGTTTGAGGTACCTGGCCGGATTAAAAAAGTGGGTACCACAGAAATGCTTCTGGAAATCGTCACTTCTCCCTTCACTCATAAAATGAATTGGGATTCCGGATGTATTAGAAGTGATGAGCGTACCCGGAGTTCTGTGTTTCTCCAGATTTTCAAATACTAGTTTTTTAATGTCGAGTCGTTCAACCACAACTTCAATGATCCAATCTACCCCGGCAACTTTGGCGATATCGTCCTCCAGATTACCTGTTTGTATCCTTTTTGCAAAAGAGGTATGATAAATAGGGGAGGGTTTAGATTTTAATGCCGCGGCAAGGGAGTCATTTACAAGACGGTTCCTCACACTGCGATCTTTTAAACTAAGGCCTTTGGACTTTTCCTTTTCGGTAAGTTCGCGGGGAACAATATCCAATAACAAGACTTCCACGCCAATATTTGCAAAATGACATGCAATGCCACTGCCCATGATTCCGGATCCGATGACGGCTACTTTTTTAATGTGCTTGTTCATTAATGAGTGCTATATTAATTAGTTGATGATTCTTTATTATATATCTTCTTTTCTGTGATTACCTGATTTATGGTCTCCATTACTTCAAAGAAGGATTTTAATTGGGCCTCAGATAATTGATCTTTCACTACCTCATTGAACCTCAGGACAGCATCTTTAGAGTCTTTACGTTTTTCCAGGCCAAAAGGCGTAAGATAAATAAGTACACCTCTGCCATCTTCCGGATTTGGTTTGCGTTCTATGAGCCCCTTTTCTTCCATGCTCTTGAGTATTCGAGACAAACTGGTTGCTTCCATTCCCATTTTGGGGCCAAGAGATGTGGAAGGTGTTCCTTTCTTAGGATCAATACTTAAGAGTGTAAAACCTACAGCCATAGTGGAGTCGAATTTTTTGGCTTCCTCATTGTACATTCTTGCTACCATTTGCCAGGTGGCACGCAATGCGTAATCTATTGTTAACTCTTGCATAGGTTGATTTAAGCTCTCCAAAGATATGAAAATTTATTATGCATGCATAATAAATTTAGATTATTTTATAGCAAGTATTTCACATCAGTGCATTTTTCATCAACCCTTATAAGTAAGAAAAAGGAAAGAACAGGTCGCTATAATGGGGTACCATAACCTGGCACTCCCTCAAAGGATATTATTATAAGATTGAAATAAGAAATCTGGCTTTAATGCTCGTAGATCTCGTTATAAAGCGGGAGGTATTTTTCTTTAATGATCTTTCGTTTTAATTTCATGGTAGGCGTGAGGTGTCCGTCTTCTACCGTCCATAGCTCTGGTGTAAGTCTAAAGGCTTTAACCTTTTCCCATTTTGCAAAATGTTCATTTGCATTGTCTACTTCTTCCTGAATTCTGGCAAGTAAGATCTCATCCCTTACCAGATCCGATGGTCCTCCCAGGGTTTTATGATGTCTTTTGGCCCATTCCGTAATAAACTCAAAATTTGGTTGTATTAGGGCGGCCGGCATTTTTTCCCCTTCCCCTATGACCATTGCCTGTTCTATAAAACGAGATTGTTTTAGTCTGTTCTCAAGGAGTTGAGGCGCCACATATTTTCCGCCGGATGTTTTGAACATCTCTTTCTTACGGTCTGTGATACGTAAAAATCCTTCACTATCAATTTCGCCAATATCCCCCGTATGGAAAAATCCATTGGTCATCACTTCCTTAGTTTTTTCCGGGTCTTTATAATAACCCATCATAACATTGGGACCTTTACAGAGGATCTCACCATCTGTTGCTATTTTAACTTCTACCCCATCAATAATCTGCCCTACAGAGCCTATTTTCCATCCGCGATTTTTTTTGCAATTCACAGAAATTACAGGAGAGGTCTCAGTAAGACCGTAGCCTTCCATAACAGGAATACCTGCCGCACTGAAAATACGCGACAATCTTGTTTGCAAAGCAGCACTACCCGAGGTCATGGTCTCTAAATTACCTCCCAGTCCTTCTTTCCATTTACTAAAAATAAGTTTTCTTGCGATGGCTAACTTTTGCTCATACCACCAACCATTGGCTCCATAAGGTTCGTACTTCAAACCTAACTTCACTGCCCAGAAAAATAAAGACTTTTTAATCCCGGTAAGGTCTGTGCCCTTGTTAATGATCTTATCATATACTTTTTCCAACAGCCTGGGGACCACCGTCATTACATTAGGTTTTATCTCTTTAAGATTTTCACTTATTTTATCGAGACCTTCCGCAAAGTACACGCTTATGCTGCAGTATTGATAGAGGTAAAGGACCATTCGCTCAAAAATATGGCAAACAGGCAGGAAACTAAGGGCAGAACTACCAGCCCCCATTGGTATTCTTGGCTGACTGGCCAGCACGTTTGAGACAATATTATTATGAGAAAGCATCACTCCTTTTGGTCTGCCCGTGGTACCGGAAGTATAGATCAATGTTGCCAGATCTCCAGGCTTTACTGCATTTTTCCGCATTTCCACTTCCTCCTGATAACTGGTATCCTCCCCTGTAGCAAGCAGCTCAGTCCAGTGCGTGCACCCATCTATCTCATCAAAGGAATAAATACCTTTCAAAGAAGGTACTTGTCCCTTAATACTAATAACCTTTTCTAAAACCTCCGCACAAGACACAAAACAGTACTTGGCTTCAGAATGATTGAGGATATAGGCGTAATCTTCTTCGGAAATTGTTGGATAAATTGGAACGTTTTGAGCGCCAATTTGTAAGACAGCGATGTCTAGAATATTCCATTCTGTGCGATTGGTCATTGAGATCACTGCGATCTTATCATTTACCTCAACATTGTTCTTGAGGAGCGCCCTGCTAAGCATATTAGCCTTCCTAATGTACTCTTTTGTAGATACGGACACCCACTCACCTTTGTATTTGCTTATTAAGGCTTTTTCCAGTGGAAAATGTTCTTGTTGATAGTAGGGGATGTCGAAAAGACGAGTGACACTTTGCATACGTTGGAATTAATGGTTCTTGCAAAGTAATAAAAGGGAGCGGGATTTTAAAACGGGATTAACAAAAATAATAGCAATTTATTATGAATTTCCAAATTATCCGCTAATAAGACGCCGAATGAAAGTCGCCTATAAAATTTGACGTATATATTCTCTAGAATAAAAGTCCATTTGGCAAATAATTTATGAATAGGATTCTAGCCAAATCCGGGCATTGACAAATGCTTCTAACCAGGGGGATACTTCGTCCTTTCTGGAAGGGTAATGCGCCCAATTCCATGGGAAGATGCTTCGCTCAATATGCGGCATGGTTACAAGGTGCCTGCCGGTTTTATCGCATATCATGGCGGCGTTATAATCGCTGCCATTAGGGTTTGCCGGATATTGATCATAGCCATAGGTCGCCACAATTCCATAACGATCTGCAGGGTACGGCAAAGAGAACTTACCTTCGCCATGGGATATCCATACTCCCAAAGTAGCACCTTCTAGCGTTGATAACATTACCGAATTATTTTTTTCGATACGTACCGAGGTAAAATTGCTTTCGTGTTTGTGGGAGTCGTTATAGGTCATTTTTCCATGTACCTCATGTTCAGGATTGATCAGGTCTAGCTCCATAAACAATTGGCAACCGTTACAAATACCAACGGATAAGGTATCTTTTCTGGCAAAGAACTTTTTAAGGGCTGTTCGGGCTTTGTCATTGTATTTAAAGGCGCCTGCCCATCCTTTGGCACTGCCAAGCACATCCGAGTTTGAGAACCCGCCTACGGCACCAATAAAACTGATCTCTTCCAATGTCTCCCTACCGGAAATAAGATCTGTCATGTGCACGTCTTTTACATCAAATCCGGCAAGGAACATGGCATTGGCCATTTCACGTTCAGAATTACTTCCTTTTTCCCTCAAAATGGCGGCCTTGGGCCTGGAGCCTTTAATTTTGGTCAACTGCCCATTGAAATGTTTTGGAAAATGGTATACCAGGGGTTGATGCCTGTAATTTTTATATCGTTGTTTCGCCAGGTCTTGGGCCGTTTGTTTGCTATCTAGCAAATAGGAGGTTTTGAACCAGATATCCCGTTGTGCGTACACATCGATATTTATCTTGTCTTTTCCATTGGTAAGAAGCAGTTGAGGATCAGCGTTGACAGATCCTATCTTATGAAAGTCTATGCCGGCCTTTGACAGTACTTTTTCAATGGAGCTGTCTTCGGCCTGAAGAACGATTCCGGCATTTTCCGCAAAAAGCAACTTTGTGGTATCAGCTTCGCCTAATGCTGTAAGATCTACGTTGACTCCTATTTTATTATCAGCAAAGCACATTTCTAGCAAGGTGGTTATTAGTCCGCCCGAAGCCACATCGTGTCCTGCAACTATTTGTTCATCTTTAACTAGTTGTTGAAGTGTATTAAAGGCCTTTTTAAAGTAAGCAGCATCTGTGACTGAGGGGGCTGTTTCTCCTACCTTGTTGAGGACCTGGGCAAAGGAAGAACCTCCAATCGCATATTGGTCCTTTGAGATGTTGATGTAATACACCGGACCTCCATTCACCTTAAATACAGGTTCCACCACTTTGGTAATATCACTACAATGACCCGCAGCAGATATAATTACAGTGCCCGGAGACAGTACTTCCTGGTCTTGGTATTTTTGTTTCATTGATAGTGAATCCTTCCCGGTTGGTACGTTGATACCAAGGGCGATCGCAAAGTCTGAAACAGCCGTAACCGCTTCATAAAGCCTGGCATCTTCTCCCGGATTTCTACAGGGCCACATCCAATTGGCTGATAAAGAAACGGAGGTTAGTCCATCTTCTAAAGGAGCCCAAACTAAATTGGTCAATGCTTCAGCAATACTGTTAAGGCTGCCAGCCTTCGGATCGATCAGTCCGGAGATCGGAGAATGCCCAAGGGAAGTAGCAATACCCTCTTTTCCTTTAAAATCCATCGCCATCACCCCAACATTATTGAGTGGAAGTTGTAAGGGGCCTGCGCATTGTTGTTTTGCTACCTTGCCGCCAACACAACGGTCCACTTTATTGGTAAGCCAATCCTTGCATCCTACAGCCTCTAATTGTAAGACACTTTCCAGATACTCTTTAAAGTGTACCAGGCTATATGCAGGGTTTTGGTAGTCTCTTTGTAACGAGACGTCTGTCATAATGGTCTTAGGGGAACTGCCAAACATATCTGCCAGTTCCAGATCCATAGGTTTTTCATTCCTTTTGGAAGAAGTAAAAGAAAATCGATGATCTCCTGTTGCAATACCAACCTCGTACATGGGGGCTCTTTCCCTTGCAGCTATCCTTGCCAGAAAGCCGCTGTCCTTGGCACTGATCACCAGACCCATACGTTCCTGAGATTCGTTTCCAATGATTTCTTTAGCAGATAGGGTAGGGTCTCCAATAGGCAGTTTATCCATATCTATAGCACCCCCTGTTTCTTCTACTAGTTCAGACAGGCAGTTGAGGTGTCCACCTGCTCCGTGATCATGGATAGATACCACTGGATTCGTATCATTCTCTACCAACCCACGGATGGCATTGGCTGCTCTTTTTTGCATCTCAGGGTTAGATCGTTGTACCGCATTGAGTTCAATGGCTGCGCTAAACTCACCCGTATCTGCACTAGACACAGCCGCTCCGCCCATACCAATGCGATAGTTATCGCCTCCAAGTAGTACGATCTTATCGCCTTTCTTAGGGGTATCTTTTAACGCCTGTGATGCTTTTCCATAGCCAATTCCCCCGGCCATCATGATCACCTTGTCATATCCCAGTATCCTATCATGCTCCTGGTGCTCAAAGGTTAGCACTGAACCGGCAATTAAGGGTTGACCAAATTTATTTCCAAAATCGGAAGCCCCATTAGATGCCTTAATTAAAATATCTATCGGAGTTTGATATAACCAGGGTCTTGCTTTAACCCCGTCTTCCCAGGATCTACCTGCCTCCAGTCTTGAATAAGATGTCATGTAAACTGCAGTGCCAGCCAGGGGTAAAGAACCTTTGCCTCCGGCCAGTCTGTCACGGATCTCCCCTCCGGAACCTGTAGCAGCGCCATTGAATGGTTCTACGGTGGTTGGAAAATTATGTGTTTCAGCTTTTAGAGAAAGGACAGAATCAAAAGAAGTTTCTTTGTAGAAATCCGGTTTATCCGGGGTAGCGGGCGCAAATTGTACAACCCTGGGGCCTTTTACAAAAGCCACATTATCTTTATAGGCCGAAACAATAGTATTGGGGTGCTTTTCTGATGTTTTTCTGATCAGTTTGAAAAGAGAAGATGGTTTTTCCTTCCCATCAATAACAAAAACACCGTTAAAGATCTTATGTCTGCAATGCTCCGAGTTCACCTGACTAAATCCAAAAACCTCTGAATCTGTAAGAGGTCGGTCTAATTTTTTAGATAAAGATTCCAAATATTCAATTTCTTCATCGTTTAGGGCCAGGCCTTCTTTCTTGTTATAAGCCGCTATATCCTCAATAGATAAAATGGATTCTGGCTTTATGGCTATGGTAAAAATATCCTGGCTAAGACCATTATATTTTTGTGATAGCATTGGGTCAAATGTTTTGAAATCTTCCGGGACCGATTTAAATTCCTCTATTCTGATGATATCAGAGATCCCCATGTTCTGGGTCATCTCTGTGGCATTTGTACTCCATGGGGTGATCATGGCGGCTCTGGGACCAACAAAAAAAGTGTCTATTGACGCTGATGAAAGGCATGGCAGATCACCAAATAACCATGTCAATTTTTCTTTATCCAGATCATTGAGCGCGGCCTGCGTTTCTACTGCAAATATTTTTGAAGAGGGATCCCCGAAGAAATAGATCATGTGCGAGGTTTGTTGAGGTTTTTAAGAAGCCACAAATTTACACTAATAATGTGTTTTTTTGATGGCGAGTAATGAACAGTTTTCAAGGGTGATTGTTCATTACTTTTTTAGCCAATGGATTCTTAGTGAGCTTATGATCTTTGCAACAATGCTATGTAAAATCCATCATAACCAGAACTGTGTGCATATATGTGCTGCTCTTTCACAAGGGAAAAATCCTTTCCTTCCTCACTTTGCAAAAATGTTTCCACTTGCTTGGAATTTTCCTGAGGCAAAATAGAACAGGTAGCGTATACCATTTTGCCGCCGTCCTTCACCATCTTACTGTAATCTCTTAACAGGTCTTTTTGAGTTTGAAGGATCTTTTCAAGGGTTTGAGAACTCAACTTCCATTTGGTATCCGGATTACGCCTTAGGACACCCAGACCAGTGCAGGGCGCGTCTATAAGTACTCTATCTGCTTTTTTATGGAGCTTTTTGATCACTTTGGTACTATCTATAAGTCGGGTTTCCAGATTATGAGCCCCATTTCTTTTTGCTCTACGCTTTAATTCATGAAGTTTGTTGGCGTAAATATCAAGGGCAATGAGCTGTCCTTTATTTTCCATGAGGGCCGCCAGGTGCAATGATTTTCCACCTGCACCTGCGCAGGCATCCACAACCCGTTGCCCGGGAGAAACATCTAGAAATGGCGATACTAATTGTGAAGAAGCATCCTGTACTTCAAAAAGACCCTCTTTGAAGGCTTCCGTTACAAAAACATTGGCTCGTTCTTTTAATTTAAGGGCATGTGGATAGCCTTTTATGGGGTCAGCATCGATTCCTTCATCGAGTAATCTCTTTCTCAAAAAGGGCATTGTTGTTTTTAGTGTATTGGTCCTTAGCACCACCGGAGCTAATTCGTTCAACGCATGAAGCTCCTTGTTCCACATTGATTCGCCAAGAGCTTTTACGCCAGTTTCATCGAGCCAATCCGGGATAGATTCCCGGTATATTCTTATTTTAGAAAGTTCATCGAACCTCCCTTTGATCCTTCTGGTTGGGGTATCTTCCAATTGTTTCCAATCCGGGAGAGAAATACCGCGAAGTACTGCCCATACAGCAAAGAGTCTAAAAAAATTGGCTCTGTTGAAGGGTTCCTTTACTTCGGCAATTTCTGCGTACAACCGTTTCCATCGAACTATGTCATAGATAGTTTCTGCGATAAAACCGCGGTCTCGCGAGCCCCATCTTTTATCTCGTTTCAGGGTTTGTTCCACTGCTTTGGAGGCGTAGATCCCTTCATTGAAGATCATATCGAGTCCATCTACCACCGCAAACACTAAATTCCTATGTAACCGCATTCGAAAAAATTAGACCTCAAAGGTACCCTTTTGAAGAGGAAACCGTTTATTTTTGAGTAAATTAAATACTATGCGCTCATTCTTTATCTTTTTTATTTTACTAGTTGTCTGGGGATGTACGGAAAGGCAACCATCTCATAATTATAGCAGTGTTGATGTGAGGATCCTGTTTAATGATTCTGTAAGTATACGGGCGCTGGAGGTTATGGACGGGAGTATTGGCTTTGCCGGTAATGGTGGAGTTTTTGGTGCCATAGATCTTAAAAGCCAACAAATACGTGCCAAACAACAAAGATTTGACACCATTTTCCCTGAATTCAGGGCTATTGCACATACTCAAACCGACTTTTTTATGCTATCAGCCGGAAGACCTGCCCTCTTATTTAAAACAGGAAATCAAGGGTTGATGGAATTGGTATATCAAGAAGATGACGAAGGGGTCTTTTATGATGCCATGACTTTCTGGAATGATATGGAAGGATTGGCCATTGGTGATGAGATGAATGGGTGTTTGTCTATTCTGATCACCAGGGATGGTGGAAATACCTGGCAGAAGACGTCCTGTTCCGATTTACCGGTGGCTATTCCGGGAGAAGGCGCCTTTGCAGCAAGTAACACAAATATTGCAATAAGTGGCGATCATACCTGGGTTGGAACTACTGAGAGTAGAATATTCTATTCCCCAGACAAAGGACATAGTTGGCAAATATTTACTACACCCATAAAAAATAGTGAAGCAACCCAAGGGATATATACACTCGATTTTTACAACGACCAACTGGGTATTGCCCTGGGAGGAGATTATACGCAGCCAGATTCCATGACGGGAAATAAGGCAATCACCGAAAACGGTGGTAGAACCTGGCAATTGTTAGCAGATGGCAACATACCAGGTTACAAAAGTTGTGTACAATTTATACCCAATGGAGGAGGAAAGGAAATGGTTGCAGTTGGTTTCACAGGCATTACATATTCTCAGGATTTTGGCCAGAGTTGGATGAACCTTTCTGATGAACCTTTCTACACCCTTAGATTTGTGAACGATTCCATAGCATATGCTGCCGGGAAACACCGAATTGGGTTACTTAGTTTTAAATAAAAAAGGGCAGACATTGTCTACCCTTTTTCCGACTAACATACGACTCCTTTTATAAAGTCGACCCAAATCTAATTATACATAAACAACTTTGTATGTTCTGCCTATTCTTTGATAATGAATCCCTTTGTAGGCAAAGTATTTTCTTCCTTTAATATAGACCACTTTATGTCCTCTTGGTAAGGTTCTAAGGACAATCCCTCTTGGGGCAGCACAAACAATATATTTTCTCCCACGGGCTTTGTACCATATTCCGGAGGCGAAGTGGTAATTAACTCCTTTGTGGAGAACTAAACGCGGTTTATGAATAGTGGTAACAACGGTACCATGTTTTGGATATACCTTTACAATTCGTTGTGCATTACCGGCACTAAGCATTCCAAAAAAGGCAATGATCACTAATACAACTTTAAGATTTTTCATAACAATTAATTTTAATAGGTTATAGTACTAAGACCTTCTATTTCAGGCATGGTTTAATGCAAAAGGAGGCTTTACGCCTCCTTTTTACTGTTTTTTGTCGAATACTGATTATTGTCGCCGTTTTTGTATTTGCTGCAACAACCTCTTTTTAAAGTCGTCCTCCGCTTTGATCAATAAGAAGGTTTTCCGGGCTGAGATCAAATTCGTCATTTTCTTTAAAAAAGCTATGTTGCGGGTATTCCTTTCATTCTCCAGCGTCAGGAACTCTTCCATTAATGATTGTATCTGTTGATCGGACATGTTTTGGAAGTTTTGTAATCTGTTCCTGATCTCTGTACGTTCGCGTCTGCGTAATTTTTCAATCGCAGCTTCATGTTCGTTATATACCGGCCAAAAGACAGCGGCTTCATCACTTGTAAGGCTCAGCCTTTCTGTTATAAAGGCGATCTTAAGCGATTTTATCTTGTCCATGCCTGTCTGCGCACTAAGGAAGCTGCTTGCAGTCATAAAGGCAATGATGAGTATTTTACTGATATGCTTCATCTAAGTCGATATTTAATTCATCTAAATCATCTATTGTATCCTCCAGGTAAATCATGATCTGTTCGTCATCCATTCCTGATTCCATAAATTCATCAATATCCAGGTTTGCTACCGGGATCACTTCAGCAATTTCATAACTGCTTAATTCCAATTCCTGAGTTTCAAAATACGTGGTGATATCTACCTCAGCTAGATCATCAAAGGTGATGGTTTGTGATCCTTTCCATGGTAGCGCTATTACCAGCACAAAAATGGCAGCAATGGCCGCAGCTGCGTATATGTAGTTCTTGTAGGATCTCAGTTGAATAACCGGAGTCTCTTTCCGGGTAGTATTCGCAAGTATTTCTTTTTCAAGATTGTTAAAATAGGTATCTGGAACTGCAAACCCTTCCTTTTCTGGAAATTTTCGGGCATCTTCTTCCTGCATACTTTCCTGAATGCGTTCAGTGAGCCCTTCAAAATATCCTGAAGGGGTTTTAAAACTGTTCTTTTTAGGTATCTTTTTCATTGTTTAGGTTTGACACTACTTCCGGGAGATGGTTTAATGATTCTCTAGGAAGCCTTCTATTTTCTTAACTGCTAAATGATAGGACGCTTTTAATGCCCCTACCGATGTTTCAAGTATTTCTGAGATCTCCTCATATTTCAATTCCTCAAAATATTTCATGTTAAAAACCAATTTCTGCTTTTCGGGCAAACGAGCAATGGCCTGCTGTAATTTTAATTGGATAGCATCTCCTTCAAAATAAACATCTGCCTCAAGAGTATTTGCTTTACGCTCAATAAGCTCATCACTACTAACACCCAGTTTTCTGGATTTGGTTTTTAAGAACGTTAGGGCCTCATTGGTTCCTATTCTATACATCCAGGAGTACAATTTACTTTCGCCTTTAAACTTATCAATATTCCTGAATACCTTAATAAAGGTATTTTGCAAAACATCGTCCGCATCATCATGATCGAGCACAATTCGCCGAATATGCCAGTACAAACGCTCTTTATAGGCAGTAATAAGCACCTCAAAAGCCTTGGCCTGGGTATCTTTTTGCTTTAGTTCTTTAATTAAGGTTTCTTCAGCAATCAAAGTCAATTCGTTATACTTGTAAGACCCATTTTTTGTATAAAGGTTTAATGAGCTGTTCTACACCTTCTAAAATAGCCATATTATCGATTCATCAGATCTAACGAAGCAAATTGCAGTTAAGTAAACGATTGCATAGCTACCAATTTATGGTACACACCTTTTTTCTTAAGTAGTATCTCATGAGTGCCTTGTTCAATGATCTTGCCTTTTTCGAGCACAATAATAGTATCGGCATTCTGTATCGTAGATAATCTGTGAGCAATGACCAGAGATGTGCGGTTCTTCATTAACTTTTCCAGGGCATCCTGCACCAAACGTTCACTTTCAGTATCGAGTGCAGAGGTGGCTTCATCCAGGATCATGATGGGAGGATTCTTCAACACCGCACGGGCTATGGAAAGTCGTTGTTTTTGGCCACCACTTAATTTATTTCCGCTATCACCAATATTAGTATCGTATCCATTGGGCAGTTGGTCTATAAATTCATGGGCATTGGCTATTTTGGCTGCGTCCATGATCTCTGCCTCTGTCGCATTCTCCTTACCCAGTGCTATATTGTTCCTTACCGTGTCATTAAAAAGGATGGAATCTTGTGTTACCAGACCCATAAGATGCCGCAAGGACTTTTTTGATAGCTGTTTGATAGGTATTCCGTCTATCTTAATCTCACCTTTATCTACGTCGTAGAAGCGGGTTACCAGATTTGTGATGGTGCTTTTTCCGCTCCCGGACTGTCCCACAAGTGCCACTGTTTTGCCCTTGGGCACTTCTAAGGAAAACCCTTCCAATACCCAATCATTCTCATATTTAAATGAGATGTCTTCAATGGAAATAGCGGAATTAAACTGTTCTAAGATTTTGGGATGCTCAACTTCTTTGATGGGATTCTCAGTTTCCAGGATCTCTAACACCCGCTCTGCAGCTGCATTCCCTTTTTTAACCCCGTATGAAGCTTTGCTTATGGCCTTGGCCGGAGTTAAAATATTGTAGGCCAATCCCATATAGGCTATAAAGGAGGAGGCGTCTAGTGTTTTATCTATGAGCACCATCTTTCCTCCAAACCATAGTAGTACTCCAATTACAACAATACCTAAAAATTCACCCGTAGGGGATGCCAGGTTCTGTCGGTTTAGCAGTTTGTTTGAAAAATGAAAGAACCGTTCTGTGGAAGCGCTAAAGGTCTTATAAAATCGAGACTCAGAATTAAAGGCTTTTATGACTCTAAGACCCCCTAGGGTTTCTTCTACAATGGATAAGAATTCACCCTGTTCTTTTTGTACCCTGTCCGATTTCTTTTTCAGTGATTTGCCGATCCTTGAGATGATCATCCCTGCCAGGGGAATAAAAATAAATACAAAGAGCGTTAGCTTAACACTTATAAAGAACATCACAGCGATGGTAAACAAAATTGTGAGGGGTTCCCGCACGATCAATTCCAGAATAGACAGAAAGGAATGCTGTATTTCCAATACATCTGATGTGATCCTGGCTATAACATCACCTTTTTTCTTTTCGGAATAAAAGGAAATGGGTAACTCCACGATCTTTTGATACATACGATTCCTGATGTCTTTTAAAACCCCGTTCCTCAGGAAGGTGATAAAATACATGGCCAAGTAGTTAAAAATATTCTTGAGAAAGAAAAGGATAAGCACCAGGGCGATCACCAGCACCAGAGCTTGCATCTCGTTAGAATCTGAGTAGGAGGTAAGTCGGTAGCTGATATACTCCTGAAAATAATCTTTTAGAGAACCTATACCTTCATATACAGGTTTTTCATAAACCTTTTCGGTTTGCTTAAAGAGCACATCGAGCATTGGGATAAGTGCTGCAAAAGACAACGCACTGAAAAGGGCATAGAGAATATTAAAAAAGATGTTGAGAAATGCGTATTTCTTGTAAGGAACCGCAAAGCGAAGGATCTTTTTAAAATAGTTCATTAATTCAATTTCAGTTGTTTCAGGATGCGAGCCAACTTATCTTCTAATGCCTGGTTTACCTTCTTATAGTCAGACACATTATCCAAGGCTGCGTTGACGCTGAAATAAAATTTTATCTTCGGCTCTGTACCACTAGGTCTTGCTGCCATCCGTGTACCATCTTCGGTTGTGTAAATTAAGACGTTAGATGTTGGAAGGGCTATGGGAGTAACCTTCCCAGAGACCAAATTAGTTGATGTAGCCGTATTGTAATCGTCTACTGTAATTACCGGAGAGCCATCAAGCGATTTTACCGGATTGGCCTTGTAATCCTTCATCATTTGGGTGATCTCCTGGGCGCCTGAAATCCCTTTTTTGGTTAAGGAGACCAACTTTTCCTTATAGAATCCGTAGGCCTCATAACTCTTTATCAATTCCTCATAGAATGAACTGCCGGAAGCTTTTGCCTGAGCCCCTATTTCACAGGCTAGTAGGGTAGAGGTCACAGCGTCTTTATCCCTTACAAAATCGCCCACCATAAACCCAAAACTTTCCTCGCCTCCTCCAACAAAATACTGTTTTGGATGGTCTACGATCATTTTCGCGATCCATTTAAAGCCGGTTAGGGAGGTCTTGCATTCAACTCCATAGGCATCTGCCAAAGACTGCATCATTGGGGTGGAAACAATGGTAGAGGCTATAAATTCATGACCTTTAATGCCAGATTTTTTTCGTTCATCTAGTAAGAACTTGGTCATAAGTACCATGGTCTGATTGCCGTTCAGCAATTCCATCTTCCCTTCCAGATTACGCACCGCAATGCCTAGTCGGTCACTATCAGGATCGGTGCCAACAACCATATCGGCGCCAATCTCTTCTGCTTTTTTCATGGCAAGGGTCAGTGCTTCGGGCTCTTCGGGATTGGGTGAAACCACCGTTGGAAAATTGCCGTCTGGTTTGGCTTGTTCCTCTATTATTGACACTTTAGGGTACCCGGCCCTTTTGAGCACTTCTGGAATAGCCGTAATTGAGGTACCGTGTAAGGAAGTAAAAACAATGGAGAAATCGGCTTTCCCACGGGCATTAAAATTTCCATTTTCTACGGAGGCTTTTATAAAAGCTTCATCAACCTCTTTATCTATTAGTTGTATAAATTCTTCTTTCGCATCAAACTTAACTTCTTCAAAGGAAAGTCCGTTGATCTCTGCAATGATCTGCCCGTCTTGTGGCGGAACTATTTGGCCACCATCTGTCCAATAGACCTTGTAGCCATTGTATTCCGGAGGATTATGTGATGCCGTAAGCACTATACCTGCTTGGCATTTCAAATAACGAACTGCGAAAGACAGTTCCGGAGTGGTTCGCAATTCAGAGAAAAGATATACGTGTATGTTATTTGCTGAAAATACCTCGGCCACTATTCTTGCAAGTGTATCACTGTTATGACGACAATCATAGGCGATCACGACTTTCAAGGGTGTGTCCGGATATGATTTTTTAAGATAATTACTCAGACCCTGGGTGCTTTTGCCAAGGGTATATTTATTGATTCTGTTGGTACCAACCCCCATGACGCCTCGCATGCCCCCTGTGCCAAATTCCATGTTCTTGTAAAACCGGTCCTTTAGTTCTTCGGGATCTGTATCGATAAGATGTTGAATTTCTTTTTTTACGGCAGGGTCAAAAAAATCTGTTAACCAACTTTGGGCTGTAGTAAGAATATCATTCATGAGGTAAGAGTTGTGTATTTAAAGATAAAATTACGAAGAATATTCCTTAACGTGGGGCGACAGATTTATTTCCTTAGAAATTGTATAACGAGGCTCGCTCTTTCTTGATCGTACCATGATCTCTCCCAGAAAACCAGCCAGGAAGAACTGTGTGCCAATGATCATAGAGGTAAGGGCCACGTAGAATTGGGGACGCTGACTAAGTAGTCTCCCGCTAGGGTGGATGAATAATTTATCGATACCCAGATAGAGCGCAAATCCAGATCCTATGATAAACATAAGTACACCAAGTGCTCCAAAGAGGTGCATGGGTCGTTTGCCAAACTTTGAAACAAACCATATGGTTATCAGGTCCAGAAAACCATTGATAAAGCGGTCTGCTCCAAATTTTGTTTTTCCGTATTTCCTTGCCTGATGCTGCACCACCTTCTCGCCAATCTTTGAAAATCCTGCGTTTTTAGCAAGCACAGGGATATAGCGATGCATTTCACCCGATACTTCAATTGTTTTTATGACCTCTTTCCTGAAAGCTTTCAGGCCACAATTGAAATCATTTAATTTTACTCCCGAAGTTTTGCGGGCGGCCCAGTTGAAGAGTTTGGAGGGGATATTTTTGGTAAGGGCATGGTCGTAACGCTTCTTTTTCCAACCAGAGACCAGCTCATACTCCTGGTCCTGTATCATTTCTACGAGACCGGGTATCTCTTCCGGATTGTCCTGCAGATCGGCATCCATAGTAATGATGATATCGCCTACAGCCTGTTTAAATCCGGCGTGCAATGCCTGTGATTTGCCAAAATTCTTTAAAAAGCGGATCCCTTTAACATTAGGATTGCTGCCGGCTAGCTGGGAAATAACGTTCCAGGAATTATCCGTACTACCGTCATCAATAAAAACAATCTCATATAAAAAATGATTGGACTGCATCACGGATGCAATCCAATCATGGAGTTCTTGTAAGGATTCTTCTTCGTTTAATAAAGGAATGACAATGGATATGGTCATAAAATATCGATGCTTCTTCCTTTCAAAAGTACAAATATTAATTTTCTGGCTGTGACTTTTTAAGGATTAAGGCTGGTACCAGCGATAAAATAAAGCCAAAGAACAAACTTCCCAATAATCCAAAGGCGATCTGCATCATGGGTGTTGCAAAACTCTTGCCCATTTCCAATTGCGCATCTATTTGCTGAGCTGTTAATTCTCCTGCAGCCATAAGTTGTTCCCTTTGATACTCAAATGCCTTTGTCATAGTCTCCGGGTCAATAAAATTGATTAAAACCTGATTGAACAACGCACCAATTATGCCCCCAATAAGGCTGATACCTATACCAATTTTTAGGGCCTGCCCAAAACTCATGAAACCATTATTGGCTTTTTTAAATTGCATCATAGCGATAACAATAAAAACTATTGTTAGCACTAAACTAACGGCGATGACAGCAAATCCGCCCTGATAGTGCATGTCTAAAGAAAATAACATTAAAGAAAATACTATGCTGACTACACCCAGAATAACCCCGAAGGTTAGTGCATATTTACCTGTTTTTGGTTGATTTTGTTCCATTTTTTAGTTCAGTTTTACGATTTCTTGAATATTAAACCACCTATTAATCCGATAATCAAGCCTATAATAATGTTGATTATCAGGATGAATGGGTAGGAAACCCAAAAGTAGTCGATAGTTCCCTGGTATTGCTGATCTATCTGAGCAGAAGTCATAACTCCCGCTTCTTCTGCAGCGGCTTTACCATTCTCGGCAATCTTGGTTATGAATTCTGTATCTAAAACACTAGATAAAAAGATCATATACACAATATAGATAACTCCTGAGATCAGTGCTATCCCAATACCTAATTTAATAGCTTCCCCTAGAGATAATAAACCACCATTGGCCTTTCTGAAATTAAATATCGCCCACCATGTAATTGCAACGGCCAACACTATTCCAATAACTGAGTGCTGGTGTCTTGATTAGCATGCGCATCCATTGAGTATAGCATAAGTCCGAAAACGACACTTATTGCTCCTAGGATTAAGCCATAATTGAGTGAAAATTTTCCGACTTTTGGTTTATTTTGTTCCATTTTTTAGTTCAGTTTTACGTTTATTGAATTGTTAGTGCTCGTTTTATGTGAAATGTTACAAAACCAAGATACAATTTTTAAGATGGTTTTTTGAAGTTCTTTTTGTAGAATGCTAAAAAAAATTAATTACATTTGCAGCCTGAAAAAAGAATACCCCTAAGACAATGAGAAAAGGTATACACCCAGAGAATTATAGATTGGTAGCGTTTAAAGACATGTCCAATGACGAGGTTTTTATCACCAAATCTACTGCAGACACCAAAGAGACCCTGGACGTAGAGGGCGTTCAATATCCTCTAATCAAATTAGAGATCTCAAGAACTTCACATCCATTTTACACCGGTAAAGCCAAATTGGTCGATACCGCAGGTAGGATCGATAAGTTTAAGAACAAATACCAGAAGTTCAAAAAATAGATATTTATTAAAAATATGTCCTGGAATTTTTATTTTCCATGGCATTGAAATAAACTCACGCCTCCGATACGTATCGGGGGCGTTATTTTTTTACTTTTGGTTAAAATAAGTGTCCATGAATTATATACTCATAGATAGTGAGGTAAGAACCTCCTTGCTCCCTTTTACATTCACCAGGCCTGTTGCGGAGATAAGGATCGGCATCCTTACGTTACGGGAAAAATGGGAGGCTTATTTAAAGGTTAAAGCGTCGTTTAAAACGGAAGAATATCTCAGGGTGAAATATCCGATTACCCTGGAAACAGATAATATTTTTATTGATGCCTCCTTTTTGCCAACCCCAGAATTGGTTTCCACCGTTCAATCCCTGGAACCGGATACGGCTCTTATTCATAATGATGTAGTCCTCGCGTATAGGTCTGCTGAGGACATATCCGTGTCCAATATTTCTTCTTTAAAACAAAAAAGCTTCCAGGGTCCTTTGATCAGGATCCAAAATACCTGGGATATCTTTTCAAAGAACGGAGAAGCCTTGCAGCAAGACTTTGCCCTGATAACAAAAGGCAGAAAAAGTGCACCTATCTCCAATACAAACAGGCTGATCTCTCCCGAAAACATATTTTTAGAGGAAGGCGCCAAGGTAGAGTACAGCATTCTGAATGCTTCTGAGGGTCCAATTTATCTGGGGAAGGATTCTGAGGTCATGGAAGGAAATATGATCCGGGGTGGTTTTGCACTTTGTGAACGTGCGGTTGTAAAAATGGGGGCCAAGATATACGGACCAACAACTGTAGGACCCTATGGAAAGGTTTGTGGAGAGATCAACAATTCTGTCATTTTTGGTTATTCGAGCAAAGGGCATGACGGGTACCTAGGTAATTCAGTATTGGGAGAATGGTGTAACATTGGTGCAGATTCTAATAATTCTAATCTTAAGAACAATTACGCCAAGGTTAGATTATGGAATTATGCTACAGAGCGTTTTGAACAAACCGGACTCCAATTTTGCGGACTTATGATGGGCGATCATAGCAAAACGGCGATCAACACCATGTTCAATACCGGCACCGTGATAGGGGTGAATTGCAATATTTACGTCCCAGGCTTCCCGCGTAATTTTGTTCCCAGCTTTAGTTGGGGTGGGGCAAGCGGATTTACAACCTATCAGACCGCAAAGGCATTTGAGGCAGCTGAGGTTATGATGGCAAGGCGTGGTAAAATCTTTGATGAGAAGGAAGCATCTATCATGGAACACGTTTTTGAACTCACTAAAAAATGGCGTAAGTATTAGATAATCAGTCTTTAGGGTAGGGGATGAACATTTTATTGACATCACTCAAAGTGTTATCTTTGCACCCTTTACGATGGGAATATAGAAAATGGACAAGAAAGTCGCCTTTTATACACTGGGATGTAAACTTAATTTCTCAGAAACCTCTACCATAGCTCGTAGTTTTAAAAGCGAGGGCTTCCTTCAGGTAGATTTTACGGAATGGGCAGATATCTATGTCATCAATACCTGTTCTGTAACCGAGAATGCAGATAAAAGGTTTAAGACTATTGTAAAAAAAGCACAAAAGTTAAATTCTGAAGCCTTCCTGATCGCAGTAGGATGCTACGCTCAGTTAAAGCCGGAAGAACTGGCTGCCGTGCATGGCGTTGATCTGGTGTTGGGAGCTACTGAGAAATTTAAGATCACGGATTACCTTAATGATCTAAGCAAGAACGACTTTGGCACTATCCATTCCTGTGAAATTGAAGAAGCCGATTTCTATGTGGGAAGCTATTCTATTGGGGACAGAACCAGGGCTTTTCTCAAAGTTCAGGATGGATGTGATTATAAATGCACCTATTGCACCATTCCATTAGCAAGAGGCATTTCACGAAGTGATACCCTTCAGAATGTATTACAAAATGCAGCGGAGATTGCAGCACAAGACATCAAGGAAATTGTACTCACAGGAGTAAACATAGGAGACTACGGAAAAGGGGAATTTGGCAATAAAAAACACGAACACACTTTTTATGAGCTTGTTCAGGCATTGGATAAGGTAAAAGGCATTGAGCGCCTGCGTATCTCATCTATTGAGCCTAATTTGCTAAAGGATAAGACCATAGACTTTGTATCCCGGTCTAACATTTTTGTTCCTCATTTTCATATCCCCCTGCAAAGTGGAAGCAATGAACTGCTAAAGAGCATGCGTAGGCGTTACCGGCGTGAGTTATATGAGGAACGAGTTGCCAGCATAAAAGATAAAATGCCCTATGCCTGTATTGGAGTAGATGTTATTGTTGGATTTCCCGGTGAAACAGAGGAACACTTCTTGGAAACCTACCATTTTCTCAATGAGTTAGACATTTCCTATCTTCATGTCTTTACCTATTCGGAAAGAGATAATACCGTCGCAGCCAGTCTGCCAGATCCTATACCTATGAGAATAAGACAAAAAAGGAGTAAGATGCTCCGTGGTTTGTCAGTGAAAAAAAGGAGGGCGTTTTACGAAAGTCAGCTAGGAAGTCAACGTAAGGTATTATTTGAAAGCGAAAACAAAGGGGGTTATATACATGGGTTCACTGAAAACTACGTAAAAGTAAGATCACCATGGGATCCTTCCTTGAGCAATACGCTGCAGGAGGTTGAACTAACTGAAATAGATGAGGATGGACTTGTCCGATTTAATTTTGTCCCTACTGAAATAATGGTATAAAAAAACCTCTCGAAAGAGAGGTTAGATTTTTTAGATTCGGATCCCGACGGGAAGCATCTCTTTGTACTGCCTATTTTTCCTTAGAAAACCTGCAATTTGAGGACTGGTAGGTACAACTCTCAAATTCATTGATTGTATGTGATGCAGTACTGATTTAATAAAATCTTCTCGAAAACCATCCGTTGTAATTTCTTCTGGAATAACCAATTTGGTAAGGAATACTTTACGTTCCTGAGAAGAATATTCAATCTTTGCCAAATGGCCGTCAACCTTAGTTTCAAACTGACGCAAAAAACTATTATCAATAATTACTACTTCATTCATATAGATAGATTTAGTTTTGGTTTCAGACAAAAAAATTACGAGCGACTCGTAATTTACATTTTTCTTAAACTGTTCTATTTAGAATAGTTAAAAAACCCCTTAAAAATCCTTGAGGCAGTTTACAAAAGTAATAAAAAAAATGCTATTTTCCTAAATAAAACAAAGGCTAAATCCATATGACCACAAAGAAGATACATGTTTACCTAATGCCTGGTATGGCTGCCAATAGCAGTATCTTTAAGCATATAAAACTTCCGCCTGATCGTTTTGTGACGCATCTCTTAGAATGGTTCGTTCCCTCAAAGGGAATGAGCCTCGAAGTGTATGCAAAGAAGATGAACTCCTATATACAACATAAGGATCCGGTATTAATAGGTGTTTCTTTTGGCGGGATGTTGGTTCAGGAAATGGCAAAGCATATTACTGTAAAAAAGGTAATCATTATTTCCAGTGTCAAACTTCAATCCGAAATGCCTAAAAGACTGGTCTTTGCCAAATATACTCGGCTCCATAAGCTGCTGCCAACCAGTCTGGTCAATAATCTTGATCTCATTGCCAAGTATGCCTTTGGTGAGACGGTTACGCAGCGATTGGAACTTTACAGGGAGTATTTGTTTGTCAAGGATATCTATTATCTGGACTGGTCCATTGATCAGATTGTTCATTGGAAGCAAGATCAGTGCGATCCCGGGATCGTACATATTCATGGAGATAAGGATGCTGTATTTCCCATTCACCATATTAAAAACTGTATAACGGTAAAAAATGGGACTCACACCATGATCATACACAGATATAAATGGTTCAATGAACGTTTACCTGCAATTATTTTGGAATAAGGGAGTTCTATTGTATACCTTTGAGTGTCTATAAAAAATCTACGCGATGAAATTTTTAAAAGCAGCTTTAATGTTCCTGGGAGTACTTTTTATTGCCAGTACCCTAATTTTTTCAGTGCAACAAGGACACCTTTCTTCTGTCCCGGCTGCAGACGAAGCCACTGATCTGAACACTGATAAAAGTGTCGCAGATGAGTATAGAATCACCGCTATTGATATTCCGGAGGACCTGAATTTTGCAGGAGAATCTGTACCGCAAAAAGATCCTGAGATCATGGAACGTATAGATAGGGAATTTCTGGTAAATACTTATTGGCAATCTAATGCAGTATTGCTAATGAAGCGATCCAATAAATATTTCCCGGTTATAGAACCTATATTGGCTAAGAATGGGGTGCCAGATGATTTTAAGTATTTAGCTGTAGCAGAGAGTGGTCTGCAAAATGTGGTTTCTCCGGCAGGTGCAGCGGGATTTTGGCAGATCATGAAGGATACAGGGAAGGAATATGGTTTGGAAGTAAATTCGAATGTTGACGAGCGTTATAATCTGGCAATGGCTACCCAGGTAGCTTGCGACTATCTGAAAAAAAATAAAGAGCGTTATGGTAGCTGGACCCTAGCGGCAGCCTCATATAACGCGGGAGCAGGAGCAATCAATAAATATATGGGCATTCAACAAGCTACAGATTATTATGATCTGTTACTTGGGGATGAAACCGGGCGTTATGTATTCAGGATAATGGCGATAAAAGAAATTCTTTCGAATCCTGAAAAATATGGTTTTGAACTAGGCCAGAAAGATCTGTATGAAACCGTCCCTACTTTTACGGTATCTATAGATGAGCCTGTAGAAGACTTTGCTTCGTTTGCAAAGAGCTATGAGATCAACTACAAGATCCTGAAGAGACATAACCCTTGGTTAAGGGAACCGCATTTAAACAATGCCTCAGGAAAGAAGTATACTATAGAAATTCCGAATAAAGGGTATTATTCAACAGCCCGATAGAGAAATAGCATTTCAAATAGAAGATAAAAAAAGATCTGATGGTATTCCGTCAGATCTTTTTCATTTGTTGCTGCATCATTTTGATTTGCTCAGTCAACATATTGTTCTTATCTAATTTTTTGGCTTCCTGTAGCAAGGTAGTTGCTTCTCGTTTTCTTCTCTTTTGCATGGCAATCCCTGCAAGACTCAATTTGGCCATAGCCACATCATAGTCCATATTCAGTCCAAGTTTCAGGGCTTTCTTAAAATATTTTTCGGCCTGTGTAAGGTTCTTTTGTGAATATATGATGCCGTACAAATAGTTATAGTATCCTTGTTGTTTGGTGGTAAGGGCTGCTTCCGGATTTTTGATCCGCTCTAACCATTTTTCTGTTCCTGCCATATCTTGCTTACGCATTCTTAGAAAAGCAAGTAAGATGAGTTCATTTCTGAAATAAAGGAAGACAAAGATGAGCGAAAGCAAGATCAAAAAGATGCCGTTTCCTATATATCCCTCTACAAATTGATAGATAGCATAGGCTACAATTAGACCTGTAATGACCAGTTTAAAAATTTTATTGAACATAAATATTTATTGAATTAATTCGTACGTTACTGTGGAGGATATAGTGGTTGGGATCTTTTGATCTCCCAATTGTGCAATGGTGGAATACCCTTTGGAAACCCCTTCAACCTTCATTTTAACTATAAATCCGGAATTGAGGTCGGTTGTAATACTCGTATCCTGTTTCCCATCTAACAACATTGTCGTAGCTGGTTCTTTTATTTCCATTAAGATAGTTGCGATACCACTTATCATGGCATTTTTAGTGGTAACAGAATCTAATTTCCAAACATTTTGAGCAGTAAGCTTGCCTGTATAGGTATTCTCCCAGGTATCACCTACGGTAATGTTCTTATCAGGATATATGTAGGTCATTTGCTTATAGCTGTTAGACAAAGCTTCGGAACCAAATTCCTTTTTTAAGGAAGCTTTCATCATATTCAGGGAAAAAGCGTCCTGAAGTCCGGAAGCTTCTGTCATCTTTACAACCAGACTATCTCCTCCCTGCACTTCCAGAATATCACCGTTGTTCGCAAGTAAGATATGGATAGGTACATTGAGCAAACTATTGAAAATACGTGATTGCACGTTATTTGAATCAACTTCCTTGGCATGTACCTCCATTAATACCCCCTGAATACTGGAGGTCATTGTCATGATCAGATCATCAAAGGTGATGTCAATGGCATAAGAATCAGGATTTTTATCTATCACTTTAAATTCCATAATGCCACTTATATCGTTCTGTATCTCATGAGAGGCCCCTTCAATTTCCTGCTCAATGGTTTGCCTTGCAACTTGTTTTACAAGAAATATATCTCCTTTTTTCAGATTGTATTGCAGTTTTTCCTGGGCCAGGACACCTTGGCACATGGAAGTTACAAAGAGGGTGAGCAGTAGAATTTTAATTTTCATCAGACCTATTCAATGGAATGCCGCAAAAGTACTAAAAACAATCCAAAATATTTTTCCATATCCATTTGGCAAAGCAAAAACTCTTCGTATATTTGCGCCCAGATTTTGGAAAATTAAATAGGTACTTTCTACCTGTATTACAAAACAAAAATAGCATGAAAAGAACATATCAACCGTCCAAACGCAAGCGCAGGAACAAACATGGATTTAGGGAGCGTATGGCTTCAGTTAACGGAAGAAAAGTTCTTGCCAGAAGGAGAGCTAAAGGAAGAAAGAAACTTTCTGTTTCCTCAGAGCCGAGACACAAAAAATAATGATTGAAAATCAACAATATCAAGGTGTTACTTTTTTAAAGTAGCACCTTTTTTTTTATCAATTAATTACTAAACGCTAAGAATAAGGAAGTTATGCCAAAAAGAGAAGACCTCAAATCTATTTTAATTATTGGTTCTGGCCCTATCATTATTGGGCAAGCATGTGAATTTGATTATTCGGGTTCTCAAGCTTTACGGTCATTACGCGAAGATGGAATTGAAACCGTTTTAATCAATAGTAATCCTGCAACTATTATGACGGATCCTTCCATGGCAGACCATATTTACCTTCTCCCTTTAACTACTAAATCTATTATTGAGGTACTCAAAAAGCATCCAAATATTGATGCCGTGTTGCCTACCATGGGCGGACAAACGGCGCTCAACCTTTGTATTGAAGCAGGAGATAAGGGTATTTGGGAAGATTTTGATGTTCAGATCATTGGCGTAGATATTGACGCGATCAACATCACCGAAGACCGGGAAAAATTCCGCAAACTTATGCTGGAAATAGGAATAGGGATGGCCCCTCAGGCTACCGCAACCTCATTTCTTGAAGGGAAGGAAATTGCACAGGAATTTGGATTTCCGCTCGTTATCAGAGCTTCTTATACGCTGGGTGGTGCCGGCGCTTCTATAGTGTATAAGCCTGAAGATTTTGACGAATTACTCAGCAGAGGGCTTGAGATATCTCCCATTCATGAGGTGATGATAGACAAGGCCTTAATGGGATGGAAAGAATATGAATTAGAATTACTCAGAGATAAAAATGACAATGTTGTCATTATTTGTACCATAGAGAATATGGATCCCATGGGAATCCACACCGGTGATTCTATCACTGTGGCCCCGGCAATGACTTTATCTGACCGTACTTTTCAGCGTATGCGTGACATGGCCATTCACATGATGCGCAGTATAGGAGATTTTGCAGGTGGCTGTAATGTGCAGTTCGCCGTGAGTCCGGATGAGAAGGAAGACATCATTGCTATTGAGATCAACCCCCGAGTATCGCGCTCTTCAGCACTGGCCTCCAAAGCAACAGGATATCCCATAGCCAAGATCGCTGCCAAACTTGCAATTGGATATTCACTGGATGAATTAGAGAACCAGATCACAAAATCAACTTCTGCCTTATTCGAACCAACACTAGACTACGTGATCGTAAAGATCCCTCGTTGGAACTTTGACAAGTTTGAAGGATCGGACAGAACGCTGGGTCTGCAGATGAAATCAGTTGGCGAAGTTATGGGAATAGGGCGATCCTTTCAGGAAGCTTTGCACAAGGCTACCCAGTCTCTGGAGATTAAACGAAATGGTTTAGGTGCCGATGGGAAAGGATATACCAACTACGAACAGATCATCAGTAAACTTACCATTCCCAGTTGGGACCGAGTATTCGTGATCTATGATGCCATTCAATTAGGCATACCACTTAGCAGGATACATGAGATCACCAAGATTGATATGTGGTTTCTGAAGCAATATGAGGAACTGCACTTTTTGGAACAGGAAATTTCCAAATACACAGTAGAGAACTTGCCTAAAGAACTATTGTTGGAAGCCAAGCAAAAAGGATTTGCAGACAGGCAAATTGCCCATATGCTCGACTGTTATGAAAGTGAAGTTCATAAAAAGAGGACCTTTCTGGGGATCAATAGGGTTTATAAATTGGTAGATACCTGTGCAGCAGAATTTAAGGCAATGACGCCTTATTACTACTCTACCTTTGAGGAGGAAATAGAAACGGCCGATGGAAATCGGTTTGTGGCGAATGATAGTGTTGTCACAGAAAAGAAGAAGATCGTGGTCCTGGGTTCTGGTCCAAACAGGATAGGTCAGGGGATCGAATTTGATTACTGTTGTGTTCACGGGGTCCTGGCTGCTGCTGAGTGCGGTTATGAGACCATAATGATCAATTGTAACCCGGAAACAGTTTCAACCGATTTTGATACGGCAGACAAGCTTTATTTTGAACCTGTATTCTGGGAACATATTTACGATATTATTTTACACGAAAAGCCTGAAGGCGTTATTGTGCAATTAGGAGGTCAAACGGCTCTTAAACTTGCTGAGAAACTAGATAAATACGGAATAAAGATAATGGGGACCAGCTTTAAGTCGCTCGATCTTGCCGAAGATCGCGGTAGCTTCTCCAGCCTGCTACAGGAGAACAATATTCCATACCCGGAATTTGGGGTAGCAGAAACTGCGGATGAAGCACTGGCCTTATCTGATCAATTGAATTTCCCTCTTTTGGTGAGACCATCCTATGTGTTGGGGGGCCAGGGAATGAAAATTGTCATCAACAAGCAAGAATTGGAATCGCACGTCGTTGACCTGCTACAAAAGATCCCGAATAATAAATTACTCCTGGATCACTATCTGGATGGAGCAATAGAAGCAGAAGCAGACGCCATTTGCGATGGGAAAGAAGTATACATTATTGGTATCATGGAACATATAGAACCTTGCGGGATCCACTCCGGAGATTCTAATGCTACCTTGCCACCGTTCAATTTGGGTGAATTTGTAATGCAGCAGATCAAAGATCATACAAAAAAGATTGCCCTAGCCTTGAATACGGTTGGACTCATAAACATCCAATTTGCTATCAAAGACGATATTGTGTATATCATTGAAGCAAATCCAAGGGCCTCCAGAACGGTTCCGTTTATTTCCAAAGCGTATGGGGAACCATATGTGAATTATGCTACCAAGGTGATGTTGGGAGAGAAAAAGATCAAGGATTTTACCTTTAATCCGAAATTAGAAGGGTACGCAATAAAACAACCGGTTTTTTCTTTCAATAAATTTCCTAATGTTAACAAGAACCTGGGGCCGGAAATGAAGAGCACAGGAGAGAGTATTCTATTTATTGACAGCCTGAAGGATGACGAATTTTACAACCTGTATACCAGAAGGAAGATGTACTTAAGTAAATAAAGAATCTATTCCCGCCTATGACAGTTGGGAGGCGTTACGCTTCCCACTCCGTATGGAAAATTCCTTCCTTGTCTGTTCGTTCGTAGGTATGAGACCCAAAATAGTCACGCTGTGCCTGAATTAGGTTTAGCGGTAAGCGACCAGAGGTATAGGCGTCGAAATACGTAAGGGAATTAGATAGTCCCGGCAGTGGTACGCCATTGGTTGCTCCATAGGATACAAGTTGTCTCACAGAGGCAAGTGTTTGTTTTATTTCCTCAGCGAAAGCAGGATCTAGTAAAAGGTTAGAAAGACCGGCGTTTTTTTGAAAGGCCTTTGTGATATCTGCAAGTAATCCTGCCCTGATAATACACCCGGCACGCCAGATCTTTGCAATAGTACCTAGATCGAGTTCATACCCATATTCTTCGGAAGCTTCAGATAGCTGATGTAAGCCCTGGGCATAGGTTATGATAAAGGAAAAATACAGCGCTTCTTCTGCCATTTTTACCAAGTTATCTTTAGCAATGGCTGCAGGTTGTGACTTGCCATATAATTTTTCGGCCTTAACTCTGTCTGCTTTGAGAGCAGACAATTCCCTCATGCTTACCGCTATATCAATGCTTGGGATAGGAATACCTAGGTCCATAGCATTTTGTGAGGTCCATTTACCGGTTCCTTTTTGTTTGGCCTTATCCAGGATCTTATCTACTAATTGCCCCGATCCCTGGTCATCGTCCTTACTTAGAATTTCTGAGGTGATCTCAACTAAAAAAGACTGTAACCTGCCATTATTCCAACTGCTATATGCATTGTGCAACTCGTCATTATTCAACTTTCCGGCTTTTTTCAACAGGTCGTATATTTCAGAAGTTAACTGCATAAGCCCGTATTCAATTCCGTTGTGAATCATCTTTACATAGTTGCCTGCCGATTTGGGACCCAAATAGGCAACACAGGGCTCACCCTGGTATTTAGCGGATACAGCTTCAAAAATAGGTTGTACTTCCTTATATGCTTCCCGAGACCCACCAGGCATAATGCTGGGTCCTTTTCTGGCACCTTTAGCCCCGCCGGAGACCCCGGCTCCAAAGAAATGGATCCCTTTAGATTTTAAATAGGCTTCTCGTCTGTCCGTATCTGTAAATAATGAATTTCCTCCATCTATTATGAGATCATCCTTGCTTAGGTGTGGCAAAAGACTTTCAATTACATTGTCAACAATTTTACCTGCAGGGACCAATAGCATGATCTTTCTAGGAAGTTGTAAGGAAGAAATAAACGTCTCCAGATCACTTGTTGCATTTACTTTATCCAGATCTCCACCTTCTTCTTGCAGGGCCGCTACCTTTTCCTGGTCAAGATCATATCCGAACGCTCTAAAACGATTGTCTGCAACATTCAGGATAAAATTTCTACCCATGACCCCTAGGCCTACCAATCCAAAATCATACTTGTTCTCTGGCATCGCACTAAATTTTGTATATTATTTTTAATTATTTTAATGGCCGGAACTACAAGGAAGTAGTGCATCCAAAAAAACCGAAGAGCCCTTCGTTACGTTCAAAAGTAAATGAAAATATTCACTTTTTAGTACGTACTTTGGGCAATTGTAATAATGGTGTCCCTGTTGAAATAGTCTAAAAAAAAAGATGGATAAGACTGAAAGTCAAATGTTGATCATTTTCGGAGCCTCTGGTGATCTCACTGCTCGTAAATTGATCCCTGCCTTGTTTAATTTGTACCAGGGCCAGTTTTTGCCAAAGAATTTTGCGGTTCTCGGAGTAAGCAGGTCACCGCTGTCAGATTCAGATTTCAGAGACAAGGTGGTAAAGGAGAGCAGTTACTTAAAGACTGATATTGATGGGAAGGGGGCCGACTTTATAAATCAATTCTCAGATAAATTATTCTATCATGATCTGGGTTCTTCGTATGAAGAGGCTTACAACACTCTGGGAGAAAGGATTAATAGCTTAAATACAGAATTTCAAACCGCATATAACTTTATATTTTATCTCTCAACACCTCCTAATATTTATGAGGTAATTGCGAAGAATCTTTCTGAACAGGGCCTAACTGTTCAGGACAAGGGTTGGAAACGACTGATCGTGGAAAAACCATTTGGGTATGACCTGGCGTCTGCCAAGAATCTCAATCATAACCTTCATAAATATTTTAAGGAAAAACAAATTTTCAGAATTGATCATTATTTAGGCAAAGAGACCGTTCAAAATCTGCTTGTTACTCGCTTCGCCAATAGCATCTTTGAGCCTTTGTGGAACCGGAATTACATTCAGCATGTGGAGATCACAAATGCCGAAAGTGTAGGGGTAGAGAAGCGCGGAGGATATTACGATAATTCGGGGGCCCTGCGCGATATGTTTCAAAATCATTTGCTTCAAATTGTTTCTTTAGTGGTGATGGAACCTCCAATTGGATCTACCGCAGAGGAAATAAGGAATGAAAAGGTTAAAGCCCTCAAATCCCTGAGAATAGTAAAAGATCATAAGACCCTAAATGAAAATACCATACGAGGGCAGTATTTGGCTGCCACTATCAACGGAGAAAAAGTAAAAGGATATAGGGAGGAAGACGGAGTAGATCCAAATTCTACGACAGAAACCTTTGTGGCACTTAAGTTTTTTGTGGATAACTGGCGATGGAAAGATGTGCCATTTTATGTGCGGACCGCTAAGCGGATGCCCACCAAAGTGACCGAGATCGTTATTTATTTCAAACCACCTCACCACCATATTTTTGTGGATGCGGGTTTAAATAACAAGGATAATAAAATAATAATTCGAATTCAACCAGACGAAGGGATCCTAATAAAATTTGGTGTAAAGGTCCCGGGGCTTGGGTTCAAGGTAGAACGTGCTAATTTAGATTTCTATTACTCTAGCCTTGAAGGAACCAATCTCATGGCAGCTTACGAAAGACTCTTACTAGACGCCATGCAGGGCGATGCAACCTTGTATGCAAGGGCAGATGAAGTAGAGGCAGCCTGGGAATTTGTAGATCCTATCCTGGAGTACTGGAAAACTAACAAAGATGCAAAGATCTATGGCTATTCTGCCGGTGTGTGGGGTCCCCAGAATGAAGATGATCTGATGAAAGGTAAGTATACCTGGCGTAATCCGGGTGCAAATCTCGCAGATGATCCCGAATTCTGCATAATTAAATAGAGCATATGGACCTAAAAATTTATAATACCAAAGAAGTAGTGGCTCGCCACTTTTCGGAGTATCTGGAGAATTGGATCAAAAATAATGAGGAGGTACATGTGGCACTATCTGGCGGGAGTACTCCCAAGATCGTTTTTGATGAGCTCTCTGATACTAAAAAATATAGTATCAACTGGTCCAGGGTTCATTTATATTGGGGTGACGAGCGTTGTGTTCCTCCATCAGATGATCAGAGCAATTACAAAATGACTTTAGCGCATTTACTGGAACATATAGAAATACCTTCAAAAAATATTCATCGTGTCTTAGGGGAGAATGATCCTAAAAAAGAAGCTTTACGTTATGGAAAAGTGTTGGCCGAAAATCTTCCCTTGGATAATGAGGTCCCCGTTTTTGATATGGTCATACTAGGAATGGGTGAAGACGGGCACACCGCTTCTATTTTTCCACATGAAATAGACCTGTGGCACTCAAAAAACACATGTGAAGTAGCGATTCACCCAGACTCCGGACAAAAACGAATCACCATAACGGGGAAGGTGATCAATCACAGTAAGACCGTAGTTTTTTTGGTGACAGGCGCCGGGAAAAAAGGTAAGGTAGCTGAGATCATCCATAAAAAAGGGGATTATCAAAAGTACCCCGCGTCCCTTGCACTCCCACAAAGTGGAAATCTTATTTGGTTTCTGGATGCAGACGCAGCTTCCAAATTATAATCCGGGATTATAGTTCTAAGGTAGAAGGTTCCTCATCGTAATCGTCCTCCTTCGCTCTTTTTAGGATAGAATCAGGGATCGATTTTTTTGCCTTGGCGCCCATTTTCTTTAACTTTTCAATGCTTGTAATAATATTGCCTCTACCTTCTACAAGTTTATTCATGGCGCCGCGATACTCTGTTTTGGCTTCGTCCATCTTCTTCCCAACTTTGGTCAGATCAGTAACAAACCCTTCAAATTTATCATAGAGGGCCCCGGCTTGTCTTGCTATTTCAATAGCATTTCGCTGTTGTTTCTCATTATTCCACATAGAATCTATGGTCCTCAATGTGGCCAATAGAGTAGAAGGGGTAACGATCACAATGTTTTTTTCAAAAGCATTGTTATACAAACTCGTATCCTTGTTAATAGCAGCAGAAAAGGCTGTCTCTATAGGTACAAACATTAACACAAAGTCTGGACTCTCCATCTCATACAGGTCTTCGTATTTTTTTGACGAAAGCTGATCTACATGCTTCTTTAATGAATTGATATGGTCCTTGAGATACTTCTGCTGCAGATCTTCATCGGCATTCACAAAACGTTCATAATCTGTGAGGGATACCTTGGAATCTATGACCATTTTCTTTCCATCTGGTAAATTGATCACCACATCTGGTAAAACTCTGCTACCATCTTTCGTGGTAAAACTTTGCTGAACGGTGTATTCCCTGTCTTTTTCGAGTCCAGATTTTTCAAGAACTCTCTCCAGGACCAGCTCCCCCCAGTTTCCTTGCATCTTACTATCGCCTTTTAAGGCCTTGGTTAGGTTCTCAGCCTCTTTACTGATCTTAATATTTTGATTTTGAAGGTTGAGAAGTTGTTCTCTCAAAGCAGAATTGATACTTATATTTTCCTTCTGACTATCCTCAACTTTTTTCTCGAAGAGCTGAATCTTTTCTTGGAGAGGATTCAGGATATTTTTAATATTCTTCTGATTTTGTTCCGTGAATTTAAGACTCTTTTCTTCCAGGATCTTATTGGCCAGGTTTTCAAATTCCTTGGTGAATTTTTCCTGTAACTTTAAAACCTCTTCCTTTTGCTCTGTGTTTTTTAACTGCAAATTTTCCATGTCGGCCTGAAACCTGGTTATCTGCTGCGCAAATGTTGAATTGTCCTCTCGTAATTGACGTGTAATTTCCTTTTCAGCCTGCAGACGTTCATCCAGGCCCTCCAAATTTAAGCGTAGTTGTTTCTCCCTTTCCTCCAGGGTACTTTGACTCGATCTTCTTTTAAGGCGCTCTATGTAATTTCCAAGAAAAAAGCCTATGAGCGCAGCAATAATCGCAATAAGCGCCGTCATGACAGCCGTATTCATCTTTTGTTTTATTTCTAGTAAAGATAGGAGTTTAGGGTTAAATAGAAAGGTATTAGCTGTTCAGTTTTTGATCTTAAAGGAACCGGTTTTTGTATCAAAGCCAATAAGGTCTGAAGGGAACAATCCTTGAAAACTTTCATTTTCTATTAGTTCACATGGGGTGCCAAAGTGGCTTTCAGGATGATCCAGGATGAGCATCTTATCACATAACTGAATGGCCAGGTCTATTTCATGAGTTGTATAGACCACCGTCTTCTGTAATTCATGAGCAATGTGCTTCATGGTCTTTAAGACCTGTACCTTATGATATAGATCAAGGTGGGTTGTAGGCTCATCCAGCAAAATAATTGGAGTGTCTTGTGCCAGCGCCCTGGCGATCAGCACTTTTTGTAGTTGACCATCACTTAACTCAAAACACTTTCTGTCCTTGAAGGATTCCAGTCCTATTTTTTTTATGGCGTCTTCAATGATCCGGTTATCTTCTTCCTTTAAAATCCCCAGCCAATTGGTATAAGGTTGTCTTCCCAAACTAATAAGCTCCTTTACTGTCAGATTCTTACTGGCTAAGGGATCCGTAAGCACAATGCTCATTTCGGTGGCCAGAGTCTGTCCGGATAAGGACTCCAGAGGTTCACCATTGATCAAAATAGAACCAGCCAATTTGCTCTGAACACCTCCCAATGTTCTAAGTAAGGTAGATTTTCCAATACCGTTGACGCCAATAATAGCTGTGAATTCTCCTTTTTTCAGTGATAAATTAAGATCACTGACCACTACATGTTTCTCCCTGTGATTCCCCGGGTAACCTATGCTTAAATTTTGAATTTCAAGGGTGGACTTCATTTTTTCTGTGGCAATGGTTTTATCTTAAATGACTGCTGGCGAAGGTACTTAATATCCAATAAATTCAATGTGTGTTTGAGCTTGCTGAATGGTTGTTAAAAGATCATTTTACGTTTTCTTACCAATAACCAGATCACAATTGGAGCTCCTACAATTGATGTAATGGCGTTGATTGGCAAGACATAGGATGAGCCTGGTAATTGAGCTATGGTATCGCATATAAGCAATAGTATTGCACCATAGACGATGACACCGGGTACTAATATTTTATGGTCTGTGGTGTTAAAGAGTTGTCTTGTTAAGTGAGGTACAGCTAAACCAATAAAAGCAATGGGTCCTGCAAAAGCTGTCACAGAACCTGCCAGAAGTCCGGTTGCTAGGATGATCAAAAATCTGGCTTGCCTGATCCTGACCCCCAGGCTCTTCGCATAGTTTTCGCCTAAAAGGAGAGCGTTCAAAGACTTTATAGAAAGAATGCTTAGCAGAAGACCAAGAAGGCATATTACGGTCAATAAGATAACCTGGGAGCTGCTTAAATTTCCTACGGTACCAAAGGACCAATAAATATATTGTTGTAGCTCTTCTGCCTTTGCAAAATAGGAAAGAACGGTAACTACAGCAGCCGTAATACTTCCAAACATTAATCCTATGATCAAAAGGGCCATGGTATCTTTTACCTTCCGGGCCATTGCAATAACAGCTAGTAGTACCAATACACTACCTATACTGGAGGCAATGGCGAGTGATATATCATTAACCAAAAAAACACCCAAAGAGAAGACCCCACTGCCCATAATAAGAAAGGCAGCTCCTAAACTAGCTCCGGAACTTATCCCCAGGACAAAAGGTCCGGCCAGAGGATTTCGAAACAAGGTTTGCATTAATAGTCCACTCAAAGAAAGGCCACTTCCAACTAGGATTGCCGTGAAAGCCTTTGGCAGTCTGTATTCCCAAATAATGTAGGAAAAGGAGTCATTAGAGGTAACACCAGTAAATAGTTCTTTTAAGGTAGCTGAAAAAGGGATCTCAACAGAACCAAAGCTAATATTGATCCCGAAACTTACTAAAAGCAGGATAAATAATAATAGAAATCGATATGAGTATGAACCTTTCAATTATTGCAGTGGCTTAAAGAAAAATAATTTGTGTTCTGGTAAAACCTCCGGATGAAAGATATGGATTAGGTCCTTCAGTATCAAATCGGGTCTGTTGGGACCCAGTTCGAAGAAAATAAGACCGCCTGTTTCTCCTTTGCTCCGGGCATAGGTATATATCTTTTTATTCTTAATCGGTTTGAATTGAAGATAATGGGAATTTGCCTCTTCTAGTTGGTCATAGGAAGTAAATTGAGAGGGAGATATCCAATAATCAGCATTCATTGCCTGGGCCAAAACACTTTCAAGACTTAATGAGAGGCTACCGGTTTCCTCAGTTTCTTCCCATAGATATTGGGCATTTGCATCTTTAACAAACTGTGCTGCCCAACTATTTCCTCCCGGGGCATACCACACGTCCTTGTAAAGTGCACCACTCATCACTGATGGGAAAGTGCTCGCATTTTTTGCCAGATCTTTTGCTTGTTGGTAGGCCCCGGCGATGGAATCGAAAAGGATTTCTGCCTTTTCTTCCAGTTGGAAGAATGGCGCAAAGAATTTGATCCATTCGGCCTTACCTAATGGTGTTTGTTCTGTCCAGTCGCCATTATATACCACAGGTATCCCGGATCTCTTTAGTGTTTCATACGTTTTATTCTCGGAAGCGATACTAAATCCAACGACCACTTCGGGTTTTAAGCGCAGTGTCATTTCGGTATTCATCATTTCATTATTCCCCAGATCGATCACTTTACCTGCCGACACTCGCGTCCGCGTATATTCTGAAGAAATATAATCTGTTCCCGGAAATCCGGACAATCTATCTGCAACTCCAAGTGCTTCCAGTGCAGGAATATGAGTTGTGGAGGTTACTACCAGGTTTTCTACAGGCACTGGGATCACAGCATCGAATAGGGAAGGGTCAATTGGTACTTCGACCATCCTTTCCTTGGGAATCAACGCATACGTAAAACTTTTATCGGCCCCCGGCCAGGGAGAATTTACTGTGATAACGGTGATGCCATCACTGGTTTTATGCACTCTAAATCCTTTTGCATAGGCAATGGCAGATCCAGTATTTTCGGGAAGCTCTACGGCGGAACCGCCACCGTTATTTGCCGTGTTCTTACAACCAAAAAGGCCTGTCAACAGTAGAAAAAAGAAAAATAATCTCATGGACATTTGATCAGAAATATCAAAAGTAAGCTTAATTAGACGGAGTCTAAAAGAATAGGTAATTTGTTTATCTTCGCCCCGAATTTTGGTTGCTGCCTTTTTAAAAAGTCAGTATTAAAAGGGAATCCGGTGTAAATCCGGAGCTGTTCCCGCAACTGTAAGCTTAGTAGATCCTCAATGTAGGAACTATGTTTGACATCTCTTCAAAACCACTGTCTTTAATATTTGTAAGATGGGAAGGTGGATGTTAAAACGCAAGTCAGGAGACCTGCCAGTTTCAAAAAAACGATGTATAACTTTCGGGACAAAAGTTTACGTATGTTCACCTCATACGCTACTCCGATTTTAGGAAGGTAAATCAGTGATAAAGAAATTATGGAAGGCCTGTGTTCTAATGATCATTGGCACATCAATGTGGGCACAAGATGGAATCAAAGATTCGATAAAAGTTCAGGAATTAGACGAAGTGGTGGTTAGTGACACTCGATTTCCCATTAGAAGAGAAAATTCAGGGAAGACGGTCATTAAGATTGGTGCGGAAGAACTCTCCAGGAATCAGGGAAAATCCCTGTCAGAGATAATCAATACGAAGAGCGGGATAGAGATCTCCGGAAGTCGGGGTCGACCAGGCGAGATACTGGGAGCTTTTATACGAGGAGGACGAGGGAAACAAGTTATTGTGGTAATCGATGGGATACGGGTCTCCGATCCTTCTTCATTTTCCCAGGAGTACGACCTTCGTCTATTGCCAACATCAAGCATTGAATCTGTTGAGATCATTAAAGGCGCCTCCAGTACGCTGTACGGTGCAAACGCTGCCACTGCGGTCATTAACATAACTACCAAAGATGCTTCTGAAAGGAAAATTGCCGGAACATTCCAATCATCTATGGGAAGTAACCAAACAACTACTGACCAGCAATACCAACTAAATTCTTTTGCAAATAGTGCCAGAATAGAAGGGACAATAGACCAATGGAATTATACTCTTGGATTCAGTCATACATTTGCAGATGGGCTATCTTCTATCAATACTGCTACGGATGAGGCCGATCCATTTTCTGCTGTAAACACGGATCTGAAGATTGGGTATAGCTTCAGTTCTAAATTTAAGACTAGTTTCTATGGAAGTCAGTCTAAACTGCGAGCAGCCTATGATGAATCTTTCGGCCTGGCAGATGCGCCATATTCATTTGAAAGTGTTCAGGAGAGGATAGGATTAACTTCTCAATTTTTATATGCTTCAGGATCCACAACCTTAAATTTTGCTTATGCTTCCTATGATTCAGAAAATTTTAGTGCCTTCCCAGGTACATTTAGTGGAGAAAACGTAATAGGTGATCTATTCAATAAAAATACACTCGGAAAGCTTCTTACGATCGTTGGGGTAAATTACAATCTTGAAAGAACTGAATTTGAGGATTACCGTCAATTTACATTTGTAGATCCCTATGCGTCAATTGTTTATCTTGGATCTAAAGGATTACAATTAAACATTGGAGGCCGATTGAATAGTCATTCGGAATACGGCAGTCGGTTTGTATATACGTTGAATCCAAGCTATACCTTGAAAAATAAGAATGGCTATGTGAAATTCCTGGGAAGCTATGCAACTGCCTACACAACTCCTTCACTTACCCAATTATTTGGTCAGTTTGGAGCTAATCCGGCTCTAAAACCGGAATCTAACCGGACTATAGAGGCGGGTATGGAATTTGCAATTACCAAAAAGCTGAGGGCGAACGCCCTCTATTTTGACAGAAAAGAAGAAGACTTCGTGTTTTTTGACAATGCCAGTTTTCAATACGGGAATGCATCAAATACGATAAATGCCAAAGGTCTGGAAATGGAAATTAATTGGTATCCAACTAGTTCTTTAATTGTAGAAGCTAATTATACTTTTACTGAGAGAACAGGAGATAATGCTATCCGCATCCCCAAGCATAAAGCGAATGCCAATATTGGGTACCAGCTACGTGAATCCTGGTATGCAGCGGTGAGCTATGCCTATACCGGCGCTCGACCAGACACTGATTTTGGAACATTTACGGATGTGAAATTAGACGCTTTTGGACTCCTGGGTTTTTATACGTCATACACGGTACTTCCCAATAGGTTCACAGTATTTCTCAATGGAGATAACCTGTTGAATGAATCTTTTACGGAAGTACTCGGTTTTAATACTCGCGGCCGAAACATACGTGTCGGGTTTACGCTAAAGCTTTAAAATCGTAAACTATTTTTCGTTTTTGCTGATCGGCTTTAAATTATCCAGGATCATCAGGTCCTGATTTGGGGAGTAAGAATCTGAGTCTGCAATTGGTTTTGCCGGCATACGAACACTAAAGTCGCGCTTCCCGGAAACTCCGGTTATATCTTCAATGGCACGTGCTAACAATGGTTCATTCAGGTCACCAAGGATCCCAAGATTTAAAACATCTTCAGCCAATTCTATTTCAGGAATAAGCCCATTGGTGTAATCTGAGAATCCGACGGAATTTTCTCCTCTACCAATGATAGCCTGCATGGCCCAGGAATTATCAGGATTAATAAATGATTCACGTTCAGGCGTATATACAAAGGGTAGGCCATTTCTACCAGGATCATCTACTAAGGTCACGGAAAATTCATTTTTACCCGTGGTTGTGGTGCCCACCTGGATAACTTCCATGTAGGGATCCAGACAGTTGATCACTAATTCACTAGCTGAAGCAGATCGATTAGTTGTTAAGATGTAGACCCTGTTTAGGTTGAGTGTATTTATTGGCATCCCACCGCTGGTTTCATTTACGAAATTATCATCTGCAGATGAACCATATACTTCCTGTAATTTAGGATTGTATCTTCTTCGATAGAATAGATCATCAGTATTTGTACCATAGATCATACTAGATAATTGGATAGCGCTACTCACAAAGCCTCCCGGATTATAGCGCAAATCGAGCACAAGATCTGTAATCCCCTGAGATTTTAAGGAACCAATGACATTGTTTAATTCATCATCATATAAATTTGGTTCGGCCTCAGTTCCCGCTGTGAAGCGACGATAAAAAATATACCCGATCTTTTGTCCATTGGTTTCGATCATATTGGATAAGTAGATGGGATTCTCCTGAAAGTTTTCTTGCTTGGTAAGCGTTACATCCTTACCGTTGGTCACAAAGCTGTCATTTTCATAATTGGCCATGTTGAGTGTATAGGTGTCATTTTCCCCGTACAAAAGATCGATGTAATTGCTTTCCGTAAGTTGCGTTCCATCTACCCCACTAAAAAATTCGCCTCTGGAAATATCTTCTTCGGCTGCCTCGGAGTTTGGGGTAACATAACGAACATACCCGGCAACCTGGTTAGATCCATAGGCAATTAGACCAAAACTCAGTCCATTGCTTTTGGTTACCCCGGTTAAAGAATTTGTGAATTCTTCATAATCATCACTGTAAAAGGTAAATCGATCTTCACTAAATAACAATTGATTTTCAAGGAAGTCGGTCGGATTCGCTTCAGATTGGAGGAATTCTGTATACTCTGCATCAGAACTAAATCTGTCGTCTGCCAAATTGGGAACTTCAGCCTGCCAGAAATACCACAAATTAAGGGATTTCCACATAAAATCTTGTACGTCCAGATTGGCGGAAGGATCGGGATTTGGGCCACCGGGATTTAAGTTATCATCATCGGCACTGCAAGAGAGGCCTACATAGGCTACTGCCAGCATGAGTAGAATGCGCATTTTCATAGTTTCTTTTTTTTTACTTGACTTCAATAATTATTCCAAAGGTATAATTATCCAAAGGTCTTTTTATACCTTGGGTGATATTAGACAATATCATGTGTAGGGAAGGTTATTAAAAAGCTAAAGTAAGGAGTTATTCAACAAGAAAAAAAGTTTTGTAACAATTTTCGTTATAGTTCGTCTTGCTTATGTAACGCACCTTTTAAATGGTATATACAACTGCCAATCAACCATTAATGACACAAACAGAGTTTTTACAGCTTGTGATGCCCTTTAAGGACAAATTGTACCGCCTGGCAAAAAGGCTGCTGGTATCCTCTGAAGAAGCGGAAGATGCTACTCAGGAAGTGTTGATGAAATTGTGGTCGAAAAAGAAGGGAATGGGCCGGTACCGAAATGTGGAAGCATTTGCGATGACAATGACGAAGAACTTTTGCCTGGACAGGTTAAAATCAAAGCAATCCGGTAACCTAAAATTGGTTCACAGTAATTATGCAGATGAATCCAGGTCGTTACAAAGAGAGGTTGAAGTAAATGACAGTCTGCAATGGGTTGAGAAGATCATGGATACCTTGCCAGAACAGCAAAAATTAGTCTTACAATTAAGAGATATTGAAGAATACAGTTTTGAAGAAATAGCAGAAATGCTCGATATGCAGCCTGCGACCGTTAGAGTTACTTTATCAAGGGCTCGTAAAGTGGTTCGGGAGAAATTAGTAGAAAAACACAACTATGGAATTAGATAGAATAGAAAGATTACTGGAGAAATACTTTGAGGCCCAGACCACGGAAGCCGAAGAGCAGGTCTTACGGGATTATTTTACCGGAGGCAGTGTTGCAGAACATTTGGAACAGTACAGTGCCATGTTCTCTTTTTTCTCAAGTGCCAAAAAAGAACGGTTTACAAAGCAGGTGCCATTAAAAACCAACAAAGCGTATTATAAGTGGATATCCGTTGCTGCCGTTGCCGTCTTAGTTTTTGGAATATATTTTGGTAATCAATACCAGGAAAGAAGGGAAGCAGAATACGCCTACCTTCAAACTAAGAAGGCCCTTGGTCTTCTGGCCGAAAATTTGGATCGTGGAACCAAAAAAGTGGCTTATTTACATGAATTTGAAGAAACAAAGCAAAAAATTTACAAAAACAATTAAAAAACAACAGTATGAAAAAGTATTTAGTATTAATAGCAATAGCACTGCTTCCATTTGCAGGCTTCTCACAATCTATCTTTGATAAGTTTGAAGATATGGATGAGGTAAGTTCTGTGATCGTGAATAAAAACATGTTCGATCTTCTTGTAAAAATGGATGTGAATGTTGATGAGCCTGAGGCCAGAGAGGCTATGGAAATTGCCAAGAGCCTCAATGGTTTAAAAGTTTTCGTAACCGAGAACAAAGGCATATCCGCTGACATGAAATCTACGGTAGATCGTTATTTGAAAAACGCATCTTTGGAAGAACTTATGCGTGTAAAAGATAAGGACGCCAATGTAAAGTTCTATATCCGTAAAGGAAAAGATGAGGACCATGTAAGTGAACTTCTGATGTTTGTCACCGGGATCAATAATGCCGATGTAGAGATCAATGATCGTAAAATTGAAACGGTACTGTTAACCCTTACCGGAGACATAGACCTTACTAAGATAGGAGCTTTGACAAAGAAGATGAATTTGCCAAAGGAGTTAAATCAAATAGAGAAAAAGAAATCCTAACAACGGGTTTGAGGACTGCGGGTACTGCTGCTATGCATGTACCCTCGGTCTTCTTACCAATTAATCAATCATAAAATCATGAAAACGATCACTGGAATACTATCACTGATAACTGTTGTACTTTTTATAGGCTGCTCCTCTACCCAGAGTTTGCAGGAATACTACGTAGACAGTGCCGAGAACCCAAATTTTATTTCTTTGGACCTGCCGGCAAGTATACTCAACCTGGAGGAGGTAGACCTAACTGAAACGCAGAGAACTGCTGTACAATCCCTGAGAAAGCTCAATGTTCTGGCATTTAAAAAAACATCCTCTAATAATATGGAATATGAAGTTGAAAAGGGAAAAGTAAATGCAATTCTTAAGAACAAAGACTTTAAAGAGTTGATGAAGCTTAATTCTCAATACGGTAAGGGTTTTGTAAAATATCTTGGAGAAGAAGATGCCATTGATGAAGTGATCATCTACGGTAATAGTGATGACAAAGGGTTTGCCCTTGTTAGAGTACTTGGGAAGGATATGAATCCGGCATATTTAGTACAATTAATGCAGGCCCTGCAAAAATCTGATTACAATGGAGAGGGTCTAGGAGAGATAGGTCAATTCCTAAAAGGGTAATAAGATTGTAAAATAAACCATTAAACCTCTCTGGTTAACCAGAGAGGTTTTTTTATGTGCGGAGTACTTTATATGCCCGTATAATTACTGGGGGTAATTGCGTTTAGTTCGGCTTTAATTTCATCAGATGTTTTCAGTGTCTGAATAAACTGTCTAATAGAATCCTTGGTGATGGCCGTATTAGTCCTTGTAAGCTCTTTTAACGCCTCATAAGGATTAGGATACCCTTCGCGTCTTAAGATGGTTTGTATGGCCTCTGCTACCACTGCCCAGTTGTTTTCGAGATCCATTTCAATTTTATCAGCATTCAATAAAAGCTTTCCAAGTCCTTTTAAGGTAGCCTGCATGGCAATAAGTGTGTGTGCAAAGGGAACACCAATATTTCTGAGTACGGTACTGTCTGTCAGATCGCGTTGAAGTCTTGAGATGGGTAATTTAGCTGCTAGGTGCTCAAAGAGTGCGTTGGCAATCCCAAGATTTCCTTCAGAATTCTCAAAGTCGATTGGATTCACCTTGTGTGGCATAGCTGAAGATCCTACTTCTCCTTCTTTGATCTTTTGTTTAAAATATTCCATGGAAATGTAGGTCCACAGATCTCTGTTGAGGTCAATAAGAATGGTATTGATTCTTTTAAGGCCATCGAACAGGGCAGCCATATGATCGTAGTGTTCCACCTGCGTTGTAGGAAAGGAATGATAAAGCCCTAATTGGTCTTTCACAAAATCTTGTCCAAATTTCCGCCAATCTATATCGGGATAGGCCACGAGGTGCGCATTGTAATTCCCTGTGGCACCTCCAAACTTGCAGGCCGAAGGAATATCGTTCAACAAATTGAATTGTTCCTCTAGCCGGGTTACAAATACATTTAATTCCTTTCCGAGCCTGGTAGGGGAGGCAGGCTGCCCATGTGTCCTTGCGAGCATTGGTATCTTTTCCCAATCTTTTGCCAGTGTTTTCAATTTTTTCAGCAATTCGGAATATTGCGGCACATATACTTCATTCATTGCTTCCTTTAGGGACAACGGAATAGCAGTATTGTTTATATCCTGAGAGGTTAAGCCAAAATGAATAAATTCTTTAAAATTGGACAGACCTAATGCATCAAACCTTCCTTTTATAAAGTATTCAACAGCTTTTACATCGTGGTTGGTGGTTTTTTCTATCTCCTTGATCGCCAGGGCATCTTCTGTGGTGAATTCCAGATAGATCTTTTGTAAAGCCTTGAGTTTTTCAGGTTGAATCGACTTTAATTGTGGAAGTGGTAAAGCAGTAAGTGCTATAAAATATTCAATTTCAACACGTACCCTGTATTTCATCAGAGCTTCTTCGGAAAAGTATGAGGTCAATGGAGCTACCTTGCTCTTGTAACGCCCATCTATTGGGGATATAGCCTTTATTTCGTTAGAGATCATAGGATGTGATTTCATATAAATCAGAAAGCGCAAAGATAGCCATTAGTTTTGAGTTGGAGAGGCCTCATTAGATAGTTGGTGATCATGATTTTATGCCGGATTATAGCTATTCCCGAAAATGGATCCATCATAAAATAGAAGAATCCAGCAACGTCTGCACCAGTTCAGGTACCCCATCTGATGCTCTCTTGGCAATGATCTGAAGGTTAAAGTCGGCTGAGTTATCTATGGCGGGTTTAGGATCAATAAAGTAGACAGGTGTCCCTGGTTTGGCATAATACATTAGACTTGCTGCCGGGTATACCTGTAATGAAGTGCCTATGATGATCAGAATATCTGCTAGGGAAGTTAGGGAAGCTGCCTGGGGTAATAGTGGTACTTCCTCGCCAAACCAAACAATATGGGGCCGTAACTGATGTCCATGTTCACACAGATGTCCAATATTCAGGTCTTTTTTCCACTCATGTACTGTATATGGTGGCATGGTGCTTCTTACTTTAAACAGTTCTCCATGGAGATGTAAGACGTCTGAGCTGCCAGCTCTTTCGTGAAGATCATCCACGTTTTGGGTAACAACGGTTACCTTGTAACTCTTTTCCAGTCTTGCCAATGCTATGTGGCCTTTATTTGGTTGAGCTTCTAGTAGTTGCCTGCGCCGTTCATTATAAAACTTTAGCACCATTTCCGGATTCGCTCTAAATCCCTGAGGTGAGGCAACTTCCATGACGTCATGTCCTTCCCAAAGTCCATCCGCATCTCTGAATGTTTTCAATCCACTATCTGCACTCATGCCAGCACCCGAGAGCACTACGATCTTTTTACTCATTCTACAACTTTCTTTAAAATTACGGTTTTATTATATTCGAACTATGGAAGATCCTGCCTTGATTGCCTATTTGGAATCATTTGTTTCCAAGGACCGATGTAAGCGTTTTGACGAGGTCCTGGCATTTCGAACCAAATATTTGACAGTGGTCATGGAGGATGTATATCATTTGCATAATGCCAGCGCAGTAATTCGAAGTGCCGATATTTTTGGGATACAGGAGGTTCATGTCATTGAGCGCAGATTTGCTAAAAGATTAGATAAGAAAATAGCGCTGGGAGCACAGAAATGGACAGATATCCACAGGTATAAATCTACGGAAGCCTGTCTGAGTAATTTAAAAAAACGCGATTATACTTTAGTTGCTACTACCCCTGGGAAGGATGCCCTGTCTATAGATGAATTGGCCATTTCCGGAAAGATGGCTTTTTTATTTGGTGCTGAAAAAGAAGGGCTTAGCGATGCTGCCTTGGTCCATGCAGATGAGTTGGTCCATATCCCCATGGTTGGTTTTACAGAGAGTCTCAATGTTTCTGTGGCCGCCGCTATCATATTACAGCAAATGACCACCAGACTTCGTGCGTCCGATCTGATCTGGCAATTGACCTATGAAGAAAAGGAGATAAAAAGGCTGGAATGGATCAAGAAATCTATTAAGGATATTGATCAAATTATTGAACGGTACAGGGCTGATCATTAGAAAGATTTTGTATCTTTCATAAGAACTAACTAATTGATACACAAATGTATATTGCACTTTATATTATTATCGCCCTCGTCGGAATCATACTTTTTCTGGCCCTCATAGCTCCCAAGTCGTATGACGTGAATAGATCGGTTGAGATCGCCAGACCAAAGTCGGAGGTATTTGAATACATTAAGTACTTAAAGAACAATGATACCTGGTCTCCCTGGGCACGAAAGGATCCGGATATGGAAAAGAAATTTACAGGAACTGATGGTGAAGTAGGTGCCATTAGCTATTGGAATGGGAACAAAGATGTAGGAGAAGGGGAGCAGGAGATCACAAAAATAATTCCAGGAGAAAGGATAGAAGGAGAATTGCGGTTCTTAAAACCATGGAAATCTACTTCTGATTGCTATCTTGATGTGGAAAAGGGCACTAATAATGGAACCAAAGTAACCTGGGGTTTTAAAGGAAACAACAAGTTCCCAATGAGTATCATGATGCTTTTTATGAGCATGGATAAGATGGTTGGGAAAGATTTTGAAGAAGGCCTGGCGTCCCTTAAAACGCAATTGGAGTCTAAATAAATAGTGTATGGAAGCAAATATGGTTGGCTGGTTCGAGATACCTGTTAAAGATATGGACCGCGCTAAAAAGTTTTATGATACGGTATTCAATGTGAATATTCAAGTGCAAAACTTCAATGATCTGCTAATGGGTTGGTTTCCTTTTGCCGAAGGTAAAATGGGCGCTTCAGGCTCCCTGGTAAAGCAAGCCGATTTATATCATCCCAGTGAAACGGCCGGACCTTTACTTTATTTTTCTTCTAAAGATGTTCAGGTACAGCTAGACAGGATCGAAAAGGCAGGGGGTAAGATCCTGCAAACTAAAAAACTTATAAGTGATGACATAGGCTTTATGGCCTTGTTTATTGATAGCGAAGGCAATAGAATAGCTCTTCATTCGCGCCAATAAAGATCATATATAAAAGATTGGAGCCTCTGCGCGTGCCCCAAACCGGATCGGTATGTAGCTGGTACCCACTCCTCTTGATACATACATTAGTGATTGCTCACTTTTATACCAACCATCCAGATACTTTCCACTTCCTCCTGGTTTAGTAAAATTCCTTTCCAAAGAATTGGATTTGACCTCCATGTGTATGCCCGCAAAGAACAAGGGTAAGGTTGACCTTTAGTTCCTGGTTCAATCGATCAATTGTATCTCTATATTGTGGGCAATGGTTCAAAACAATTGTGTTTAGTGACCTATTGATATTTTGTATTGCTTTATTGTAATCCGGTGAACCTCTTAAAAAATCATCGATCCCAACAATGTTAATTTGCCGTTTCCCTTTTGTATAGGTAATAGAATCATTGATGAGTAATTTTCCATTGTACTTCGCGAAAAGCTTGTGATACATTTCCGGTGTTACCCTGCCGTCGTATTCTTTATTTCCCATAATGACAATTTTGGGAATTTCTAATGGAATCAGCTTTAAAAAGGCCTCCAATAAGCCTAATTGATTGGGTCTATTGATGGAATCGCCCGTAAAAAATAATAAATCGGGTTTTTCTTTGGCAATTCGTTTGCCTATCCACTTATGATAAGCTTTTATCTCCCTTATGTGGAGATCTGTAAGTTGAATGACCTTTATGGTATCCTCACGACCTTCGCTAATATCGTGTCTGGACCATTTAACAATGTACTTTTCTATCCAAAAAGCATCCAGAAAAAGAAAACTTACAAGTCCTAAAAAAGACAAGATCACAAATTTTCTCCTGCTAATTTTCATAATACAAACAGATACTTACTGAAGGAATAGGAGGTTATTTAGCTAGTTCTAGCAATGCCACAGAATGGGGGTTATCCAGAATTACACGACCATTCTTTACCTCTACCTGTGTTTGAGAATAGGTATCAAATAATTGAGTGCCATCGCCAAAAAAACCTTTTACCCAAAGTGATTTTTTCCCATTGGGCAGATCAAGTCCAACCACTACTTTGTCTTTATATTCACCATCTGTGTAGGTTCTGCTAAAAACATAGGGTTTTTTTGTTAAGCGTTTGTGCTTACCGGCACCAATAGCGGGATGATGATTTCGAAACTGACCTAATTTTTGCCAATGGGTTAAGATCTCCTTTGTCTTAAGACTATCTATATCTTCCCAGTTCATAAACGATCGCAGCGTAGCATCTCCCACAGTACCTTCTATAGTAAGATCGCGCGAAGTTTCGTCACCGTAATACACCTGAGATGCTCCCGGAGTTAGCAAGAGTACATTAGCGGAATAAAATGGTTTTTTTCTGTCTTTATCGAATGGACTTCCGTCATCATGAGACGTGAGGTAATTCACTATGCTTACGCCATTTAATTTAGAATGCAGAAGATTGCTATATTTTTTAAAAATCTCTTCATAATTCTTATTGGCATCTGTTTTCAATTCAAAATTGATGAGGCTATTAAATCCATTAGCGAAATAATCTACCTTTTTATCACCAAAATCAAAAGTACGCCCTCCGGAAATACCATAGTTATAAACCTCTCCAACCATAAAGAAATGGGCATCATCCAGGACCTGATCCTGATGCTTCTTCTTCCAATTTTCAAAAGCATAGGATGCTTCTTTATACAATTCGGCCCAGGCCTTTTCGTCAGCATGTTTTACCGTATCTACTCTAAATCCATCTATACCAAGGTCATTGACATAATCTGTTAGCCATTTGATGATATAGAATCGTGGTGCTCTGGGATAGCCAGTCCTGTCAAAGAACAGTTCCAATTCGTCTAGTTCGATACTTAACCTTCCCTCATTCTTCCACTTTGCCAATAAGGCATCCGGCAGATCTACCGCTTCATCAGTAGCGGTCTTTATATCTGGTAAATTTGCCACTAAAGTGCAAGTGGTAGTAGATTCATAATTTTCAAAGGTGCAGGTAGGTTCTGTGATCACCCATTCTGATGGCCAGACCGGGTCTTCTTCCGTGACCGGACCGGTGTGATTCAAAACTACGTCCATCAGAATCCGGATACCTTTCTCATGTGCTTTTTTTACCATTTTTTCAAGATCCTTTATGTTGCCAAAATTTGGATCCAGAACTGTCCAATCCTTGGCCCAATAGCCGTGGTATGCATATGTGTTCCCTGTTCCTTCATCTGTAGCACCATGAATCTGTTCCACAACAGGTGTGAACCAGATGGCATTGATCCCGAGATCTGTAAAGTATCCTTCTTCAATTTTTTGAGTGATCCCCAGAATATCACCACCCATAAAACCCCTCAAAGGTCCTGTTTCTTCCGTCCTGTTGAAATTGATATCATTTTCTGGATTGCCATTGCGAAAGCGATCGGTAAGCAAGAAATAAATATTAGCACCGGCCCAGCGAAAAGGCACCGTTTCTTTAACAATTACCGGAGTATCATTTTGTATGATGGTAGCCTGTGATACATTGCCTGAAGTATCCTTGCATCCGGTAAAAAGTAACATTAAGCACAAAAAAGCCAGTACTCTCTTCATTAATTGGTGTATTAGAGGAATACCTGATTCAAACATTGAATAAAATAACAAAGATTTCCTTGTATTAGCCAATGGATCAGGAAAGCGTTTTAATTTTTTTTAAAGCTATAAAATGATCTTGGATTAATAAAATTTAATTGATACCATCTAAAATCACTGGTACAGTGAATAACCTCAATGTATATTCCTAAGAGTGAGAATCATCTTTTCCTATTTAGGACCTTGTAGTCTTCATAGCAGCTGCTTATTGCATCCAGAATTTGGAGATCATTCGCAGTGGTAATAAAGGATTTAGAGAAATTACAATTGGAGAGAATATCCTCAATATCCACTTTTTCCAGTTGCAGCAGCTCGGTTAGGGTCTCCCGGTCGAATTTAGACGCCAGAAGATCTCGTATTTCATCGTCTTCCTTGATCAACCTTAATTTCCGCATCTGATTTGGCCTTTTGCCAAAAAGATTACGTAGCAGATCGGCCGGATTTAAAATTGCTCCCAGCACTTTTGTAACTGCACTTGGATTCTTATTCCCGGCTTCATAGCTCTTTGAAAGTCCGGAAATGCTGTATTGATAAGCAGTATTTATCGGAAGGTTCTTAACATCAATTTCCAAATACCCTGTGAGTTGGTATGGCCGCACGATTACCTCTTCCAGAGCATAGGCCAATTCTGTGAGGGCTATTTTAGTGTCACTAAATTTGAACATATCATTGGTGACCCTTATTTTCTGAGATTTGAATCCGAGATAGGAGAAGTACAAGGTATCATTGACAGTGGCTCTGATAGTGAATTCACCCCGTTCGTTGGTAATAGTACCTACAACCTGATTGAGATTAACCACATGAACGCTTTCCAGAGGCTCATCAGTTTGAGCATTGATCACCACAGCGCCGAATTGATCAGTCTGTATATCAGTAGCTTTGTCCTGTGCAAAGATCAGCACAGAACTAAAGAGGGCAAGACATAAGAGAATTTGTTTTTTCAAATAAATCCAGTTTAGCACGAATAAACCAAAAAATCTAGAGTAAGATATCTTTTTTAATATAGAATTAACTAAAAGAAACCATCCCTTTTTTTACTTCTTCTTTTACCGGTGCGTTGACTAGACCCTTTTGAGAATGAACGTTCTTTGTAACTACCTTTCCCCTTGTTGTCTTTGTTTCTTCTTCGACCTTTATCTTTTCCTCTGCGACCGCCACCTTCGGGGCTCTTAGATTCTTCGACATTTACAAACCTGCCATCTACTTTAAATTCTTTAAAAGTATTTAGGATTTGGTCCTTAAATTCCGGGTTGGTATTAAAAAAGGAAAAACTATCCTTTACATCTACTCTGTAGACATCGTCTTTGCCAATATGCAGAGTGTCCCTGAGAAAATCTTTTAGAGACATCCAGTCATAACCGTCTTTTTCTCCCACATTGATAAAATACCGAACTGTGCCATCTGAGGAAGAATCCTGCCCTCTGGAACTACGGGAGTCCCTTTCACCACGCTGGCTCTCTGAACTGTTGAGGTCTTTAACTTTGCTGTAATAGCTATAAAATCTGGTAAATTCTACCGAGATTATTTTCTTGATTAATTCTTCCCTGTCTAGTCCTTCAAATACATCATTAATGGCAGGAAGGTAGGCGTCTACCGCCGAATTGATCTTCGTATTGCGGATTTTACTTGCCAGATGATACAATTGTATCTCGCAGATCTCCATTCCAGATGGGATCTTCTTGGTTTCGAATTTTTGTTTAATCATATTCTCAATGGTCTTTATTTTACGCATTTCACTTCGCGTAATGATAACCATTGAAATTCCTGATTTTCCGGCTCTACCTGTTCTTCCGCTCCTATGAGTATAGGTTTCTATCTCATCGGGTAATTGATAATTGATAACGTGCGAAATATCATCCACATCTATTCCCCTTGCAGCCACATCAGTAGCTACGAGCATCTGAATCTGTTTTTTTCTAAAAGAGTTCATCACCAGATCGCGCTGGTTCTGACTAAGATCACCGTGAAGCGCTCCGGCATTATACCCGTCTTCTACCAACTTTTCGGCTACTCTTTGTGTGTCTCTTTTAGTACGGCAGAAAACAACCGAGAAAATACCCGGATTGGCATCGGCCAGTCTTTTTAATGCTTCATACCGATCTCTTCCACCTACCACATAATATTCGTGTTGAACCGTGTCTACACCAGAATTTTTTGTACCTACTGTAACTTCATGCGGCTTATGCATAAACTTTTTGGCAATGGTAGAAACCTCCTTAGGCATGGTAGCTGAGAATAACCAGGTCGATTTCTCTTTTGGTGTTGTAGACAAGATGTCCTTAATATCTTCATAAAAGCCCATATTGAGCATTTCATCCGCTTCATCTAGGATACAGTAATCGATCTTACTAATATCGATCATACCTCTGCCTATCATATCTTTCATACGCCCAGGTGTTGCCACAATGATCTGTGCCCCACGTTTGATCTGTCTGGACTGATCAACAATACTTGCACCACCATAGATTGCCACAATGTTCAAGCCTTTAACATATTTGGCATAGAGCTTCATTTCATTTGTGATCTGCAAACAAAGTTCACGTGTTGGACTAAGGATCACTCCCTGAGTGGTTCTACTTTCGCTCTGAATCTTTTGAATTAATGGGAATCCAAAGGCAGCCGTTTTACCTGTCCCGGTTTGGGCCAGTGCAACGAGGTCTGTTTCATCCTTTAATAAAATGGGAATTGTTTTTTCCTGGACCTCTGAAGGAGTTTCAAATCCAAGGTCTTCAATAGCTTGCAAAAGGGCTTCGTTGAGCCCCAGCGCTTTAAATTTTGTCATCTTAAGTTATTTTACGTAATCGCAAATATGAATGTTGCATAGAGCGATTATCGTGATAACTTTATGATACTCAGCGCAACACATGCTATACCAGCGGCGTCAATTAAGCGGCAAAGGTACTGCTAATAATTGACAAGAGGACAGAATGGTCACTATTTCTAGGGTGTCGCTGGTTATTCCTTTTAGATTTCTTCCAGGTATTTGATGAGTTTAGAAAAGGCGCGAGCACGATGGCTTAATTGATTCTTCTCTTTTAGCGTTAGCTCCGCAAAGGTCTTGTCCAATCCTTCCGGTTGAAAAACCGGGTCATAGCCAAAACCGTTCGATCCTCTGGGAATATTGGTGATTACTCCTTTGATTACCCCTTTGAAGATATGGGTCTCATTCCCTAAACAGAGTGCGATAATTGTAGTGAATTGGGCACGCCTGTCTTTCTGTCCATGTAATTGACTTACTAATTTTTCAACATTTCTGGTCTCGTTCTTTGGTTCCCCTGCATATCTGGCAGAAAAGACACCAGGGGCACCATGTAAGGCAGCAACTTCAAGTCCGGTATCGTCGGCAAAACAAGGAAGTCCATACCTATCCAACACGTACTTGGCTTTCAACAGGGCATTGCCCTCCAGAGTTTCAGAAGTCTCCGGGATCTCTTCTGTACAACCAATATCGTCTAACGACTTTAGATGTATATTTTTGGGCAGAAGAGAGCGAATTTCTACTAGTTTATGCTCATTATGAGTTGCAAATACTAATTCCATAGGTGATTTTTCGAAAGGAAACGTTTGAAGCTGTTCAAAAGTAGTAATTTTAGGATCCCTAAAGTTTCTGGTTCATGCAATTAAGAATTCCACCTGTACTAATTTTTCTGTTTACCGCACTTTGTATGTATGTATTGGAAGTCTTACTCCCGGTGGGATATTTTGATTTCTTTGGCCGCTTTTATTTGATGGCTGCTTTACTGGTGTTGGCCTTTATCCTGGGCGTTTCTGCCTTATGGCAATTTTATAAGGCCCGTGCAACTATAGATCCCAGAAAGCCAGATCTTACTGAGGTTCTTGAGACAAAAGGTGTGTATTCCTTCTCAAGAAATCCGATGTATTTGGCACTTTTACTGGTACTCCTGGCTTGGGGATTGTGGTTGGGGAATGCATTTAATACAATTCTGGCTGCCGGATTTGTATCTGTTATGAATAAATTACAGATACGTCCTGAAGAGATGGTCCTTTTGAAGAAGTTTGGTAAGACCTATGGGCAATATTGTATCCGGGTAAGACGCTGGTTTTAAGCTTGTAGGAGCACTTTTTTATTGTTAAAGCAATTTATTGATCAACTTATAGTTTAATATATTAGCAATATAAGTAATAATATTATATATTAGCTATATAACTTATAATAGATGATCGCAGTTATCACAGGAGATATCGTGAATTCCGAGCAGTATCCGACTTCAATTTGGATGCCTTTACTAAAAAAGGTGCTTAAGAAGTATGGGGAACAGCCAGAAATATGGGATATTTATAGGGGTGATGAATTCCAAATAAAAACGTCACCCTTAGGAGCATTAGAGGCGGCCGTTCAATTAAAAGCAGTGATCAAAACAGTAAAAAATCTTGATGTGCGCATAGCAATTGGTATTGGTGATGAAACCTTTTCAGGAGGTCGGATTACCGAGGCAAACGGATCCGCATACAAGAGATCGGGCCGTATGTTTGAGACCTTAAAAGAAGAAAAACGAACCTTGGCGTTGGCAAGTGGCAATGATACTAAGGACCATATCCTTAATCTTATGATCAAGTTAGCGCTCGATTTTATGGATGATTGGAGTACAGTATCTGCCAATACGGTCGCGTGGATCTTACAACATCCTAAAAGTTCCCAGGAAGCTATCGCCAGGCATTTTAAGATCCAACAATCGGCTGTGAGTCAGAGGCAAAAAAGAGCCCGGATGCATCTGCTACAGGAACTACTTGAATTTTACCAGCAAACCATAAAACAAATCACTCCATGATCTTATTTATAAAACTATTGCTAGCTCATTTATTGGGCGATTTTCTATTTCAACCCACCAAATGGGTCATTCATAAAGAGGCACATAAAATAGGTTCAAAGTATCTATATGCTCATATTTTAATCCATTTCGCCTTAGTACTGATCCTGCTCTCTGATATTTCTTATTGGAGGATTGCTTTGATCATTGCCTTATCTCATTATGTGATCGATCTTGGTAAATTGTATTCAGCCAAATGGTTTTCGAACAAGAGCGTACCCTTTTTTATAGATCAGGCATTTCATATAGTGATTATCTTTGGCTGTGCCTATTACGGCAATGTGATAGGGCAGGCCAGTTACCTGCTTGGCCTTATGGACTGGGGATTGATCACGGCCATTTTTTTTCTGACTACCCCCTCTGCCATTATTATGAATATTCTACTCGAGAAAATGTCTAGTCAAATTCCGCTCGATCATAAATCCCTTCCCAATGCAGGAAAGTATATAGGTATGATAGAACGACTTTTTGTCTTTATTTTCGTTATAACCGGCCGATGGGAAGGGATAGGGCTTCTGATCACAGCTAAATCGGTCTTCAGATTCAACGATCTAAAAGAGAGTAATAGTCGTAAACTAACCGAGTATATATTAATAGGTACACTACTCAGTTTTGGGTTGGCGATCATTACCGGGCTGATCTATACTGCCTACTAAATCATAGTTGTTAGTAACTCAATCCATGTCCGTATGGATATAACGGATCTTTTGAATCAAAAGGCACATCTTCTTTTTGGTTTTTAACTGCCTCCCACGAAGATGGAAGTTCAAAGGGTAATTTGCCTTCTGGAACCATCTTCCCAAATAAGAGTTTAGCTAAAACTTCATCACTGGTACCAAACTCGGCAATCATGGCAACACTTGCCCCATTGATCTCGGTCAGTATAGCAGGTCGTTCAAGATTGATCACTGTTATGGAAGGTTTTTTAGAAATTAATGTAAGAATCTCATTTAGCTCTTCCTGAGAATAATACAATCTACCCTGATGAAAAAAGCGCTCTACAATAGATCCCGTCCTTGGATCGTATGGTGTGGTAAGTCTTTTGACGACTACATCGGCATCCTCTGCAGAACTTACGACATGTCCATAATTTTTTAACATACGTTGGTCTTTCATGCCCTCTACGTAGATTTTGGTTCCTTCCTTTAATGGCAGTAGTCCCTCATTCTTCAGTAGTACTGATGATTTTGCTTGGGCCCTTTTGCCCTTGGTCCTGAACCTGGAATTTCCAGCTATGACCGCAGAAGTTTCTACATTGACGTAAGGATCATCGAAGAGTCCTAACCGAAATTTATCGCGGAGCACTCTTTTTACAGAAGTATCAAGGCGTTCAATTGTAATACCACCTTCTCGCACCAGATCCACAATGACCTCCGGAATACTTTCACCACCAAACTGGTCACATCCTGCGTCAATTACCTTTTTTACTCGTTCCTTGATACTCAGATCTTCTACTCCCCAGGCCCTTCCTTCACTGATGTTAGAGTCCGTTATGATATTCCAATCCGTACAAACCACCCCATCGAATTGTAGAGAATCTCTTAACAAACCGGTAATTATATCCTTGTTAAAGCCAAAGGCCACATTTTCGCTGGTTTGATCAACAGGGATGCCATAATAAGGCATGATCTGCGCGGTTTTTGCCGGAAAAGCGCCTTCTGTAAATGGAATAACATGATAATCAAAATTATCTCCCGGATACACCTGGTCCTTCCCATAGGGAAAATGTGCATCCTCGCCATCTTTCTGTGGTCCTCCACCAGAAAAGTGTTTTGTCATACATGCTACGCTATTGTGATCTAAAGAATCACCCTGGAAGCCAAGGACGTAAGCTTTGGTCATTTCAGCAGCCAGGCCGGCATCCTCACCAAAGGTCCCATTGACCCTGCCCCAGCGGGGTTCGGTCGCCAAATCGGCCATTGGGTGCAATGCCAGTCTGATCCCTACAGCCAGGTATTCCTGCCGGGCAATGTCTCCAAATTCCCTGACCATCACGGTATCACGGGTGGCTGCAAGTCCCAGAGATGTTGGCCATTGAGAAAACGCAGGCGTATAAAGCGCAGCACCCGGATTATTTTCTGTTCCATGTCTGGGGTCGGTCGCAATGGTAATGGGGATACCTAGCCTGGTACGTTCTGCCATTTTTTGAATGGTATTATTGTACTTAGCCATTTCTGATGCTCCCGTTGAAGTGAGAATATTAAAACTATTCAATTTCTTTCTGGCAATTAATTCCGAATTTGAGGGCAGAAAAAAAGACAGTCCAAAGGTCATAATGTCAGAAGAAAGAACAGGGGTTTCCAAAGGCTCACCATCTGGTGTTGAGCCTATCATGGTGACAAAAAGCGTCCCAGCCTTTTCCTCCAGGGTCATTTGATTTACAAGGTCCTGTACTCTTTCTTCCACTGATCTTTCCCTGTCCTCATAGATGTCTAAATCCCCATTCTTGTTTAAGTCGCGGAATTCCATACCCCTTTTATTCAATACCGGCGCTTCAGATCCTAGCAGTTCAAAGTTTGCATTAGAATCCAACTTCCTTTTAGTGTAAATAATAGAATACCCTACCAGTAGAATCACAACAATAGATAACACGATGATCTTTAGGAATTTTAATAATTTCTTCATGTATATGGTTTATAAAGTCGAGGTCCAGCTATGTTTTACTCAATATTATCATTTTGTGATTTCTGGACGTCTAAAGAAACGAATAATTTAGTAAAACAATCCTCCCGTAATAGATGTGGTAGTTTTACTCCAATTTTATTCTCTGGTTACTTTTAATTTCTACTTTTACATCCAGAAAATAATAAATCTTGATAGTTGTGGGGCGTAAATATGTTTTTGATTTTGATAGTACCTTAACCAGAGTAGAAGCCTTGGATGTCCTTGCAGAGATGACACTTCATGGTAAAGAAGAACGCGATGAGGTAATTAAGGAAATACAACACATCACAAATTTGGGGATAGACGGGGATATTTCATTCACGGAATCCCTGGAGCGCAGAATTCGATTATTAAAGGCCAATAAAAGACATCTCGATCCATTGGTGAAAGAACTACGAAAAAAGATCTCTAAATCCATTGTATCCAATAAAGAGTTCTTCGAAAAATACTCAGAGGATATTTATGTGATCTCCTGCGGTTTTAAGGAATTTATTGATCCCATTGTAAAGGAATACAACATACCCTCTGAAAGGGTATATGCCAATACGTTCGATTTTGATGAAGAGGGAAATATTATTGGTTTTGACGAAGATAACGTGTTAGCGAGTCACAATGGAAAGATTGAATGCTTGCGCCAACTCGATCTTGAAGGAGAGGTACAGGTCATAGGTGATGGATATAGCGATTATGTGATGCGCGAGGCGGGTATAGCTCATAAATTCTTTGCCTATACAGAAAATGTACACAGAGAAAAAGCAGCCTCCAATGCAGATCACGTGACACCAAATTTGGACGAATTCTTATTTGTGAATGACCTCCCCCGTAATTTATCATATCCCAAAAACAGAATTAAGATCTTATTACTCGAAAATGTACATCCTATTGCTTTTGACAATCTATCTGAAGATGGTTTTTCTGTTGAAATAATAGATAGAAGCTTGAGCGAGGAAGATTTAATAGAGAAAATAAAGGGAGTGCATGTACTGGGAATCCGTTCCAAGTCTCAGATCACTCCACGAGTATTAGACGCGGCTAATAAGTTACTGGTGATAGGTGCCTTTTGTATTGGTACCACCCAGATAGATATAGATTATTGTCAGAAAAAAGGCGTTGTAGTCTTTAATGCCCCATACAGTAATACCAGATCTGTTGTGGAATTGGCGATAGGACAGATTATAATGTTGATGCGAAACATCTTTCCAAGAAGTGTTGAGATCCACCAGGGACAATGGAATAAGACCGCAAAAAACTCCAGAGAAGTACGCGGAAAGAATTTAGGCATCGTTGGATATGGGAATATTGGGAAACAATTGTCTGTTTTGGCCGAAGCGATTGGTATGCGCGTATACTATTACGATCTTGAAAATCGACTTGCTTTGGGTAACGCAGTAAAATGCAATAGCCTGGAAGATCTGCTAAACGTTTCAGATGTTGTGTCACTGCATATAGACGATAGCAAAAGCAATCGTAATTTCATCGGAGAACGAGAAATAAACCAAATGCGGGACGGGGCACTATTGATGAACCTTTCCAGAGGTTTTGTGGTAGATATACCTGCCTTGGTGAAGGCCTTAAAAAGCAAGAAACTGTCAGGAGCGGCGGTAGATGTCTTTCCTGAAGAACCCGGGAGGAATGGAAAATTTAAAACCCCACTACAGGGTATCCCTAATGTGATCCTAACCCCGCATATTGGTGGCAGCACAGAGGAGGCACAAATGAATATTGCTGATTTTGTTCCTACGAAATTAATGGACTATATCAATTCCGGGAATACTGTAGATGCCTTGAACTTTCCAAACATCAGGCTTCCTAAACAAAACAATTCCCATAGATTCCTTCATATTCATAGAAATTTACCCGGCGTTATGGCCAGGATCAATGACGTATTGGCCCACTATGAAATGAATATCTCAGGGCAATATTTATCTACCAATAAAGAATTGGGGTATGTAATTACCGATCTGGACAAAGACTATAACAAAGAGGTAATTCAGGCCCTGAAAAAAGTTGAGCACACAATTAAATTCAGAGTGCTTTATTGATGGTGGTAGGGTTCATTTCGCAAAATTGTAAACCCGCGGTAGAGCTGTTCAACAAAGAATAACCGAACCATTTGATGAGAAAAGGTCATTTTGGAAAGACTTATTTTATCCTGAGACCTGGAATGAACGGCAGTGCTAAAACCATACGGTCCTCCTACAACAAAGATACATTGTCTGGTACCTGCATTCATTAGTTTTTGTAAATACCTGGCAAAATCTGTGGACGAGTGTTGTTTCCCTTGTTCATCTAATAAAATCACCATATCAGAAGAAGAGATCCGCGATAAAATGGCTTCTCCTTCCTTGTCTTGTTGTTCGGTAACAGACATGTTCTTGGTGGCCTTAAGAGCCTGGATAACCTCCAATTCAAATTTTACATAATGACCTAGCCTTTTCTCGTATTCAGATATCATGACCTGCAATCCCTTATGGTCTGTTTTGCCAACAACCATCAGTTTTATTTTCATACCCCAAAGGTATAATTTTCGCGATATTCAGATTCTTTATTGGTGTTTGTTTTTAGTAATTTTATCCGATAGATTTTAATTTCATGATTTCCGAAGAAGCATTCAATAAAGAAATACAACAGATCATCCAAAATGGCATCAGAGAGGATGTTGGCGACGGCGATCACAGTTCTCTCTCCTGTATTCCTGCAGAGGCAAAAGGGAAGGCAAAACTCCTCGTTAAGGAAGAATGCGTCATAGCCGGAGTGAACTTTGCTAAACAGGTATTTCAGTATGTAGATCCCGATCTAAAACTTGAGATCTTAATTCAAGATGGACAAAATGTACATTATGGAGATATTGTTTTCTATGTTAGTGGCTCCTCACAAAGTATTTTAAAGGCAGAAAGGCTTGTCCTTAATGCCATGCAACGAATGAGTGCCATAGCGACAAAGACCGCCCAATACGTTGCCATATTAGAAGGGACAAAAACCAAGATCCTAGATACAAGGAAGACCACCCCGGGTATCAGGGCTATAGAAAAGTGGGCCGTAAAGATCGGGGGAGGGGAGAACCATCGTTTTGCCTTATATGACATGGTTATGTTAAAGGACAATCATATTGATTTTGCCGGCGGCATCACTAAGGCGATCGATAAAACAAAACACTACTTAAAAGAACATCAGAAAGACTTAAAGATCATCGTAGAAGCTCGAAATCTGGATGAGGTAAAAGAGATCTTAAGATCTGAAGGGATCTACCGTATCCTGTTAGATAATTTCAATTATGATGATACTCGGAAGGCCGTACAGCTGATAGGGGATAAATGCCTTACTGAGTCCTCTGGAGGGATCAATGAACATACCATTAGAAAATATGCGGAGTGCGGCGTAAATTATATTTCATCCGGAGCGCTAACTCATTCTGTGAGAAATAAGGATCTGAGTCTTAAAGCAGTATAGATGACAAAAGAGGTAGAGGATAAATTAAAGAAGATACCGGTCATCAATTGGATTGTTGTACTGCTAAAGAAGATCAAACTGGTAGGGCTACAGGGTCTGTCTCTTTACGACCTGATTGAGATGTATATCATCGGCATTGTTCAGGGTGCGCTCTCAACGAGAGCCAGTTCAATTGCCTTTAGTCTTTTTATGGCGCTGTTTCCTCTGCTTATTTTCTTGGTTACTCTAATTCCCTTTGTAATTCCATTTGTGAGTGTGGGTAATGAGAATTTTGACACTCAATTCCTGCGATTCCTGGAATCTTTTCTCCCATCTGCTACCGGGGATTATTTTGGGGAGATCTACACACAGATCAAGGACCAGAAACAAGGAGGATTATTATCTTCTGCTTTTGTATTGTCTATTTTTTTAATGACCAATGGGGTTAGTGCCATTTTTGGCGGATTTGAAACATCTTACCATATCATTCTTACCCGAAATTTTTTTAAGCAATATGCCTATGCCCTTATGGTAGGGATCATTTTGTCCTTTTTATTAATAGCAGGAGCGGTAGCTTTCGTTTATTTTGAATATACCCTGGAGTATTTAAATGTTTGGGCAGCCGAATCTAGTGGTACAAAATTAGATCCTAATGATCTTATTGGTGCAAGGGCCGGGAAGATATTGTTCTTTGCTATTTTATCATACTTCACAACGGCCATACTCTACTATTTTGGTACAGCTGAAGGAAAGCAAGCTCGTTTTTTTTCCTACGGAGCGCTCATGACTGCTTTACTATTTTTGCTCACCTCTTATTTGTTTGGAGTGTATATTGAGAAATTTGCCCGTTATAATGAGTTATATGGAGCTCTGGGGGGATTGCTAATTTTAATGTTCTACATCTGGTTAAACTCAAATATACTATTGTTGGGCTTTGAGTTAAATGCAACTCTCAATAGTCTCAAACAAAATATGAATTCAGAAGAAGTCTCTTCTTAAGCAGGTGCTATGAAGTATTTCGTTGATGTGATCTTGCCAATTCCTCTGGAGAAACTGTTCACTTACTCGGTTTCCAAGAACACGGCCATGCTTTTAAAGAAAGGGATGAGGATTGCAGTTCCCTTTGGGAAATCAAAGATATATACAGCCCTGGTATTTGAGGTCCACACAGAACCACCAAAAGTATATGAGGCCAAGGAAATTCACGAGGTGATAGATGCCGTACCATTGGTGTCTCCACTACAATTAGATCATTGGCAGTGGATGGCCCAGTATTATATGTGCACCCTGGGTGAAGTTTTCCGTACAGCGGTCCCCAGTGCATTTTTATTAGAAAGTGAAACTCTTGTCCTAAAGAACCATACGATTCAAGCAGATGAATCTGTTCTTAATGACCAGGAATTCATGGTACTGGAAGCTTTAGAACACCAATCATCCTTGAAGATCAGTGATGTAAGCGCTATTCTTGATAAAAAGACGGTATTGCCCTTGCTCAACAGCATGTTGGAAAAGAAGTACATTCTGTTAAAAGAGACCTTGCATGAACAATACAAGCCAAAGCAATTGCGTACGGTTCGTTTACATGATCAATTCAGCTCTGAGGAGGCGCTAAGTGCACTTCTTGAAGAGCTAAGCAGAGCACCAAAACAACGGGAAGTGCTGTTAACTTTGTTCCAACTTCAGGCAGTGACCAATAAACCTATACCTGCTACTGATCTACAAAATAAAAGCGGAGCTTCCTCCGCAGTAATAAAAACCTTGAAAGAGAAAGGAATTCTGGAAGAGCAGATGCTGACCATAGACAGAGTAATTTTCCATGGTGAGGTTGCATCCTTGACCGGGGTTCAATTGAGTAGTTTTCAGGAAACATGTTTGCTACAACTTAAGTCTTCCCATAAGGATAAGCAAGTGACACTTCTTCATGGTGTAACAGCCTCAGGAAAAACAGAGGTTTATGTAAAACTAATGGAGGAATATTTAGAGAAAGGTAAACAAGTCTTATACCTGCTTCCTGAAATTGCATTAACTACCCAGCTCATTGATAGATTGCAAGCATATTTTGGTGAAAAGGTGGCAGTTTTTCATTCTAAATACAGTCAGAATGAACGGGTGGAAGTCTGGAACAATGTCTTGAATGATGCTTCAAAAGCACAGATCGTCATAGGTGCCAGGTCTTCTCTTTTTCTTCCTTTTTCGAAGCTTGGACTGGTGATCATTGATGAAGAACATGAGAACTCATTCAAACAATACGACCCCGCACCCAGATATCATGCCAGAGATGCGGCTATTGTGCTGGCATCACTTCATAATGCCAAAGTTATCCTTGGTTCGGCCACTCCAAGTCTTGAAAGTTTTTACAATGTTCAAATTGGGAAATATGGATATGCCTTTATGGATCAGCGATATGGGGGTGTTCAGTTACCTGAAATTGAATTGGTGGATATTAAAGAAGCGTCTAGGAAGAAAAGGATGAAAGGTCATTTTTCTGAAAGACTGATGGAGGAGATTTCAGAAACGCTGGCCTTAGGAGAACAGGTGATCCTTTTCCAGAATAGAAGGGGATATGCCCCCATCGTAGAATGCACAACCTGCGGCCATGCACCCCAGTGCCCAAATTGCGATGTTAGTTTAACATACCACCAGGCCAAGAAGCAATTGCGTTGCCACTATTGCGGATATCATATAGTTCTGGAAGAACAATGTATGGCTTGTGGAAACGCAACCCTTGATACCAAGGGATTTGGAACTGAACAAATAGAACAAGAGTTGGGGACCTTATTTCCTGATGCCAAAGTTGGACGCATGGATCTGGATACTACAAGAGGAAAACACGCCTATGAAAAGATCATCCAAGCCTTTGCCCAAAAAGAATTCGATATCCTTGTAGGCACGCAGATGGTGACCAAAGGATTGGATTTCAGGCACGTGAATCTGGTAGGAATTATGAATGCGGATTCTCTTCTAAATTTTCCGGATTTCAGGGCGCATGAGCGAAGTTATCAAATGTTGACACAGGTAGCGGGCAGAGCAGGCCGTACTGAAAAGAGGGGGATTGTACTGGTTCAAACCTACAATCCGTTTCACAGCATATTACAGCAAGTTGTTGTGGGTAACTATGCGGCGATGTATGAGGAACAAATGGCTCAAAGAGAAGAATATCATTATCCACCGATTAACAGGATCATAAAGATCAGCTTTAAGCATAAGGACTACAATACTTTGAATGAGGCAGCAACCTGGTTCGGGAAGGCGCTACGAAATGTTTTCGGCACCCAAATTCTGGGACCGGAATTCCCTCCGGTTGCCAGGATCAGAAATCAATACATAAAACAGGTATTGGTAAAGATACCCAGGAAACAGTCGCTTAAACAAACAAAAAATAGCATTAAAAGAATTGAAAATTCCTTTAATGCTATTTCCTGGTACAGAAGTGTGCGTGTAATCTACGATGTAGACTACTTTTAACTAAACGTTGCTTAAAGCCTCGGCCAGTTCTGTTTTCTTATTTCTACTTAGAGGAATAGATCTGCCGCTTACTTCAACATTCTTGCTGTTGAATTTTTCGATCTTCTCCAAATTTACGATATACGATTTATGAATTCTAAGGAATTTATCCTCAGGTAATTGTTTTTCGAAAGCCTTCATGGTAGAAAGGATGACAATATTGGCTTCATCTGTCACCAATTTAATATAATCGCCAAGGGCTTCTATCCATTTAATATCATTTAAGATGACCTTGCGTTTTTTGAGATTACTTTTCACAAAAATATGCTCTTCATCTTCGAGAACCTGATTCATTTGCTCGTATTTGGCTACTGCTCTTTTTACAGAAGCGTCAAAACGGGCCATTGTGATAGGTTTGTGCAGATAATCTGTCACATCATAATCAAATGCTTTTAAGGCATAATCCGGTTTTCCGGTGATTAGTATGACTTGCGGGCTATTTTCTAAAGATTCCAACAGATCAAAACCACTGATGATCGGCATTTCAACATCTAGAAAAATTAGATCAATCTCATTGTTCTTGATGCCGTTCTTGGCTTCAATAGCGTTGCTGTACTCCGCAACCAGGGCTAAATTCGGATGATTATTCACCAATTTTGCAACTGCCATTCGCTGCATGGATGAATCGTCAACAACAATACTTCTTAATTTCATAAAGGGTTGATTTGTGGGGTTAAATCATCGACAAAGTACATAAAAAACAAGTTTAACTGCAATAAAAATCGTTCAACAACACCAAAAGTTGTGAACAAAGTTGTTAAGCATGTACTCTAGCAGATGAGCATAATTTAGGTTTATAGGTTAAGTTCAATTTGAAACATTATAGTACCAATAACGAAGAAATATATAATTTCTTGTAAATAGACAGAAGAATTATTACTTTTGCGCTCCTAAAAATAGTATAATCATATGAATAATTACGAAACTGTTTTCATTTTAAATCCCGTTCTATCAGATGTTCAGATAGAGGAAACAGTTAAGAAATTTGAGGATTTCTTAATTAAGAATGACGCCAAAATGGTGGCAAAAGAAAATTGGGGCCTGAAAAAATTGGCATATCCCATACAACACAAGAAAAGTGGCTTTTATCATTTGTTCGAATTTACGGCACCTGGTGAAGTGATCGCTCCTTATGAGCAGGAATTTCGAAGAGACGAACGCATTATGCGTTTCTTAACTGTAAAATTGGATAAGCACGCTATTGAGTGGGCAGAGAAAAGAAGAACAAGACAAAAAGCTAAAGCGTAAGGAATATGGCAACATTACAACAACAGGCAAAAGGAAAGAAAGACGGAGAAATCCGTTACCTAACCCCATTGAACATTGAGACCAATAAACAAAAGAAATACTGTCGTTTTAAAAAGTCGGGTATTAAGTACATCGAT
>CAWJQE010000011.1:157500-230118 GCA_963844995.1 uncultured Flavobacteriaceae bacterium | reverse complement strand
CGACCCCGAATGTATTTTTGTTACCGTTTTTCCTTTGCAAACTGCGCCGGACATGTCGCGGAAAGATCTAGCTCTTTCCTATGCTTTTATCACACCTTGATCTCTACTTCAACTCCACTTGGAAGTTCCAATTTCATTAGCGCATCAATGGTCTTGGATGAAGAGCTATAAATATCCATCAATCTCTTGTAAGAGCTCAATTGGAATTGCTCTCTTGCCTTCTTGTTCACGTGGGGAGAACGCAATACCGTAAAGATCCTCTTGTGAGTAGGTAGTGGAATTGGTCCCCTAACCACTGCACCGGTTGACTTAACGGTTTTGACGATCTTCTCAGCAGACTTATCTACCAGATTGTGATCGTATGATTTTAGTTTTATTCTGATCTTCTGACTCATCTTCTACAAATTAAGCGGTTACCCCTTTAGTTGCTTTAATAACCTCTTCTGCTATACTGGAAGGGGTTTCTGCATAATGTGAAAATTCCATTGTGCTGGTTGCTCTTCCAGAAGAAAGAGTTCTTAAGGACGTTACATATCCAAACATTTCAGAAAGTGGAACTTCAGCTTTAATGACCTTTGCTCCTGCTCTGTCATCCATATTGGTTACATGACCTCTTCTTCTGTTAAGATCCCCTACAATATCTCCCATGTTTTCTTCAGGAGTAATGGCTTCCATCTTCATAATTGGCTCCATAAGCACCGCTTTCGCAGATTTTGCAGCCGATTTATAACCGATCTTAGCGGCCAATTCAAAAGAAAGAGCATCCGAATCCACCGGGTGGAATGATCCATCCCTCAGGGTAATTTTCATGCTGTCCATCTCAAATCCGGCCAAAGGACCATTCTTCATTGCCTCTCTGAATCCTTTTTCTACCGAAGGAATATATTCCCTGGGAATGTTCCCCCCCTTTATTACGTTTACGAACTCAAGTCCGGGTGTATCAAGTGTGGAAGGCTCCATCGTAAATACGATATCTGCAAATTTACCACGACCTCCAGTTTGTTTCTTATAAGTCTCACGATGGTCTGTTGACCTTGTGATAGCCTCTTTGTACTCTACCTGTGGCTGACCCTGGTTTACATCTACCTTAAATTCTCGTCTTAAACGATCTGTAATGATATCTAAGTGAAGCTCGCCCATACCAGAAATAATGGTTTGTCCGGAGGCTTCATCCGTTTTTACCTGAAACGTAGGATCTTCTTCTGCCAACTTGGCAAGTGCCATTCCCAGTTTATCCACATCTGCCTTGGTTTTTGGCTCCACTGCTATCCCAATCACAGGATCAGGGAAGTTCATACTCTCAAGAACTATTGGATGTTTTTCATCAGAAAGGGTATCCCCTGTCTTAATATCTTTAAACCCAACAGCAGCTCCAATATCTCCTGCCGCGATTGAATCTACGGCATTCTGCTTGTTAGAGTGCATTTGGTATATTCTGGAAATACGTTCTTTGTTCCCAGATCGGTTATTTAAGACGTAGGAACCTGCGTCCAATTTACCGGAGTAGGCTCTAAAGAATGCCAAACGACCCACAAACGGATCTGTAGCAATTTTAAAGGCCAGGGCAGCAAACGGTTCCTTAATATCTGGTCTTCTTTTTTCTTCTTTCCCTGTATCAGGATTCACACCCACGATACCCTCTTTATCCATAGGAGAAGGAAGGTAACGGCATACAGCATCTAGAAGGAACTGCACCCCTTTATTCTTAAATGAAGAACCGCAGATCATTGGAATGATACTCATGTCCATTACTGCTGCTCGTAAAGCCGCATGCACTTCATCTTCGGTGATAGAATCTTCATCCTCAAAGAATTTTTCCATTAGGGTTTCATCATACTCAGCCACAGCTTCTATAAGCATTGCCCTGTATTCTTTAACCTCAGCTTTCATTTCCTCAGGAATATCAACAACATCAAAGGTAGATCCCATGTTATCCTCATGCCATACAATAGCACGGTTCTTAACAAGGTCTACAATTCCTCTAAAATCCGCTTCATCACCTATAGGCAATACAATTGGGACCGCGTTAGATTTCAACATATCCTTCACTTGCTTGCACACCATCAGGAAGTTGGCTCCTTGTCTGTCCATCTTATTCACAAAACCCATTCTTGGAACTTTGTAATTGTCTGCCAAACGCCAGTTTGTTTCAGATTGTGGTTCTACACCATCTACAGCACTGAATAAGAATACTAATCCATCTAACACCCGCAAAGATCTGTTTACCTCAACGGTAAAATCAACGTGTCCGGGGGTATCAATAATATTAAAATGGTATGGTTTAGATTCTGGTATAACCTCACCATTCTTCATTGGGAAGTTCCAGGTACAGGTGGTAGCAGCAGAAGTAATTGTGATACCTCGTTCTTGTTCCTGCTCCATCCAGTCCATAGTGGCTGCACCATCATGAACTTCACCCATCTTGTGACTAACGCCAGTATAAAATAAGATTCGTTCTGTAGTTGTGGTCTTACCAGCATCAATATGTGCTGCAATCCCTATGTTTCTTGTATATTTTAAATCTCTTGCCATGTTAGGTGCTAAAATCTGAAGTGAGAAAATGCTTTATTGGCTTCTGCCATCTTGTGCGTATCTACACGTTTCTTAACGGCAGCACCTTCTTCCTTAGAAGCAGCAAGGACTTCCGAGGCCAATCTCTGGGCCATGGACTTCTCATTGCGCTTTCTGGAATAGCTGATTAACCATTTCATGGCCGTAGAGATCTTGCGATCTGGCCTAATTTGCATAGGTATTTGGAATGTTGCTCCTCCCACCCTTCGGCTACGCACCTCTACGTGAGGCATAACATTAGAAAGGGCATCTTTCCACAATTCCAATCCTGTTTTCTCCTCGTCTGTTTTCTTTTCATCTACAATATCGATCGCATCGTAGAATACTTTAAAGGCAACCGACTTTTTCCCATCCCACATCATCATATTGACGAAACGAGTCACCAGTTGATCATTAAATCTTGGATCTGGTAAAAGTGGTCTTTTCTTTGCCTGTCTTTTTCTCATTGCTTCTTCTTAAAAGTGTTGCTTACTTTTTGGGTCGTTTTGCTCCGTACTTAGATCGTCTTTGAGTCCTGCCGGCAACGCCTGCAGTATCTAAAGCTCCTCTCACGATGTGATATCTAACTCCTGGCAAATCCTTCACCCTTCCGCCTCTAACCAATACTATCGAGTGCTCTTGCAAATTGTGTCCTTCTCCAGGGATGTATGCGTTTACTTCTTTTCCATTGGTTAACCTTACCCTGGCCACTTTTCTCATGGCAGAATTTGGTTTCTTTGGAGTAGTTGTGTAAACACGCGTACAAACCCCCCTTCGCTGGGGACACGAATCCAAAGCAGCCGATTTACTCTTCTTGGTAATTGTGGCCCTTCCTTTTCGTACTAATTGTGAAATTGTTGGCATATATCTTACTAAATAATAATGGTACCCTCTTTTAAGGGTCGGCAAATGTAGTAATTATTAAACATAATTCAAATGGTTGCTGACGAAATTTATAAGATTTTTAAAATCATTCCCAACTACCCTTGCCAAGTGCTTTTCTGATACCTCATTCTATACCTTAATATATAGTGTTAATTTTTTGGTCCTATAGGGCTATAGATCTTAATTATAAACATGTTGTATAAACCCACTTAGAAATTTAAAACAACTGAGAATTATTTATATTATAAAAAACGAAATAAGCCTTAGCTCCTCTATTTCAGGGTATTCTAATGGAATATCTGAGATTCATGCAAAATACAGGTCGGAATTAATCATCTAAACCAGTATCCCTTAAAACGCAAAATAGCCCTCAAAACCTACGATACGGGCTTTCAGAAAGTTCTTGATTCTTTTTAGCTTCTTAAAGTTTTATTAAAATAAGTTTGGATTATTAACATAATATTAGGATTTTTGCACCTAGCTAATTCAAATAATTATAAAATGAAAACAAATTTAAATGGAATCTTAACGCTGTTATTGGCGTTTGTTGTGCATTTGACTTTTGCGCAGGAGAAGACGGTCTCAGGTGCCGTAACGGACCAGGACGGACTTCCGCTTCCAGGGGTAAACATCGTCGTTGAAGGGACCACTACAGGAACCCAAACTGATTTCGACGGAAATTACTCCATTCGAGGCAGCCAAGGTCAAACACTTCTTTTCAGCTACATCGGTCAAAAAGATGTACGGGTAACTATTGGAGCAAGTAATAATATTAATGTGCAGATGCAGGAAGATGCTCAGGCACTGGAGGAAGTAGTAGTAACTGCGCAGGGTATCAAGAAAGAGAAGAAAGCTCTTGGATACGCTGTTTCAACTATTGGTTCTGACGAAATTGCCAACAAACCTGCAACAGACATTGCCAGAACCTTAACTGGTAAGGCTCCTGGTGTAAATATCCAGCAAACCAGTGGTCTTTCTGGATCAGGAACCAACATCATTATTAGAGGATACTCTTCTATTAATGGTAGTAACCAACCATTATTTGTTGTAGATGGTGTGCCTTTCAATTCAGATACCAATTCTGATAGAAATTTTGTTCAAGGGAACACAACGGCATCTAGTAGATTCCTGGATATTGATCCAAACAATATTGCGGAATTAAGTGTGTTAAAAGGATTAAGTGCAACGACATTATACGGACAGGCCGGTAGGAATGGTGTTGTTTTAATAACAACTAAGACAGGATCTTCCTCTACAGCACAAAAGAAAACGGAAGTATCATTTAGTCAATCTTACTTTTTTAATGATATTGCCAATTTACCGGATTATCAAAATAGCTATGGAAATGGTTTTTATCAAAACTATTCCCAAGCATTTAGTAACTGGGGGCCTAACTTTAATTCAAGAGGCACTAATAATGTAGCAGCCGATGGTACTGTACCACATCCTTACGATAGAGCTGGTCTTGCAACTGTTTTTCCTGAATTTCAGGGAGCAAGATATGACTACAAACCTTATGATAGTGTTGAGGAGTTCTTTTCAACTGGTGGGGTAACAACTACTTCTATTGGCGTTACAAGTGCCAACGACAGAGGAAGCTTTAGTGTAGGTTTTGGGCATACTGATGATGAAGGATTTGTTCCTAATAACGATTATGTAAGAACAAACTTTAGCGCGGGTGGTAATGCCAAGCTATCAAATAACCTTAATGTAAGTACATCCTTTAACATTGTTAGAACTGATAAGAATGCTCCGCCAACTGCTGCTGGTTTTGGTAGTAATCCAACTGGTGGAACTGCATCTTTGTTTTCCAACGTTTTATACACACCAAGAAGTGTTGATTTATTTGGTCTTCCATTTGAAAACCCGGTAGACAATTCCAGTGTTTATTACAGAGGTGGTAATGATATCCAAAATCCTTTATGGACTTCCAAAAATATAAATGACGCGGAAACAGTAAGAAGGTTCTTTGGAAATATATCTTTGTCCTATGATTTTAATGATTGGTTAAATCTATCTTATAGAATGGCCTTGGATCAATACACTCAAAAACAAGAATTTTCGGCTAATAAGGGTGGTACTCAGATAGTTGGTGGTACACTGACAACCTCATACAGATTAAATACAGTATGGGATCATACGTTGAGTCTGAACTTTAATAAAAAGTTGGACAAGAACGAAAAGTTTGATGTGAATGGTACATTGGGTGTAAATCCTCGTAGGGAAACAAGAGATTTTAACTTCGTAACAAGTACACAACAATTTGTTTATGGTCTTATAACACATAACAATTTTGAAGAACAAACCGCAGGCACCTTTTTTAGAGAGGAGAATATTATTGGAGCTTATTTATCCGCTACATTTGGATATGACAGTTTCCTTTATTTAAACTTCCAGGGTAGAAATGACTGGTATTCATCTCTTCAGACAGCTCAACGATCAATATTTTATCCTTCTGCAAGTCTGTCATTCGTACCGACTTCTGCAATTGAAGGATTGCGAAATAGTTCAACCCTAAACTATCTTAAGTTCAGGGTAGGATACGGATCTTCTGCTGGATTCCCTGACCCATACTCTACAGTTGTAGGATTGGGTAGCGGAACCAATGTCTTTATTGATCCCGCAGATGGAAGTGTTGTTAACGTCCTTTCTATTTCTGACAGACTGGGTAATTTAAATTTAAAACCTGAACTGTTGACAGAAATCGAGGCAGGAATTGAAGCTAAATTGTTTAACAACAGAATTGGTATAGATTTATCTGTATATAGCAAAACATCCAAGGATTTGATACTTACCAGTAAACTACTTGATCCGGCTACAGGTTATACTGTGACTGCTGATAACCCTGCTGAAGTAAGTAATAAGGGTATCGAGTTAGGTTTTAATCTTAATCCGATAAGACCAAAATCAAATTCTGGATTTAGATGGGATATTTCGGGACAGTGGACAGTTAACGAAAACATTGTAGAAAGCCTTGGTCCTGATTCAGAACAAGAAGTTATTGCTGGATTTACCAATCTAGGTAACTTCGCTATTCCTGGTGAAGCTTACGGTGTTATTCAAGGTAGTTCCATCGCCAGAGACGGTAATGGAAATCCAATCGTAGCCGCAGATGGTAATTATTTAAACAATCCAGAGCTTACGATAATTGGGGATCCTAATTCAGATTGGAGGATGACTGGAATAAGTGATTTTTCATATAAAGGTTTCGGATTTAGAATGCAGTGGGAATATACACATGGAGGAGATATCTATTCAACTACGGCTGCCGCATTACTTTCTCGTGGTTTAACTACAGATACGGATTATGATAGAACGCAAGGTTTTATTCTTCCCGGTGTAAAACAAAATGGAGATACCAATGATTTGGTAATTGCAGCTACTGATTATGGATTTGTTAATTCTGGTTTCTTTATCGATGAACAAGCGATCTATGATGCGACTAATATTAGGTTAAGAGAAGTAGCAATATCATATGATGTGCCATCTAAATTTTTGGATAAGACTCCTTTTGGAAGGGTTTCTTTTTCAATAATTGGCTCAAACCTGTATTACAAGGCTGTGAATTTCCCTACTGGGCTTAATTTTGATCCAGAGGTTATTAGTCTTGGAGTAGGTAATGGACAAGGGTTCGACTATTTGACAGGCCCAACAGCAAAACGCTATGGTTTCAGCCTTAATTTAACTTTCTAAAAAAAAAAGTGATGAAAATTAGATATCAAAAAATAATTTTAGCTCTACTTTTTACAGGATTATTTTCTTGTGAAACTACTGAGCTCGGTTTAACTCAAAGTCCTACTCAGGTCTCAGTTGATAATTTAGATCCAGACTTTTTGTTTAACAACATACAATTAGGTTTTGGCACATTTGTAGAGAGTGTAGCTGGTGGCGCAAGTTTCACCGCCTCGGTTTCCCGCCAATTCGCAATGACAGGAGGAAATACATATGATAATGCTTACGCCCCGATAAATTTCAACGGGATATGGAGTAATGCTTATTCCGGTATTTTGACAGATATTCAGGCCCTGGAACCACTTGCAGATGAATTGGATCTAAAATACCATTTAGGTGTTTCCAAATTATTCAGAGCATATGTGCTGATTAGTATGGTAGACCTGTTTGGTAATGTTCCTAACACAGAAGCATTGCAAGGAAATGCTAATACCAATCCTGCTCCTGATAACCAGGTAGATGTGTATATAGCCATGCTTTCTGAAATAGATGAAGCAATAACGTTGCTAAATGGTGTAGCCTCTGCATATCCTCCGGAAGATTTTTTCTTTTCTGATGGTGGTACTGTAGACGAGGATACCCAGAAAAGTTGGGTGACCGCAGCAAATACACTTAAGCTAAGAGTTTTAAACAATGCCAAACTTGCCGGTGCAGATTTAGGTATAAACATCGCGGCCAGTATTAATTCAATTTTAGCTTCTAATAATATAATTGATTCAGCGGATGAAGATTGGGTATTACAATATGGAAGTAATAGATTAAATCCTTCTACAAGACATCCTGGCTATAACAGATACTATGAAGATTCCGCCGGAGGGTATATGTCTAATTATCTTATGTGGTCCATGATAGCTGAAAAAGGATTTGATGATCCTAGACTCGCTTATTATTTTTATCGCCAGGATACGAATGCCACAAATGAAGATATATTTACACTTGGATGTGTAGATGCTAATGCACCTTCACAATATGCCAACTACAGTTCAATTTATGATCCTGCTGTTGGAATGCCTTTTTGTGTGGCAAGTGCCCCTAGAGGATACTGGGGTAGAGATCATGGAGATAATGGTGGTATTCCACCAGATGATGAAAAAAGAACGGTTTTTGGACTTTATCCAGTTGGTGGTAGTTATGACGACGGAGCGGGTGATAGCGCACAAGAGGAAGGATCAACAGGAGAACAAGGTGCAGGTATAACGCCGATATTAACTAGTTTCTTTGTAGATTTTATAAAAGCAGAATCTGCATTGACAACCGGAACTACTGGTGATCCGCGTGTTTATCTTGAGAGTGCAATACGAGGAAGTATGGCCAAAGTTATCGGATTTTTGGGAGTAGCAGGAGACGCAACACAAAATGATGTGGATAATTATGTGGCTTTTGTACTAGATGCGTATGATAATGCACTGGACGATTCCAAAAGATTGGAAATAATTCTGAAGGAATATCACATAGCTAGCTATGGTAACGGCATGGAGGCTTATAACGCTTATAGAAGAACTGGCTTCCCTAGCAATTTTCAACCGACCTTAGTTTTAAATTCTGGTGAGTTCTATAACTCTGCTGTTTATCCTGCAAATTTTGTAAATTTAAATAGCAACGCTACTCAAAAAGATAGAGGCGAAAGAATTTTCTGGGATAAAAGTAATATCTCCTTACACTAATCTTTAAAGTAAAATTAATTGACATGAAAAATATTTATAAAATATTATTTGCAACCTTATTCTTTGCCTCCTTTATCTCTTGTGAGGATGAAGAAAAAAATCCACTATGGGAACCTACAGTGGCGGCTTATGTCTTTATTGACATAGAAAGCCCTGTTTTAGACGTTACAGATATTGAAAACTCTACATTTGGTGGGGCACTTACTGCGCCAGCAGGGAACGTGGCGAGTTTTGAAGTTAAAGCTAGAAGAGTATCTAACGGTATAGCCACGGATTATTCAACTATTTTTTCGACAACTACTTTTCCTACGGACTTCCGGGTATCTGGACCAGATATAGCGACCGCTTTAGGAGTTGATCCTGCCGATTTGTTAGCAGGTGACAGATTTGACTTTGTAGGTACTTCAACTGGTACTGATGGGAGTATAGTTACTTTTAATAACCTCGCCCCTGATATGCAGGCAGAGCCAGGTCAAAAACAGGCCTATGCACTTACAACTTTTATAGCATGTCCGTTTAATCAGGCAGATATGCTTGGAACCTACACTATTCTTGAGGATGATGGTTTTTCCGCTACCGGGGAGACTCAGTTCGAAATAATAGCAGGGGAAGAATCTGGTGATATCGTTCTTGTTAACCCTTACGATTCAGCCGGTGATTTTAACATAACTATAAATGTTAACGCATTTGGTATAGCAACCTTCGAGAGACAAGATGGTGTTTTAACTGAAGAAATTTGCTGTGCGGGATACTCCCCAACAAACTTTCGATCTAGTGCGGCTACCTCTTTAGCCTTATCTTGTATTGGATATTTGGAATTAAAGTTTAGTACAGGCCTAAGTTTAGCTGGTGGTAATGGAACAGGTTTTACCTTTGGTGATGGAATATTTATTGCACAAAAGAATTAAAAAATAGAGAACAATTATGAAAAATATATATAAATATTTAAGTTTAGTTGCCTTTTCAGCGATTTTACTTTCAAGCTGTACGGAGGAGGAAAGTCTGATAGGTTATCCTTTAGATTTAGGACTAACTACAGTGGCTTTAGAAGGTACTGTTTCTACTACTGACACTCAGACTGCCGAGGGTAGAACCATTGGGGTAACTGTTTCAATACCACAATCTTTTGCATCTGATGCAGAGGTTGAGGTAACTGCTACCTTAAATAGTGGCGCTTTTACAACTACATCTGTTGCTATACCTGCCGGAAGCACCACAGGAACAGGAACAATAACACTTCCTGCCAGTGATGGGTTTGATGTAGGCTTCGATGGTTTAGCAAATTACGGATCATTACAATTAACAGCCATTTTATTAGACACGGTAGATCCGGGTGTAAATTATACAATTACCTCTGCATCTCAACCGCTGCAAATTTTTGATGCGATTCAATTTGCTTATGGTGAAGGGGTTGTTGATGGGAGAATGACGTATCTTTTAGATTGGGCAAACCCGGATATTAATGATCTGGATACTTATGTGTTGGGCTTTGAAAGTGCAGAATCGGGTTCAAGGTACGAGTCAGATATTTTTAATGATACACATCCGGATGGGGATTACACCATTGATGTGGGCGTTTGGACAGCAGGGGAAACTGATATTCCCTGGAAACTATTTTTTGTGTTTCCAAATCAGACCGACTATATAATTTTTGAAGGCACTTTTACTGGTTTAACGCTGGGTACAAATGTAAATGGATTTCCATATGCATCTATCGTTGGCTTTACAAAAACGACTGACTCAGAAGGCGTAGTATCTTATACAAATGTAGTAGCATTATAAAGTTTTTATCTCTTAACAAAAAAGCCATCCGATCTCATCGGGTGGTTTTTTTGTTACCTTTAACTTATGACAAAAAATACTCAGATCTATGGTCTACGGGCTGTGATAGAAGCTATCCAGGCCAATGAACCTATAGATAAGGTGTTTATTCAAAAAGGGCTTCACGGTGCCTTGTCCAAGGAATTAGAAGGCCTGGTGCGTAAAAATGGCATCAATACTTCCTACGTTCCTATCGAAAAGATAAACAGACTTAATCAGAATAATCACCAGGGCGTGGTAGCTACTATTTCGCCTGTTACATTTCATACATTTGAAGCATTGGCAGATAAGGTACTGTCTCAAAAAAGTGATCCTGTGTTTCTATTACTAGACCAGGTTTCGGATGTTCGAAATTTTGGGGCTATCATCAGAACAGCCGAATGTACGGGTGTAGATGGTATCATAATCCCTAAGAAAGGTTCTGCGCCTGTTACAGGAGATACCGTTAAAACTTCCGCAGGGGCAGCCTTTAAAGTTCCTATTGCCAAAGTAGATCATATAAAGGATGCGATCTTTTACTTACAAGCTTCCGGAGTTACTATTGTTGCTGCCACAGAAAAAACCAATGAACTCATCTATGATGTAAATTTAAAAGGTGGAGTAGCTCTTGTAATGGGAGCAGAAGATATGGGCATATCCCCCTCTATTCTGAAAGCAGCAGATCACAGCGCTAAAATTCCCATGCTCGGAGAGATTGGATCTCTTAATGTATCTGTAGCCTGTGGTGTATTCTTATATGAAGTGGTGCGCCAAAGAAGCACTTAATTTTTACTATCCTTAGAAATATCATTTTCCTTCTTATAATGGTATTTCACCTCTATCTCTATTTCATCTACCTTGCTAGTAGCTCTTTCGATAAAGTTTCCGTCTGCATCAAAATGCTGGAGGAATTCATCGTCTTCTTCATTATAGTCTTCCTTTTCCCAGGCATACTTGGGAACTCCTGGTACTTTTGCCTGCAGGAACATAGCCATAAAAAGACCAATGACAAATCCTCCCAGATGACCTTCCCAGGAGATCCCTTCTTCTACCGGAAAAATGTACCACAACATGCTTCCGTAGATAAAAGAAACTATTAGTGATACGGCCACCAGGCGATAGTGTTTTGTGAAAATTCCTTTAAAAAAAATAAAACTCGCCAGGAGGTAAATCACCCCGCTGGCACCAATATGATAGGATGGTCTGCCAATCAGCCATGTAATGGACCCAGCGAGAAGCATTCCCCAGAAAAGTACTTTAAACGAAATACTCCGATAGAAATATAGCAGGGTGGCCATTAAAACAGCCAAGGGTATAGTGTTGTTGTAGAGGTGCTCTACAGATCCGTGCAGAAATGGTCCAAAAAGGATGCCACGCAATCCTGTCCAGGTTCTGGGATATATACCAAAGTTGTTCCAATTACTCTGAAATTTAAGTTCCAGCCAAAAAATTGTCCAGATCAACAACACTGACGCCATGGGAACCAGTAAAACTCTATTGGAAAACTTAAAGTGCGTTTCCGCTGACATAGCTGACATTTTGATGGTAATACTACAAATTTCACACCGTATTCCCAAAACCTGCCTCCTTGTCATCCATAGAAAAAATGTACTTTTATCGTTATGAATGAACCATTGGCACAACGCGTTCGTCCTAAGACACTGGAAGCGTATATTAGTCAACATCATCTGGTAGGTGAAGAAGGATCTCTAACTCATCAGATCAAAAAAGGGATCATCCCCTCGCTTATCCTTTGGGGGCCTCCGGGAACCGGGAAGACCACTCTGGCATTGATCATTGCCAACGAAAGCAAAAGACCCTTTTATTCCTTAAGCGCTATTAATAGTGGGGTTAAAGACATTAGGGAAGTAATTGAAAAAGCGAAAGAACGCGGTAATCTCTTTAGCACAAAAAACCCCATCCTTTTTATAGATGAGATTCATCGTTTTAGTAAATCACAACAAGATTCGCTACTGGGAGCAGTTGAAAAAGGCTGGATCACCCTTATTGGAGCTACCACGGAAAATCCAAGTTTTGAAGTAATCCCCGCCCTGCTGAGCAGATGTCAGGTATACATATTAAATTCCTTTGGAAAAGAAGATCTGGAAACCCTTCTCAGGCGAGCTATCAAAGAAGACAGTGTTCTGCAAACCAAACAGATCTCTTTAAAGGAAACAGAGGCATTGTTGCGATTATCCGGAGGTGATGCCCGTAAATTGCTGAATATTTTTGAATTAGTGGTCAATTCGGAAACCTCAGACAAAATTACCATCACCAATGAGCTGGTTATGGCCAAGGTTCAAAAAAACACGGTGCTCTATGATAAAACAGGTGAACAACACTATGATATCATTTCTGCATTTATTAAATCCATCAGAGGAAGTGATCCCCAGGGTGCGGTTTATTGGTTAGCAAGAATGATAGAAGGCGGTGAAGACGTAAAATTTATTGCTCGCAGACTATTGATATCGGCCTCTGAAGATATTGGACTTGCCAACCCAACAGCCCTGGTGATCGCCAATAATACTTTTCAGGCCGTGACTACTATTGGCTACCCTGAAGCACGTATTCTCCTGAGCGAATGCACCATTTATCTGGCAACCAGTCCTAAAAGCAATGCCAGCTATATGGCTATTAAACGGGCACAGGAGGCCGTTAGGGAACATGGAGATCTATCTGTACCCCTCGCCCTGCGAAATGCTCCTACCAAATTAATGAAAGATCTGGGATATGGAGCGGATTATAAGTATGCGCACGACTTTCAACATAATTTTGTGGAAGAAGAATTCTTGCCTGCGTCTATTGCGGGTACCACTTTTTACTCCCCCGGCGAAAATGCCAGGGAAAGGGCCATCAAAGAATTTCTAAAGAATAGATGGAAAGACAAATACAACTTTTAGAACTTTATTAGCAGTACTTCTTGTAACCTATCGTCACCTTCGTAGTATTCAAAGACCCACTGTTCATTTTTTTTATACAGTAAACCTGACTGTCCTTTTCTTTCTGCCATAAAAATGTTGGGCATGGACGTCTCCCTTAAATAAAACTGAATACTGGGGGTGGTATCTACCAGTTGATATCCTGTTTCTGTTTTTTGGGCATAAAGGGTCCTGATCTCAACTTCTTCAGACCGCGTTTCTTCTGCAACCGCTTCTTCTAAGGTAATTGCTTCCATAACTTCTGAAGGCTGAGATAAAGGAGCTGCCATTTCCTTATCTATCTCTTCCACCAAAGGTATTTCTGTGTCCGATGTCTCAGCACTTATAGATTTTTCTTCTGGTTTGATAGCCGGAGGGGGCAGTGCTTTAACATCATTCTTAAAATTAAGAATAACGGCTTCGCTATTTTCAACTTTAGGGCTATAAGAATATCCGAAACCATTCAAGGATTGGAACGCCTCTTTAATAGATTCTCTGTACGCTTCCTGGAATTGTTTAGACTTGCTGCTCCCAAATCGAGTTCGGTAACGCTCAACTCCCTGACAATCTTTAAAAACAACCGAAACCCTGGTAGTAAACATGGATGAATCTTCCTCCAGAAAAGTAACCAGACCAAGACAGCGATCCTCATTCAGATCCTGAGGTAACACATCTTCATATAGCGCATTGAAACCCTGTTGCACCAGATAATACTTTACAATTGTGCTGGTTTGATATTGATTCTCAGACCGAAATCCTTCAAATTTCTTTGGAACAATAACATATTTGTAATTATTTAAAACCGCTTGAGAATGGGCATTGAACCCCATGGCTAAGAATAGAAATAAACAAAGATATTTCATGGACACACTATCTATTGGTGCCCCAAGATAGGATATTTAATCCTATCTGGAAAGATGCATAATGGCTGTCTGCAAGGTTTTGGTACCCGAGCAAATTATTTGCCATGGCGTAAAGATTAACTGGTCCGGCCTGAAAATTAATTCCCACACCTATATTGGTCATTGAAAACTTATCCACTGTATACGTGGTCTTCAATGCCAGAAAATTTCCAACACGTCGTAAATAGAAGGCCGTGAGCGCTGCTTGCGGACCCCTTGGCCTGTTGATCACATGAAGTTGACCTCCTACTGCATTTCTATATTGAAAGCGTGTGTCAGCGCTTGTAACCCCAATATCGCAATCGCAATCCATATCGCCGTTCATAGGTTCCCCAAAATTATACCGTATGGAACCATAGAGCTGGGTGGGCCTAAATGTGATATAACTATTATAGGTGTCCTCAAAAGGTAATGAGGCTTCAATCTCGTCTACAAGATCTTGCCAAAAATCGGCATTAGGATCGTTAAAGGCATCCGGCAATATTACTTCAACACCTTCTGTGGTAGCACTCCCCTGCAAGGAATATCCTTTTACATCACCCGAATGAAAAACGAATCCCAGATCTAAAAGACTGCCTGTAATTACCGTTCTTTGGTTTAAGTTATACGTAAACCCCAGATCTACACCCAATCCCAGATCTCCGCCTAAGAGTGCCCTTTTTGTGATCACATTAGGAACAGTACCGGCGATCTCATCATCCAAAATAGCTCTGATCTCTTCAAATCCTGAAGTTCTGATCTGCATATCTGCAACCAGAGTGTTAGACAAAAGGTTATTTTGTCCTTCATTAGTCACAAAGTAACCGGTATTCGTAGACGAATGAAAATCGTAGATACCCGAATACAGCTTAGCCCTTGCCCCCACGGTTAAATTTCTATCTATTTCTTTATTTAGTCCGAAATGAAAAACAGTAAGCCCCTCTCCCCTGGTCTTAAGATGTCCCAGATCAAATCGTCTGCCCAACTGATCTGCATTGCCTTCAAAGCCTAGAAACGCCAGATCCTGTGGCCAATAAAGAATGGTATTCGATTCAAAATAGACCCCGAAAGAGTAAAAATGTTTTGGGTTCTTTTTACTTCTGAATCCTCCATGAAGGAGATCTATCTGAATGGTTGCCCCAAATTCATCTCTTTTGGTCATTCCATTTAAAGCCCTGTCCCGTACTTTGTCATTAAAGTCTAAGCCGTCATTGGCAAACAGGGAATGCACGGTAATACCGCTAGTACCTGCCTGTCCATAGATCCCTGAGGCAAGAGGTATTCCTGCATACCATGAAAAAGAAGTATTCATCCCCGGGTTTAATAAAATGGCCTGAGGAATCTCTGTAAAATCGTATAGCAACTCCTTGTTCTGAGAAAAAAGGGAGCCATTACAAAGAAGTATGGCTAGCAAAAAAAATAGCCATTCTCTCATTTTAGTTGTAACCTGAATTTAGCGCTAGATCTGAATATGATCTTCGGATCTGGTAAAGATGAAGTACTGGTGGTATCGCCGAAATTACTGGCGTTTACTCTAATCTCGGAAGTATTGCGAATAATGTCCAAGTTACGCCCGGTTGGAGTGCCATAGGTGGTTTCGCGTCGTATTACGGCTGTTGGGGCAGGCGGTATAGTAAAGGTCTCTGTATCCAGAACATTGCCTGCATCATCCAGATACTCAAAAATGATCTCCAAATCCTTGCTGGTGGTGTTTTCGAGCTCATAAACAATGACCCCATCCAGGACATTTTCTGCAAAGAAATCCTCGCTAAAGGCATCAAAATTAAAAGTTTGAATATACCATACGGCCCCTTGGGCGTCATTGATCACACTTTCCGGACTTTCCACATACAAGATGCTGGCTTCTACGGTTGGAATGATCTCCAGATCATCCCACTGATCAAAATTCTGTTCTTCCACACAGGAGGAAAGACCTATGAGAAATAGTAATGATGTAAAAAGTAGTTTTTTCATCTCAACACGCATTCAATATAAAAAAAATCAGGAATTGCACCTAAAGACCCTATTCTATAACCTATATAACTTTATAAATACAATTTTATTTCACGAAGATCATCAATGATCTCCCCGTGTTTATGAAGTGGATCTTTATGCACATTAAGATGTATTGAATGAAATCCTACGGCCCGTGCACCGAGGATGTCCGCTTCCAGATTATCCCCTACCATCAGGGCATTTTGTGGTAGCACGCGGGTCCGTTCTAAAGCGAGGTGAAAAATGATAGGATCGGGTTTCTTTACTCCGGCCATCTCTGAGTTGATTACATGATCGAAATACCCCAGAATATTCGAATTTCGTAACTTTTTCTCTTGAATTTCTTCGAACCCATTGGTAATGATATGCATCCGATACCGTGGTTTCAGATAGTCTAATATTTCCCTGGAATTTGGTATTAGATGATCATAAGTTGACAGATGTTCAATATAAGCATCGGCCAGATCTGCAATAAGTATATCATCGATGGGGTATCCTAGTGTATCAAATACTTTGCGCAATCTGAGATATCGCAAGGACTCCTTCTTGATCTTATTTTCTCTGTACAATTTCCAAAAAGCCAAATTGATGGGGACATACTCTCTAAGGAAATCTGGCAGTTCAACATGTACATCATGTTCGTTAAAGATCTTTTCGAACGTCAGCGCAGAATTCTTCTCAAAATCCCAAAGGGTATGGTCCAGATCAAAAAACACATCGGTCACGATTTCTCTATACATGATAGCGAGTTACTATTTTGTCATAAAGTTCAATCCAGTTTATCTTTTGTTCCGAGCCCAATAATTCATTAGAAAACACCGTCATAAAATGCCCGCTTACCTGCCTAACCTGCGCATAAAGCTTGTCTAATTCCGCAAATATCTCTTCTTCGGATTCATATTTCAAAAGGGCATAATCGTGCACAGCAAAAGGATGGATCTTTATTGGTTGTTGAATTTCTAATGGAATATCATAAAAGTAGAACGAAGTACAAGTACCAGCTTTAAAGCCTGTTTCATGAGTAAATCCCATGCTATAATCATCAGTGAACTCGGCTCCTACCAAATTGCGGTAGGTCTCGGGAATATCTACCCTGTTATATCGCAGTCGAACATAATTAACGGCCTTGTTGATTACAAGGGCAAGGTTTTCTTTTTCAAGCTTTAGCAGATCCATGTTTGTGAACGAACTATAGGATGCAGCCAGCGATACTGTATTATAATCTGCTACTGATTTGATAAGGTGTTTAAAGGCGTTATTTTCTGTAGAAATATTTTTATCGTATCTGGAATACTGGGCATATTGAAAGAAGAATGCACTAGAAACTCCGCTTTTCTTGTGAATGTCAATGAGTTGCGTAAAATTATCATAGGGATCCTTTCTTACCTTGCTTAAAACAAGCAGACGTTGTATTACTTTTCTGAATTTAAGACCTACAAGATCGAGCAACATGCCAAAACCTCCGCGAAATAAGCCTCTATGTGCAAAACTATGAGAGACTGAAACGTCAATGATAGAAGTAAATCGAACCGATTTAGGTTTTTGTTCTAAAGTGGGGAAACGCTCTTTTAATACGTGTAACAATTTTTGGGCCCATAGATCCACTACCGGTTGTTGGAGAAAACCGTGCTGATGCGCCATACTTTCTTTATAGGGAAATCTGCCAACCAGATCCTTTACATGTGGTACATACTCTTCATACCTGGTTAAAAGATAAAAACTAGCCGCAAAAATATCATACGGAATATTGCTGCGTTCCCCGGTAGGAAAAAAACAAGGGGTATCTCCCCATTCACTCATGCTGATCTGCAGATCGTTTATACCATGTTCAAATAACAAGGGATGACTTCTAACAAAGAACTCGTTCTGTAAAGGTTGTTTTGTATAGGTTATTTTAGGGCCATTATGTTTAATAAAATCTTCAACCTTTGTAGTAAAACCTACCTCTATCCCTAGTATCCTGAGAAAGATCTGCTTCATGATATAGGTAAAACGGGGGGTAATCTTATGGGTATAGATCAACAACATCCTTATAATATTTGATGGTCTGCAAAACTAAAAAAGGCCTTCTCAGTGATGATCAGATGATCCAAAACCTTTATATCCAAAGCTTGGGCAGCTGTCTGTAGTTTTGCCGTGATCTTTTTATCTGCTTCACTGGGTTTGAGAATACCTGAAGGATGATTATGTGCAAGAATAAGGGAAACGGCTCCGAGCTCCAGGGCTTTTTTTAATACCAATCTGCTATCTACCAATGTACCGGTAATACCACCCTTGCTCAATTGTGATTTATAAAGAATAGTATTGGCATTATTTAAATAGAGGATCCAGAATTCCTCATGTTCTAATTCTCCCAAAATGGGCTGCAAAACTGCATAGACGTCTTCACTGCCAGTGATCTTTGTTACTTTTATTTCCTGCTCTTCCCTTCTCCTCCTGCCTACCTCTAAAGCCGCTGCTATTGCCACCGCCTTGGCCTCGCCTATTCCTTTAAACTGCATGAGTTGTCTAACGGAGATTTTCCCTAAGACACTGAGATTATTATTAGCGCTTTTTAATATCCTTTTGGCAAGACTTACCGCACTCTCATCCCTGCTGCCCGAACCTATTAAAATAGCCAATAATTCAGCATCAGAAAGAACACTCCTTCCTTTATGGAGTAATTTTTCACGCGGCTTATCATCATCGGCCCACGACTTAATAGAAAAAGAAGCCCGCTTTTTTTGCATGTCTAAAGATAAACAACTAATATTTTTAATGTACATTTCTTTAATAAATTCAAAAATCTGACAAATGAAATCGCTCTTCGAACAAGCCAACTATGAAGAGATCCTCCACAGGATCGACAACTTGAAAGAATCTAACGTTGGCGAATGGGGTAAAATGAATGTTGGGCAGATGGTTTGGCATTGTCAGGTGCCATTGAAAGTGGCTATTAAGAACAAACCCACCAAAAAAACCGGAAATATTTTGATAAAATGGTTCTTTAAAAAGTCGCTTTACAATGAAAAACCATGGCGGAAAAACCTGCCCACGTCCTCCTTTGCCAGGGCCACCGAGGAAAAGGATTTTGAAAATGAACGTGCAATTTTACGAAAATTAGTATCCGATTTTTATCTGTTAAAAGACAGAACTGAATGGAATCCTCATCCTATTTTCGGTGTTTTTACACATGACCAATGGGGGGCAATGCAATACAAGCATTTAGATCATCACTTACAGCAGTTTGGTGTATAAAACGCAAGAAGGCTAAACTCCCAAATGCCTTAGAAACGCCTTAAGGTCTAGTCCGCCGTAATCCCCGGAACTCATCAATAAAAAGACAGTATCATCTACGTCTTGTTCATATAAGAATTTCTCGAATTGAAGTGGGTCTGTAAATACCTGTAGGTCATCCCGATGAAAAGCATCCTTGATCTGAGTGGCTGATAGTTCCTCTAATTTTTTTATGGCCACTGACTTGGGCGAATAAAAAACGCTGGCAACGTCTGCAGCCTTGAGGGTTTGTTCATATTGTGAAAGGAAATCCGCGTTAAGGCTACTATAGGTGTGAAGTTCCAGGCAGGCAACTAATTTTTTGTTTGGGAATTGTTCTTTTACTGCGGCTGTTGTAGCGGCAACCTTACTAGGGGAATGTGCAAAATCCTTAAATAAAATGGATGATTTTCCTTCACCTAATTTTTCGAGCCGTTTGGAGGCACCATTGAAAGAACTTATCGCCTGGTAAAATTCTTCTTCATCTATCCCCATTTGCTGACAAATCCATTTTGCACCTGCAATATTGTTTAGATTGTGTTTCCCAAAGACATTGATGGGCAATGGACCTTCAGCGGTCTCCAGATAGGTTTGTCCGTCCAATATTTGGTATTGTGGCGTGTGATATGGGAACTTCCTAATGGTATTCTCAGTGCTTTGAACAACGGCAGATACTTCTTTATCTTCTTCGTTATAGGTGATGCTCCCGCCTTTTACAATTCCATCTACAAAGATCTTGAATTGTTCTACATAGTTATCGAACGTAGGAAAAACATTCATATGATCCCAGGCTATTCCACTTAGCAAGGCAATGTTTGGCTTGTAGAGGTGAAATTTGGGTCTTTTATCTATTGGCGAAGACAAATACTCATCGCCTTCCAGAACGATAAAATCATTTTCTTCCGTAAGATGCACCATACAGTTAAAGCCTTCTAATTGAGCCCCCACCATGAAGTCAACTTCTTTTCCATGATAATTGAGTACATGCAGGATCATGGAAGTAATGGTCGTTTTTCCATGGCTACCTCCTATTACTACACGCGTCTTGTTCTTAGATTGTTCATAGAGGAATTCGGGATATGAATAGATCTGCAATCCTAATTCCTGGGCTCTGAGCAATTCCGGATTATCCTTTTTTGCATGCATCCCGAGAATAACTGCATCTAGTTCCGTACCTAATTTCTCCGGAAACCAACCGAAGGTTTTGGGCAATAATCCTTGTTCCTGTAACCTGGTTTTAGAAGGTTCATAGATCACATCATCACTTCCCGTAATCTGATATCCCTTATCGTGAAGTGCCAAGGCTAAATTGTGCATGGCACTGCCCCCTATAGCTATAAAATGAATTTGCATCCCGGTAATATATTTGCGGCAAAGATAGGCATTGAAAAGTGCAACCCAAATCATTGTTTCCTATGGAAACTTTCTATCTTAGTGAACCTTATTTACTTTGCTCTGTGGACCAGAAAATCAATATTCATGAAACTGCGTTTGTCACTGCCTCTTTCAGAGCAGGCGATAGCGCATTAAGCGGGGATAAGTATGCTCACCTCTGGGCGAACCCAATTGTTGCCAACCATGCCAAGAGGTATAGCAGTGCCGTGTCTACCTATGAAGACTATGCTCATTGCCTGCGCAACCGATATTTTTATGACACTCTGAAGGAATTAATCAAAAAAGAGAGCATAGAGGTCCTTATTAATTTTGGCTGCGGATTTAGTATGTATCCATTTCTACTAGACGCCTCACTACATTGCATAGAAATAGACATGGCAGATGTAATTGCATATAAAAAGAATAAAACCGAAGCCTGGCAAAAAGAAGGATTACTTCCAGATAGGAACATCACATTTCTTGAAGCCGATTTCAATGCGCCCTCGCTTCAAGATCTCTATCAGCAGCTTGAGGCAATAAAATCAGGACAAAGATCTTTTATTTTGCTGGAAGGTGTTTTGTTCTTCCTGGGCAAGAGCGATACAATAAAGCTTTTCGATCTTTTTAATCGCTTACAGGGACCTGAAGAATTTCTGGCCAGTGTTTCTTTTCAACCCCAATTAGAAAAACAAGCCGTATTTAAAAAATTGATCGATTTTGTGGAAGGAAATCTAGAGAAGAATCAGCAATTTGACTATCAAACGGTGCCCGATTCATTTTATAAGGATATTGAAGGGTATACGCTGATAGATCATCAGCATACTATTAGCCTTTCCGCACGCTACGTGCCGGAAAATAAATTACCCTTTGAGGAAATTCTTAATGAACATATGTATCTATTGCAAAAGAATGTCAATACATAAGCTATGAATATACAATTGTCTGAACTAGAACCTAAGGAGATCATACCGGGATTCCATGGCAAATTAATACATGGAGAAACCATGACAATGGCATTCTGGGTTGTAGAAGAAGGTGCTAGTGTGCCAGAACACTTCCATATTCATGAACAGATCATGCATGTTCTGGAAGGCAGGTTTGAGTTTACTGTAGCCGGTGAAACCAAGGTATACCTGCCGGGTGAACTGGTAGTTATTCCATCGAATACGCCCCATGGTGGAAAAGCTTTAACGGCTTGCAAACTCATGGATGTTTTTAGTCCGGTGCGAGAAGCCTATAAATAAAGATTTTATGTTATTATCACTCAAAGGAAAAAATGCCCTCGTAGGAGGCAGTAGCAGGGGGATTGGTCTTGCCATTGCTCAACAACTGGCTGAAAGTGGCGCAAGTGTCACTATTATGGCTCGTAGTGAGGCGAAGTTAAAGAAGATTGTTTCACAAATGCCTTCAAATGCAACTGGGCAGCGTCATCAGTATTTAGTGGTTGACTTCACTAATTTTGAAACCTACAAAAAGATCATTGAGGAATATTTCATTACACATAAGGTAGATATTCTTGTCAATAATACCCAGGGACCCAAGGCAGGAACTCCTCTGGAAAAAGAAATTTCAGATTATCAGGAAGCATTTGATGTAATGTTTAAGTCGGTTGTATACACTACTCAATTGGCCTTAGATCATATGAAAACAAAACAATGGGGCCGAATTATAAATGTGGCTTCTGTCTCTGTAAAGGAACCCCTCTCCTATCTGGTACTGTCTAATACCATTAGAGCCGCCGTGGTAGCCTGGGCTAAAAGTCTTGCTGCAGAAATAGGTCCTTTTAATATTACCGTAAACAACATTCTAACAGGGTATTTCGATACCGAAAGGCTTTCTGAGTTGAACAAGAAAAAAGCAGAACAACAAAAAATACCGGTCTCAGAAGTGAAAGAACATATGAAGGAGCAGGTGCCGCTTAAACGGCTGGGTAAGCCTGCAGAATATGGATATTTAGTAGCTTTTCTAGCCTCGGAACAAGCCTCCTATATTACCGGTGCCAGCATACCAATTGATGGGGGATTATTGAGATCTTTGTGATAGGATTGCAATTATTTTAATTGGCCGCTGCATATCTGGCACTACTTTTTTCTAGGTGGATATTTCATCATAACCTTTCCTACGATCTGGTTTAAAATCTTTTCCCTTGTACTTGGAGAGGAATTCTCATTATAATTACTGGAGGTAACTGCCTGCCAAAACAAAGCGTCTTTTTGGCTATCAATAAAATCAAAAATAATCTCGCGTTCCCTGTTGGGCGATCCTATGGGTAAGCCAATGGAAACACCACCACCAACATTTCTGCCGCCTCCCCCTACTCCAATGCCTACTGAATTATTTTGTGGCATTTGAAATTCACGCGATTCAATATTTATCAAAAAATCTGGTTCCTCAGAAGATTGAATGCCTTTTGTTAGCAAGACAGAATCTAAGGCTCGCAGTAAACGTCTTGTATCTAACTCACTCAGCCCGGTTTGCATATCAGCATAATAATTATAGGTCCTGTAATTTGAAAAGTCGGCGTTCTTATCATAATCATAGTCTACCCGCAAACCACTACAGGCAAAACACAGAAGACATAAAAACATCAGCCAATTTCTCATAATTATAGATCCCGCAGCAGTGGACTCCTTTTCTCTTTAAAAAAAGAGCACACTTCTCTAGGTACTCTAAAATACGGAAAAATGAAATTTTAAGGGAGGGAAACGAACTTTAATCGTTTAAAAGAGACCACAATCTATCCTTGAGATCCTGCAATCCGTATTGGGAAACGGAGGACATAAAGAGAAAAGGAATGTCGCCAAGGTCTTTTTTAACCTCTTCGCGCATTTCATCCATTAATTCTTCGTCTAGCATATCTGCTTTTGAAATAGCAACAAGCCTGTTCTTATCTAACATTTCAGGATTGTATTTACGAAGTTCATTGAGTAGGATCTCATATTCCTGAGAAACGTCCACACTATCTGCAGGGATAAGGAATAGTAGAATTGAATTTCGTTCTATATGACGCAGGAAGTAATGACCAAGTCCTTTGCCTTCAGCTGCCCCTTCAATGATCCCCGGTATGTCTGCCATTACAAAACTCTTAAAATCGCGGTACTGTACAATTCCAAGGTTGGGTTTTAGGGTTGTAAATGGATAGTCTGCTATTTTAGGTTTTGCAGAAGTAAGTACTGAAAGCAAGGTAGATTTCCCGGCATTAGGGAACCCAACCAAACCAACATCCGCAAGCACTTTTAGCTCCAGAGTAAAATCTCGCTCAGCACCTGGTATCCCGGGTTGAGCATAACGAGGAGTTTGATTCGTAGCGGTTTTAAAGTGCCAGTTCCCCCTACCTCCTTTACCTCCTTCTAAGGCTATTTTCTCCTGGCCGTGTTCTGTTATCTCGAAAAGCACTTCCCCTGTTTCTAAATCCTTTACAACGGTTCCCAGGGGTACATCCAGATAGATATCATTTCCATCGGCACCGGTACTTCTGCTCTTGCTCCCATGTTCCCCATGACCGGCCTTAAAATGCCTTTTGAATTTAAAATTAAGGAGGGTCCAGAGACTTTCATTCCCTCTTAAAATAATATGACCACCCCTACCGCCATCACCGCCATCCGGACCACCTTTGGGGACGTATTTTTCCCGATGAAGGTGAGCAGAACCCTTGCCTCCATTGCCAGAAGCAACCGATATCTTCACGTAATCTACGAAATTGCCTTCTGTCATTTGCTAGGGATACTTGTTTTCCAGATACACTTCTCCTGTCTATATTAAGACATGGAACACTGATCTATTATTACTTAAGGGTGTTGATCACTTTTGCCAGTCGTTCTGTGATATCTTCAATACTACCTATGCCGTTTACACTGTAAAATTTATCCTGGGCTTCATAGAATTTTTTTAATGGGGCAGTTTTCAGATTGTATTCTTCGAATCTATTCCTGATCTTCTTTTCATCCTGATCATCCGGGCGCCCGCTGATTTTCCCTCGCTCGAGCAATCGTTCAATAAGCACTTCATCATCGGCCTCCAAAGCAATTGTAGCGTGAATTTTCATATCCTTGGACTCCAAAAAATTATCAAGGGCCTCAGCCTGGGCTGCGGTCCTGGGGAACCCGTCAAAAATAAATCCGCTTGCTTCAGGGTTATTCTCTACTTCATCCTTCAGCATGCTTATAGTTACCTCGTCTGGTACCAGATCTCCTTTATCCATGTACGATTTTGCCAATTGGCCCAACTTGGTATTGTTCTTTATATTGAAGCGGAATACATCGCCCGTAGAGATATGTTTTAGATTGTATTTTTCTTTTAAGTATCCTGCCTGCGTGCCTTTCCCTGCACCAGGTTTTCCAAATAAAACAAGATTGATCATATGAGTTTGGTTAATTTGATAGACGTCGCGCAAGTTTCTTCCTTGTTCCTTGTAATCGAGGCCATAACCTACGATGAATTTATCCGGAATTTCCATGCCAAAGTAGTCAATAGTATACTCACCATTATAGACCTCAGACTTAAAGAACAGGCTGGCGATCTTAAAGTTTTTGACATTGGTATTCGAAAAAATATGTACCAATTCCTGCAGTGTTCTTCCAGTATCAATGATATCCTCCAGGATGATCACGTTTCTTCCTTCAATAGAATCCGGTACGTCTAAAAGTGTTTCTACAATTCCAGTGGAAGTTAGGCCCCTGTAAGAACTTAATTTTACAAAAGATACCTCACATGGGTAGGGATAATATTTCAGGAAATCTGAAACAAACATAAAAGCCCCGTTGAGAACCCCGACAAAAATCGGAACTTCATCTTTGTAATCTTCTGCAATTTCATCCGCAATACGTTTTACCGCTGCAAGAATTTCTGCTTCAGACAAAAACAACTTAAAATTTGTATTGTGAATCTTAATCAACGTGCTGTCTTCCTTTTAGGTGGGCAAAGATAAGACATTGAATTCTCTTTTTGAGGGCGCTTCCCTTGGTTTATAAGATTTAGATGTATTTTTGTTAAAAGATTACCCTGTACATCCACAGACAAAAAACAGCGTTCATGAATTATTTTTCTTCCCGTTTTACTTTAGGAATTTTGGGGGGTGGACAATTAGGTAAAATGCTGTTGTATGAAACACGTAAATGGGATATTGCCACAAAGGTAATGGACCCTTCTGATGAGGCCCCTTGTAAAATAGCTTGTAATGAATTCATTCAGGGAGATCTTATGGATTACAAGTCCGTTTATGACTTCGGAAAAACCGTAGATGTACTTACCATAGAGATCGAAAATGTTAATATAGATGCTCTGGAAAAATTGGAGGATGAAGGTATAAGCATATTTCCATCCCCAAGAGAATTAAGGATAATTCAGAACAAGATCACCCAGAAGTTATTCTATATAGATCACAATATCCCTACGGCACCATTCTCGCGTTTTGCTTATTCTAGTGAGATCAAAGAAAGCATAGCACATGGAGGTTTAAAGTTGCCTTTTGTTTGGAAAAGTGCTCAGTTTGGATATGATGGACAAGGAGTTAAGATCATCAAAGAGGTTTCTGATCTGGCCAACCTTCCCAATGTAGAGTGTTTAGCGGAAGATCTGATTCCTTTTAAAACCGAATTGGCAGTTATTGTTGCAAGAAGTATAACCGGGGAGGTGGCAACATATCCGGTGGTGGAAATGGAATTCCATCCTGAGGCTAACCAGGTAGAATATGTTTTATGCCCGGCAAGAATAGATGATAAGGTAGCCCAAAAAGCCAGGAATATTGCCTTAAAGATATCTGAAGAATTAAAGCATACAGGTCTTCTTGCAGTTGAAATGTTCCAGACTGAAGAGGACGAAATTTTAGTCAACGAAGTGGCGCCAAGGCCTCATAATAGTGGTCATTATAGTATAGAAGCCAGTTACACCAATCAGTTTGAGCAGCATCTTCGCTGCATTTTAGGACTTCCACTTGGCATCACTGACAGCAAGGTAGCCGGAGTAATGGTAAATTTGGTGGGGGCCGAAGGATTTGAAGGTAATGTACATTACGATCACATTGAAGAAATATTAGAATTAAAGGGAGTTACTCCGCATATTTACGGAAAAACAAAAACGAGACCCTTTCGAAAAATGGGACATGTCACAATCGTCAATAAAGACATGGCCGAGGCTAGAAAAATAGCACAAAAAGTAAAAGAGACCATCAAAGTAATAAGTAAGTAAAAATTATGAGCAAAGTAGCCGTTGTCATGGGAAGCACCAGCGATCTTCCGGTAATGCAGGAAGCCGTTGAGATCTTAAAGGGATTTGATATTGAGGTAATGGTCGATATAATTTCGGCACATAGAACCCCTGAGAAATTGTATGAATTTGGGCGTTCTGCCCATCAAAACGGGTATAAGGTGATCATTGCCGGAGCAGGAGGAGCTGCCCATTTACCGGGAATGCTTGCATCCTTATCCCCCCTCCCTGTTATAGGGGTCCCCATAAAAAGCAGCAATTCCATAGACGGCTGGGATTCTGTTCTGTCTATCCTGCAAATGCCGGGAGGTGTACCAGTTGCTACCGTAGCATTAAATGGCGCGAAGAATGCCGGAATTTTAGCCGCACAGATCATTGGTTGTCAAGATTCCTGTGTGTTAGATAAGATCATTCTATACAAACAAGGTCTTAAAGAAAAGGTAATTCAGGGAGCCAAGGATGTAAAAAAATAATACTACTACAAAATTTACCATAAAACACTTATTTAAGATCCCTACATCCTGCTCAGGCCAATTTAGGATGATCTTGTTCGCAAATTCAAACCTATAAATTGCATTCCGCACATGAAGAATTTATTACTAGCCCCATTTAACAAAGCTCCTTTCCAACATATTGAAACAGATCATTTTAAACCGGCCTTTGAGAAGGCACTTCAAGATGCTCGGGCAGAAATAGATCAGATCACTGCGGCAAAGGAAGATCCTACTTTTGAGAACACCATTGAGGCTCTGGAATTCTCAGGAGCTCATTTGGACAGGTTATCCAGTCTATTCTTTAATTTGAATTCTGCAGAAACCAACGAAGAACTTCAGCAATTGGCCCAGGAAATTTCTCCAATGCTTACCGAGTTTAGTAATGACATCACCCTTAATACTTCCCTTTTTCAAAAAGTAGAGGCTATATACCAACTAAAAGACACCTTGTCCTTATCAGTGGAACAAGATATGCTCCTGGAAAAAAAATACAAGCATTTCAGCAGGAACGGCGCCCATCTTCCTCAGGAAAAGAAAACCAGATTGCGGGCTATTGATAAAGAACTGGCACAATTGAAGTTAACTTTTGGTGAGCATGTCCTTGCCGAGACCAACGCCTATGAGATGCATCTTACCAAGGAAGGAGAGGTAGATGGTTTACCAGAAGGAGCAAAAGAAGCGGCCTTACAACTGGCAGCTGCCAAAGGGAAGAAAGGATGGCTGATCACCCTAGACTATCCCAGCTATATCCCATTTATGACCTATGCCACCAACAGAGATCTTCGTAAAAAATTAGCAATTGCCTTTGGCAGCAAGGGTTTTCATAATGACAAACTCGATAATCAGGAACTTGTAATAAAGATCGCAAACTTACGTCATAAGCGAGCCACCTTATTAGGATACGCTTCGCATGCTCATTTTGTACTTGAAGAAAGGATGGCAGAAACTCCTCAAAAAGTACAATCGTTTCTTAAAGAGTTGCTGGAAAAGGCCAAACCCGCAGCAAAAATTGAATTTGATGAGCTAAAGGAATTTGCCAGGCAAGAAGATGGTATCAGTGATCTTTATAAGTGGGACGGTAGTTATTACGCCGAGAAATTAAAGCAAAAACGATTTGATCTGGATGATGAAAAATTAAAACCTTACTTCAAATTAGAAAAAGTAATTGAAGGGGTATTCAGAATATCGGAAACCTTATACGGCATTTCTTTTAAAGAAGTTGATGACGTTGAAACCTATCATAAGGATGTAAAAACCTATTTGGTAACAGATGACAAAGGGGGAGAAATAGCCTTACTGTATGCCGATTTCCATCCAAGACCCGGTAAGAGAGGCGGAGCCTGGATGACCTCATACAAACCACAATACTTAAAAGGTGGGGTTAATGAACGCCCTCATATCTCCATTGTATGCAATTTTACAAAACCCACCAAAAGCAAACCTTCGCTTTTAACTTTTAACGAGGTTACCACCCTCTTTCATGAATTTGGTCATGCCTTGCATGGTATGCTGGCAAACACTTCTTATCCTAGTCTTTCGGGAACATCTGTTTACTGGGATTTTGTAGAATTACCCAGCCAGATCATGGAAAACTGGTGTTATGAAAAAGAAGCCTTACAATTGTTTGCGCATCACTATGAGTCAGGGGAATTACTTCCAATGGATCTGATCACTAAGATCAAGGAATCAGCAAACTTCCAGGAAGGAATGGCCACGCTGAGACAATTGCGTTTTGGGTTTCTTGATATGGCCTGGCATGCAAAAGATCCGTCGGCCATAACAGATGTAAAAAAGCATGAACTTGATGCGTTCAAAGACACATTATTGTTTCCCGATACGCCGGAAACTTGTATGAGCACGGCGTTCTCGCATATTTTTCAGGGGGGATACTCAGCGGGTTATTACAGCTATAAATGGGCTGAAGTACTAGATGCAGACGCCTTTGCTTACTTTAAAGAACAAGGGATATTCAATAAGGAAGTGGCTCAAAAATTCAAAGAAAATGTCTTAAGTAAGGGAGGGACTGAAAAACCAATGGACCTCTATAAAAAATTCAGAGGGAGTGAACCCAAACTCGATGCCTTACTGGAGCGAGCCGGACTGCTCAAGAAAACGGGTTAATAGTCCTTTTTATTCGGATTGGAAAGCATCATAGCCACCTGTGAGATCTATCGCTTTGTAACCCAGAGAATCTAATAAAGAAGCCGCTTTGGCACTCCTACCTCCTTTTTTACAATAAACATAGAGGGTGTGTTCTTTTGGGACTACTTTCAGCTGATCAACAAAATCCGTGTCATACCAATTAATGTTCACAGCATTTTCGAGATGACCTTCTGCAAATTCCTCCGGTGTACGGACATCTAACAAGGTATAGTCTTCCAGACCTTCTTGGGAAAAGTCAGTGATAGGAAGTGCATTTGTGTTACCGCACCCAGCGGCAAGTGTTACAATAAAGAGGGTTATCCAGATATTTTTCATTGTATTCGGTTGTATACCAAAGGTATCATATTTCATTAAAAATCTCTTACTTTTGATAGGTATAAAAATCGCTATGTCCGACCACCAATTACAGCCCAATAACTGGGTAGATGCTTACGCAGACTACCTCTTTAACTATGCTGTAGTGCGGGTAAGCGATGAAGAAATAGCCAAGGACCTTGTACAGGAGACCTTTATAGCCGGATTGAAATCGGCAAAGAATTTCAAAGGACAGGCCACCGAACGCACTTGGCTTATTGCTATTTTAAAAAGAAAGATCATAGATCACTACCGCAAGATCAATTCAAAAAAAGGAAAGGCTGAAGTTAGATTGCAGTACAATGCCAGTTCAGATTCTGATGGGGATTGGCTTGAGGAACAAGTGGCAGATCCCAGTAGTCTTAAAGAAAATGATGCCTTAGAGAATGAAGAATTGGGCCTGGCAATTCAGTCGTGTATAGACCAATTACCAGTTAATCAGCGGCAAGTTTTTACCATGAAAACGGTTCGTGGACTTTCAACCGAAGATATTTGTAAAGAATTGAATATAAATCCGTCTAACCTATGGGTAATGATCCACAGAGCCCGCACGGCGCTTATGGGTTGCCTTAATCAAAATTGGTTTACGCTATGATTTCTTGTGATGAAGCCGCAGTGATTTGCAATAAATCACAATACAAAGAGGCTAGTTTATCGGAAAAACTAAAGTTAAAATTGCATATGCTATTTTGCAGCACCTGTGCCGTTTTTTCAAAAAAGAACAAGCAACTTTCTTCCTTAATGGACAAGGCCAGAATTTATGTGATGAGCGATTCAGAAAAAAAAGCGTTAAAGAAGAAAATTAAAGAGCACCATTAAAAAATACTCAAACTCCCCCATAAAATTAGTACCCAAAAAATAGGAAACGCTTCTACCCAGAAAGAGCTAAAATATTTAGATTGTTCTTTGGGCATAAAGATCATAAGTGCGGCCAGGGAAAGTGCAATCAATGTCTTATTAAAGATCTCTATTGTTGATAGATCATCCTTCAAAAAGGTCATAAAAAAACATAGAAAACATAGAAAAATACCCCCAATTCGGGTATTCCTGATACCGATTCGCTGTGGTATTGTATGCAATTCCTTAGGATCATAGTTCAAATCTCGGATCTCAAACGGGATCAACAGTACCAAGATGATTAAAAAACGTTGCAGAAGTTCTATCCAAACATCACAGGATATTACTATGTGAGCTTCCAATACCGGCAATACCACGGTGGTTCCAGACCATACAAGACTAACAATGATGATCTTCAGGATCCCCAGGTTTCGAAGATTTCTTTTTTGGGGGAAAACCGGCAAGGCATAACATCCTGCAAGGATCCCAAGAACAAAGACACCTTTCCAGCTTGTAAAACTAATGAAAGATCCAAAATAAAGGGAGATCAATAGGGAAATAAGACTAACCGATTGTATACTTCTCTGGGTAGCATTCTTGCGAAAAAGATATTTTTTTCCCTCCACACCATATTTGATCATATTATAGGCAGGTATTGTACCAAAAAAAATAAAATACAGTAGGTTTTTATCCAGGGAAATGTTTAAGAATTGAGTAGTTAAATAAAGGAAGGCAATTACTGCAAAAGCCACGTGAATACTAGCCTTAACATAAAACCGAAAAAAACGCATTAGCCATTGCATTAAACAAAAGTAGACAAACTGTTCATATCCATTATTTTTCGTTAAAAACTTTAGGGACGATCTATTATAAAGTTCATATTTTACGGGATTAAATACCTAATTTTGTGCTCCATTTAAAGTTTTTAATTTTACGTCCGGATTTATGAAAACAGATTCTTTTGCATTGCGTCATATTGGTATCAGGGAAGAAGACCTTCCAAAAATGTTTCAAACTATTGGCGTAGATAGTTTAGAAGAACTTATGCATCAGACCATCCCTCAGGATATCCGCTTAAAAGAGGATCTGCCGTTAGACGCACCGATGAGTGAGCATGAATTTCTGAACCACATACACGCTTTATCACGAAAGAATGAAGTTTTCAATTCCTATATAGGCCTGGGTTACAATGAAAGTATTACCCCATCTGTTATTAAAAGGAATATATTGGAAAATCCGGGATGGTATACAGCGTATACCCCCTATCAGGCTGAAATAGCTCAGGGCCGACTTGAGGCTTTGTTGAATTTTCAAACAATGATCTGTGATCTAACAGGAATGGAATTGGCAAATGCATCTCTCCTGGATGAAAGTACTGCCGCTGCAGAGGCCATGACCATGCTATTCGATGTTAGAAGCAGGGACCAGAAAAAACAAGAAGTGGTTAAATTCTTTGTCTCTGAAGAAGTATTGCCGCAAACCATTTCCCTTTTGAGAACGAGGGCTACCCCATTAGGGATAGAATTGGTGATTGGAGACCATCAGGAATTTGATTTTAATGACTCCTTTTACGGAGCCTTGCTACAATATCCGGGGAAATATGGACAGGTGTATGATTACGCAGGCTTTGTCGCAAAGGCAAAAGAAAAGGACATGAAGGTAGCTGTAGCTGCCGATATTCTGAGCCTGGTATTACTTGTACCACCGGGAGAATTTGGGGCAGATGTGGTCATAGGAACCACCCAACGCTTTGGGATCCCATTAGGGTATGGCGGACCACATGCAGCTTACTTTGCTACCAAAGAAGATTATAAACGCAGTATTCCAGGACGTATCATAGGCGTAACCAAAGATACCGATGGGGCAACGGCACTTAGAATGGCCCTGCAGACCAGAGAACAACATATAAAAAGAGATAAAGCCACTTCTAACATTTGTACAGCGCAGGTTCTTTTGGCTGTAATGGCAGGTGCATATGCTGTATATCACGGGCCAAATGGACTGCGATATATTGCTGAAAAAGTGCATGCCAAGACCATGGCATTGGTTGATGGATTAGAAAAAATGGGGATCTATCAAATCAATTCTGCTTACTTTGACACTTTACTTGTTAAGGCTGAGGCGGCCAAGATTAGGCCGATTGCCGAAAAAAACAAAGTAAACTTCCTCTATGTAGATAGCGAGACCATTGCTATTTCACTTAATGAAACTACAACCCCAGAGCAACTAAAAGAAATCCTTGAGATTTTCGCAAAAGCCTTAGGGAAAGACTCATCTAAACCAGGTGAACAAAAAAGGCAAACAGCAATACCAGAGATCCTTCAGAGGAAATCGGACTATTTAACACATGAGGTTTTCAATTCGTATCATTCTGAAACGCAATTGATGCGTTACCTTAAAAAATTAGAGCGTAAGGATCTGGCCCTCAATCATTCCATGATCTCGCTGGGTTCTTGTACAATGAAGCTCAACGCCGCCACTGAAATGTTACCTTTGAGTATGCCGGAATGGGGTAACATTCACCCTTTTGTACCCCTTAACCAGGCAGAAGGATATCAACAGATCCTGGAAGAGCTTGCTAATGAATTAAGCATAATAACAGGATTTGAAGCAACTTCCTTACAGCCCAATTCCGGTGCACAAGGAGAATACGCCGGCTTAATGACCATTAGAGCATACCATGAGTCCAGAGGAGATGGTCATAGAAATATTTGTATCATTCCCGCATCTGCACATGGAACAAATCCGGCATCTGCAGTAATGGCCGGTATGAAGGTAATAGTTACCAAAACAGATGAAAAAGGCAATATAGATTTAACAGACCTTGAGGAAAAGGTTTTGCTTCATTCAGAAAATCTTGCTGCTTTAATGGTAACCTATCCTTCCACGCATGGTGTTTTTGAGTCTTCCATACGCAAGATCACTCAACTGATCCATGATCATGGGGGACAGGTATACATGGATGGTGCCAATATGAATGCACAGGTTGGCCTAACCAATCCGGCTATTATTGGAGCAGACGTTTGTCACCTCAACTTACACAAAACCTTCGCGATCCCTCATGGAGGCGGGGGCCCTGGAGTAGGTCCCATTTGTGTCGCAAAGCAATTGGCTCCTTTCCTGCCTGGTAATCCTATGGTGAAAACCGGAGGCGATAAGGCCATCACGGCTATTAGTGCCGCTCCCTGGGGAAGTGCACTTGCCTGCCTTATTTCCTATGGATATATTAAAATGTTAGGAGCTCATGGTTTGCGAAAAGCGACAGAAATTGCCATTCTTAACGCCAATTATATCAAGCAACGTTTAGAAGGTAAATACGATGTGTTGTATACAGGGGAAAAAGGCAGAGCAGCTCATGAAATGATCATTGATTGCAGGCCTTTTAAGAAGAATGATATTGAAGTAACCGATATTGCAAAACGCCTTATGGATTATGGTTTTCATGCACCTACAGTATCATTTCCTGTTGCGGGAACTATGATGATAGAACCTACGGAAAGTGAAGGTTTGGCAGAATTAGATCGCTTCTGTGATGCTATGATCTCCATACGGCATGAAATTGATGAGGCTAAAGCTGAAGATGGGAATAATGTATTGAAAAATGCTCCGCATACCTTACAAATGGTGACAAGCGATTCCTGGACCTTTGAGTATTCAAGAGAAAAGGCAGCATTTCCACTTCCTTATGTTTCGGAAAACAAGTTTTGGCCTAGTATTAGGCGTGTAGACGAAGCTTATGGCGATCGTAATCTAATTTGTACCTGTACACCTATTGAGGCTTATGCAGATGCGGAGTAATTAGCTCTTTATCAATTATTTACGTTCCTATCTGCAGTTTAGAGGTGTTTTTAATGCTTTCTATTAACTATTGAACATCGTATTTGAAAGGAAAATCATTTCTTTTTATATTAGTCTTTCTTTACATTTCCTTTACAAATTAACTAGTAGAATATGAGCGTGGCAATTACCGGTACTGGATCCTACATACCTCAGGTCCTGGTCCCCAATAAAGCATTTGAGGATAATCATTTCCTAAATAGCGATGGCTCTGTTATTCCCCATTCGAATACAGTGATCATTGAAAAATTCAAGGCAATAACGGGTATAAGCGAAAGACGATACGCTAAAAAAGAATTCAATACCTCAGACCTGGCATTTTTAGCGGCTCAAAATGCTATTGAGGATGCGAATATCAATGCCGAAGATCTGGACTATATCATCTTTGCGCACAATTTTGGAGATATAACCTTTGGGGTGTCTCATGGAAATACCCTTCCAAGTCTGGCAACACGTGTAAAGAATCACCTTCAGATCAAAAATCCCAAATGTGTAGCTTATGATATTTTATTTGGCTGTCCGGGATGGGTTGAAGGAGTAATACAGGCGTACGCATTTATCAAAAGCGGAATAGCCAAAAAATGTTTGGTCATTGGTGCAGAAACCCTTTCCAGGGTTGTGGATCCACATGATAGGGACTCTATGATTTATTCCGATGGTGCAGGGGCCTGCATTGTGGAGGAAAAAGAGGGAGCAGGTGAGATCATTGCACATAACTCTGCTACCTATGCAAATGAAGAGGCCTACTTTTTGTTTCATGGATCTTCTTATCATCAGGAGATTCCGGACGATCTGAAGTATATTAAAATGTACGGCCGGAAGATCTACGAATTTGCTATTAGCTATGTCCCCGGGGCAATAAAAGAATGCCTGGACCAAAGTGGAGTATCCATAGACGATGTAAAAAAGATCTTTATCCATCAGGCTAACGAAAAAATGGATGAAGCTATCATTAAACGCTTTTATAAATTGTATGGCAAGGAGATGCCTGATGGTATCATGCCTATGAATATTCGCGAACTAGGGAATAGTTCTGTGGCGACCGTCCCAACCTTATATGATATGGTTAGAAAGGGAAAAATTGAAAATCAGCAGCTTGCAAAAGGGGATGTTGTTATATTTGCCAGTGTAGGCGCTGGTATGAACATCAACGCCATTGTTTATAGATATTGATGGATGTACGAAGCGCATTTTCCCAAAAAACGATATAAGAACACCCTCTCTTTTCTGAAAAAACATATTTCCGAATCCGAAACCATACTAGATTTGGGATTGGAGAATCCATTATCGCAAATTATGCGGGAAAATGGTTACAGCGTAGAAAATACCTGGGGCGAAGATCTTGATCTTGATTTTTCAGAAGTACAATCCTCGAATGCTAAAGTGGTCACCGCTTTTGAAATATTTGAACATATGGTAGCTCCATTTAATGTGCTGTCCCGGATCAAAGCTGATAAATTGGTAGCCAGCATTCCTTTAAAACTTTGGTTTTCTGCTGCATATAGAAGTGAAACCGATGAATGGGACCGGCATTATCACGAGTTTGAAGACTGGCAGTTCGACTGGCTTCTTGAAAAATCTGGTTGGGTCATTAAAGACCGCGCCAAGTGGACCAATCCTGTCAATAAAATTGGTATAAGGCCTTTATTACGCACGTTTACCCCTCGGTATTATATTGTCTACGCCGAACGAAAAAAAGACTAAAAGGAAAAAGGTTAAATTGAAAATAAGCTCTAACTAACGTAATTCCAAGGGATCAGAATTTTGAACTACTACATCGTAATTCCTGCGCATAATGAAGAAGCTTTTCTTGAGGATGCGCTCCAAAGTATCATCAAACAAAGTTTAGCCCCAAAAAAAGTAGTGATCGTAAATGATAATTCATCAGATGGAACAGCAAACATCATTGATGAATATGCTTCCCGTAATGCCTTTATAGAAGGAGTTCATATCCAATCTTCTGATGAACATTTACCCGGGAGCAAAGTAATAGCCGCTTTTAACAAAGGGCTGCCACTCCTGGATGAAGAATATGATTTTATTGTTAAGTTAGATGCAGACGTAATACTTCCCCCTAACTATTTTAAAAAGATAGAGGCAATTTTTAGATCTTCTAAAAAGATTGGAATCGCAGGTGGATTTGCCTATGAAAAAAATGATGATGGTGAATGGGCTTTGAATCATCCTATGGACATTGATCATGTCAGGGGCGCTTTCAAATCGTATTCCAAAGCCTGTTTTAAGGCCATGGGTGGACTCAGGACCGCCATGGGATGGGATACGGTAGACGAGTTGCTGGCACAATACCATGGCTTTCAAATTGTCACAGATACCTCTCTAAAAGTAAAACATCAAAGACCAATTGGTGCAGCTTACAACAGTAAAGCCAGACGTTCTCAGGGCAAGGCCATGTATCTTATGCATTATGGATTGCCAATCTCACTGATCGCTTCCTTAAAAATGGCATGGAAGAACAAGAAGTTCAAGATTATACAAGACAATCTTCAGGGGTATTTGGAAGCAAAAAAAGAAAGAATTCCTTTTATCGTTACAGAAAAGGAAGGTCAATATATCAGAAACCTACGCCGGAAAAGGATCCTCAAGAAATTATTCTAACACTTCTTCAATAGGATTTCCAGATGTTCCACTTGGAAATGCAATTCCCAATAAGGCAGCAATGGTAGGTGCTATATCTGTAATTTCAGTGCGCTCAATTGTGCTTCCTTTTAATATGCCCTTTCCATAGAATAACAAGGGTACATGTGTGTCATATACATAGGGAGAGCCATGAGTAGATCCTGTTTCGGGGTAGTATACCACGGAAGGATCCAACACCAGCATTACATCTCCGGAACGTTTTTGGTTATGTCCATTCTGCATGATATATGGAATACCTTTAGTGTATTCATTCTGAATCAATTGATGACCTGTAAACACTCTGCTAATACCATCATAGCTTAACAATTCTTGTGCAATGGCATGTTGTACTTCTTCAACTTTTAGATCGAGGTTTCGGATAACTTTATGATCTAAAAAGAACGACGCATTGCTAAAATTCCTGATCAGTTTAGCATCTCCATAAGTAAAGGACATAAATTCACTAAACTTCGCACTCATACCCTTAGAATCCATATAGCCCGCAGGTATTTTCTGGTCTCGCAAATAGGCTGGCACATCTACAGCCCCGTGATCTGAAGTAAGAAAAACTACGTACTCTCCGGCACCTACTTTTTTGTCGAGTGCCTTCAGCAATCGTTCCAGGTCCTGGTCCAGACGTAAATAAGTATCCTGAATTTCTTTAGAATTTACTCCATATTGGTGACCCACATAATCCGTACTACTAAAACTAACTGCCAAAAAATCTGTGATATCATCCTTACCAAGTGCTTCACCATCTAAGGCAGCCAAAGCAAAATCGGCTGTGATGCTATTACCATATGGCGTTGCTTTTAAAATATTGAACTGACTGTTAGCTTCCCAGATGCTAGGTAGATCGTGAGGGAATACGGGTGCAACTTCTCCGCCAAATAGGCCTTCATACATATTATCATCCGTACCACTTTCAACATAGGTCTTTATGTCCTTTAGGGTATCCCATGATTTTTTATATTTTTCACTTGCATTGGATTTATTGAAATCTCGAACCCATTTAGGCAGTTCCTCCATATAATATGAACTGCTGATCCAATCGCCTTCCAAACCACCATTATACCAGTAGGCCGCATTGGCCATATGACCCCCTGGTAAAACTGCTCCCCGGTCTTTAAGTGCAAGGGCAATTACCTTACCCTTTTTCTGAGTAAACAGCCGCAATTCATCTGTAATGGTACTCACCGTCATCCAATGCGGTGACATCTGCCCGGTATCCATATCTGTACCTATTGAAGTATAAAGGTTATCCGAAGCACAGTACACAATACTACTTGAGGCCTTATCGAACCAGCTATTACCTATAATACCATGAGTAGATGGTGTAGTTCCGGTATATATAGACGCATGACCAGGTCCGGTGGATGTTGGCGCATAATTATAATGGGTATTCTTACATGTGAATCCACCATTCACCAAACGTTTAAAACCGCCCTCGCCATAATGATTCCAGAACCGAGTTAAATAATCATAGCGCATTTGATCTATTACGATCCCAACAACCAGTTTTGGACTGGTGCCAAGTGATTCATTGGAAATATTTTGTGCCGAAGTTTTAGGTAAAAGAGAACCAAAGCTAAAACTAGCCAGTAGCAGCATAAAGAGTAATTTTTTCATTCTAATAGCTTATTTATCAAAAATAATTAAATAAACCCTATAAATTTTAATTCAGGGTTATATCACCGTTAATATTATTATTTTTACAGCAAGAACCATTCCATCGCCCATGAATTATGTATCCTCTATTGGCAGCTACACTATAATGGTTCGCGAGGTTTTTAAAAAACCGACCAAGTGGCCAATAATGAAATCCCTCATTCTCAAAGAAATTGATGAACTGATCTATGGATCTATGGGGATCATCATTTTTATATCTTTCTTTATTGGAGGGGTAGTAGCTATCCAAACTGCACTCAATATTAGTAATCCGTTAATTCCACGAAATCTGATCGGGTTTGCAACACGTCAATCGGTTATCCTGGAATTTGCACCCACTTTTACCTCCATAATTATGGCAGGGAAAGTAGGGTCGTATATTACTTCGAGCATTGGCACTATGAGGGTTACCGAACAAATTGATGCCTTGGAGGTAATGGGGGTTAATTCTTTGAATTATCTGGTATTCCCAAAGATCATTGCCATGTTTTTGTATCCCTTTGCCATTGCTATCGCTATGTATGTTGGAATATTTGGCGGGTGGATCGCAGGTGTTTTCGGCGGATTTAGCTCTAGTGCCGACTTTATTGAAGGGCTTCAGTTAGATTTTATACCCTTTCATGTTACCTATTCTTTTATCAAATCGGTTGTATTTGCATTTGTTATTGCCACCGTTCCCTCTTATCATGGTTATTATATGAAGGGAGGCGCATTAGAAGTAGGGAAAGCCAGCACCACTGCCTTTGTTTGGACCAGTGTTGTGATCATAATATTGAATTATATCCTCACACAACTTTTATTAGGCTAATGATAGAAGTAAATAACATACATAAATCATTTGGAGATGCCCATGTACTTAAAGGGATCAGCACCACCTTTGAAAAAGGAAAGACAAACTTAATCATAGGCTCTAGTGGTTCCGGGAAAACCGTTTTTATAAAATGCCTTTTAGGCTTAATAATACCGGAACAAGGTACCATTAGTTTCGATGGCCGTATTTATTCGGAATTAGAACCAAGAGAAAAGCGCAATCTGAGACAGGAAATGGGAATGGTGTTTCAGGGCAGCGCCCTGTTCGATTCCATGACCGTTGAAGGCAATGTGATGTTCCCTTTGGATATGTTTACCAAACAGTCTAAATCGGAAATGTTGGATAGGGTAAATTTTGTTTTGAAACGAGTGAACCTATCTGATGCAAATGACAAATACCCGGCGGAGATCTCCGGTGGAATGCAAAAAAGGGTCGCTATAGCCAGAGCAATAGTAATGAATCCCAAATACCTGTTTTGTGATGAACCAAATTCTGGTCTAGATCCTAAAACAGCCATCATCATAGACAATCTTATCCAGGAAATTACACAGGAATACGATATCACTACTGTAATTAATAGTCACGATATGAATTCTGTCATGGAAATTGGCGAAAAGATCATCTTTTTAAAAGATGGTCTAAAGGAATGGGAAGGTTCTAACAAGGAGATCTTTAAAACAGATAATGCCGCTGTTACCAATTTTGTGTATTCTTCCGAGCTTTTCAAAAAAGTTCGTCAGATGTATATTGAAGAACGCAATTAATCTGCAGGGCTCTTTACAATCACCTTATCATCTTTTAACCGAATCTTTAGCCAGTCGTTTAATTTCCTGGCTTCTGCACGGATCTTTACCGTATCTGCAGGGTCTTTCCATTTCACTTCAAAAACCGGGATCGTATCCTGAGAGCTAAAATCAGTGGTAATGACATACGAGAAAGACAAGGAAAATAGATTATCGTAATTGCTCTTTGCTTCTGCACTGATATCGTTAAAAGGGATCTGTTTTTTGGCAGATTTACTTAACACTGCCAATTCTTTTTCTAAGAGTTGGATGCGTTCGTCTTTATTGAGTAATTCTGCTTTCTTTGATTCATAGAGTTCACTCACATAATTGAACTTTTCCTCTGAATCATCCTGACCTCCCTGAAATATTTTAAGGTTGGCATTCTTCAATCTGGAGAATTGGCCCATTTGATTTTTCCATGTGGCGATCACATTCTCCGGGATAGATTCATCGCCCATAGTCACCAATTCAATGCTTGAGACTCCGTCCGGATTATATTTAATTTCTGTCAAATTTTCCATATATCTACCATTATCCTTGAACTGGTAGATCCCAATGGTTTCTTGAATGAGTTGATCGGCCTGTTTCATAAAGCGCGATTCCTGAAACACGTTGTAAAATGTAAATCCGGCAGGTATCATCACCAATAAAGCTACAAGAGAAGCAATCCTGCCAATCCTTCTCCGTTTTATGGAATCCGCATATTTCACCATAGGAAATCGCAACAGTTTTAAAACCAAAAAGGTCGCAAGTCCAATAAAAATGGTATTGATAGTAAATAAGTACATTGCCCCAGCTGCAAAATCAAAATTTCCGATAGCTAATCCATAACCAACGGTACATAATGGTGGCATAAGGGCCGTGGCAATTGCCACCCCAAAAATTACGCTTGCTATGGTCCCTTTCTTAGCCCTGGCTATTACCAAGGCAAGGCCCCCGAAAAAAGCAATAAGAACATCCCTTATATCTGGTTTTGTGCGTGCAAGAAGTTCAGAAGATTCATTTCGCAACGGAAAAAACTCAAAAAATAAATAGGCTGTCAAGACACTAAGGACAACCATAACGGCAAAACTTCTCAACGACCTTCTCAGGGAATCTACATCATTGACTGCTATAGACAATCCCATACCAAGAATTGGACCCATAAGTGGACTAATTAGCATGGCACCGATCACTACTGCAGTGGAATTCGTATTTAATCCTATGGAGGCAATAAAAATAGAACAAACAAGGATCCAAGCTGTATGACCTTTAAAAGGAATATCGGCAATAATAGCTTCCTTGGTAGCTCCCTTGTCTGTATTCTTGCGGATATCTAACAACTCCGTCAGAAAAACTCTGGCAGAACCCAGAAATCCCTTAAACTCCTTTTTTACTTCTTCCGCGCCCTTTATGTCGTCCTTATTTGCTGACTCAGTCTCCTTCTTCATAATTGATTCTATTATTAACCGTATTGTTCACCAAAAGTTGCTTTTGCAGCAGCAACGATCTCTTTAATATCCTGTTCTTTTGCTTTAGGCACAATAAGCAATACATCTTCTTTATCTACAATGATATAATCTTTAAGGCCATCTATTACCGCTAACTTACCTTTGGGCAAACTCACCATATTTCCTCTAGCTTCCATGTCTAGTAATTTCCCATTAACCACCGCGTTTTGCTGATCATCCTTGTCTAATTTATCATAAAGTGAACCCCAGGTACCCAGATCATTCCAGTCAAAATTGGCTGGCAATACATAGATCGCCTTCGATCTCTCCAGGATAGCATAATCTATGGATATATTCTCTGCCTTGGCATAGTTCTCCTGAATAAAACCTCGTTCATTCTCAGTATTGTAAGAAGGAATCCCAGCACTGAATAATTCATATTGTTTTGGCTGATGTTCTTTAAAGGCCTTTATGATGGTTTTTACACTCCACATAAAAATACCTGCATTCCAAAGAAAATTACCCTGTTTTAAAAACGACTTTGCTGTTTTATAGTCTGGTTTCTCTCTAAATTGCTTTACTTCCTTTAATGAATCGGTATGTTCTTTATTGAATTCTATATACCCAAAACCGGTATTTGGAAAGGTAGGCTGAATTCCCAAAGTACAAAGAACTTCTTCCGCTTCACACTTTTCAAAGCACTGTGTAACATCCTTTGCAAATGCCGCTTCATCCTCTATCCAGTGATCACTTGGCGCTACGATCATTACACCATCCGGATTCATCTTCTGAATCTTAAGAGCTGCATATAGGATACACGGAGCGGTATTCCTCATGGCAGGTTCTAGTACAACCTGTTCTTGTTGAATCATCGGTAATTGTTCCAGAACCAGATCATTGTAGCGTTCATTAGTCAGGATCAAAATATTTTGAGTAGGTACAAAGGTATTTAGACGCTTAAAAGTCTTTTGGATCAGCGTATCTCCGGTGCCCAGCATATCGTGGAACTGTTTAGGATTCTTAGCGGTACTAACAGGCCAAAACCTGGATCCTACACCACCTGCCATTAACACCGCATAATAATTCTTATTTTTCATGTACAAATTCTTTTAATAGTTCTACCTCAGCATTAGGCTGAAACAAATACAATCTACCTGTCCGTACCTCAATACATTCATATCGCTTTACTTTCCGATTTCCCTTCTTAAATACCCGACCATTGTATAATCTGAAAATGCTCCCAATTGGCAACTCATATACAAATGTATTATCTGTAGGAGGATCATAATTCTTCAAAGCTATGGCCAATCTTGCATCCGTACTACTGCTTGCCTTTGGATTGCGAAAATGTGTCGCCAGAAGGGGTAATAGTGTAGATGGGAATATCTCTGGTCTTAAGAAAGGAAGCATGAGATATTGAAAAGTGTTTTTCCATTCCTTTCCATGGGGTTTTATACGCCTCCCATATGCTTCAAAGGCCACAAGATGGGCTATTTCGTGAATTAATGTAATAAGAAATCTATAGGGATTAAGATTAGCATTAACGGTAATTTGATGTGCACCGCCAGGCATTAGTCGGTAATCACCATGACGAGTTATCCTTTCATTAACCACTTTTAAATGTACCTTGTTGCTCTTAATAAGTTCAAGACAAGGGGCTATTGCCCGTTCTGGCAGATACTTCTGCAAAATGCGATCCATAAAACAAAAATAAGGTTTCTACTAATTCCTGATGCGTGAAATTGCCCAAATTAAAACAACCCTTTTCAAGATTAGGTATCTTTATGTAAAGACCTGTTTGCCATGGCAAGATCTATAAGTTTTATATTTTTAATTCTACTTCTGTGCTCTTGTAAAAAGGATGATGCCAATCCCAATAATGCTTTGGAAGGGACCTGGAGATTAATAGAGATGTATGCCGATCCCGGCGATGGCAGTGGTGACTTTCGTCCTGTGAACAGTCAAAAGAGCATAACGTTTAAAGGAGACGGCACCTTTTCATCTAATGGTAACGTTTGCGATTTCTCCACCATGGCCAATGAGGATACACAAGGAAACTATCTTGCTTTGGATGTAGGTTATCAAATTGTTTGTGAAAGCGAATTTTCCACTGAACTAAGGTTAGAGGTACGGGAAGGCTATTTAATTGTCTCCTTCTTCTGCATTGAACCTTGCCAGCAGAAATTCCAAAGAATCTAGTATCCTACGGAGTAGATTTAGATACCTGAAGTAACTTCCCGTTATAAAGTTGTTGGCCTGTAAGGGCGAAGTCCATTATGTAGGCAGCCATTTGGTTAGCAGTTACCGGGGCCTTGTATCCGGGAAAGGCTTCTTCCAACATTTCTGTTTGCACTGCCCCAAGAGCCAGCACATTGAATGAAGGACCTGTTTCCTTAAATTCCTCCGCCAGTAACTCTGTTAAGGTTATTACAGCTCCTTTACTTGAGCTATAGGCAGCTAATCCGGGGAATTTAGAACTTCCCTGAACACCTCCCATGGAGCTAATAGTAACCACATGTCCTTTGCCAGACATAAATGGTATTACAGTTCTGCTAAGTGCTGCAACTCCTAAGACATTGACACGATATACTTTTTCGAACATTTCTGAGGTGGTTTCCAAGAACGGCTTATTGACGAGCAATCCCGCATTATGGATCAAAACATCTACTTCTTTCCAATGAGCTTTTATAAAATCTGTAACCTTCTCAAGAGATAAATCATCTGTAATATCAAAGGAGAAGCTGTGAATATTCCTATGATCCAAATCGCGGATCGGCTTTTCATTTCTAGACAAGGCCAATACTTTGTGCCCTGCCATTGCAAATAGACTAGCTAACTCATAGCCAATTCCTCTGCTGCATCCTGTGATGATTACGTTTGCCATTAGTTTAGAACGATCTCTTTTGTGCTTGCGTTTGTGATTCCCTGCACCACTGGTATCATTTTATTTACCACGGTAGCCATATGTGAAAAATCCATGATACTAGCTTCATCACCTACCCCATGATAATGGTCGAAGTTCGTAAAATCGAAGGTAGAGAAGGTATGTGCAGGGATCTTAAAGACCTCATAAAAAGGGTAATTATCCGAGCGTAGAAATAAATTATAACCTTCTGCTGTAGGTAAAAAGCCTACTATATTTTCTTTAGAATAGGCATTACTAACGGCGCCAATATTGGACTTATTGAAACCGGTAGCGTATACCAGATACTCCTTATCTGTCATAGGTGCGCCGGTCATTTCAAAATTTAGTACAGCGTATAGATTTACACCGTCTTCTTTCATTTTCTCAGCGAGATGTGCAGATCCTTTAAGCCCCTTTTCCTCTGCACTAAATAAAGCAAAAAGCATGGTACGTTTATTGGTCCGGGCTTTGGCGAAATAGCGTGCCAATTCGATGACTGTAGCAGTACCACTGGCATTGTCATTAGCACCATTCGCAATTGAATCTCCATTTTGTGTCTTAATCACACCAATGTGATCATAGTGGGCTCCTACTAAAATCACTTCCTCCTTTAATGAAGGATCATTACCTTCCAAAACACCAACGACGTTATAGGCAGTCGATTCATAATTGGATAAAGTATCCTGGTAAGCCTTGTAATAGGATGGAATATTATTCTCCTCAAGTTTATCAATTATATAAGATGCTGCGAGATCAATACCCTCAGAGCCCGTATCCCTACCTCTTAGAGCGTCGGACGCTAAAAAATTCATATGACCTCCAATAATGTTAGCATTGGAGAAATTGGCAATATCTATCTCCTCTGCTATTGGCGAACGATTTGAAACCTTGCAGGAGACTAGTAGTGTGAGGAATAAAAATATAAGACTTCTTTTCATGTACATATTATTTTAATAAACTAAAAAAGCATTTATGAATACCACAAATGCTTTTGTAAAAATTTTGGTTTTAATTATTCACCACTTTCTTGTATTATGCCAGCATGGTCACCGGATTCTCCATAAATGCCCTGAGCGTTTGTAAGAACTGAGCGCCAGTTGCGCCATCCACTGTTCTGTGGTCACAAGCGAGCGTTAATTTCATGGTGCTGCCTATGACTATCTCCCCATTTTTCACAACGGGCTTTTCAACTATGGCACCTACTGATAGAATGGCTGAGTTGGGCTGGTTTATGATAGAGGTAAATTCAAGAATTCCAAACATCCCTAAATTAGAGACTGTAAAAGTACTTCCCTCCATTTCAGCCGGGGTTAACTTTTTAATACGTGCTCTCCCTGCCAGGTCTTTAACAGCCCCTCCTATTTGAGTAAGGCTTAACTGATCTGCAAATTTTAATACAGGTACTACAAGTCCATCTTCCACCGCTACCGCTACTCCCATGTGAATGTGTTTGTTGTAACGTGTTGTATCACCGTTCCAACTGGTATTAACCTGAGGATGCTTTTGCAGTGCCATGGCACATGCTTTTAATACCAGGTCATTGTAAGAAACTTTAGTTTCTGGTAGATTATTGATATGCACTCTTGATTGCGCAGCATTTGTCATATCTACCTCAATGGTAAGGTAGTAATGAGGAGCAGAAAATTTGGATTCGCCCAAACGCTTGGCAATGACCTTTCGCATTTGAGAGTTTTTTACTTCTTCAGACCCTTCCTCTCCAACCGGTAAAATAACAGGCTTCATTGTTTGAGACTGAGATACTGCCGCATCTGTCACTGCAGCTATAGGTGCAGCAGATTCTGATGGTTTAAAGTTCTCAATATCTCGTTTTACGATCCTGCCATGATCTCCGGAACCTTTTACTGCAGTAAGGTTTATCCCTTTATCTTCTGCCATTTTCTTGGCCAAAGGGGAAACAAAGATGCGCTGTCCGTCATGGGTAACAGCTGCTTCAGTTGAATCAGAATCTTTGGTTTCAGCAACTTGTGACGTTTTGCCTTCTGTTTCGGTTTTCTCTGGGGCTTTTTCCTGAGCTCCTCCAGATTTTTGATTCAGAATTGCATCAACATCTGTTCCTTTTGGCCCTATTATGGCTAGAACATCATCTACGGGTGCAGATTCTCCTTCTTTTATGCCTATATACAATAGGTTCCCGGAATAAAACGACTCGAATTCCATGGTGGCCTTATCCGTCTCAATCTCAGCAAGGATATCTCCCTCCTCAACATCATCACCCACTTTCTTTAGCCATGTAGCTACAGTACCCTCTTCCATTGTATCACTTAAACGAGGCATTTTAATGACCTCTACTCCTTCGGGTACTTCGGCAACCTCTTTTTCTGTGCCAGAAGTTTCGGGTGCACTCGCCTTTGGTGCTTCATCCACTTTTAGACTTTCCTTTACTGTACTTGCCTCCGCAGATCCGCTATTTAACAGGGCGGAAATATCTTCACCCTCATCACCAATAATTGCCAAAAGGGAATCTACCGGGGCGCCATCTCCTTCAGCAATGCCAATATGTAAAAGCGTTCCTTCATGAAACGATTCAAATTCCATAGTAGCCTTGTCCGTTTCTATTTCCGCTAATATATCACCCTCTTCTATCTTATCCCCTACCTTCTTAAGCCATTTTGCCACGGTACCTTCTTCCATGGTGTCACTTAGCCTGGGCATATTTATGATTTCTGCCATGTATCTATAATTTGTGTTCTATAAACGGATAATCCTTTTGTTCGTATACCATGTCATAAAGTTGCTGAACAGGCGGATAATCTGACTCTTCTGCGAATTTTTCACATTCCTTCACCAGACTTTTTACCCTATCATTAATAGCTTTAATCTCATCATCATTAGCATACTTCTTTTCTTTTATCACTTCCAGCACCTGGGTTATAGGATCTATTTTTTTGTACTCTTCTACTTCATCCTTGGTACGATAATGTTGTGCGTCTGACATTGAGTGCCCCCTGTACCTATATGTTTTCATCTCCAGGAAGGTAGGTCCTCCTCCACTTCTTGCACGTTCAATAGCCTTGCTCATTTCTTCTGCAACGGTAACGGGATCCATCCCATCCACAGGTCCGCATGGCATTTCATATCCTAATCCTAATTTCCATATTTCGGTAGAGTGTGAGGTCCTGGCTACTGAAGTACCCATTGCATATCCATTATTCTCACAGACAAATACTACTGGTAGCTGCCACAGCATCGCCAAATTAAATGATTCGTGAAGCGAACCCTGGCGTACTGCACCATCGCCCATATAACATAGAGTTACAGCGTCCCTTTTAAAATATTTATCACCAAAAGCCAGGCCTGCGCCTAATGGAATCTGACCTCCTACAATTCCATGACCTCCATAAAATCGGTGCTCTTTTGAAAAAATATGCATAGATCCACCCATTCCCTGTGAGGTACCTGTAACCTTACCAAATAATTCTGCCATGACTCTTTTGGGATCTACACCCATTCCAATTGGTTGCACATGGTTCCTATAAGCAGTGATCATACGGTCTTTTGTTAGGTCCATCGCATGTAATGCACCTGCCAATACGGCTTCTTGACCATTGTATAAGTGAAGGAATCCACGAACTTTTTGCTGGATATAGACTGCCGCCAATTTGTCTTCAAACTTTCGCCAAAACAGCATGTCCTCATACCATTTTAAGTAGACCTCCTTGGTAATTTTTTTCATTCAGTGAATTATTTATTCGTTAATACCCAAAACCTATCAATAAGCTTCAGTGATATGACTTGAAGAAAACAAAAATACACATTATATTAATAGAGAAAAAGAAATGAGAAAAAAGCTTAAAAGGCATATAAACTAGTAAACAAAGGCCCTTGCAGTATTTTAATAATGGCCCTTCTACCCTAGAGAATCACTCCCGAAAGCCAGGGGTAAAATGTCTTTTATGGAGAGACATTTATAGATGGGGCCTTCTCCGCCCATAAGCAGCAGTTCAATAGGTTTTTCTTGTCTATTCTCGTATTCAAAAATAGATTGTCTACAATTCCCACAAGGTGCTGCAGGTTCCCGGGTAACTGTCTTTTCTGAACTTGCCACAATGGCGATCTTTAAAATTGTAACCCCGGGGAATTTGGCACCTGCCTGAAAGACAGCTACACGTTCCGCACAAAGTCCGGATGGGTAAGAAGCATTTTCCTGATTACTTCCTATAACCACTTGTTTGTTTTCAAGTAATACGGCAGCACCTACTTTAAAGTGAGAATAGGGTGCATAGGCATTCTCTTTGGCCTGCGAAGCCAGGCTTATAAGTTCCTGATCTTCTTTGGGTAGTTCAGCCAGTGATTCAAATATGCTTAGCTGAAAAGAAAGTGTTTTGCTTTTCATTAGGTAAATATACAATTCCTTACCCCCTAAAATAAAAAAAACCTGCTCGAAGGCAGGTTTATAAATGTTCTTTTCGCTTTAATTATTTATGAATTCCTCACCTAAGTTAAATGTCAGGGAGAAACGCAAGGTATTCTCCAACGGGTTTCTAACCTGAGAGGAGGAAAACAAATAGGAAAGGTCTATTTGAGCTGCCTTAAATTTGAAGCCGGCCCCAAGGGAAAAGAATTTTCTGGATCCCTTTAATTCACTTTCATGGAAATACCCGGTTCTAATCATAAAGGATTGTTGGTATGAATATTCTGCTCCTAAGGCCCAGGTTATCTCTTTGAATTCTTCGCTCATCCCATCTGGTGCATCACCAAAGGATTCAAAAACACCGCTAAGAAATCCTATTTGCTGGTATTCATCATTATCCGCAGAATCCACATCGCCATCACCATCAAAATCTCTCGGGGTGGGAACTAATAGTTTGTTGAACTCTGTTGTTATGCCAAGCACATTATCTTCATCCAGAATAAAATCGAATCCGCCACCAAACTTAAGGTTGGTCGGTAAGAAATTCTCCTGTCCACCTTCATCATATTGAATTTTACCCCCAAGGTTCGATAAATTGAATCCGGCGCGCCATCTACCATTAAAACTGGAGAAGGCCACTTCTTTAGATCTGTAATACCCGGCTACATCAACAGCAAAGGAGCTTGCAGCCTGGGAATCTACGTTGCTGATCTCAGGCAATCTCAAGTTTGACCTGATAAAACGACCTGCAACAGCCATAGAGAAATTATCGCTTAATTTTAAGGAATACGATCCGTCTAAGGCCAATTCGTTCGGTTTTGCCAAGGTTCCCGGATCATTTGCAAATTGCCTGAGCTCAATTTCACCCAGGGTAAAATATCGCAAGCTAAAAGCAAATGCACTCCTATCGTTGATCTTATTGTAGAAGCTACCGTTAAGTAAGGAGATATCTGTAATAATACTTTCCAGGTAAGGTGTATAACTTACCCCTATTCCCATTTTCCTTTCTGCAAAAGCAAATTTGGCAGGGTTCCATTGTTGCGAAAAGGCATCTACCGAAGTTGCAACTCCCATATCACCCATTCCAGCAGCACGGGCATCGGCTGCAATAGTAAGGAAGGGAACAGCGGTGGTGATCACTCTATCTTGTTGAGCAAAACCTTTGCAAACAAATATCAATAAAAAGATGCCTATTAAGTTTTTCATTTTTTTACACTTAAATAAAATTAATCAATTCTTTTCTTCTTGTTTCAAACCCTGCAATCTATTAGTACAAATGCAGGCAGAGGAGAGGCTAAGCAGGTATTTCACTCCTGGGTTCTCTCAGGATTAATTATTTGTACATGTGGTAAACGGCCTTTTTGAAAATATCTTGTATAAAAAGTAGTATTATTTCAGTTGTTATAAAGGTCCGGCAGAGGTATTTCATCGATGCGAGTCCGATTCACAGGGTTCGACCTGTTAGTCCGACAAAATTTTAACAATATAGGCCACAAAGAATATCTCAGCTTCATACTATAATGATATTTGTTCCGTTATGAATTTGTAAAGTTGGCCTGATATCATATAGTATAAGGGCCTAAATTATTTTAACGGCTATAAAATATTATGCTCAAAACATCGTTTAAGTAGCCGAAAGTCTTAATAAAATCAATAAACACAGGATTGTTCACATTATAAGGATGATCCAAAGCTTAAAAAAGTCCGGAAGGAATTTAAATCAAAGATCAACAGATGAAAAAACAATTTATCAAAGTTGTACTCTCTTGCACAGTGCTAGTAGCAGGATTTACAGCCACCAGCTGTAAAAAATCGTCTAGTTCAAAAAATACTTCACGTGCCACAGGATGGAAGATCAATGCGAAGGAAGGTGGTTTTCAATACAACTCCGATTTTAAGGAGCAGGAAACATCTCCTGGACTAGTCTTTATTGAAGGAGGTACATTTACAAAAGGGAAAGTACAAGATGATGTTATGCACGATTGGAACAATACTCCTACTTCACAACACGTGCAGTCTTTTTATATGGACGAAACTGAGGTAACCAATGTTATGTATTTGGAATACCTGGATTACCTAAAGAGTGTTTATCCACCTGAAAATCCAAAATACGCGAATATTTATAAAGGAGCCCTTCCAGATACCTTGGTTTGGAGAAACCGATTAGGTTTTAATGAGACCATGACCAACAATTACCTGCGTCACCCTGCCTATGCAGAGTATCCTGTAGTTGGTGTAAACTGGATCCAGGCAACACAATTTGCAAAATGGAGAACAGACAGAGTTAATGAGGCAGTTTTGGAGAGAGAAGGATTCCTGGCTCAGGATGCCAAATACCAGGCAGTAACAGGTGAAATTGGGGGTACTTTTAGTACAGAGGCCTATTTGAACAAGCCAGAATCTGTATATAATGGTCAAATAGATTCCCTACAGGGGAAAAATAAGAAAGATTCTGTTTCAGTTTTTGCAAAGCGTAGCAGCGGGATCATCTCGCCGGAGTACAGACTCCCCACTGAGACTGAATGGGAATATGCAGCAGCTGCCTTACAAGGAAGCAGAGAATACAACAACTACCGTGGGAGAAAGAAATATCCATGGGAAGGCGAATACACCAGAAATGGACAACGTGTTGGTAGAGGCGACCAATTGGCCAACTTTAAACAAGGTAAAGGAGATTACGGCGGAATTGCAGGATGGTCAGACGATGGTGCCGATATTACAGCCGAAGTAAAATCTTATAAACCAAATGACCTTGGGTTGTATGACATGGCAGGTAATGTTGCCGAATGGGTAGCTGACGTCTACAGACCTATAGTAGATGACGAAATAAGTGACTTTAACTACTACCGTGGAAATATCTATACAAAATCAGCTATTGGTGAAGATGGAAAGGTAAAAATCCTAAGAGATAGTATTGTTTTTGATACCTTACCAAATGGTAAAGTAGTAGCGGTAAATCTTCCGGGAGAGATCCTTACGGTGCCGGTGGATGAGAATGAAACATATTTAAGAACCAATTTCTCCGATAGTGACAACAGAGGGTATCGCGATGGTGATGCTGGATCTACAAGATTTTTTGATCGCTTTAGCGAAGATGATGACCCGGCAGACCAACGTAAAATGTACGATTCTCCAATGCACAAAGTTGAAAGAGATTCTACAGGTAAAATCATGAGAGGTTATGACACCAGTAATGAGCGTTCTACCCTGATCAATGATGAGGTACGCGTATACAAAGGTGGATCATGGCGAGACAGGGCCTATTGGTTAGACCCTGCGCAGAGAAGATTCATGCCACAATATATGGCAACAGATCATGTAGGATTCCGTTGTGCCATGTCTAGGGTAGGTTCCAAAGCAAAAACTAAAAATAAGACCGTACGCGGTAAGAAAGTCAAATAGATCATATGACTTATATAGTATAGTAAAGCCCCGACATAACTGTCGGGGCTTTTTTTTACCATTATTCCCGAATATAATGGAGTATAACCGTTCCTGGCCGCAGAACTCAACTATGTTATAGGAAAGCTTAAAGGCCGGTCCTTAACTCTTATATAGCGCTGTATTCGTTTAGATGTACTAAAATGCATTAAATATCCTGCAGAATAGCCGAACTCCTTTCACCTTAGAAGGCCGGTGTACCCATGCAGGACTAAAACCTGCACAGGCTATAGAACTCTATTTTACATCTTACCATAAAAACTACATCCGCTTTGTACCACTCTGGATAAACTAAATCCTTAGGCATTTCCTGAACTGTTCCAAATTATATATTATCCGTACTACGAGATGAACCTACACCATATATCTACTCTTCGTATTTAAATAGATCATTAAATGAACTTGCTAAAACAAGAAGTTAAGATTTCAAGTTAATAAGGAAGGAAAAGGAAATTAAGGATCTATGTATGTAATCTTATTCTCACTTTATTGGATATACTCGTAATACGAACTCTACAAAAGGTCTATTATTAAGGTTCATTAACCATGTATTTATTCATTTTTAGTATATGTAATACTAATTTATATGGCTTTTTTAATAGATTTATTATCATCTATAGTGTATTCCATCGATTATTTTAAACGTTTCATCGATTTATAATACTATTTCCTACAAATGAGCATTTATATATCAGACACCACGATAAACTATTAAATTCTAAATCAAGGTGTTACAAAAAAAAATAAACCCAAATCTATTATATTATGAAAAATGTAATGTTAATTAGGAACTTATATTCGGAAGCCTTTCAGAACATCAGTAATTATTTTGCAAAGTCTTATCTAAAAACTTTATCCTGGTTATTTATCGCCAGTTACGCAATAGTATTATTTGCGTTTATTTTCAGAGTATCAACAGGATTTGCTTTTGATTAGGGATCTAAGCAATGATAAACCACTGGTGCCTGGGGGGCACTAGTGGCTTCTATAAAACAAATTAAATTTGATTTAGTGGAGTAATTTAAATGGGTGTATGGTTAAATTCCATTTAGTTTAAGCAGTAATAAGTGTAGGTAAAAGCCTTGACAATAAAGTCAAGGCTTTTTTTATCTTTAGGGCATGAAAATAGAACTGCTCTATGAGCTATTTTTAAAATACCCAACGATCTCCACAGATACGAGGAAGATTGGCCGAAACTGCCTGTTTTTTGCTTTAAAAGGACCAAATTTTAATGGGAATACCTTTGCGCAGCAAGCTCTCGATTCTGGTGCCGCGTATGCGATCATTGATGAAGAAGAACATCTTGTGAATGATAAGTGTATCCTGGTAGAGGATGTGCTAAAGACTTTACAACTTCTTGGAACCCATCATCGCCTTCAATCCAATGCAACCATTGTAGCTCTTACCGGAAGTAACGGAAAGACCACTACCAAAGAACTTATATATGCTGTACTTTCCCAAAAATTCAAGACCATCGCAACTCGTGGAAACCTAAACAATCATATTGGGGTACCCATTACCTTACTTTCAATCCAGCAGGATACGGAGATCGCAATTGTGGAAATGGGAGCCAATCATCAGAAAGAGATCGCCTTTCTTTGCTCTCTGGCACAACCAGATCATGGATATATCACCAATTTTGGCAAGGCCCACCTGGAAGGTTTTGGAAGTTTTGAAGGAGTTATCAGGGGGAAAAGTGAATTGTATGACCACTTAATGTCTCATGGGAAACATATCTTTTGGAACGCAGACGATCCTATACAGGAAGAGAAGCTCCGAGATTATAAACTCAAGACCGGATTTAGCACTGATAATACCCAGTACGAATGTATTTCCTTCCTGGGAGCAGACCCCACCGTGAAATTAAAAATAAAGGGGGAAACCATGGTAACTCAATTACCTGGTGCCTATAATTTTGCAAACTGTGCCATAGCTGTACTGATAGGAATCTATTTTAACGTTTCGCTTACAGCCATCAAAAAAGGAATTGAAGCGTATCAACCGGAAAATAACAGATCACAACTTATAGAAAAAAATGGGCTTCACATTATGCTAGATGCATATAACGCCAACCCCAGCAGCATGAAAGCAGCACTGGAGGCCTTTGATCAAGTTCCTGGAGCGTATAAAACTGTTCTACTAGGCGATATGTTCGAATTAGGAGAAAGTGCGGCGAGGAACACCAAAGGGTCTCAGAAATGGCAGAAAAAATGCCTTTCCATGATTGTTTTTTGGTAGGTACCCATTTTTATGACACAGATACTAGTTGTAAGAAGTTCAGATCTTATGAGTCTTTCCTGGAATATTTAAACCAAAACCCAATTAAAAAGGGATCCTTATTGGTAAAAGGATCCAGGGGAATGGCCCTGGAAAGGGTCCTGGACATGCTTTAGTAAGAATCCAAATAAAATATTATAAACTACCATGACCAATAGGCAGGAGATCAGGTATTGCGATAAATTTGTGAATTAACTAAGCTCGAAGTTCTTTGATGGTCGCTAGGGTTAGTTGCACATTATTTTCTAATGCTTTAAAATCCTTATTGTCCAGGATCTCTTTACTAATTAGCTGAGACCCTATTCCCACACAGCTTACCCCGGCATCGAACCATGCCTTTAAGTTGGCTGCATCTGTACTTACACCCCCAGTAGGCATGATACTGGTCCAGGGTTGAGGACCCTTGATCGCTTTTACAAAGCCTGGGCCATAGGCACCACCAGGAAATAGTTTTACAATTTCACAACCCAATTCCTCGGCTGTATTTATTTCCGTTAACGAACCACATCCTGAAGACCATAGAACTTTTCTTCGATTACAAATGATAGCGATATCTTCTCTAAAAGATGGAGTAACAATAAAATTGGCTCCCATTTGCATAAACATGGATGCCGCTCCTGCATCGGTAATAGAACCTACACCAAGTATCATTCCTGGCAGTTCTTTTAGCGCATATTTGTTCAATGCTGAAAAAACTTCAAAAGCAAAATCCCCTCTTGCCGTAAATTCCAATAATCGTGCGCCTCCATCGTAACAAGCTTTTAGGACCTTTTTGCATACATTAATATCGGGGTGATAAAACAAAGGAACCATACCTGTTTCTTTCATCACCTTAATTACTTCCAATCTGGAATACTGTGCCATTCTATTTATTTTTACCTATCTGGCGACCCTTCCCGAGGCATCGCCTTTCATTAACTTTTTAACTTCCGCTACTGTCACCAGGTTAGCATCTCCTTTAATAGTATGTTTTAAGCAAGAAGCTGCTACTGCAAAATCCAACGCATTTTGATCATCACCGGGATATTTTAGCAATCCATATATTAATCCGCCCATAAAGGCATCACCCCCTCCTACACGATCTACGATATCTGTAATTTGATATTCTACAGATTTGTACAATGTTTTACCATCGTATAACACCCCTGTCCAGGTATTGTGAGACGCCGAAATAGACCCTCGTAAAGTGAAAATTACTTTTTTAGCACCCGGGAATTTTTTCATCATTTGGGTACAGACCGATAAAAATGCCTCGGCTTTTACATCCTGGCCCTGGGTGGTAATATCCAAGCCTTCGGGTTTTATTCCGAAATGTTTTTCAGCATCCTCTTCATTTCCAAGTATGATGTCGCAATAGGAAGTCAATTCGGTCATAATCTTTTCCCGATCACCTCCATAGTTCCAGAGTTTAGCACGATAATTTAGATCTGTAGAAACGGTTACACCCAATTTCCTAGCTACTTTTACTGCTTCCAGACATGCATCGGCAGCGCCCTGAGAAATAGCCGGTGTAATCCCTGTCCAATGGAACCAGCCTGCACCTTTAAAAACTTCTTCCCAATCTATCATCCCTGGTTTAATCTCACTCATGGCAGAATGGGAACGGTCATACACTACCTTACTCCCTCTGCTAACAGCTCCTGTTTCCAGAAAATAGATCCCTAGCCGATCACCTCCATAGATGATCTTATCTACACCCACTCCTCTTTTCCGCATTTCCATCACAGCGCATTCACCTATATCATTTTTAGGTAAACGCGTTACAAAATCGACCGGAACCCCATAATTGGCTAACGACACTGCCACATTAGACTCACCCCCGCCATACACAACATCAAAACTTGTGGCCTGTGAAAACCTCTGGAATCCGTGAGGTGCCAAACGCATCATAATTTCACCGAATGTCACTACTCTTTTCATACCATTCAAAATTTCTACTTGTATTCCGCTAATCCCTGTACCTAGCAGTTGTTAAGGTAAAAAAAAGAATTTGAATACTGGAAGGCAAAAAGGTAGTTTCAACAAGTTTGGCTTTGTCCGCATCATGGATTACCGCACTGCGTGCGATGATCCAATGTCAAGCCGCTGCTGCAATTAGAAAATAACACTGCACTTCTGTGCAGTGTATGTTTTTATTCTTTCCCAAAAACTCAAACGAGTTTGGCTTTGTCCGCATCATGGATTACCGCACTGCGTGCCATGATCCAATGTCAAGCCTCTGCTGCAATTAGAAAATAACACTGCACTTCTGTGCAGTGTATGTTTTTATTCTTTCCCAAAAACTCAAACGAGTTTGGCTTTGTCCGCATCATGGATTACCGCACTGCGTGCCATGATCCAATGTCAAGCCTCTGCTGCAATTAGAAAATAACACTGCACTTCTGTGCAGTGTATGTTTTTATTCTTTCCCAAAGCTCAAACGAGTTTGGCTTCGTCCGCATCATGGATTACCGCACTGCGTTCCTGATCCAATGTCAAGCCCCTGATGCAATTAGAAAATAACACTGCACAGCAGTGCAGTGTATGTTTTTATTCTTTCCCAAAAGCTCAAACGAGTTTGGCTTTGTCCAAGAATAAAAAAATCCACACGTTTCCGTGTGGATTTTCTGAGTGATGTGGAGTGTATTGGATTCGAACCAACGACCCCCGCCCTGTCAAGGCGGTGCTCTAAACCAACTGAGCTAACACTCCGGTGTTTTTAAGCGGATAGAAAGAAATTAATTCTCCTGTTCAGAAGGGCCAAAGATAGAAAATCTAAGGTTTATACAGGACTCAAACTATTGTCAAATAATCAATGAATATTCGCTTTTTCCATCGCAGGCCAAAGGCGTTCATTTTTTCCCTGGTAAAGCTCCATATCCTTAAAAATGGTATCTAACAATTTAATGGCCTGGAGAATATAAGGTCCTTTGTTAAGCATAACACAATCCGTTCGTTGTGCCATAGCTGCATCGGTCATTTCGGCGCGAGATGGTATGCCCTGCTTTGAGAGATTTTCCAAAACCTGTGTTGCCCAAATATCAGGAACATGTGCAGCTCTGCATAGCGAAAGAATTTCCCTTTGAACCCTGCCAATATTGTCCCAGCCGCACTCTATTGCCAAATCCCCTCTTGCAATCATAACACCCACAGGATACCTCTTCATGGCCTCCAAAAGAATTTTGGCCAAATTATTAAAACCACTTTGTGTCTCAATCTTAAGAATGATCCCGAAGTTATCCGGAGCATTTAATTTCTCCAACTGAATAATGAGATCTCTAACATCCCGTTTGCGATTTACAAAAGATACGTTTACGGTATCCGAATTCTGAATCACAAACACAAGATCCTTTTTATCTTTATCCGTTAACCCCTTTATATCCAATTTACTGCACGGAAAATTTATTCCTTTATCGGCTCTTAGTTTACTTCCATTTTTTCTGGCGTTAAGAATTTCGACAAGAATTTCGTCCTGTTCTACCTGGCGAATAACACCTTTGATCTTGCCATCATCAAAAAAGACAGGCTCCCCTTCTTTTACCTGTTCAAAGACTTCCCCCAACGTACAGGAAATATACGCATGGCTTATCAAATTGTCATCCTTATCCCTGAGTGCTGGTTCACCAGTCTTTGTGTCTTTACTCAATCGTAAAAAATCTCCTGTACGTAACAGTATGTATTGATCCACCCTCGGTAATTCCCCAATAATCATAGAAGATGAGGAATACTCTTCGTTGGTAAATAATTTCATGCCTGTTTCCAGAAAAGTGGTCTTACCACATACTGCAATACAACCATTTGCTGTTTTCTTTGTAATTGTAAACTCCCTTTTCTTATTTCTGGCATCCTGAAAGAACAACCGATCGCCAACTTTCAGTTTTTGCAAACCTGATAAAGCTACAGGCAGGTGCGACAAATTTGGTTCATGATGGTTCTCCGGACCCATCCAGATTTCGCAATCCTTTATTACAATACCACGTACATCTTTTGTGGGGCGAAATTTTTTTACCTTTGGACCTGCCTTTAATGAACCGGTCCGTACTTTGGGACCTCCCAGATCCATCGTGATCTTACATTTCTTTTTTAATTTTTTGGATGCCTTCCTAATGTGCCCAATCATTAAACTCCATTCTTTTTCGCTGTCATGAGCACAATTTATACGAGCACAATTCATTCCATTGGCAATCATGTCATGTGCTAGTTGATAATTATGGGCAACTTCAGTAGGCAGGGTAACCATTATACGGGTGCGTCTTCCCTTTGAGCGGTAGCCCAATAATGATTTAGCATTGGATTTTCCCAGCCGATTACTTTTTTTGAAAGTCAATTCTGCCTTGTGCTTTTTAATAGGTGAATTGTTTAATAGGCTCTCCAGGATGGCCCTGCTAGCCAACAAACTCGCCTTAACATGACCTTCCGGTTTATCGAGCCGAGAAAGCCCAATATTTGCCAGCTTATTTTGGACAGCCGTTATATCTTCTTTACGCAGTGCACGGTAATGGATAAGATTGCGGGCACTTTTAATAAAATTGGGATGGATCTCGGAAAGTTCAGCCGAATATTTGGCCTCAAAATGCTCCAAACGTTCAATGATAACAGATATCTCCTGTATCAACCATCGTATTTTTACTTCCTTTTTACTAATTTCTGCCATGGTGCACTAGTTAAAAAGCCTTAGAACCATGAATTTAGGAGTTATTTGGCACATTTATGTAATGACTGCCTATTTATAATTGACTAAAAAGGATTAACTCCCTACGATCGTTGATCCATCGGGAAACCACGACTGCAGATAGAAAATCTAAACCCCGCTAATGCGGGGTTTTATCTTTTTATTCTTTCCCAAAGCTCAAACAAGTTTGGCTTACCTATGTAAAAAGGATTAACTCCCTGCGTTCGTGATCCAAAATCTGAAACCCCTACTGCAGATAGAAAATCTAAACCCCGCTAATGCGGGGTTTTATCTTTTTATTCTTTCCCAAAGCTCAAACAAGTTTGGCTTTGTCCAAGAATAAAAAAATCCACACCTTACCGTGTGGATTTTCTGAATGATGTGGGCCCTGAAGGATTCGAACCTTCGACCCCCTGCTTGTAAGGCAGGTGCTCTGAACCAACTGAGCTAAGAGCCCGTAAAGGAGTGCAAATATAACATTGTTTTTTATTCCTTAAAACAAAAAAGATAAAAAATCATACCACCTCAGCCACCGTAAAATTGCTCCCTCCTACAAAGATAAGATCGTTCTTTTTGGCTTCTTTTTTGGCTGTTTCCAAAGCAACTGAAACGGAAGCATAAACACTCCCTTTTAATCCATTTTCCGCTGCCTTCTTTTGTAAGGTATCTGCATCCATGCCTCTGGGAATATCTGGTCTGCAAAACAGATAATGAGCTTTTTTAGGGAACATATGTAGTATCTGATCCAGATTCTTCTCCTTTACAAATCCAAGTACTATCCAAAGTTCGTCAAAGACTTCCAGAGAAAGCTGATCCATCACAAGACGAATGCCCTCACTATTATGTGCTGTATCTGCAATGATCCTGGGATGTTCTCCTAATACCTGCCACCTTCCCATCAGCCCGGTATTTTCTACAACTTTGGACAAACCGGTTTTAATATGCTCTTCCTGAACCTTAAAATTTGTAAGTGCCCCAACTACGGCTACCACGCCTTTTATGTTTCTATTCTGATAGTCTCCTAGCAATGAAGTAGCATATTTTTCAGATATTGTTTCTTCTGCAAAGATGATCTTGGCCTGTTGACTTTTCGCAACCTCCTTAAAGACCTCAGTGGTTTCCTCTTGCTTTTCACTAATGACCACCGGAGTATACGGTTTTATGATCCCCGCTTTCTCATAGGCTATCTTCTCAATAGAATCGCCCAGAAGATCTATATGGTCCAAGCCAATATTAGTGATCAGGCATACTTCGGGATTAATAATATTAGTAGAGTCGAGCCTGCCGCCCAACCCCACTTCTATGACGGCAATATCTACGCATTCCTTTGAAAAATGCTCAAAGGCCATGGCCACTGTCATCTCAAAGAAAGACATATGGTTCCGTTCAATATACTTCTTGTTTTCTTTTATAAAGCTTATAACATCCTTCTCAAAGATCATCTCGCCATTGATCTTAATTCGCTCCCTAAAGTCTTTTAGATGTGGCGAAGTGTACAAACCAACCTTGTAACCTGCCTCTTGAAGGATGGATGCAAGCATATGGCTACAAGAACCTTTTCCATTGGTCCCGGCCACGTGAATACTTTTAAAATTATGCTGTGGTTCCCCAAGATAAGTAGCAAAAGACTGTATTCCCTGAAGTTTTCCGTTATAGGCCGTAGCCCCTTTTTGCTGGTACATTGGAAGTTGAGCAAACATCCAATCTAAGGTTTCCCTGTAGGTCATGGATTATTCCCCCAATTTAAAATTGACGACCACAAAACCTATCTGCTGGTTGGGTGCCTTAGAATCTGAGTTCCAACTGTGGAGAAATGCTGTTTTTCTGGCCGGCTCCAACAAGCATGGGTGATTATTTGTAGTTCCTTTTACTCCCGGGGTAGCATCTACCACTTTTCCATTACGATCTACCACTATCCTAACCACTACCCTGCCTTCTTCATTACACTCTTGCGTTACTTTCCCCTGATTTGCCAACGACCTTCCATTTAATCCGTAGCCCCCTGTTCCGCTGCCAGATCCGGGACTACCGTAATAACTCGTCGCATATGGGTCCCCATTAGGCTGTCCTTTATCTCCCGGCTGAGAATCATCTCCTTCACTTCCCTGTGCAGTGCCATCAGAGTTATTTAAACCTCCCATTAGGGCGTCCAATTTCTTTTTTTTGGCTTCTTCTTCAAGCCTTGCCTTTTCAGCAGCTGCCTGTTTCGCTCGCTCAACCCTTTCGGCTTCCTCTTTGACTTTTCTGGCAGCCTCTTCCGCCTTGCGTTTTGCTTCGGCCTGTTGTTTTATAAGGATAGACTCTTCATTCTCCTGGGTAAGTACCTTTTCTGTTTCTTTTACTGGCGTAACCGGCTCTGCAGTAGGCTCTTCTGTTTTCTCAGGTAGTTGTTCTGTTTTTTGCTCAGTAACTTCAGGAGTTTCGTTCTGCTGTGGCTGTAACTTTTCTTTTGGTTGTACCCTGCCCGACCCGTATTCCATACTGCCGAAATTGACGGTAATACCATTCTCAATAGGGGGTTCCATATAGGTGAGCCCGATATAAAAGAGCAAAAGGAGAAATGCACTTAACAGGAAGACTGTAAGTGAGAAGGATTTTTTCTTGTGTCTCGTGTCTAAAAACGACATTAATTAGGTCGCACGGCGAGGATCACCTTGTAATTATTCTTATTGGCAATGTCCATTACATTCACGGCCTCTTTTATGGCCACACTTTCTTCTGCTCTTAGAATAACTGTTGGGTTCTCTTTCCCTTCCAATGCTTTTTTTAGTTCAATTTCAATATAGTCTCCGTTGATCTGCTGATTGTTAACGAAGTATTCCAGATTCTTATTGATGGAAACAGATACGTTCTGCGTATTGGTCGATTTTCCTTTCGCCTTGGGCAATAGCATATCCAGCGCATTAGGCGAATTGGCTGTCAACATAAAAAAGATGAGCAATAGGAATACAATGTCTGTCATAGAAGACATACTAAACTCCGGGCTGATCTTATTTCTACCTTTCAGTTTCATGGGAAGTAGTTAAACAGGTTCGTTTAAAAGATCAAGGAATTCTACGGCGTTGGCCTCCATCTTATGGATCACCTTATCTATGCGGTTTACCAAATGATTATATCCCATATAGGCTATGATCCCAACAACCAATCCGGCAACTGTAGTGGTCATGGCTGTATAGATCCCCGAAGCCAAAGCTCCCATCTCCGCTTGTCCGCCGCTACTTGCCATCTGATGAAAAGCAAGGATCATACCTATGACGGTTCCTAAAAACCCTATCATGGGTGCAGCTCCTGCCACGGTAGCCAGGACATTTACGTTCTTTTCTAGTTTATATACTTCTAAGGTACCTGCATTCTCAATAGCCGCATTGATATCGTCCAGAGGTTTCCCGATCCTGGACACACCTTTTTCTGTTAACCGGGCCACAGGAGAATCTGTTTGGGCACAAAGGATCTTGGCAGCATCCAGCTTGCCATTCATCACATGATCCCTGATCTGATTCATAAAATTCTTGTCGATCATAGAGGCCGCTTTAACGGCCAGTAATCGCTCAAAATAAATGTACAAGGCCACCGCAAGCATTGCGAATAAGACTGAAATAATGACGATACTCCCAGTACCCCCACTTAAGATTAGATCTATTACGGAAAGTGTCTTTTCTTCGGATATAACCTCCCCTACTTGCGACTCATTCACAAGATCTTGAAACATTACCATATGCATTCTCTTATTAATTTGCCCCTATAACGGTAATCTGCGGATTTAATTATGCGTTCAATACTAAATTTCGAATTAATACAAAAGTAACCGATCCGGCAAGGAAGCCAAGTAGTGCCAGCCATGCTATTTTCCTGAAATACCAGAAGAAATCTATTTTCTCCATTCCCATGGCTACTACCCCGGCAGCAGATCCAATAATAAGCATACTGCCTCCGGTTCCTGCAGAAAATGCTATAAAATGCCATACCGGGTCATCGATAGGAATAGAGAACATCCCCATACTGGCCGCCACTAATGGCACATTATCAATAACCGCAGAACCTACCCCCAGGATTATTATTACAAGATCCGAAACGGTCTGACCCATTGTTTCAGATCCTAACAAAGGCATCGTTTCATCTAGTACTCCGGCAAATTCGAATAACATCCCTAAGGATTCCAGGGCCGCCACAGCTAAAAGTATTCCCAGGAAGAAAAGTATACTTGGCAATTCTATTTTAGATAGTGAAGCGTGCACCGGGCTATGAAAAGAGGCTGCATCAGATTCCGTCGCATCAACAGAGGTGATGCTGAATTTTGCATTACTATAGATCTCAGCAAAAGTAGCTACTATAGCCAGTGAAAGCATCATCCCTACATAAGGAGGTAAATGGGTTATGGTCTTAAAAAAGGGAACAAATACAATAGATCCCAATCCTAAATAAAGCATCGTGGCCCCATAGGGTGATTTTGGTTTTTCCTTCTTTTCCAGATCGCCTTCAATTTCTCCTTTAAAAACTTTGTATCGCAATGCAAATAATACCGGAACAATCATACAAACTACCGAAGGTATAAAGACATGTTCTATAAGCTGCAAAGCCGTTACTTTATTGGCGATCCATAACATGGTAGTGGTAACATCCCCAATAGGAGACCAGGCTCCACCGGCATTTGCTGCAATAATGATCATACCGGCAAACCAAAGTCTCAATTCACGATCTTTTATTACTTTTTGCAATATGGTAACCAATACGATGGTTGCTGTTAGGTTATCTATAATGGCAGAAAGAATAAAGGCCAAAATAGAAAAAAGCCATAATAATTTTGATTTCTTCCTGGTACGTATGTAACCTTTTATTGTTGCGAAACCATCAAAATAATCTATGATCTCAACAATGGTCATAGCTCCTAAAAGAAATACCAATATCTCTGCTGTTTTCCCCAGATGATGAAGGAGCATTTCATCTAAATGGGAGGGTTCCAATTCCTTGAGAGTTGTATTTACCTCAAAAACAGGCATATGGGCTAAAGCAATGATCGCCCATAGAATGGCCATCATCGCCAAAGCGGGAATTAGCTTATCTATTTTTAAATTGTGCTCTAAGGTAATTGCTAAATAACCTGCAATGAAGATGATAATGATAATGGTTTCCATACTAGTTGGTGTTTATAGTAGTTGTTTAAGTGCTATTTCAAAAGCGGTCTTGCTCAAATTAATTTTAGTAGGATTTTGCCTAAAGATATTCAAAATTGCTTTTCTAATGACATCCGAAGTATCATTAAATATCAATTCATCATCCATGGCTACCCTTCCTTCCATAAAATATGCAAAAACCCGGGCCATTCCGCAATTGGAAATAAAGTCGGGAATAAGACTAACTCTTTCATCCGTATATTCCATGATAGGCCCAAAAAATATCTCTTTATCCGCAAAAGGTACATTGGCACCACAAGAGATAACCTCCAGTCCTGAATTAATCATCTCTGAGATCTGTTCCTGAGTGATCAATCTGGAAGCGGCACAAGGTGCAAAGATCTCTGCAGATAAGCTCCAGATCCGCTCATTCATTTCCAAAAATGGGATCATCTTATCCGGATCGGCAATAAGCGTATTCCCTTTTTTATGGAGAAAGAAGGTTTTGATCTCATCAAAAGAAAATCCATTTTCATTTATTACGCCACCTTCCCGGTCTATGACCCCAACTACCTTAGCACCCATTTGTGCCAGATAAAAGGCCGCTGCTGCTCCTACATTACCAAAACCCTGTACAACCGCCTTTTTTCCAATGACAGATCCGCCAGAAATATTGTAATAATGTTTTACAGCTTCAGCAACACCAAACCCGGTGATCATGTCGGCCACTGTATATTTTTGACTTGTATCCGGAGAGTACATAGAGCTTTCCAATACCTTGATCACTCCAAGACGCAATTGCCCAATACGATTTATCTTATCTGCCTCCGTAGGCTTAAAATGCCCGTTAAATACTCCTTCCTGCGGATGCCATACACCTGCATCCTCAGTAATTGGGATCACTTCATGGATCTCATCAACATTGAGGTCGCCCCCGGTCCCGTAATAACTTTTCAGCAAGGGAGCCACGGCACTGTACCAGCGTTCTAAAACCCCTTTCTTTCTTGGATCATGAGGATTAAAATTTATTCCTGATTTGGCCCCTCCTATGGGTGGACCCGATACTGTAAATTTCACTTCCATGGTTTTGGCAAGAGACAATACTTCATTCATATCGAGCCCTTCGCGCATTCTTGTGCCGCCACCGGCAGCTCCTCCACGTAGTGAGTTTATAACCGTCCAACCTTCGGCTTCCGTTTCCGGGTCCTTCCAGTTAAAAACTATTTCCGGTGCTTTATTTTCGTACTTCTTTAAAAGATCTTTCATTTAAGGATAAGGATTATACTATGAGTCATTCATTGAAAACAGGCCATCCAAGGCCCTCGCTTTAAATCTAAATCTTAATTCAAGCTAATGCTGTCTCATAATTCCAATACGCTGTTTAACGTTTTAAATTCCCTTGCGACAAATATAAAAATATTGACGGGGTATAAAAGTATTTTATCTTGTAGCCAGCAGTAAACTAAAAAATATGTTTTGTGGTATTCTCAAATTGACGGTATAATCATTGAATAATTTCCAATCAAGATGTATATTTGTAGGCCTTTTTTAACAATACACTAAGTACTATGGATTTTACACTTTCGGAAGAACAATTGATGATTCAACAGGCAGCCCGCGATTTTGCCCAACAGGAATTGCTGCCCGGAGTCATTGAAAGAGACGAAGCACAAAAATTCCCAACAGATCAGGTAAAAATGATGGGGGAATTGGGATTTATGGGGATGATGGTAGATCCAAAGTACGGCGGAAGCGGACTAGACACATTATCCTATGTACTGGTCATGGAGGAGCTATCAAAGGTAGATGCCTCTGCCTCCGTTATTGTTTCGGTAAATAATTCCCTGGTATGCTGGGGGTTAGAAACTTTTGGCACAGAGGAACAGAAGCAAAAATATTTAACAAGATTAGCGACCGGGGAGATCATTGGAGCATTTTGCCTGTCTGAACCGGAAGCCGGAAGTGATGCCACCTCGCAAAAAACGACTGCCATTGATAAAGGTGATCATTATGTCCTTAATGGTACTAAGAATTGGATCACCAATGGAAGCTCTGCAGATGTATATCTGGTCATTGCTCAAACTGATGTTAAAAAAGCACATAAGGGGATCAATGCACTGATCGTTGAAAAAGGAATGAAGGGATTTGAAATAGGTCCAAAAGAGAACAAATTAGGCATTCGCGGAAGTGATACGCATTCACTAAATTTTAATGATGTAAAGGTCCCAAAAGAAAACAGGATAGGTGAAGACGGATTCGGTTTTAAGTTTGCTATGAAAACCCTGGCAGGTGGAAGAATTGGGATTGCAGCACAGGCATTAGGTATTGCAGCAGGCGCCTACGAAATGGCCAGGAAGTATTCCAAGGAACGAAAAGCTTTTGGTACCGAGATCAGTAATCATCAGGCCATTGCCTTTAAGCTGGCCGATATGCATACACAAATTGAAGCCGCACGTTTTCTGGTATATAAATCCGCATGTGACAAGGATAACCATGTAAACTATGACCTATCTGGCGCCATGGCTAAATTATACGCTTCGCAGGTAGCCATGGAAACAACCGTTGAGGCAGTTCAGATTCACGGCGGGAATGGTTTTGTAAAGGATTATCACGTAGAGCGACTCATGCGAGATGCGAAGATCACCCAGATATACGAGGGCACTTCTGAAATTCAAAAGATCGTTATTTCGAGGAGCATTTTAAACTTATAATATCTAATTTCTTTCTGTTAATACAGCCATCTCAAGGACTTTGTTTATACAATTACCAAAGACCCTCCCATTTGGGTCTTTTCTTGCAATACAGCATTATTAAAATCCCATTTAATGAGCGATTTAAAATGCATATTGCATATTTTTCAACGTATTATTTAAAACGTTGTATTTTTTCTACCATCCATAGCTAAAACATAGATGAATCTCAGTCATTTTGGTATTTTTGAGTAAATACGAAAATAGATGTTGAAGAAGCAAGGATTGTATTTACCAGAGTTTGAACACGACAACTGTGGTGCAGGTTTTATTTGCAGCCTGAAAGGAAAAAAATCGAATGACATTATTCATAAGGCCCTCGAAATTCTAGACAAATTAGAACACAGGGGTGCCGTGAGTGCCGATGGAAAAACCGGCGATGGCGCAGGGATCCTTATAGACATCCCACATCTTTTTTTCCAGGAAGAATGCTCCTTTGAATTACCCGAACCCGGGGCCTATGCTGTAGGTAATGTTTTCCTGCCAAAAAAGGCGAATCAGCGTGATTATTGCATCTCAGTATTTGAATCAGAAATTAAAAGACAGGGATTGCATTTACTAGGATGGAGAGATGTCCCTGTCAATACCTCAGTTCCCGGGCGTATAGCTTCAGAAACAGAGCCTTTTGTAAGACAGGTATTTATTGCAAAGGAAAATGAGAAGCAGGATTTCTTCAATTTCAATCTCAAACTATTTATTGCCCGAAAGGTAACGGAGCATACCATCATTAACTCCAAACTTTCTGAAAGCAAGTTCTTTTACTTACCTAGCCTCTCAACAAAAATTATAATTTTCAAAGGGCTACTGATGCCCCAGGACATAAAAAGATATTACACGGATCTTATGGATCCCAGAGTAGTTACCAGGCTGGCGCTGGTGCACCAGCGATTCTCTACCAACACCTTTCCTACATGGGACCTGGCACAACCGTTCCGGTATATGTGCCACAATGGGGAGATCAACACCCTAAGGGGTAATATATCTAGAATGCGATCGAGGGAAGGGCTCATGGAAAGTCCGTTTTTTGGACCAGAGATTAAGAAAATTCTACCTGTCATTCTCCCTGGGAAATCGGATTCTGCTACCATGGACATGGTAGTTGAATTACTATTGATGACCGGACGGTCCTTACCTGAGGTAATGATGATGCTGGTCCCCGAAGCATGGGAAAAAAATATAGAAATGTCTGAAGCCAAAAAGGCTTTCTACGAATATAACTCTTGCGTAATGGAGCCCTGGGATGGTCCGGCCTCTATTCCCTTTACTGATGGCAACTACATTGGTGCCGTTTTAGACAGGAATGGACTTCGACCTTCGCGTTACTCGGTAACCAAGGATGGCTATGTGATCATGTCTTCTGAAACAGGGGTTCTTGAGATTGCACCCGAAAATATTGAACTTCATGGCCGTTTGGAACCGGGTAAGATGTTCCTGGTGAACATGGAAGAAGGCCGCATCGTTAATGATGAAGAAATAAAAGAGGAAATAGCACAAAGACATCCCTATAAAAAATGGCTCGATAAAAATTTAATGCACCTCAGGGATATTCCCTATAATGACTGCCCACTTTTTATTGGCGAGGAATCTGTGGAAAAAAGGAAAGCGGTTTTTGGATATACTCTGGAAGATATAAATACCATTGTCCTTCCCATGGGAAAAACTGCGAAAGAACCCATAGGATCTATGGGGTCTGATACACCTATCGCAGTATTGTCTGAACGCCCTCAATTGCTCTATAATTATTTTAAGCAATTGTTTGCCCAGGTAACAAACCCGCCGCTCGATGGTATCCGGGAAGAACTGATCACAGACATTAGCTTAACCCTTGGTACGGACTTAAATATCTTTGAAATTTCCGAACTGCATTGTAGAAAATTAAAGATCCAGAACCCGGTGATCTCTAAAGAGGATCTGGATAAAATTAAAAATTACGACGCCAGCCCGGATTATAAAGTAGTATCAATTCCTATTTTATATGATGTTCACAGAGGACACAATGGCTTGGAAGAAGCATTGGAGTCAATTTTAACTCAGGCGTCCAGAGCCATAGACGATGATGCCAATATCATTATCCTGTCTGATAGATTCATAAGCAAGGAGAAAGCTCCAATCCCGGCATTGTTAGCTTGTTCTTATGTAAATAGTGGCTTGCAAACTGCAGGAAAACGCTCCAATTTAAGTATCATCATAGAATCGGCTGAACCAAGAGAAGTTCATCATTTTGCCTTATTGTTTGGTTTTGGCGCAAGTGCCATTAATCCGTATTTGGTAAATGAGATCATTGGAGAACAAATTGAAGAGAACGATATCACAGAATTTTCTTTTGATGAAGCTATTAAGAATTACAACAAAGCGATCGGGAAAGGCATCCTTAAGGTGATGAATAAGATCGGGATCTCTACGCTCAATTCATATCGCGGCTCCCAGATGTTCGAATGCATTGGGCTTAATACCAATGTTGTAAACACCTATTTCCCAAATACACCAACACGTATTCAGGGAATTGGGCTGTACGAGATAGAAAAAGAGATCGCAAAGAGACATCAAAATGCCTTTGTCAAAAAACATGTGGCTGCAACGCTCGATCTGGAAATTGGAGGTGAATACCGTTGGAGGAGAGATGGAGAAAAACATATGTTCAATCCCCTTTCCATAGCTAAACTTCAGAAATCTGTAAGAAACAACGAACCCGATACTTACAAAGAATTCGCCGAAATGGTGAATGAGCAATCTAAGGATCTTATGACCATCCGCGGATTGTTCGAGTTTGCAAATTATGACCCTATTCCTTTGGAAGAGGTAGAATCCTGGACAGAAATTGTAAAGCGCTTTAAAACAGGGGCTATGTCTTATGGATCCATTAGTAAGGAGGCTCATGAAAATCTCGCCATTGCAATGAACCGTATTGGCGGTAAAAGCAACTCCGGCGAAGGTGGTGAAGATGCAGAGCGTTTTTATAAGAATCAAACCGGAGATTGGCGAAATAGTGCCATAAAACAAGTTGCCTCCGGGAGATTTGGCGTGACCTCCAATTACCTGACCAATGCACAGGAGATACAGATAAAGATGGCACAAGGAGCAAAACCGGGCGAAGGTGGGCAACTTCCCGGACCTAAGGTAAATCCTTCCATCGCCAAAACAAGGAATTCTACTCCGTATGTAGGACTGATCTCTCCTCCACCCCATCATGATATTTACTCAATTGAAGATCTGTCACAGCTTATTTATGATCTTAAATCTGCTAACCGGGAAGCACGTATCAATGTAAAATTAGTATCAGAAGTTGGTGTAGGAACAGTAGCAGCAGGGGTTGCCAAGGCGAAAGCCGACGTGATCCTTATTTCCGGTTTTGATGGAGGAACCGGCGCTTCGCCACTTACCTCACTTAAACACGCCGGCCTGCCCTGGGAATTGGGAATAGCTGAAGCGCAGCAGACATTGGTAATGAACGACCTTAGAAACCGTATCGTACTAGAGTGCGATGGCCAGTTAAAAACCGGAAGGGATGTGGCTATTGCCTGCTTGCTGGGAGCCGAGGAATTTGGTTTTGCCACGGCACCTTTAGTAGCATCGGGATGTATTATGATGCGTGTATGTCATTTAAATACTTGTCCGGTTGGTATCGCCACCCAAAATCCTGAATTACGTAAGAAGTTTGAAGGGAAGCCGGAACATGTGGTAAATTATATGTACTTCGTTGCCCAGGAACTCAGGGAAATTATGGCTCAGTTAGGTTTCAGGACCATCAATGAAATGGTTGGACAGGTCCAAAAGCTAAACAGGAACAAGGCTATTGACCATTTTAAGGCCAACGGATTGGACTTGAGTCCCATTCTGCATAAAATTGATGTGCGGAAGGGCACCAAACTCTACAATACACAAAAACAAGAACACCATGTATCAGACTCCATAGAGTTTGAGATCATTGGGAAAGCGCATCCTTCAATATTCAGGAAAGAGAAATCGATCTTGCATTTCCCTATTCATAATACAGACAGGGCCGTAGGTGCCATTATCAGTAATGAGATCTCGAAGATATATGGAGCAGAAGGACTACCGGATAATACCTTAAAACTGAACTTTACAGGTTCTGCCGGGCAGAGCTTTGGAGCTTTTGCCACGCGTGGCCTTACCATGGTGGTAAACGGAAATACCAATGATTATCTTGGAAAAGGGCTTTCCGGTGCAAAATTGATCATCAAAATACCAGAAAAATCGACCTTTAAACCCGAAGAAAATATTATCACCGGTAATGTTACGCTCTATGGAGCCACTTCCGGAGAAGCTTATATTAACGGAAAAGCCGGAGAACGCTTCTGTGTTCGTAATTCTGGTGCCACGGCTGTGGTTGAAGGGATCGGCGATCATGGGTGTGAATATATGACCGGAGGAACGGCGGTTATTCTGGGAGAAGTAGGCCGAAACTTTGGTGCCGGGATGAGCGGAGGTATCGCCTACGTATTGGATCTGCATAAGAACTTTGAGAAACGATGTAATAAAGAGGCCTTGAACCTTCTTAGGGTAGAGGAAGACCAGGATATAGCACTTTTAAAGGGACTTATTGAAAATCATTATAATGCCACGCTAAGTCCGCTGGCACAAAGGATATTGGAGAATTGGGAGCACTACCTGCCAAAGTTCATTAAAATATTTCCTGAAGAATACAAGCAGGCTTTGCTTCGTATGGAACAGGAAAAATTACAAACTATTTAGAACGAAATATGGGAAAGACGACAGGATTCTTAGAATACGGAAGAAAGACAGAGCCCTATAAACCGGTAGATAAGCGGGTAAAGGATTTTAAGGAATTTACCCTGCCCTTAAAGGAAAAGGAATT
>CAWJQE010000011.1:0-152500 GCA_963844995.1 uncultured Flavobacteriaceae bacterium | reverse complement strand
GCAAGGCAGGCGCTCTAGCCAGCTGAGCTAATCCCCCGTCTGATTCCCAAAATTGAAGGCTACTTGCCCCTTATTTCAGTTGACGGTAGCTCCAACTTCCAGAATTTCCTTATCAATATGTTACTTCTATGAACGTAATCTCTTTTTAAAAAAGAGACTCTCAATACAAAAATCCCATTGGAATTTGATGCTTGCCTTTTTATCAAGTGCCTTGGCACTTGGTCCGTAGTCTCAGGCAGACTCGAACTGCCGACCTCTACATTATCAGTGTAGCGCTCTAACCAGCTGAGCTATGAGACTGCATTTATTTTAAAAATAATGGTAGACAGCTTTTAAAATCATCAAAACAAACTACAGAACCGCTCTAAAGCTTCTTATTAATGACTGCTTCCTTTTATCAGAAACATCTTTCTCTAGAAAGGAGGTGTTCCAGCCGCACCTTCCGGTACGGCTACCTTGTTACGACTTAGCCCTAGTTACCGATTTTGCCCTAGGCCGCTCCTTACGGTGACGGACTTCAGGCACTCCCGGCTTCCATGGCTTGACGGGCGGTGTGTACAAGGCCCGGGAACGTATTCACCGGATCATGGCTGATATCCGATTACTAGCGATTCCAGCTTCACGGGGTCGAGTTGCAGACCCCGATCCGAACTGTGACCGGTTTTATAGATTCGCTCTCCGTTGCCGGATGGCTGCTCTCTGTACCGGCCATTGTAGCACGTGTGTAGCCCAGGACGTAAGGGCCGTGATGATTTGACGTCATCCCCACCTTCCTCGCGGTTTGCACCGGCAGTCTCGCCAGAGTCCCCAGCATTATCTGTTGGCAACTGACGACAGGGGTTGCGCTCGTTATAGGACTTAACCTGACACCTCACGGCACGAGCTGACGACAACCATGCAGCACCTTGCAAAATGTCCGAAGAAAAGTCTATCTCTAAACCTGTCATTCTGCATTTAAGCCCTGGTAAGGTTCCTCGCGTATCATCGAATTAAACCACATGCTCCACCGCTTGTGCGGGCCCCCGTCAATTCCTTTGAGTTTCATTCTTGCGAACGTACTCCCCAGGTGGGATACTTATCACTTTCGCTTGGCCGCCGAGACCGAAGTCCCGACAGCTAGTATCCATCGTTTACGGCGTGGACTACCAGGGTATCTAATCCTGTTCGCTCCCCACGCTTTCGTCCATCAGCGTCAGTCGATAGTTAGTGACCTGCCTTCGCGATCGGTGTTCTATGTAATATCTATGCATTTCACCGCTACACTACATATTCCGGCCACTCCACTATGACTCAAGACAACCAGTATCAAGGGCAGTGCTACGGTTGAGCCGTACCATTTCACCCCTGACTTAATTGCCCGCCTGCGGACCCTTTAAACCCAATGATTCCGGATAACGCTCGGACCCTCCGTATTACCGCGGCTGCTGGCACGGAGTTAGCCGGTCCTTATTCTTACGGTACCGTCACCAGGGCACACGTGCCCCTTATTCTTCCCGTATAAAAGCAGTTTACAACCCATAGGGCTGTCTTCCTGCACGCGGCATGGCTGGATCAGGCGTGAGCCCATTGTCCAATATTCCTCACTGCTGCCTCCCGTAGGAGTCTGGTCCGTGTCTCAGTACCAGTGTGGGGGATCCCCCTCTCAGGGCCCCTACCTATCATAGCTATGGTGAGCCGTTACCTCACCATCTGGCTAATAGGACGCATAGCCATCCTGTACCGCCGAAGCTTTAAATTAAAATCGATGCCAATTCTAATTACTACGGGGTATTAATCCGGATTTCTCCGGGCTATCCCCCTGTACAGGGTAGGTTCTATACGCGTTGCGCACCCGTGCGCCACTCGTCAGCGGAAAAGCAAGCTTCTCCCTGTTACCGTTCGACTTGCATGTGTTAGGCCTGCCGCTAGCGTTCATCCTGAGCCAGGATCAAACTCTTCATCGTTATAACATTAATAATAATAATGCTCCACAATATCTAAAAGCTGTCCCGCCTCAAAACGGTTCTCATGTTTGTTCTAAATGATCTTAAATATACTCCATTCATCAAAAGCCGAAACTCATAATGAATAAAGCAAATTCGCTGTCTACCAATATATCAATGAACTTAGTCAATCTCTTTTTCACCCAACGCTCTCACGCTAAGCGGGTGCAAATATAAAGCCATTTATTTGGTTGTACAACTCCATACAAGAAAAAATTTATAATAATTATTTTATCGCCCTAACCCCCTGAAAATGAGGTTTCATTCAACAAAAAAAAATAACTATTTGAAAATATTTTACGAAAAGAAATTCCATACCAGGCCAAAACGAATCACAAAGTCGCGATACGGATAGTTTGGGGCAGCGTAAAAGGTATTCCCCGTAAAAGAAGAATTAAAATGCTCCGCTTTCAGATAGATACGGGTCTGTCGGACCTTCGCATTAATAAAAAAGTCGAGTAAAGGAAAAGCCCCCAGCTCTTCCCTGTTCTGCACATAAAATTCTCCTAAGAGCGGATTGTACCCATCCATATTATATGCAGTGAAATATTTAAAGGTTACCCCTGTCTGAAGGAACATAGCATTCTTAAAGACATTGCTGGAATAATACACAGTATTCCTTGTAACCAATTGAGGCACATTCAATACCTGGTTGCTTTGAGTTACATTCTGATACATTACCGTATTGTTCAGTGCCCATTTCCCAAATTTAAATTCCTTGGCATACTTTAGTTTCAGATGGCTTACGGACGAAGCCTCTTGCTTTGGAGTAACATAGGCATTTTCATTTCCTTCCTCAATCTGCTCATTGGTAGCATTAGACGAAAAATAAGTATAGTTATCCGTAGTAGCATACTGTGCCATCAAATCCCCCCAGACCTGCGAACTCAAATTGAATTTGAGACTTTGTACATTCTGATTTTCAAAGGTCCCGGAGTTGTTCCAATTGTAATTCTCGTATTCCGATTGGTAGAGTAGAAAATTAAAATTAGGCAAACGGGAAGAAGAATGAGCACTTACTTCCAAGGTGTGTTTGTCATTTATACTGTATTCCGCGGCGGCATCAAAAATATAATTTGTAAGCGTCCCTGTGATCCCGTAGGTAAGAGAGGCATCCAAGAGCAAAAGCGCCTATTTGTTTTTGATAGAGCCCTCCAACTGCCAGTTCATCACCCCGTAATTGATTGGGGATGGTTTGTGTATCGGTTATCAGAATGCTGTTGAAGTAATAATCGTAATTATACCAATTCACAAATCCCTTTAGGGTTCCCAGAAGTTTATTGGAGTAATCCAGGCTTACCCTGTTAAAAAAGGTTTTTAAGGTTGCCTTATCATCAATAGGGGTTACTATGGTTGATCCAAAAAAATCGTTCTGACCATCTTGTTGAAACTGGAAATATTTGGTCTCATAGGTAAATTCGTGCCCAAGTCCCACGGAGGATCTTCTAAGGGAATCCTTATTTTGAAATATCGCAAAGCGATGATCCAGAAAATACCGTTTCCCTAAGATCTTATTTCTGGCATCTGTAAAGAAAACGTCTATACGGGATCTGTCCTGAAATTCCGGATCTTCAGATTCGAATTGCAACTCCTTTTCAAGTATACCACCATTCTCTTCACTTTCTATATCCTGAGCCGCTATATGTGCCCTTAGGGTATACCTTTCATTTGGTGACTGATAATTAGCGGTTGTCCTGAAATTACCGGATTGTATCTGACTGTATTGGTATTTTCCAAGCGATCGAAAGCCTTTAAACGCAAGGGAAAAGTTTAACCTCCTGGACGTATTAAAAGTAAGCATGGCATCTAAAAGTTGTCCTTGTTCAAAGGTGGTCTTAAAGAACAGATCTGTCAAAGGCGTGGGAACATTGTAATAAGAGATGTCCTGAACTTCCATATAATTAATATTCCGGGCCCTTGCACCCAGAGATGGATATAAAGAAAGCTGTTCCATGTCTACTCCCAGGGCATTATAAGGTTGCGCAACATTGGCAAATGGCATAAGTTCGAAATCATCGCGCCGAAGGTAGTTGTACTTGTATTCTTTTTGAATGCTTAATGTTGTATCCAGATAGGTGGTATCCCTGGCATAATTAATGATCTTGTAGTCCTTTATGCTGAGTTCTGATTCGGTGCCGGGCGTTGGTGGTGCTTTTAACAGATTCCTCTTTTTAAAAAGCGAGGAATCCTTTTCTTTAGGAGGCGGGATGGTCTTTTCCTGAGCAGAAATCAATTGCATGGAAAAAATTAAAAGAACACTTACAAAATATTTCATAAAATAGATTACTCAGGCAAAGTTACTTTTTTTGTCCCTAAAGAAATGTGAAAGTTTTGTAAGAAAAGCTTACGAATGATTATCTTGAACAACTTTTGGATCAATCCCTTTAAAAAAGGACCATTGAACAAATAAAATTGAATATTCCTGTTTTTATCAGGATATTTAACAAAAAAAATTACATGATAAGAAAATTACTCTTGTTATGCCTATTATTAGGCAGTGTTTCCTATGGGCAATTTAATCAAAATGCCCCATGGCTGACTGATGAAGATGGTAATAAACTAGTTCCTCAAGTTCAGAATAAACCTCTTAGCATTTATGAAATTTCGGAAGCTTTCAATTCATATTGGAAGGATAGAGATAAAGATGCTAAGGGTAGTGGATTTAAACCCTACAAACGTTGGGAAAATTACTGGATGCATTTTGTGGATGCACAAGGGTATCTCCCTAGTCCAAAAAAGCTTTGGCAAACATGGGAGAACAAACAAAAGCGCATTGGCATGGCCGTTAACCCAACCAGCGCCTGGACACCCATTGGCCCTATAGACACTGGTGCATTTTCCGGACAGCTTCCTGGTACGGGAAGGACCAACGCCATTGCAGTAGATCCTAACAATGCAAATATTTGGTATGTAGGCGCCCCGGCAGGGGGTATCTGGAAATCTACGGATGCCGGGAGTAGCTGGACAAACCTCTTTGATGACTTTCCTCAAATTGGAGTTTCGGGAATTGCAATAGACCCTAACAACTCCAATATTATTTATATAGCAACCGGAGATGATGATGCCGCAGACTCTTACAGTGTTGGTGTTTTTAAATCACTAGACGGTGGAGCCAGTTGGTTGGAAACCGGACTTAATCCTTCCAATTCTAATGACAATACATTGATGAATGAGATCATCATAGATCCAACCAATTCAGATATACTATGGGTAGCAACCAATACAGGCCTGTACAAAAGTACAGATGCCGGTGATACCTGGGAAGTTAGACAAGCCGGCTTTATCGCAGATCTTAAATTAAAACCCGGAGATCCTAATACCGTATATGCTATAGCAGGGCGATATGTTGGAGGTAGTGGCAACCAGGTTACCTTTTATAAATCTACCAATGGTCTGGATTTTACAGCCCTGGATAGCCCGGTGCTTCCAACTAGTTCTGGGAGGGCTCTTTTAGGTGTCTCAGCTGCAGATCCAGAGGTATTATACGTCCTCAGTGCCAATACTGGTGCTAACAACTTTACCTATCAAGGCCTTTATAAATCTACGGATAGCGGCGTCACCTTTACTGAAAGCCCTAATACGACAAACATTATGGAATCTAGTCAGGCATGGTTCGATATGGCTCTCGAGGTATCCCCTACTAATGCCAATGTGCTCTATATGGGATGTCTCAATGTCTGGAAAAGTATCAATGGCGGCAATTCATTTACACGTCAAAATCAATGGTTTATAAATGACAACGCCTATACGCATGCAGACATCCATGCCATAAGAATTTTTAATGACCAGGTCTTTGCCTGTACTGATGGCGGGATCTATATGTCACAGAATGGCGGGGCCAGCTTTACAGATTATACCAATAATGCAGCCGTAGGACAATTCTACAGGCTTTCAGTCGCTCCTGGTAATGCATCAAAGATGATTGGCGGTCTGCAGGACAATGGTGGACAAATACTGGAAAATGGGCAGTGGAATAATTACCATGGTGGCGATGGCATGGACAATGTAATTGATCCTAACAACGATAATTTGGTCTATGGCTTTACACAATTTGGTGGCTCTCTCAACATTTCGAGTAATTCCGGGCAATCTGTTGGCTTTGTAGGACCTCCGAGGGACGATCAGGGTAATACCATTCAGGGTAACTGGATCACGCCTCTTGCAATCAGCAGCACAGGAGAAGTGTATGCAGGATTTGATGCGGTTTATAAGCTGGTAGGAAATGCCTGGGAAAAATGGTCGAATGATTTTGGCGATGGCAATATTGACGATATTGAAGTAGATCCCAATAATCCTGATATTATTTATGCCGTTGAGGGCGATTTTATATACCGCAGTGAGGACGGCGGGCTAGATTTCTCAGCATGGCACAGAGCCGATGCAGATATTTCAGATCTGGCCGTTAATTCAACAGACGGTTCTGCGATCTATTATGTTACTTCATTTAGGGTTGGCATTGCCCAAGCAGATCAGCCAAAAGTTAATGTGGTCTTTAAAGTGCCTGTAAACCCAACAAATGGAGATGCAAGTGCCCCAGTGGACCTTACCTTAAATTTACCAAATGATCAGGCCTTGTTCTCTATAGTACACCAGGGCAGACATACGGATAATCCTATCTATGTTGGGACCAGTCTTGGCGTCTATCGTCTGGATGATACCTTAACGGAATGGGAAGATTATTTTACGGAACTGCCCAGTGTGGCCATCAGTGACCTGGATATAAGCCTGGATGATGAATTACTTACGGCATCAACCTACGGAAGAGGCGTATGGCAATCGCCAATCCCAATTCAGGTTCCGGACAACGATATACGCTTAGTTTCTTTAACACCCGGCAATGATCTTGTGCTATGTGGAGAGATCATCCCGGAAATTATAGTAGAAAACAACGGCTTAAATCCCGTAACCTCCGTGGATGTAAGTTATAGTTTAGACGGAGGCAACCCTCAGTCTTTTACTGCCTCCGTTACCCTGGCAAGTGAAGAAAATACGGCCATTCAAATTCCATCTTTAAACCTTACGACCATCGGAGAATATTCCCTGAATGTAACGGTTACAATTCCCAATGATGCATATGCAGATAATAATGTAATTACCCACAACTTTTTTGTAAACGCATTTGGCGTAGGAGATGCCATTAACACTTTTGAAGCAGCGGATGACATCTTGCTTACCTATAATGATGGTGGAGGTACACCTATTTGGGAAAAGGGAATTCCCGAAGGGACCTTGCTAAATCAAGCTGGTTCAGGTACAGAGGTATACGGAACCAATTTAAATGGAAATCATCCGGATGGCGTGCGCGCTTATTTGGTGAGTGACTGTTACGAAACGACCAGTATTCTGGCCCCGGTATTAAAATTTCAAATGGCCTATGACCTGGAGATCAATTTCGATATCGTTTATGTGGAATATACCATAGACGATGGGAGGACCTGGGAAGTGTTGGGTACTATCAATAGCCAGCCCAACTGGTATAACAGCGACAGGACCAACGAAAGTTCCGGAACGGACGATGACTGTCAGAACTGTCCGGGTGCGCAATGGACAGGCACCAATGCTACACTCACGGAGTACGCCTATGATTTTACAGCTAACGCGGCCCTTGGGGAAACAGATCTAACTAACGAAACCAATATTATTTTCAGGATCGTTTTTCATTCAGATCCATCAGTAAACCAGGAAGGAGTAATTATAGATGATCTTGTAGTAGAAGGATTCCAGGACGATGATGATGATGACAATGATGGTGTTTTAGATGTAGACGACAACTGTCCGTTGATAGGAAATGCCAACCAGGCAGATTCTGATGGAGATGGACTTGGCGATGCCTGCGACCCCGATGATGACAATGATGGAATTTTGGATACCGATGACAATTGCCCTACCACCGCCAATGCCGACCAGGCCGACGCCGATGGTGATGGTATTGGAGATGTATGCGATGACGATTCCGATAATGATGGGGTGCCAAATGCTAACGACCTCTGTGACAATACCCCACCCGGATCGGTAGTAGATGTAGATGGCTGCGAGGTGTTCACCCTGCCCGCCAGTAATTTCAGGATATTGACCATTGGCGAATCTTGTATAGCCAGCAATAATGGCAGTATTACCATTGAAGCCCTTGAGATACTCAATTACACTGCAGTGCTCACAGGAGATGGGGTAAATACAAACCTTGGGTTTACAGATGTTGTTTCTTTTGAGGATCTTATGTCTGGCACCTATGAGGTCTGTATTACGGTTGAAGGCCAGACAGGCTATGAAGTATGTTTCTCCCTGGAAATACAAGAACCAGAAGATCTTTCGGTCTCCTCCAAGGTAGACACCTTTGATAGCAAGGTTACACTAAACCTGTCCGGAGCAAAATCGTATACTATAAATTTAAACAATACAGTTTACAAAACCTCGGATAACGAAATTACCTTGCCGCTATCACAGGTAGAGAATACCTTGACGGTAACTACAGATACCGAATGTCAGGGAGTGTACATGGAGACTATTTTTCTCAGTTCAGAGTTGTTGATCTATCCAAATCCAATCTCCTCCGGAGATCTGAATATCTATTTAGGAAATTCAACATCTGAGAAAGTGGGAGTTTCCCTTTTTGATCTGAACGGACGTACCGTATTTAAGAAACAGTATACCCCCGTTAATAATGAAATACAATTTAATGTAGATGCTCTTTCCAAAGGGATCTATCTCTTAAATATAAATACAGAATCTAGTTTAATGACATATAAAATCATACGAAAATGAGAAAGATACTAGGCCTTTTAAGTGCAACAGCATTGCTTTTGGTATCCTGTGGTGGAGGCGATTCTACACCCGAACCTCCACCGCTGGTGGTGATAACCCCGCCTTCAGCTGCTGCCCTTATTTTTCCTGATAATAACACAGAGTGCAATGAAGGGACCGTGTTGAATGCCAATCAAAGCTCGGTAACCTTCAGATGGACAGCTGCCGAAAACGCGGATACCTACGAGTTAAATCTTAAGAATCTTGACAATAACAACACGGCGAGAACCAATGCCAGCATTAACAGTGCCGAGATCACTTTGCTCAGGGGCACGCCATATGAATGGTTTGTGGTTTCCATAGCCAATGGCACCAATGAAACTGCAACTAGTCCTACCTGGAAATTTTATAACCAGGGGCCGGGTGTTGAGAATTACGCGCCATTTCCCGCTGAAGTGGTAAGTCCGGCACGTGGGGCCACCGTACCCGCAGGCACCATAACATTAGAATGGACGGGAAGTGATGTGGATAATGATCTGGCCGACTTTGAGCTGTTCTTGGGAACAGACGCAGCAGCATTAACTTCTATAGGTATAACCACAGAAAACACTATAGATGCAAGCATTACTGCCGGCACCGTTTATTACTGGCGAGTACTTTCGCGAGATAGTCTGGGAAATACTTCACAATCCGAAATTTTTGAGTTCCGGGTGCAATAATAATTCAAATACATATCGGACCTTTGTACTTGGAATGATATTTGCTTTTCATACATAAATATAAATATAACTACATGATCAAAAGAAATTTAACCCTTGCCCTTACCCTTTCAATGACCTATGCCTTTGCACAAAACATTGAATTGCCTACAGAATACATAAATAATACTACGCTGGGAGGTGTAAACAGTGGCTTGCCCAACAACCTACAAGGCTCTCCCTATGCCAATGAAGAATTTGTTATAGGAAAGGTCTATATTAATGACGATGCGCCTTACAATGGCATCCTTCGGTATAATGCCTACCAGGATGGTATTGAGATGAAGACGGAAAAAGGGATCATCACCTTGTTAAAACGTGATTACCTAAAAGCCGAGATAGCCGGTAAGTTATATCTTATTGAAAATTATAACAAAAATGGAGCTATTCGCAAGACCTACTTCGTTGAATTAAGCAAGGGGAAAGCCAGGCTGCTCTTAAAGCAAGGAAAGAAATTTGTGGAAGAACGTAAGGCTACCTCTTCGTATTCCAAGGATCAACCTCCTAGGTTTGAGGATGAGATCTCGTACTATATCATCACAGAAGGGAATGCAGCTATTGAGACACGCTTAAAAGCAAAAGATGTAATCGCGGCCTTACCGGACCATAAAAAAGATATCTCAGCATTTGTAAAACAGAATAAATTAAAGCTTAAAACGGAAGAAGAAGTATTACAGGTCCTGGCCTATTACAATTCTTTGTAAGGATCTCTAAATAAAATATAAACCCTCAGACAACTGAGGGTTTTTTTTATGGAAAGTATCAGACAAGCATCATACCCGCAAATGGGCTTCAAAGTTTCTTCTTATCTTAATCCTAAACTACTTATTATCTTATTCCTAAACTACTTAGAAAGCCTGAGAAAGGTTAGTTCCGAATTCTATTGCTAGCTGATAAATAGCCTCTATAAGAAGGCACAAACCTCGAAAAGTATATGGGTGCTAAAGAAACAAGAGGGCATAAAAAAAACCTGCGAGAGTATCGCAGGTTCTTATTATTTAGAAGTAAGGTATTCTTTCTTACTGTCTTGTAAAAGTAAACTGATATGGGCCATAAGGTCCAAGAGGTCCTGTTGCCTGCAATTCGCCTATACTTTCATCATACGAAGTACCTTCTATTGTAAGGACCTCGAATTCTGCACAAACAGGATTTCCTGCTTCGAATAAGAGTTCACCTGAACAAGCAAGAAATTGGATTACTGTACCATCAGCCAAATAAGTATTAAAACCTGCACTGTTGGTAACCACCACTTTAGTACCAGAAGCATCTCCAGGCTGTAAAGCCATTTCTACCTGGTAAGACTCACTAAAGAAGTTGTTTAAACCCGATGGGGCGTTACCTCCACCAGTGAAGTTCTCAAATACAGTGAACACCCCTACGAATGCCTGGATGTCTACCGGACAGTCATTATCCACAATAGTGATAGTACGTGAAGTATTAAAATTACCTTCACCTCCTATACCAATAGGCAGGGTATTTCCTGTTGATAATTCAATAACTACATCCAGATCTCCATCTGCCGCAACATTGTCTACAGGTACAATTGAAATATCTGCGGAGAATTCACCGGCAGGGATATCTATAGAGCCTGTAGCTGGAGTTACAACAAATCTGGATGGATCTGAAGAAGTTACCGTGAAGTTCACAGTAATACCGGATTCATTCGTGCCAGTACCCAATAATACCTGAGTAACGATTGCACTAGTGTTGTCTTCTGTAATTGTTCCCGTTTCAGCTGACAGCTGAATAAATCCTGCTGGCGTATCATATACCAACAACTCCTTTTCACACGAGGTGAGGGCTACTAGGGCCAGGACAATAAGTGAAATATATTTTTTCATAATGTGTCTTTTTTATGGATTAATAACCAGGATTTTGTTGTTCACGAAGACCTGGGTTGGCATTGAATTCCACAATTGGAAGTGGCAATGTAAACCTAAAGTCTGAAGCTGGTAAGGTACAAGCTCCGTTAAAGGCACAATCAATAGGGTCTTTTGTAACTCCCTGATTGGCACGTGCACCCAATCTCTTAAGATCTTTGTAACGGTGTCCTTCAAACGCCAATTCAATTCTACGCGCATCAAGGATGGCAGCAAATGCTTCAGTTTCATTCGCAAATACCGGCAAAGCAGTATCTGTTCCAAAACGAGCATCGTTCAGTTGCTTTAACAAGGCAGCTGTAGAATTGGCAGCTCCGTTTATACTTCCGGCATCTGCATAAGCTTCAGCGCGGATCAATAACATTTCAGAAGAACGAAATACTTTAAGGTCGTTCATCAAAGGCTGTCCCTCGGAACCAAAATACTTCTGAATTACAAGTATATCGGTAGCCGGGTTGTTATTTGTTGCGTAATCCGGGTCTATCAAACTTGTAGGAGCCACATTTACATCATAACGGATGTCGGCAGGGTCTAACAAGTTAAACAAGCTACGTCCCATCTCAAAGTAAGGAGAACCGGCTAAGGTTGCATCTACGAAAGCAAAACGAGCACCGGCCCATCCGCCTGCGGCAGGACTTCCTGTAGCACCTTGTCCATCATAAGGATCATTGTTGGTCCTCTCTAATTTAAAGATCATCTCCGTATTATCCGTATCCAGGAATGCTGCTTCATATTCAGCTCTGTTTGCCAATCCGTATTTGTTCAACAAGGTTTGACTGGCAGAAGCTGCCAAAGTATAATTCCCTCTGAAAGCCGCCATTCTCGCACGTAAGGCAAGTACTGCATCTTTGTTCGCAAAAGTAGGATCGCTGGTATCGTTGCCCATTAAACTGTTGGCACGATCAAGATCGGCTGTGATCAAAGCGAAGACCTCTCCATTGGTATTTCGCAATAATTGCTGATCAATGGTAGGAACAAAATCTACCGCAATAACACCAAGGGCGTTATCATCCTCATAATCCGTTGTAAAATACTCCTGAAGAAAAAAGTGTGCCCAAGCTCTTAAAAAATAGGCTTGACCAAGAATATCATTGTATTGATCAACCTCACCAGCCTCTGGTGTAATAAGCTCTGCAGCTTCAATTAATCTGTTAGCAGAGTTAATAGCTCCATAGGCTCCAACCCAAAAGGAAGCAGGTGCTGTACTTCCGGCATTTAATACAAAGCCGTAATCTGCAAGACCTTGTCCTCCGTTATCAAAACCGATAGAAAGTTCATCGGTAAAGATAGAACTAAAGGCGATCTCACCACTTAGGTCATAATTGGCATAGACTCCATAAAGTCCGTCCTGCAAGTCAGCTACATTTTCAAAAGCAGCATCTGCGTCTAGTCGTCCTGGTTGGTCAATATCAATAGCATCGTTACAAGCTACGAATATGGTCAACAAACCAAAAAGATAAAATATTTTTTTATAATTTTTCATTGCTCTTTTTATTTTTAAAATCCTAATTCAAATCCTACTGATAATGTCCTAGGCGTTGGATACAAACGAGACGTATTACTTAACGCCTCAGCATCGAAGCCTCTCCATTCACTCCAGGTAACTAAGTTCTCAGCATTTCCGAATATCCTGAATCTGGATAGTCCTGTACCTTCCAGGTATCTTGCCGGGAAACTATACCCAATAGACAAAAATCTCAATCTGATATAATCAGTATTGGTTATATATCTGTCTGAAGCAAAAGAAGCTCTGTTAAATGCATCATAGGCAGGAATATCAGTAATTCGGTTATCTGTTGTCCATGCTCTTAATAGATCACGAGAAGATCTGAACTGACCAATATTGTCAGGATTCTGGAAGCCGGAAAGATCAAAGTCATATCTATCTTGACCAATGGTATAGTTAAACTGTGTTTGAAGGAAGAAGCCTTTGTAATCCAGGTTAAATCCAAAACTACCATTGAAATCAGGAAAGATGTTCTTATCTAACCAAACCCTGTCTGTATCTGCATCCGGGTTCTCAGTAATATTATCATCCGCGTCTAAGAACAACAAGTTACCATTTGCCGGGTTAACCCCTGCATAACGAATTGTGTAATACTCGAATAATTTACCACCGTCTCTACCGGTCCCGATCAATTCACCATCTTCACTAGGAAGGTTACTTAGCTCCTGCTTGTTGTAGTTCCCTACAAAATTTAGCACAAGGTTTAGACCATCATCACCACCATTTAAGATGTTGTAATTTAAGGTAAAGTCTACCCCGGTGTTCTTTAGATCTCCTGTGTTAGCATCTAACTGAGTTACTGCATTGATAGCAGAAACCGGTGTGCTTTGGAAAAGATCTGAAGTTTCTTTAATATATCCGTCTACACTACCACGTAACCTATTGTTGAATAACTCAAAATCTAAACCAATGTTGGATTGAGTTACGGTTTCCCAACGCAAGGTTGTATTCGCGATCTGCGATAGGAAGATAGAGTTATTAGCCCCATATCCTGTTCCGGTTGCAAAGAAGTTCTTTGTAAGATCCGGTGCAGAGAAATATCCTACTCCCGAGATCGTCTGGTTCCCTGAAGTACCATAAGAAGCTCTTAGTTTTAAGACGTCGAAAACAGAATTTTCCATAAAGGCCTCATTGTCTATGTTCCATCTACCTGCTACAGAGTAAAAAGTAGCATAACGGTTACTTCCTGCAAATCGATAAGAAGCATCACGTCTTACAGTTCCTGTTATCCCGTAACGCCCATCGTAGTCATAATCGGCCTGACTAAACACAGAGAATAAACCTGCATTTCTAATAGTAGCCTGAGCGAAATCAGGAAACAAAATTGCATTGATATCCGTATCTAAGAACACAGGTATAATACCCGCTCCATCGCCAGGATAGAAGGTTTTTGGGTTAAGCCCATTGGCAGCATAGCCAAAAAATCTTAAGTGAGCCTTAAAGTATTCTGAGTATACCCCGGCATCTACGGTATGTTTTCCCCAGGTATTGTTATAGTTTAAAGAGGTAACCTGGTTATAACTAAACTGTCTGGCAGATTGTTGATTCTGATATCCTGAAGTAGGATTCTCTGCTCCTCCAAATAACAATGCATTAAAAGACGCAGGGCCTTCAGCTTCTGTTCTGAATTGACTTTGGTAATCCGCACTCATAGTTACATTAGCAGTTAGATTGTCTGTTATATCATATCCTGCCTGAAAACTTCCTAACAACTTAACTTCCTCAAACTTCCTGTCAAAGGTCAATAACCTGTCTAATAAGAATAAAGGTGTGTTAGAGAATAATAATGGCGAAAGTAAATCTGCCCCATTTGTATAATCATCCGGAGTTATATAAGGTACAGACTGATAAGCACCTAAGATATAGTTCCTGTTGATAGCTCCAGATCCAATGTTGTTTGGTTCATTGGAAGTAGAGTAGTTTGTAGTAAAACTTGTACTATAGTTAAACCTTTCGTTCTCAGATTTACCAGTAGTGTTATTTCTGATACTAAATCTTTTTAGTCCGGAATCATCTAAGATACCTTCCTGATCGAAATATCCAAAAGAGGTAAATTGAGTGAAATTCTCACTTCCTGATTGTAAGGATACTGTATGATTCTGTGTAAGTCCAGTTCTAAAGAAGAAGTTAGCCCAGTCAAAAGTCTGTGCTGCTGCAATCTCTCCAGCGGTTAATGTAGCTCCAAGACCAGCACCTCTTTCATTTTCAAGAGTAAGCTGCTCTTGAGAGTCCATTAAGTTGTAGTCATTATCCTGTAAGGTACTAAAACTCATGATCCCGGTATAGTTGATCTGAAGCCCGGAGTTGTAGTTACCCTGACGGGTTTTGATCACAATTACACCATTTGCACCCCTGTTACCATAGATAGCAGTTGCCCCGGCATCTTTCAATACAGAAACAGACGAAATGTCTTGTGGGTTTAAACTCCTGAAGTTAGATTCATCTACAGGTACACCATCTATAATGTATAGAGGCTGAGTATTACCGTTAATAGATGTTACCCCCCTAAGGTTTACGTTAGAAGCAGCACCCGGCTGACCAGATGCAGTGGTAATGTTCAAACCTGCTACTTGTCCGGAAAGTGTCTGAACAAAACTAGCATTAGGTCTGTTTTCAATAGTCTCAGCACTGATCGTTACCGAAGCAATACTCGACTTTTCTTTCGTAGAGTTTCGATACCCTTGTACTACAACTTCTTGCAGCGCCTCGGCGTCGTCCTCCATTTGAACATTCATAAGGCTTGAAGCACCTACTGTTCTTGTAACCGTTTTTTGCCCCAGGTAGCTATAGCGTAATACCTGTCCTGTTGAGGCAGATATACTATAATTCCCGTCAAAATCGGTTTGTGTACCCGTCGATGTTCCTACGATCACGACAGCTACACCAGGTAAAGGCAGACCATTCTGGTCCGTCACTACACCTGAAATCGACTTCTCTTGTGAAAAAGAGAAGCTCATGCAAAGCACCAATAATGGTGTCAACATCCATGTTAACTTTGATTTCATTTAATTAGTTTTTTGAATTAGCCAGCTGCAAAAGTGATAATTATTAGTTAATTATCCTAATGAGAAGTGAAGGGCGGGTTAAATCTTGTTAAAATATGGCCTTTAATTACGAATCTCTTAATATTTAAGAAGTTTTCCTTAATTATTGTCAATATATTTAACAATTAATAAGCGTTTTATATACACCTAATCTTAGAAAACTGACCGATTAAACTCCTATGTTAAAAAAATTTCATCGGTTTTTACTGGAGGCCGGAACAGATGAAGCAGGACGGGGATGTCTTGCGGGCCCCGTAACGGCGGCAGCCGTTATTCTTCCTCCTGAATACTCCAATAAATCCCTAAATGATTCCAAAAAATTATCTGCCAAACAACGCAGCATACTAAAAAAAGAAATTGAAGGTGTAGCTGTATCCTTTGGGATAGCCCATGTAGATCCCGAAACCATAGATAAACTAAACATTTTGAATGCTTCTATTTTTGGAATGCATAAGGCCCTGGAACAGTTAACAACCGTACCAAGACATATATTGGTAGATGGAAACAGATTTAAACCTTTTGGGACGATATCTCATGAATGTATCATTAAAGGAGATGGCTTATTTATGAGTATTGCTGCCGCTTCCATCCTTGCAAAGACAATGCGCGATACCTATATGGAGAAAATTCACAAGGAATACCCCATGTACAACTGGCAACAGAATAAAGGATATCCTACCCTGGAACACAGAATGGCCATACGTAAATACGGCCTCACTAAATACCATCGAAAAACTTTTAAAATTAAAAGCGAGCAGGTGTCACTTGAATTTTAAAATTATAAATTTGTTCCAAAATCGTTGAATGAAATGTTTTCTTGCAATTGGCTTCATCGCAATCTTGCTAGTTGCTTGCACCCCTATTGAGAAATCTACGCTGTCTTTGAGGGACGCTATTCCGGAAAACGCAGCTATTGTTTTAAAGATAAACAATCTGGCCGCACTCCAACGGGAACTAAAAAATAATGATTTTACACAACCCTTATTCACATTAGAAAATAACTACGGTCTGTTTTATGCCCTAAAAACACTCGATGATCTGGACACAGAAACCGAGGGAATCCTAGTAGGTATGCCCTCAGCTAATGATAGTCTGCCATTCATCTATATAACAACCTCGCAGGATTTCAGTATTGCCGTGGATAGTCTTTCTCCTTTACAACATACTACCATTTCTGTGCAAAGCATTTCAATGGACGTTTATCAACGCGACAAAAAAAGGTTCTATACGGCCCCCTTTGCTAACCTCCAATTGGTCAGCACCGATTCTATTCTCCTGGCCAATTCCATTTCCAGGATTCCGGAGAATACCGCAGATAAAGATCTGGAAGCCCTTTTCAGAACAACCGTTGCCGGTAAATCTGCCACCTTATTTATCAATTCTAAAAAATCAGATTCCATTACCAAGACTATTCCGGGCACAATGGAAAGTCCGCAATGGTCTGATATAGCCAGATGGATGGCCCTTGACCTCAGTGCATCTCAAAGCCTTTTGCAATGGAGTGGTGTGGGCATAGTACAGGATAGCAGCGAAACGTACATATCCCTGTTTGCCAATACACTGCCAGTGGTTAATACCCTGGCTACGCTGGCCCCTGAGGAAGCAGATGGGCTTCTTTCAATTTCCTTTTCAGACTATGCAGTGTTTGCATCTAACCAACAGAAGCAATACCCAAATACCGCAAAAAACGATTCGCTGTTTCAAACGGTGGAAGAAGTTGGTGTGGTCTACAAGGACACCAATAAAGCCATCCTTTTAAATACATATGGAGGTTCTGCCCTGTCTGAGTTCTTATTTGAAAACCGAACCTCTGTTTATGACTATCAGGGTAAGGAAGTTGGGATAGTTAATAAACTATCTTTATTAGAAAACGCATTTCCCTCCTTTATAAAGGATTTTAAGATCACTCATTATACTATCCTCGACAATGCATTCATTTTTAGTGAATCAAAGAGTTTTCTGGAATCGATACTCCGGAATATCAATAGCGAACAAACGTTTGACAGCTCTTCGGTCTATAGCAGTGCCAAAACTGAGCTGGCTGAGGCCTCCAGCTTGCTATTTGTTGCCAATAACAAAAAACTCGAAACCGTTATTAGCGAATATCTACCTAATAGCCTGACTCAGCAATACCGTGAAGCCAAATTCCCGGACCATGTTGCGGCCCTCCAGGTAGTGGCAGATCGCAACTTCTACCATCTCAACGCCTTTGTAAAGAGAAAATCTACTGTTCGAAAAAGAAATGCAGTATCTCCCTTATTTACTGTGCAACTAGATGCTCCCCTGGCCACCCTGCCCCAATTTGTCACAGATCACAGGAACGATAAAAAAGAGATCGTGGTACAGGATGCTGAAAACAATCTCTACCTCATCTCAACAGGAGGAAAGATATTATGGAAAAAAGCATTGGAGGGTCGAGTTCAGGGAAGAATTGAACAAATTGACCTCTATAAAAACGGACGTCTACAGCTTGCCTTCACTACAACTAATCAATTTCTAGTGCTCGACAGGAATGGGAAAGAAGTAGCCCCCTTTAATAAAACGTTTTCCGGCGCAGCTTTAAATTCGCTGGCAGTTTTTGATTATGAAAACAACCGGAATTACCGTTTTGTGGTAACCCAGGGCACTGATATCAAGATGTACAATGGCAAAGGAGAGATCGTTAAAGGATTTAGGTACACAAAAGCAGAAAGTGCCATCCTTTATCCGCCTAAGCACTTCCGGATCGGATCCAGGGATTATGTGGTCTTTATGCTGGCAGATGGGACACTTAAGATCCTGAACAGAACAGGCAGTACCAGGGTTTCGGTTGCTGAGAAGATCCAATTTTCAGAGAATGATGTCTACCTCAACAATAACAGATTTATAGTAACCGATAAGACCGGTACTCTATTCGCAATAGATACCAAAGGGAAGATCACCAAAACCAGGTTTAACCTTAATGCAGACCACGGCATGGAAGCAACCAGTAAAACACTGAGCCTGATGAATGACAATGAGCTGAGTGTGAAAGGCAACAAAGCTTCTTTAGACCTGGGGGTGTATACCAGACCACGGATCTTTTATATATATGACAAGATCTATGTAAGTGTTACAGATATACAGACCCAACGGGCCTATGTCTTTGACAGTAACGCTATCCTCTTCCCAAATTTCCCTGTTTATTCGAGTTCTTCAATAGATCTCACGGACATTGACAATGACCGCAGTATTGAGATCGTTGGAAAATTTGAGGAAAATTCCATTATTGTGTACACAATTAACTGATTGTTCAGAGGAATTTCATAAAGCCATTTATAAATTAGATTCCATTTTTAAAATACAACTATTTAGAGTATTTTTAATAGCCAATATTTTAATTATGAGACCACTACACTTATTTTCCAGAGCTATTCTTTTTATTGTATTGTTGTTAGCAGCCATGCCGTCGGCTGATGGGCAAATCCTGAAAAAACTCAAAAAAAAAGCTGAGAAAGCAGCAGAGCGTACGGTTGAGAGAAGGGTAGAGAAAGAGACGCAAGAAAAAACAGACCAGGTGTTAGATAGCATCCTGGAACCCGGAAAGAAAGGGGAGGTTGCCAGGGATAAAGATGGATTACCAATTCCTCAAATGGACCAGCCAGGATCTGGGGATACCAAGGGGTCTGGGAATACGAACAATACCTCAGGGAATATGGATGGCCCTAAATCGATGATGGTATATAGCAAATTTGATTATGTCCCAGGTGACAGGGTCATGTTCTATGAAGATTTTCAAAATGATTTCATTGGCGACTTTCCATCCAAATGGAATACAAACGGCTCAGGGGAAGTGGTGACCATCAATGATTCTGATGAAAAATGGCTTGAGCTAATTTCAGGCTATAACATCTACTTTATACCCGACGTACCAAAACTTCCGGAGGAATATACCATAGAATTTGACGTATTGGCGGTGGGCTTAACTAATAAAACTTCTTCCACCGCAACTCTTAGAGTAGACCTTAGTGATGACGGTAGTTTTAAAGAAGGTGCAAATTTTGTACACGCACAGATCCCTTTTTGTCAGTATAGTCCTATAGGAATAACTATGGCAAATCATATCAACAATAAAAGGGAAATATATAGTACTGTACGTGCTGATCTAAGGGATGAAGTGCTAAACAGACCCCATATTTCAATAGCTGTTAACAAACAACGTTTCCGCTTATGGGTCAATGAAGAAAAACATATCGATATTCCCAGAATTGTACCCGCGGGTGCTGTAGCAAACACTCTAAAGTTCCATATGAATAATTTTAAGGACGGAGAAGAACGTATTTTTATTACTAATCTAAAAGTGGCCGAGGGAGGACTCGACCTAAGGCGTACCTTACTGGCAGAGGGAAAAGTATCTACCAATGGAATCCTTTTTGGTGTGGGCTCAGCCAATATTCAACCACAATCCATGGGGATCATTCGCCAGATTTCACAGGTATTACAACAGGAACAAGCAATGAATCTAAGAATTGTAGGGCATACAGATGCAGACGGAGGAGATGAAAGCAATCTGAAGCTTTCCAAAGCGAGGGCCGAAGCGGTAAAAGAAGCCCTGGTTTCAGTGTATGGAATATCCCATGAAAGATTGAGTTCTGAGGGCAAGGGAGAGTCCGAACCTGTAGGTGATAACGCTACCCTGGATGGGAAAGCACAAAACAGAAGAGTAGAATTCATCAAACAATAAAATTATGAGAACAACTAATTATTGCACTTTAATAACCTTATTGTTTATCACAGTTGGCCTTGCCCAAACCGATTGTAGTAAGTATTATCCCATGAAGGAAGGTGCCACCTTTCAGTATACCAACTACGATAAAAAAGGTAGGACTGAAGGGATCGCCGATTATAAGGTTACGGAAGTAGTAACTAACGGGGGGACTACCCAGGCTACAATGTCTATTGCACTGACAGATGAGAAAGGCAAGGAAATTTACACTACAAGCTACAGCTTTAGTTGCACAGACAATAAAGTATCTATTGACTACGAATCCTTGCTACCGGAAAGCATGATCGATCAGATGGGGGATATGGAAATGGAGATCACAGGATCAGATATTGAATTACCTAACAACTTAGAAGTAGGGCAAGTATTGCCAGACGCCAATGTAACCATGACCATGAGTGTAGCCGGAATGAAAATGAAGACGGTGGTAAATATCCTAAATAGAAAAGTAGAGAAAAAAGAAACCGTAACCACCCCGGCCGGATCTTTTGACTGCTATGTGATCTATAGTGAAAGCCAAACACAAGCAATGGGTATCAATAAAACCTTTCCTTCCCGTCTTTGGTTAGCCGAAGGAATAGGCATGGTGAAACAGGAAACCTACCAAAAGAAAGGGGATGTGATGACCCGAACAGAACTGACAGCTTCTACCCAATAACTGACTGAAGAGTCCTCTTATTTTGCCCTTGAACCAAGATTTGAAACCCGGAATAGGAAGGGTCTGACATAAAAAAACTAACAACCAACCAGTAAGCTATTTAAGAAATTTCAATAAAAAGAGTATACGCTTACCTAAAGAGCTATAGATTAGTCTGCCGAAGTTTCGGGGCCGTCAACACCAAATAAAGAATCTGTATTAGCTGCTACCATATCCGTTTGATTATCGGCTTCAACGGTTGGCTGTTCAATGCGATGTTCTACCACAAGCGAATCCTTTATTTTTTCTGAGTCGCTCCCAGAAAATAAAGTACTTATGAGTATTCCAAGTAGACAAACACCCAACATAATACCTTTGTGGAAAAATTGAGTTCTAATGTTTGACATGATTGTAATTGTTAAAGTTATTTATAGATATGCTACATACTAAAGACGAATATTTGGCCTAATTGTTACAGATATTCCACTATAAAATTGCTTGTATCCCAATTATAGGTGTCTTCAATGAGTGCTGAAAATGGTTCTATCGGAGATCTGCTTCAAAGAGTTTCGCGAAATGCAAACGTAGTTTCTCCTGTACCGCTCCAAGGGGAATTTCGCTTCGCCCCAGCTCCATATTCAAAGAAGTAACCCCTTTGCCTTGGATCCCACAGGGGATCATCATATCAAAATAAGACAGGTCCGTATTTACATTCAGGGCAAACCCATGCATGGTGACCCATCGGCTGGCACGTACCCCCATGGCACAGATCTTTCTGGCAAAAGGGGTCTCCGCATCTAACCACACCCCGGTCTCTCCTTTGGATCGTTCCCCTTTTAAGCCATAGTCGGCCAGGGTAAGGATCACCATCTCCTCCAGTAAGCGCAAGTATTTATGAATGTCTGTAAAGAAGTTATCCAGGTCGAGGATTGGATATCCCACAATTTGTCCGGGACCGTGATACGTAATATCACCGCCGCGGTTGATCTTGTAAAAAGTGGCGCCTTTCGCCTTTAACTGTGCCTCATTGACCAATAGATTGGTCATATCCCCGCTTTTCCCCAGGGTATATACGTGAGGATGTTCTACAAACAAAAAATGATTGGGGGTTTCAAGGGCAGTACCTTCCCTCCTGTTTTTAATCTTCCGGTCTACGATCTCCTGGAACAATTGTTCCTGATAATCCCAGCACTCTTTATAATCTCTTAGCCCCAGGTCCTGTATGCCCACCTTTTTATTCATAGGCCACAAAGATACGAGGTTCAGTTTGGATTATTCAAAATGATAAGGGCTGCAATTACCCCGGGTACCCAACCACAAAGGGTTAACAGAAAGACGATAATAAAAGATCCGCAACCTTTTCCGATCACAGACAAAGGTGGAAAGAGGATGGCGAGCAGTACGCGTATAAAGCTCATTGTTATTATGATTTTGATTGATGTATCTATAAGACGTAGTCTTATTTTAAATGTTACATCCAATCATCAAAAAGATCCTTTCTGTAAAAAAGGATCTTTCTCGCTTTTAACGACCATGGAAATTCCATCTCCTACAATTTTCTTTTTGAACCTGAATCAGAATCACTTGGCTCACAAAGTCCTTCCAGAATATCCTCAATATCACCGGGAGTACTCATTATTTTCATAAAAGTCCCCATGCTTAAATCTGGCCAATGCAGTGCAATTCTGTATTTGCCATGAAGCATAGTAGCCTTATTGCCCTGCAAAATAATTTCATACGGCAAAGCAGCGGCATGCTCTACTACCAATTTTTGGTAAAAAATAAGATTCCCCGTCTTCTGTGCTTCTCAACCCAACACCAAATACGGCAATGTCCTTATTTGGATACACCAATTTATAAACCTGAATTGTATTGTTTTTATTTGCTTTCAGATTTTCTTCAATGATCCTCACGCCTTCCTCAAAAGAAGCAAATTCCATCAGCGTTACAGGATCGGTAAAATAAGGCATCATTATTTTATAATGATAATCTTTAAGCTTATTGGCCTCTACAGTTCCGCCGAAAGGCGTAAAATCATTACCTACAGACGAAAAACTAGTCTTTAAATCTGCAGCGAACTTGTTAAAAACACTTTTATATGTATTGTAATCATCCATTAAATAGGCACGTAAGATGTACTCCGGGTTGGTGTAAGAAATAGTAACCTTGCCGTCTTGTTCCACCAAACCTACTTTAAATACAGCCCCAAGTGCACCTCTATCTGCAACCTTTACTACTGTGTTTTTAAGATCATTTCTTGTAAATGCGATCACTTTTAGTGAACCCCTGTTTGCAGGATGGTAGGATCCCAAAACCTCAAATGAGTTCTGTTGAAGGGCATTTGTAATCCTTTTGGACGACTGTTCAATTGACTCCTGGGTCTCGGTAATTTTAATATAAGGTGCTAGGTCTTGTCCACTAATACCTAAACTACTTCCTAAAACAAGGATAATTCCGATAAAAAAACTTTTCATTTTGTACATAATTTTATACCTGATTAAACGATTCTAATACCTTTTGCAAAGATGTCTCGGCCTTTCATAGGATACAAAGCAAGGATTCCTGCCAGCCTATGAAATAACCATGCAAAAGAAGGAACGAATGGGTTATTATTCTATGACTTTTATCATAGGCATCATTTCATTAGACCTAAATTTGAGTAATAATTGAAAAGTAGCTTTTCTCTTTTTTTAAATAATGTAATTTTGCGGTCTTAATAGGTATCATATGCAACTGTCTGAACAAGAAGTCATCCGGAGAGAAAAACTTTCCAAATTACGCGAAATGGGGATCAACCCCTATCCTGCAGCCCTGTACCCTGTAGATACCATGTCAACTCAAATAAAAAAGGAGTATGTGGAAGGAAAGCAGGTGGTGATCGCGGGCCGACTCATGTCGCGCCGTATTCAGGGTAAAGCATCTTTTGCAGAACTTCAGGATAGTGAAGGCCGTATTCAGGTCTATTTTAACCGCGATGAGATCTGCCCGGGGGAAGACAAGACCCTGTATAACGACGTCTATAAAAAATTACTCGACATTGGGGACATCATTGGTGTAAAAGGCAGCTTATTTACAACCCAGGTAGGAGAAAAAACAGTGATGGTCAAAGAATTTGTGATCCTCAGTAAATCATTACGCCCATTACCCCTTCCTAAAAAAGACGCAGAAGGCCATGTTTTTGACGAATTTAATGATCCGGAACAGCGGTACAGACAACGCTATGTAGACCTTGTGGTGAATCCCAAAGTAAAGGAGACCTTTGTAAAAAGAACCAAGATCACCAATACAATCCGTAATTTTTTTAATGAAAAGGGCTATCTGGAAGTGGAAACCCCCATTTTACAGCCTATTCCCGGTGGTGCCGCCGCCAGGCCTTTTGTGACACATCACAATGCATTGAATATTCCGCTTTATTTAAGAATTGCCAATGAATTGTATTTAAAGCGACTTATTGTAGGTGGTTTCGATGGCGTTTACGAATTTTCCAAAGACTTCAGGAATGAAGGTATGGACCGTACCCATAACCCGGAATTTACGGTAATGGAACTCTATGTGGCCTACAAGGACTATAACTGGATGATGGATACCACCGAACAGTTACTCGAAAAAGTTGCCATGGACGCCAATGGAAGTACCCGGATTCAGGTTGGGAAGAACGAGATCAATTTTAAAGCCCCCTACCCCAGAATACCCATATTAACCGCCATACTGGAGCACACAGACCATAATCTGGCCGGAATGAGTGAGGAGGAGGTACGTGAGATAGCAAAAAAACTAGGAATAGAGGTCGATGATACCATGGGATTGGGCAAGCTAATTGATGAGATCTTTGGGGAAACCTGCGAAAGACACTATGTTCAGCCCACATTTATTATAGATTATCCAAAAGAGATGAGTCCGCTTACCAAAGAACACCGGACCAATCCTGCACTCACCGAAAGGTTTGAGCTTATGGTGAATGGGAAGGAAATAGCCAATGCCTATTCAGAGTTAAACGATCCCATTGACCAAAGAGAACGCTTTGAAGAGCAATTGACACTGTCTGAAAAAGGAGATGACGAGGCCATGTTCATCGACCAGGATTTTCTGCGTGCCCTGGAATATGGGATGCCCCCAACTTCCGGGATAGGAATTGGTGTTGACAGGCTTGTAATGCTGATGACAAATAATGCCTCCATACAGGAAGTATTATTCTTTCCCCAAATGCGTCCTGAAAAGAAGCCATTAGACCTGAGTGAGAATGAAAAGATCATCCTGGAACATCTAAAAGCCCATAATCCGTCGCCCTTAACCGACCTAAAAGAGAAGGCTGCCTTAAGCAACAAGGCATGGGATAAAGGGATAAAAGGACTAACTGCTCACGGACTTGTGAAAGTAGCCAAGGAAGGGGAAACCCTGCTCTGCTCCCTGCAGTAGGCACAGCATCGATAAACGGGGTATTAATATTTTTTAAAATCCTTATTATCAATCATTTATAGCACAGATGCATCTCATCGAAAAGCTGTTAATTTTTTCAATATCTCCCTACTAAGAACGTTTTATAAGCGTGGAACCTCAAATCTGTGTTTATGAAAAAACTGTACTTACTGGGCGTATGCCTAATTCTATTTCTTTCTTGTTCGCAAGATGCAACCACCATCATCGATTTAGATCCCGATGAAGGGGCGGACCTAATAGCCTGTTTTGAAGTTAATTCAACTACCTTGAATGTTGGCGAAATGCTGGAGATCAGTAATTGCTCTGAAGGGGCTAGTACCTATTTGTTCGATTTTGGAAACGGAGAAACCAGTGAGCAGGCAAACCCTGCCATTAGTTTTGAAACAGGAGGCTCATATACCATTACCCTTACCGTAACTAATGAAGATCAGGAAACCAAAACAAAGACCAAAACGGTCAATGTAATAGTTATTGAAGCTGCCTATCTCTTTCCTGAGATCCCGGCAGGTTTTACAGGACTACCTTTAGAGACAGGGATCAACCCTATGACGGGTAGCATCTATTCTATAGAGCTTTATCTGGATAATGAAGGAACCGGTGGGTCTAAATACTACTATCGCGAATTTGACGAGAACTTTCAGTATGCTTCCAACTACATAGCAGATAAACCCTATAATTCGGGCAGTGCTTTTGCAAACTTCTATTCTGATGGTGAAATGAATTTTGTTTTTGCACGGACCCTGGGTGGGCTCTATGGTACACAGGAAGTGAACTATAATAATGTCTGGACCTTTTTGAATACCGTTAATTCAGCTACCAAGCACAGTTACGGGTATCTTCCAAATGGGGCAGAATACCGCTATTTTGGTACTCAGGTAGACGGTGGTCTGTACAAAACGGCTGTGGAAAAACGAAATAGCAGCGGGGATGCCTATGATGTTGTATTGAACAGCTTTGGTCCTGCAGATTCAATGATTGGTGACATGATAGAGGTAGATGGCGGGTACGTTGCCTATGGTGCGGTATTTACAAAAAATCTTTCGCTCCCGTACGTATCAGACTACAAACCCTTACTGGTCTTTTTTGATACTGAATTCAATGTTAACAATCATGTTATAATCGAAGAAACCGAACTTACCACTCAGGTTAGTAATTGCAATGATCTCAATGGTAGTTACCATCTTGCCGAGCTAAGCAATGGGAATCTGGTAATGTATAGCAATGGAGAAGTACGGGTTACAGATAGTGAAGGAAATTCCTTGACCAAGACCTACTACGCGGATAGCAGTAATATTCAGGCGCTGGTTTCGCTGGGCGACTCCTATGTGATCTCCACCAATGAATATCTCAGGAAGTTCAATGCCAGCGGTACGCAAACCGCACAACTAAAATACAACGGGAATCATCTCCCCGAACTCATAAAGAAAGACAATGTCCTCTTTTTTATTACAGGATACGACCTTGAAAATGAGATAAAAATCTTCTACGGAGCATGTGACAATGATCTGACGCTCATTGATCTTAGTCCGTAAAAGGGTTGATTGCCATATTCCGAAAAGGGAGCTTTATGCTCCCTTTTTTATTTTCTAAACTAAAATATAAAGTATAGTTTAGGGCTCAAATCGCAACGAATGGGCTTGAGCAAAAAAATAGGGTTGATCTTAGGACCTGTTCTTTTTATGATCCTGATTAATCTACCTGATTTATTTACAGGAAAAGAATTCGCCAATGCGGTGATCGCTGTAGCCACATGGATGATAATTTGGTGGATCACGGAAGCAGTATCCATTTCCGTAACGGCCTTGCTCCCCCTGGTTTTATTTCCAAGTCTCGATGTGATGAACATTTCAGAAGTTGGCGCTAATTACGGAAGTCCGATCATATTTCTCTTCTTTGGCGGATTTGTGCTGGCCCTGGCCCTGGAAAAAGTAAGTCTTCATAAACGAATTGCACTGAATATCATTCGGATTACCGGCACCACTCCCAATAAAGTGGTCTTGGGCTTTATGATCGCTACGGCCGCTCTTAGTATGTGGATCTCTAACACCGCCAGTACGGTGGTGATGTTACCTATTGCTATGTCTGTGATTGGTCTATTAATTGACGATGCCGATGGTTTTACAAAGAGCGATCAGAATTTTGCCCTGAGTGTTATGCTGGGAATAGCCTTTTCCGCAAATGCAGGAGGTATTGCGACGGTGATTGGCACCCCGCCAAATTCAGTGTTGATAGGCTTGTTGGAAAATCAATATAATATTGAGATCTCCTTTCTGAAGTGGATGACCTTTGGTCTGCCCTTTTCAATCATTTTGCTGGGTATCTGTTATTTGGTGCTTGTTAAATGGATGTTCCCCAACAAACAACTTCAATTTAATGCCTCCAGAGAGGTAATACAAGTTGAATTAAAGAAGTTAGGGCCCACATCGGGGAAAGAAAAAATGGTGATGGTCATTTTTGGGATAACCATATTTTTATGGATCTTCAGGACAGTCATAAACGGTATTTTTCCTGCTCTTGGTCTGTCAGACACCATCATTTCCATGATAGGCGCTATTTCTTTGTTTGCGATTCCCTATAATTTTAATAAGGGCGACTTTATACTTGTTTGGAACGATACCCGCAAGCTTGCCTGGGGAATATTAATACTTTTTGGCGGTGGACTGGCCCTTGCCAATGGTATGTCTAGCAGCGGACTTGTAGATGTGGTATCGAATGCTATTGCTACAAGCGAATTATCTATTCTATTTACAGCCTCACTTCTAATTCTACTAATGCTCTTTATGACAGAATTGATGAGTAATGTAGCTCTTGTAGCCGTTCTTGCTCCTGTAGTTGCCGGAATTGCGATTGGGTTAGATATTCCAATGCTCTATTTGCTAATACCCGTAACCATTGCAAGTAGTTGTGCCTTTATGCTGCCCATGGCAACCCCTCCCAATGCCATTGTTTTTGCCAGTGGGTATATTGAAGTAAAACAGATGGCAAGGGTTGGTATTATTCTGAACCTGATTTCAGTGGTTCTGTTGATCTTGATGTTCCAATTTATCCTGCCTTTTATTTTTTGAAATTAAAAGCCCCGAAGTATTATACTTCAGGGCCATTTGTATTTAAAATTCTGTATTAAACTTACCTACTTATCCCGGCATTAAAACTTGATGGGAGATACTGTTTAGTATCAAAATCTAATTCAAATAGGTCGTTCTCATCTATGTATTCAATAGAATGAATATCAAAATAAAAACTATAAGGATTGAATCCTTCCGGCAAGTAGATCTCAGTATCAAAACCGAGCTCTATAGTTAACTGCTCTTCCTCAATATAAGAAGTATGCAGAAAATTTGCTGGTGCCGCATATGGATTGAAATCCTCTGGTAAATAGGGCTCCGTTTCTAAATTAAGCACGGTGTCTTCCTCTTCTTGCAGATAGACTATACTATCTAAATCCAAATTTGATTTATTTTGAGCTCCGTATGTCAATGCTACATTGCAAACAGCTACTAGTATTAAGGTACTTACTTTTATAATTTGTGTATTCATAACTCTTTTATTAGGTTAATTCTTAAGCAAAGATATAACCGTTTAGTCCCGTATTTATTGCCTTTGAGAAATCATTAACGTTTACACATATCAGGATTAATTATGAATTTTATACTATTAATAGATTTTGTTTATCATATTGTCAGTTTTTCATGCAAAAAGCCTTGTTTATTACATAACAAGGGCTGTATTGTTGTATATACAACAGTTGTAAAATACACGTTAAACTTTTGTTAAGTACCCAAGAGTGGCTCTTTTAATTATTTAAACACTTCCCAAAACGATAAAAGCCCTCGTTTACCGAGGGCTTTTTAACTAACTAATTCTACTAATAAATAAAATAAAAAGCTGGTTTTATATCTTTTTCTATCCGTATTAGGGATAAAATATCAGATAGCGTATTTTGTTGTATCGTACCCAAACCTCAGATCTTCGTCTTCAATAAATAATATTGAATCCAAATCGAATTCTATTTCGTAAGCATTGTATCCTCTTGGCAGAAACTGCTTTGTGTCAAAACCCAGGTCTACTTCCTCCTCTCCTTCTATAAAAGAGATATCCATGAAATTTGTTGGGTTGGCATATGGATCAAATAAAGCGGGTAAGTACTCCTCAGTTTTGAATCCCAGCTCATCGAAATCTTCCATTTCCAAATAAGAGATCGTTTGTAGGTCGACTAAACCAGCAGCAGGATTAAAATTCTCAGGCAAATACTCTGCGGTATCAAACCCCAGGTCTACTTCCTCTTCCAACTCTGCATATGTAATAGCAGATAAAGGCAGGAGCCCCGATTCCAGATCAGCATTTGAATAAAATACTTCCGGTGTTAAAAAATTGGTTGCCAGATAATCCAGGTCAGCAGTAAAACCTATGCTATACAACTCATTACCGGGTGTAAGATCATTAGAATTGTCTTCTTGCGGTGTGGAGGTTATCCCCAGGAAAACCATGCCACATAAGATAAATAATTTGTTCATTTTTAGATTGATTGATAATTGTTTTAGTATACCTATAAGACTGCCATAGGAATATATTGTTACATTATTAGGCTGAATTTAACACACAATTAAAGACAAATATTTTCCTCAAAAGTGGCTTTTTTATTACTCTATATTTTTGATTATCAACATTTTAAATAGCAGTGAATAGTATAGTACACCTCTTCATTACTTAAGATATTATTAACAAAACTTTCGGTTTATTTTTCGGTTCTTTGAAATCTTCAAACAAAAACAAAAAATTCTAATGATTAGAAAATTACTTCCAAAAGTGCTTGTGGTCCTATTATTGGCCGGATTTACACAAACTACTCAGGCACAGATCTTCAAAAAGAAAAAGAAAAAAACAGAAGCTTCTGCCTCAGCCCCAAAAAGCAAGAAAGGCGCCATTGAAGCCTATGAAAAGGTGATCACTAAGGAGGCTATAACAGATAGTGGATTATTTGATGTGCATATAGTAGATGATGCACATTTTTATGAAATACCAGATTCCCTCTTTAATAGAGAGATGCTGATGGTTAGCCGTATATCCAAAACTGCTTCCGGAATTGGTTTTGGTGGCGGAAAGATCAATACGCAGGTATTGCGATGGGAGAAAAAACCAAAAAAGGTCTTACTTCGAGTAGTGAGTTATGATGTGGTTGCAGCCGATTCGCTTCCCGTGCATGAAGCAGTGGTCAATTCTAATTTTGAACCTGTCTTGTATTCTTTTGATATAAAAGCATTCAAGAAAGATTCTTTAAATCCGGCAACTGTTATAGCGGTCGATGACCTGTTTACAAAAGACGTACAGGCACTTGGATTGCCAGACAGATACAAGAAGCGCTACAAGGCAACACGTCTGGATGCAGACAGAAGCTATTTGGAAACTCTCAAGAGTTATCCCTTGAATATTGAAGCGAGACATGTAAAAACCTATACTGCGGGAGATGCCCCTTCTAATTCCAGCCTGGGGTCTATCTCAATTGAGATCAACAATTCTATGATCCTTCTTCCCAGGGAACCGATGAAGCGTCGCTATTTTGACGAACGTGTAGGATGGTTTGCCAGAGGCCAGGTAGATTACGGCCTGGATGCCCAGGAAAGTAAGACCATTACCTTTCTGGATCGATGGAGGCTTGAAGTGAAGGAGGAAGATGTGGAGAAGTTTAAGAATGGTGAACTGGTTGAACCTAAAAAACAGATCATATATTATGTAGACAGGGCCACACCTAAACAGTGGATACCCTTTATTAAACAAGGTATTGAAGACTGGCAAGTAGCTTTTGAAGCCGCAGGTTTTAAAAATGCCATCATTGCCATGGACCCACCTTCTCCGGAGGAAGATCCGGAATGGTCTCCGGAAGATGTGCGATATTCCGTAGTACGTTATTTGGCATCTCCTATTCCAAATGCCAACGGACCTCACGTTAGTGATCCACGTAGCGGTGAAATATTGGAATCGGATATCAATTGGTACCACAATGTAATGACCTTGTTACGCAACTGGTTCTTTGTTCAAACAGCAGCAATTAATCCCGATGCCAGAGGCGTTGCCTTCAAGGATGAAGTAATGGGAAGGCTTATACGATTTGTATCTTCTCACGAAGTAGGTCATACCTTAGGGCTGCCTCATAATATGGGAAGTAGTGTAGCATATCCCGTAGATTCACTAAGATCTGCTTCCTTTACCAGGAAATATGGTACGGCACCATCTATTATGGACTATGCCCGTTTCAATTATATAGCACAACCCGAGGACGAGGATGTGGCCCTAATGCCAGACATTGGGATCTATGACAAATATGCCATCTCCTGGGGGTATAGACCTATCCTTTCCACCTCTGCGGAAGATGAAAAATCAATTTTAGATTCCTGGATCCTGGAGCACGCCGGCGATCCTATGTACCGTTTCGGTCATCAACAGGCTGGTGACGTAGTAGATCCGAGCTCACAAACCGAAGATTTAGGAGACAATGCTATCCTTGCCGGAGAATATGGGATCAAAAATCTAAAACGAATTGTACCTAATCTTATAGAATGGACCAAAGAAGACGGAAAGACCTATGAGGATCTTGAAACTTTATACGGTCAGGTTTTATCTCAGTACAACCGATATATGGGCCATGTTTCCAATAATATTGGCGGGGTTTACGAAAATCACAAGACCTATGATCAGGAAGGTCCGGTGTATACACATGTTTCCAAAGAGCATCAGGAGAATTGTATAGCCTTTTTACACAAACAACTTTTTGAAACACAAGATTGGTTGATCAATCCGGATCTGTTTGCAAAGATTGAGTACTCCGGTTCCGTTGAAAGAATCCGGGCGCTACAGGCAAGAACGCTAAACAACTTGCTTAGTCTTGGAAAAATGGCCCGACTAGTAGAATACGAGGCTATGTATGGCAAGGAGGCTTATACACTTGTTGACCTGATGACCGAACTTCGCCGTGGTATCTGGTCCGAATTAAGAACCGGAAGAACCATCGATACCTACAGAAGAAACCTGCAGAAGGCCTATGTAGATCGACTGGAATATATCATGAATGCTGAAGATCAAAGAAAGTTGCCCGACTTTGGCGGTTACAGAAAATCTACAGCGGTTACCATGAGTCAGTCCGACCTGCGCTCTATTGCACGTGCAGAGCTAACCACACTCCGTTCTGCTGCTTTGAATGCTGTGGGTAGAACTTCCGATAGAATGAGCAAATACCATTTGCAAGATATCGCTAAACGAATAGAACAGATCCTGGAACCTAGTTAACAGGTTTAGATCGCTTAGATAAAAGGTGCTGATTCCTCTGTGTTCAGCACCTTTGTTTGTTTTGGCGAATATGCCATATTTACATTTTACCACAACTAAAGGTCTTTTCACAACAAGAGGTGGGTGGCTTTACAACATTCCTGGAGATCGCCTTCTTTTTGAGTCTATATTAGAGTCATTAATAAAAACCCCCAGATCATGTCTTATAAAGTTAAAAGTCTTGTTTACCTGATTTGTTTTATAGTTTCTGTAGTCATCTATGCACAAATGGAAACTGCGATAGACAATCCTCAGAATGATGAAGTACAGTTGGTTCAGACCAATGATGATGAGCTTCAACAAAACAACAAGAATACCTTATAAGAAATTACCGTTTTTTCATATCCCCAAATCAAGAATAGGAAGGGCCCTGAAGTATAATGCTTCAGGGTTTTTTATTTCAGTACCTTTAAGGATGCCCTTCCAATGGTTAAATATTTCACAAACCCGCTTTTTCATTTAAACCCATCTGCCTGATAATGGTCAAAGGGATATAACTTAAATTAATAACACATGAAAAAAGTTCTAATTGCTATGTTTACCATAGCCAGTTTAACCGCCATGGCCCAGGAAGGACCAGAACGCGGACCACGTGATGGAAAAGATCAATTAACGCCCGAGCAGATGGCTACGTTACAGACAAAAAAAATGACCCTAGCTCTGGATCTAAGCAGTGCCCAACAAAAGCAGGTTCAGGAATTTCATTTGGAAAATGCCAAGCTTAGGAAAGAGAAAAGGGAAGCTGTGAAAGGTAAAAGGACGGATCTTAGTTCAGAGGAGCGATTTGCATTACAAAATGAGCGCTTAGATCATATGATCGCTCAAAAAGAGAAAATGAAAAAGATCCTTAACGAAGAGCAGTTTGCCAAGTGGGAAAAGGATATGGCTCATCAGAAACACAGAGGACAAAAAGGTCACAGAGGACAGCGGGGGAAAAAAGAATCCCGAGGAAAACGATAAGTAATCTTAGTATAAAAATGGGCCTTTAAGGCCCATTTTTTATTTAAGTTCTGGAGCAATGGTTTGTAATGCCTCAATGGTTTTGTCTATGTCCTCATAAGAAAGGGCATCATTTAAAAAATAGCTTTCAAATGCACTGGGGGGAAGGTAAATGCCCTGGTTTAACATTCCATGAAAGTATTTTTTAAACGTCTCATTATTACCCTTGGCGGCACTCTCAAAATCCCTTACCGGTTCCTTAGTGAAATGCACTGAGATCATAGAACCAAATCTATTGATCTGATGCGGAATACCGTGATCCGTTAATACCTTTTTCAAACCCTCATGGAGATATTTAGTCTTCTTATCCAGACTTTGGAAAATGGCTGGTTGTTTATTGAGCGCTGTTAGCATCGCCAAGCCGGCACTCATAGCTAAAGGATTGCCACTTAAAGTTCCTGCCTGGTATACAGGTCCTTCGGGTGCCAGATGATCCATGATCTCTTTTCTGGCTGCAAAAGCACCAACGGGTAAACCACCGCCTATCACTTTCCCAAATGTAACCAGATCTGCTTTGATCCCCAATACTTCTTGTGCGCCTCCGGCTCCCAGCCTGAAACCTGTCATTACTTCATCGAAAATAAGCAGGATATTCTCGCGGGTACATCGTTCCCGTAAACCGTGTATAAAAGAATCTTCCGGAATGATACATCCCATATTCCCTGCAATTGGTTCAATAATGACCGCTGCAATATCTCCCTTATTAGCCTTAAGTAAGGCATCTACGCTATTCAGATCATTGTACGTGGCCAATAAGGTGTCCTTTGCAGTACCCTCGGTAACGCCCGGACTGTTGGGGCTTCCAAAGGTTACAGCTCCACTACCCGCCTGAATTAAAAAGGCATCTGCATGTCCGTGATAGCAACCTGCGAATTTTATGATCTTGTCTTTTCCGGTAAAACCACGTGCCAGTCTAATGGCACTCATACACGCTTCTGTACCGCTGTTTACAAATCGTATCTTATCTATATTGGGCACCATGGAAATAGCCAATTTGGCAAGATCTGTTTCAATCTCGGTAGGCATACCGAAAGAGGTTCCTTTTCTGGCCTTATCTATCACCGCTTCAATTACCGGTTCGTAGGCGTGACCCAGTATTAGTGGTCCCCAGGAAGAAATATAATCTATAAGAGTATTGCCATCCTCATCATATAGGTACGCTCCTTTTGCTTCCTTTACAAAAACAGGAGTGCCTCCTACTGCCTTAAAAGCCCGGACGGGCGAATTAACACCTCCGGGAATATAGCGTTGTGCCTCTTTAAATAAGGCACTACTTCGTTGGTACTTCATAGGTTTATCTGATATTATTAGACTGTATTCTGAGTTCCTGTCCAACGGAAATAATAGTGTCGTTCAATTCATTCAATTCCCGAAGTTCTTGCACGGAAACTAAATAACGTCTTGATATGGAATACAGAGTATCTCCTTCCTGAACTATATGCACTTTATAGCGGCCTGAGGACGACTTCTTTTCTACTACATAATTGTCTTGCAAAACGGCTTTATCGTACTCATAGAGCTTATACCGCTCTATAAAGGAAATGAGTTTATGGGGATATTTACGATCAGTGGCATAACCGGCCTCTTTTAAACCATTTGCCCAGCCTTTATAATCGTCTTTGCGCAAGCTAAACAGCGAAGCGTAACGAGATCTGCTAGTTAAAAATATACTGTGATCACGGAAAGAATACATTGGATGGTTGTATTTCCTGAAACATTCCCCAGCTTCGTCATCATCGTGAAGTGCGTACGGACCGTCCCAACCGGTATGGCATTTTATTCCAAAGTGATTATTGGTTTTTAAGGTAAGTGCCCCTCTCCCAAAACCACTTTCCAGAATACCCTGGGCCAAGGTGATACTTGCGGGGATCCCGTAGGCTTTCATTTCAAATTGCGCTACTTCCGCAAAAGTATCTATGTAATCTTCAATTGAAGCAATAGGAAACTCCATAAACATCCCTGAATCATCAGGGAGTGGATAGACAGAAGACGAAGTGTTCTTATACACCTGGGTGGTCTTAGATGCTGTGCGATCCTTGTTGCTATTAATGGACCGTTTTTTGGTGCCACAGCCAACGATCAATACCGCTACTAAAAGAGTCCAAACCGAATTTTTCATATGGTAAGCAAAGGTAGTTTCTTTTTTTTCAAATAGCTGTTCATTCCTTCAATGCCCTGTAAACCCCCTGTGTGAATTGCCAGGATACTACATCCTTTTTTAAATTCACCTTTGGCTACTTTATCCAGGATTCCAAACATCATCTTCCCTGTATAAACAGGATCTAATGGCACTCCGGTTAACTCTTTAAATTCATTGATAAAGGTCACCAGCTCTTTTGTGACCTTTGCATATCCTCCAAAATGATATTCATTACAGAGTGACCAGTTCCTATTCTGTGCAAATTTACAAATATCTTTTTGCAAAAAATCGCCTTTAAGAGCGGGAAATCCGAGTACCTGTTGGTTCTTTTTAGCGGCGTTACTGAGGCCTGCCAAAGTACCTCCCGTCCCTACCGAGCAACAGATAACATCAAAGACCTCATCTGTATTCTCCAAAATTTCTTCGCAACCCTTTATGGCAAGGGCATTAGTGCCTCCTTCCGGAATCAGGTAAGCCGGGCCATGCAACTGTAATAGTTTTTTCAGAAATTCATCTTTATTCTTCCTTCTGTACTCCTCACGTGTTATAAATTTAAACCTCATCCCTAATTGATGAGCGGTAAAAAGGGTGGGATTATCACTCCAGGAAGTAGATAGTTCTTCGCCTCTAATAATACCTATAGCCTCTAATCCGTTTTCTTTTGCTGCATAAGCCGTAGCCGGAATATGATTTGAGTATGCCCCGCCAAAAGTGATGAGCCTACTATATTTTTTACTGACTGCCTCCTGTACATTGTATTTTAATTTCCGGTACTTATTTCCGGAGAGTATGGGGTGAATAAGATCTTCCCGTCTCAAATGGAGCGCGATATCATGATCCTTTAGAACAGGAAGTTGTATTTCATGGGTAGGTAAGATCAATCGGGTGCTGTGTTTTCCCTCAAAGATATTGTATAAATCGGAATCTACCCCTGGAGGAAAGGTAATGAGGATCGGACTCATTAAAATAGGCCTCTCTTTCAAAACTTATATTGCGATAGGCCTTATATCCATTTAAATACCAGAAGCATTTTATAAGCCATTCTATCAGATACCAGGCATAAAAAGGGATAATAAATAATTCGAGTTGCTGTTTTAAGTGAATCCGCTCATGATTGATCAACGTCTCATCTTGAGTTAGAGCGCGATCCTTGAGGATAATAAAAGGCCATAAAGATAGGCCCACATAATTCTTTGAAAAAAAATACTTACTAATTAAGATCATTAACTGGTCTTTCCTACTACTCTAAAAATAAAGTGTTTACCATCATAATTCCCAATAAGTTCGATTATTTACTCACAAAAAGGGTCTAATTTCATTTGGGGTCTAAACAGACAACCTACAGGCCATCAGCCCATTGTACAGATGGTTTATTAACAGGAAAACACTTAATTTTACAACATTGCGCTAAGAAAATTTGAAATGAAACAGATCTTACCACTTGAGGAAGGGGACTTTTATCTCTCCGAAGAGGGTTATAAAGTGTTTACCGAGCAATATCACTTAAAACGTGGGTATTGCTGTGAAAGCAATTGCAGACATTGTCCATACGGATTTAACACTGGGGTAAAAAGAAAATAAAACAGCATGTATTCGGCATGATATTTGAGCTATTTAGATCAAAAAAAAGCGCATAAAAAAAGACATGTTATGAAGAAAAATATTTTATTATTCCTACCCTTAGCCGCACTATTCATGTTAAGTTCTTGTATTTCAGTGCGTGTGGTCACAGATTATGACAGGAATGCCGATTTCAGCACTTATAAAAGCTATGCATTTTATAAAACAGGTATTGATCAGGCCCAGATCTCGGATCTGGACAAGAAACGCATATTGCGTGCCATTGAAACCGAAATGGGAAACAAGGGATTTGTGAAATCAGAAAGGCCAGATCTATTGGTCAGCATTTTTACTAAAGAACGAGAGCGAGTAGATGTCTATAATAATGTTGGCTGGGGCTGGGGCTGGGGACCCGGTTGGGGCTATTGGAATCCATGGATGTGGGGTGGTGCCGGTTGGGGTGGACCTAATGTAAGCACCCGTACAGTAGGTAGTCTCTATATCGATCTAATTGATGCCAAGTCGAAAGAATTAGTATGGCAAGGCAAAGGTGATGGTACTTTACACACCGGGAACAACATCGATAAAAAGGAAGCACGGATACGAGAGTTTGTTTATGAGATCCTCGAAAAATATCCGCCAAATGCCCTTGCATCTAACTAAATATTTTAACCGCTCCCAAGAGCGGTTTTTCTTTGTAAAATGAGGTAATCTGCAAAGATCAAATGCTGTCTTTGGCAACTTAATTGTTATGATTTTGTACCTTTAAGATATCGTAAATAATATCCCATGTCGTTCGAAAGCAATCCCATTTTAGACAAACTGCCCACACATTTAAAACAGTATATAAAGCCTCAGAATTATGAGGAATACACCGCCATTGACCAGGCAGTTTGGCGTTATGTGATGCGAAAAAACGTTGATTATTTAAGTCGCGTTGCCCACGATTCCTATACAGAGGGACTTAATAAAACCGGGATCTCTATAGATCATATTCCCAATTTGTACGGCATGAACCGCATCCTTAAGGAGATAGGTTGGGCAGCAGTAGCGGTAGATGGATTTATTCCCCCATCGGCCTTTATGGAATTTCAAGCCTACAATGTGTTGGTGATTGCCGGTGATATTCGCCAATTAGAACATATAGAATACACTCCCGCTCCCGATATTATTCACGAAGGTGCCGGCCACGCACCTATCATCGCAAATCCTGAATACGCCGAATATCTCAGGCGCTTTGGAGAAATTGGCAGCAAGGCCATCTCCAATTCTAAAGATTATGAATTGTATGAGGCCGTTAGGCATCTCTCTATTATAAAAGAAGCACCTGGCACTCCCCAGGATGCAATAGATGAGGCGGAGTCGAAAATAGAATCTCTTCAGGAAAATATGGGAGATCCGAGCGAAATAGCCCTTATCCGAAACCTGCATTGGTGGACGGTAGAATACGGATTAATTGGTACTGTGGAAGAGCCCAAAATCTATGGGGCAGGTCTCCTGTCATCAATTGGAGAGAGCGCCTGGTGTATGACAGAAAAGGTTAAAAAAGTACCTTACTCCATTGAAGCGGCTCATACTTCCTTTGACATTACCAAACCTCAACCCCAGTTATTCGTAACACCAGATTTTGCTTTTCTGAGTCAGGTTTTGGAAGAATTTGCCAATACGATGGCATTGCGAAAAGGTGGCCTAAGTGGCGTAAAAAAAGTGATCGCTTCCAAGGACCTTTGTACTGTTGAACTTAGTACCGGCCTGCAGATCTCAGGATCTTTTGCCAAGGTTATTGAATACCAGGATCTGCCCGTATATATCCAGACAGAAGGTTTAACGGCGCTGGCCTATCGTGAAAAAGAATTGGTTGGACATAGTACCAATCACCATAAGGACGGATTTGGGTCGCCTATTGGAAAACTAAAAGGGATCAATTTGGCTATTGAGGATATGAGCCCGCGCGACCTTAAAGCGTATAACATTTATGAAGGGGAAACTATTGTTCTGGAGTTTGAAGGAGACATTAAAGTTACCGGAGAGATCATTACCGGCACGCGAAATTTAAGGGGAGAGATCATTTTGATCACTTTTAGGAATTGCACGGTAACCCACGGTAAAAAGATATTATTTGAACCTTCCAATGGACATTATCATATGGCCGTAGGTGAAAAGATTGTAGCTGCGTTTAACGGCCCGGCAGACCTTTCCAGTTTTGATCTTGTTACCCATAAAATTTCGTCAACTACGATTAAACCTACCATATCTCCGGCACGTAAAAAGCTGCAGTTACTCTACCGCCAAATACGGGATTTCAGAGAAGGAACCAATACTACGATATCCAGAAATAAGGTCTTTAAGGAGGTGAAAGTACACTATCCGGAAGATTGGTTACTCTCAATAGAATTGTATGAGTTGGCAAAAAATAACAACGATACCAGCTTTGCAGAAGAAATTCTGGAACACTTACAGGAAGTGAAACAGCAACATCCTGCTCTTGGCCATCTTATTGATGATGGCATTGATCTGGTAGATGCCGTAGGTGCCATATCTAATGGCTAAAAACTGATATGAGGATAGGTTGATTGTAAGGTCTGCTATTTTCTTTTGTAAGTTCTCCTTAAATGCTAAATGCTGCTTTGAAGATGGATTAAAGGCCTTATGGGCAAGTCCTTTTTGGATCTCTGCAACACTTTCCATCGTTGATATATCGGTTTTTGAAATACAGCTGGATCTAAATTTCTCCCAGATATAATCGATCGCCAGAGCATTAGGATGCACCATATCTGACTCATAAAAACGGTAATCTCTCAATTCGTCCATCATCAACTCATAGGCAGGAAAATAATAGAGTTTATTATGGGGCAGGGACTGTAGCAGTTGATGTGTGGCAGTTATCAAATGGGCTTTACTGCGTTGATTTTCTGTAAATCCATCCTTTAAATGTCTTACGGGTGATATGGTAAGGTACACAGCGATTTTTGAGTTAAGCTGCCGTATTCTCGTTATTGCCCCACTGAGGCTTTCCATGATTTCCTCCGGAGCAGACAAGACCTTGTTAAATTCCTTTTGAGGAACTTTATGACAGTTGGCAACCCATTTACCGGTATCCCTAAGTTCATATCCCCAGGCAGTTCCTAAGGTGAGGATAAGGTGAGAAGCAGTAGTTAACTTTTGTCTGGTAAGATCCAATTTCTCATTCAGGGAAAGGAGGAGTTCTTCCTTTGAGTTTTTGCTAATATCCGAATGCGCTTCAAAGGAATGCCATTGTTCCTGATGTGAAAAAAGCTCTTCTTCCCTGTAGTCTTCATTATTCAGTGCTCTTACAATGAGATTGGACAAGGCTTTGGGATGGAACAAGATCCCGAAAGGATTCAGCGTTGTACTGAATTTGTGATACTTTAATTTACTACCTATATGGTTTGCAAAACACGATCCCAATAAAACGATCTCGCCCTTATACGATATAGGGTATGGCGAGGTGCTAATAGGTACTTGTGTTTGAAGTTTCATAGGTTACGAGATAAAGGAGCGTGCCTTTTCAAGGGCCTCCGGAATACCTGCCGGATTTTTACCTCCTGCTGTAGCAAAGAAGGGCTGGCCCCCGCCGCCTCCCTGGATATATTTACCCAATTCGCGAACTACTTGCCCCGCATTCAATCCTTTTTTCTCAACAAGACCTTTGGATATATAACAGCTTAGAAGTGCTTTCCCATGTTGCTTGGAAGCAAAAAGTAAGAAAAGATCGTCTTGCTCCTGCCCCATCTCAAATGCCAGATCTTTCATGGCAGCCGCATCAAGATCTACTTCCTTAGCCAGGAATCTCACGCCGTTTACCTGCTCCAAAGAATCTTTGAACTCACTTTTAATGGCCCTAGCCTTTTCTTTTAATAAGGCTTCGATTTCCTTTTTCATTTGAATATTCTCTTCCTGCAGATTTTCAATCGCCTTTACAGGATCTCCACTACTTTTTAAACGCGATTTGATCTGTTCTAGCAGGTGATTCTTCTCTTCATAAAACTCTTTAACAGCTTGAGATGTGATTGCTTCAATCCTGCGAACACCTGCTGCAATAGCTCCTTCTGAAATGATCTTAAAATGCCAGATATCAGCCGTATTGTTAACATGAGTACCCCCACAAAGTTCTATAGATTCTCCAAATCGAATAGTACGTACCTTATCCCCATATTTCTCACCAAAAAGTGCCATGGCTCCTTCTTCCAGGGCCTTTTTCACCGGAGCATTTCGCTCTTCCTTTAAGGGCAATTGTTCATCGATCCTTGCATTTACAAAGTTCTCTACCTTACTTAATTCTTCCTCTGTGAGTTTGGCAAAATGTGAAAAATCGAATCGGAGATGATCTGAATGCACCGCAGATCCTTTTTGCTCCACATGGGTCCCCAGCACCTGTCTCAAGGCCTGATGCAACAAATGGGTTGCTGTGTGGTTTCGTGCAGTCCTGGCTCGTTCCGTGGTATCTACCACAGCTACAAGCGATTCCTTTAAGTGTTTAGGCAGATTCTTAGCGTAATGAACTATTTCGTTATTCTCCTTTTTTGTATCCAGGATGTAAACCACATCCCCATTGGGTACTTCCAAATAACCTTTATCTCCTACCTGACCACCACCTTCCGGGTAAAAAGGTGTTTGATTAAAAACCAGTTGAAACTGAATACCATCTTTCTTGGTAGTTACCTTCCTGTATTTAACCAGATCTACCCGAGCCTTTAATTCATCATACCCAATAAATGCTTGTTGTGCATTATCCTGTAGTATTACCCAATCATCCTTGGCCACTTCTGAAGCCGATCGTGATCTGGTTTTCTGCTGCTCCATCGCCTTTTCAAATTCCTTTTCATCCAGGGTATACCCCCTTTCACTCAGTATAAGACTTGTAAGATCAATAGGGAATCCAAAGGTATCATACAATTCAAATGCCTTCTTTCCATCTATCTCCTTTCCTTTGGTTTGGGCAATCATATCATCTAGCAAAACCAAGCCCTGCTCCAGGGTTTTAAGAAAGGAATGTTCCTCCTCCCGAATTACATTCTCTATCAGGTTTTGTTGCTTTTTCAACTCCGGAAATGCAGGGCCCATGATATTCACAAGCACATTGACCAATTTATAAAGAAAAGGTTCCTGTGTATCGAGAAAAGTAAATCCATACCGCACAGCCCTTCTTAAGATACGCCTTATAACATATCCGGCTCCGTTGTTACTGGGCAACTGACCATCAGCAATAGAAAAAGCCACAGCGCGGATATGATCCGCTACTACCCTCATGGCAATGTCATTCGCCTTGTCTTTTCCATACGTATGATTTGTAATGACCTCTATTTCTTTGATCAGAGGAGTAAAGATATCAGTATCGTAATTAGATTGTACGCCTTGTAATACCATGCACAAACGCTCAAAACCCATCCCGGTATCTACATGCTTCTCCGGAAGTGGTTCCAGGGAACCATTGGCCTTTCGATTATACTGCATAAATACCAAATTCCATATCTCAATGACAAGCGGATGATCTTTATTCACAAGACTAGCTCCGGAAACCTTTGCTTTCTCTTCTTTGGAACGAATGTCTACATGGATCTCAGAACAGGGTCCGCATGGGCCCTGGTCACCCATTTCCCAAAAATTGTCCTTTTTATTTCCTAAAATGATGCGATCTTCAGGAACAATCGCCTTCCACAATTCAAAAGCTTCCGTATCCATCTCCAGGGCATCGGCATCTTTGCTGCCTTCAAATACAGATACATACAGACTCTCTTTGTCTATTTTATATACTTTGGTAAGCAACTCCCAGGCCCATTGAATGGCTTCTTTTTTAAAATAATCTCCAAAACTCCAGTTACCAAGCATCTCAAACATAGTATGGTGGTAGGTGTCTTTTCCAACCTCTTCCAGATCATTGTGCTTGCCACTTACCCGTAAGCATTTTTGTGTATCCGCAACACGCGGACTTTTGGAGATGCTATTTCCCAGGAAAAACTCTTTGAACTGATTCATCCCTGCGTTGGTGAACATCAAAGTTGGATCATCCTTGATGACCATTGGGGCAGAGGAAACAATACTGTGGTTTTTGCTCTTAAAAAAAGCCAGGAAGTGTTCGCGTATTTCGCTGGAAGTCATATAAAAAGGTAAGGTTTTACTAATTTTATCGCTTTCTACAAAACAATTTTTATATTTGTTTGTTTAGTTACATTGGCAGCACAAAAATAGGATAATTTACATTCATGTCTAAAGTTAAGTACTATTACGATCCAGACACGCTCTCCTATCGAAAAATAGAGCTAAAGAAATCTCGGCGTTATAGAAATCTCTCACTGTTTTTCCTGGGTTCTGCTCTTTTTGGTTTTATTGGGCTAATATTACTTCTCAATACCAATATATTAAATACGCCAAGGGAATTATCCCTTGCCAGAGAAGTGAAGAACTACGAGCTCCGTTTTGAACTGCTCAACAAAAAAATGCGGCAAATAGAAGAGGTTCTGGCGAATATTGAGGACCGGGACAACAACATATACCGTTTGTACTTTGAGGCCAATCCTATTCCGGAGGAACAACGCAGGGCAGGTTTTGGAGGGATAAACCGCTATAAGTCATTGGAGGGATTTAATAATTCCGAGATGATTACGGCTACCACTAAAAGACTTGATGTTATTCAAAAACAAATGGTCATTCAATCGCGCTCACTAGATGAGATCACAAAACTGGCCGAAGACAAGGAAAAATTACTGGCGGCTATTCCTGCAATACAACCGGTGAGCAATGAAGATCTGACAAGGATGGCTTCCGGCTACGGCTGGCGATCCGATCCGTTTACCAAGGCGCGAAAAATGCACTGGGGTATGGATTTCACAGCAGTCAAAGGGGTCCCTATCTATGCAACGGGAGATGGCACAATTACCCGGGCAGATAACAACGCATCCGGCTATGGAAAACACATCCGAATAGATCATGGATATGGGTATATGTCTCTTTATGCTCACCTGAGTAATTATAATGTAAAACGGCGTCAAAAAGTAAAACGCGGAGATCTGATCGGGTTTATTGGGAGTACAGGCAGGTCTGAAGCACCTCATTTGCACTACGAAGTATGGAAAGATGATCAGCGTATAAACCCAATTAATTTCTATTACGGCAGTTTAACCGCTGAAGAATTTGAAAATATGTTGAAATTTGCTAACCAGGAAAACCAATCATTAGATTAATGCACCTAGAACTGCCGGAAAAACGATATTATGGTATTGGCGAAGTGGCCAAGGCCTTTGAGGTGAACACCTCTCTCATCCGTTTTTGGGAAAAGGAATTTGACGAGTTGCAACCCAAGAAGAACGCCAAAGGGAACCGTAAATTCACACCGGCGGATATAAAGAATTTACAACTTATCTACCATTTGGTGAAAGAACGCGGCTTTACCCTGGAAGGAGCTAAAACCCACCTCAAAGAAGAGCGAAAGAAAACACTTTCTAATTTCGAGATCATTCAGAAACTGGAACGGGTTAAAGCAGAACTCATCAAGATTAAACAACAATTATAACTACAATTTAAACACACTATCAAAATGAAAAAATGGTTAATTCCCGTAATTATACTTGCGGTCGTTGTCTTTGGGATCTACCAATGGGCCGTAGGCTTTAATAATACTGCTGTTGAATTCGAGGCTAATGCGAAAACTGCCTGGTCTGATGTAGAAAGTACGTACCAAAGGCGAAATGACCTTATTGGAAATCTCGTAAAGACGGTACAAGGTGCGGCCGACTTTGAACGAGGGACGCTTACGGATGTAATTGAAGCAAGGGCAAAGGCTACTTCTACTAATATCGATATAAACGATCTTACCCCGGAAAAAATGGCTGCCTTTCAGGAGGCACAATCGGGCTTATCTTCTGCCCTATCCAGATTACTGGTTACCGTAGAACGTTATCCCGATTTAAAAGCGAATCAAAATTTCCTGGATTTACAATCACAACTGGAAGGAACTGAAAACAGAATAAACGTAGCCAGGGACCGGTATAATGAGGCCGTAAATATCTACGACATACACACTACCAAATTCCCTAATAAATTACTGGCCGGTTGGTTTGGTTTTGATGAAATGACCAGGTACCAGGCAAATCCTGGTTCAGAGAATGCCCCTGATGTGAACTTCGAATTTGATTGATCCCATGGCAGAATCCAAGGTAGAAGCTTTTTTATCTCCAGAGGAAGAACAAGAGGTTATTAACGCCATACTTAAGGCAGAAAAAAATACCTCTGGTGAGATCAGAGTGCATATAGAACCTGCCACCACTTTAGATCCATACGAAAGGGCTCAGGAAGTATTTCATAGTCTTAAGATGGAAAATACCAAAGATTCTAATGGAGTACTTCTTTATATTGCGGTGAATGACCGCACTTTTGTCATTTATGGGGATAAAGGAATCAATGAAGTGGTCTCCAATACCTTTTGGAACGATACCAAAGATGTGATCCAAACCCATTTTAAAAAGGGCCAATTCAAACAAGGTATAGTAGCAGGTATTTTAAAGGCAGGGGAAGAATTAAAGACACATTTTCCCTATAAATCTGATGACACCAACGAATTGAGCAATGAAGTATCCAAAGGCTAGCATCTTATTACTATTCCTCTGCAGTATTTCCATTGCCTGGGGCCAATTCACTATTCCGGAGAAGCCAAAACTCCAAACCAGTGTTTATGATTATGTTTCTCTCTTATCTAAAAGCGATAAGGAAGCCCTTGAGCAAAAACTAATACGCTATTCCGATACCACCTCAACTCAGATCGTAGTTGCCATTATTGCCTCTACGGAAGGGGAGGATATCAACTATTTAGCCACTCAATGGGGTGAAGAATGGGGAATTGGACAGGCGAAAGAAGACAATGGGGTCCTGATCCTGGTGGCCAATGACGACCGCAAGATCGCCATAAATACAGGCTATGGTGTAGAGGGTTCACTTACGGATGCCATGTGCAAGCGAATCATTACACTTATAATTGTCCCTGAATTCAGAGAAGGGAATTATGCTGCCGGACTCAACAAGGGCGCAGATGCCATATTTCAAATTCTCAATGGAGAATTTCAAAAAGCATTAGAAGAAAATGTAGCTCCTAATAGTACAGCCAAAGTTGTCTTCGTTTTGATCTTTGTTGCCTTTGTTATTTTCATCATCATCCTGATTATTATTATTGCCAATCGAAAGAACAAAGGTGGTGGAAAAGGTGGCGGCCGCAGTAAAGGACTAGACATCTGGGATGTAATCATCCTCAGCAATATGGGTCGGGGCAGCTATAAAGGCGGTTCCGGAAGTTTTGGCGGAGGCGGCTTTGGAGGCGGTGGCTTTGGCGGTGGATTCGGTGGCGGCAGCTTTGGAGGCGGTGGTGCCTCAGGTGGCTGGTAAACCTTACTTCTTCCTCATAAAGATAGTAACCGGCACTCCGGTGAAATCAAAATTTTCCCGTAGTTTATTTTCTAAAAATCGTTTGTAAGGTTCCCGTACGTACTGAGGCAGGTTGCAGAAAAAAGCAAACTGCGGATAGGGGGTTGGGAGCTGGGTGATAAACTTGATCTTTACGTACTTTCCTTTATAAGCCGGCGGAGGTGTATGCTCAATAATAGGCAACATAACATCATTCACTTTACGTGTAGGGATACGTTTACTGCGGTTCTTATAAACTTCAACCGCAGTTTCTATTGCCTTATAGATCCGTTGTTTGGTAAGTGCCGAAATAAACAGAATGGGCACGTCGGTAAAGGGTTCTATAGCTTGTTTTATCTTAGTGGTATATTCTTTTACTGCATGGGTATCCTTTTCTAACAGATCCCATTTATTCACAAGGATCACGATCCCTTTGTTATTTCGTTGTGCCAGCCAAAATATATTCTCTACCTGCCCGTCAAATCCTCTGGAGGCATCAAGAAGTAGTAGACATACATCACAATGCTCTATGGCCCTTACCGAGCGCATTACGGAATAAAACTCAAGATCTTCTCGTACTTTGGCCTTACGCCTTATCCCGGCAGTATCTACCAAATTAAACTCAAAGCCAAAACGATTGTATTTGGTATCGATACTATCTCTGGTAGTACCCGCGATATCTGTAACTATGTAACGTTCCTCGCCTATCAGGGCGTTGATAAAAGACGATTTTCCCGCATTCGGTCTTCCAACTACAGCAAACCTGGGCAGGTCACTTTCAGTTTCGGGTTTCTCGGGCAATGCTTTTACAAGATCATCCAATAATTCTCCACTTCCACTCCCATTCATACTGGAGATAGCATAGTATTCCCCAAGGCCAAGAGAATAAAACTCTACAGCATCTTGAGCCCGTTTGGCATTGTCTACCTTGTTCACTACCAAAAAAACAGGCTTATTCACCCTGCGCAGCAATTTGGCCACATCTTCGTCCATCCCGGTTACACCGGTTTCTACGTCCACCATAAACATGATGGCATCTGCCTCCCCAATAGCCAGTTCTACCTGTTTGTCTATTTCTTTTTCAAAGACATCATCACTCCCCAGCACATAACCTCCGGTATCGATCACAGTGAACTCCTTACCATTCCAGTCGCTCTTACCGTAATGACGATCTCGTGTTACCCCACTAACAGCATCAACAATGGCCTCTCGGCGCTGAATGAGTCGGTTAAAAAAAGTCGACTTCCCAACGTTGGGCCTTCCCACAATAGCAACAATAGCGCTCATAGCTTAAAACTTGGGCACAAAGGTAGTACTAATCACCCAACTTACAAGCGATTACATTCGCAGCTTATTTGTGGTTAAACCGTATAAATGCTAAAAAATTAAACCATTAAATTGTACCTTTTGCAGTATAAATCTTGCTGATGAAACCCATACCCAACGAAATTGTATTAAGGCCCCGCTTTCAGTTAGAGCAGGAAACCAGCAAGGAACCATTGCTCAGCACATTTGAACAAACTAAACGTCCACCTTACATCATAAAGCGTTTAGATGACCATGTCTTTATCAAATTCAATAAACTGGAATCCCATTTTTGGTCGCCCCAACTTCATCTGGAGATCATTGAAAGAGAAGAAGGCGGCAGCAGATTGTATGGAGTATTTGGCCCTAACCCCACTCTCTGGACCTTCTTTATGTTTCTTCATTTTGGAGTAGGTACTTTTTTTATCATTTTTGGGATCTGGGCCTATAGCAGTGCTGCCCTTAACAAACCCTACGGCTGGTTATTAGGCATTATGGGGGTTATGGTTGTACTATGGTTTGTTTTGTACGCCTTGGGAAGGGCAGGTAAAAGGAAAGGCAAGCCGCAGATGAAAGCGCTTTATTCACTTATGGAAGACATCATGGCAAAAACCAAGTGATCAGGATTGGTAGCCAAAACGTCGTAACTGATTGCTATTGCTTCGCCAGTTCTTGTTCACTTTCACATAGAGTTCTATGTGTACTTGTTTATCAAAGAATTGTTCAAGATCGCGTCTTGCTTCTACGCCCACTCTTTTAAGTGCACTTCCTTTATGGCCTATCAATATGCCTTTTTGTGAATTTCGTTCTACCATAATGACCGCACCAATTCTGATGATCTTTTCATCTTCATGGAATGCTTCGGTCTCAATCTCTACCGCGTAGGGAATCTCTTTTTTGTAGTACTTGAGTATCTTTTCACGAATGGTCTCATTTACAAAAAAACGTTCAGGACGGTCTGTGAGTTGATCTTTAGGATAATACGGAGGAGCCTCTGGCAGTAGTTCCACGATACGCTCAAAGACATTCTTGATGTTAAAATTGGTCAGAGCCGAAATGGGATGAAGCTCGGCTTCTGGTAATTTTTCCTGCCAGTACTGTACTTGTTCTTCCAGCAATTCCTGGTCTGCCGTGTCTATTTTGTTCAGGAGCAATAATACCGGAATCTTACTATTCTTTATCTTTTCAAAAAAGTGCTCATCCTTTAAAGCTTGCTCTCCTATCTCTACCATATAGATCAGGATGTCTGCATCTTCAAAAGCCGACTTTACAAAATCCATCATAGCATTTTGTAATTCGTAGGCTGGTTTAATAATGCCCGGGGTATCGGACAAGATCATTTGAAAATTTTCCCCATTTACAATCCCCAGGATACGATGCCGGGTTGTCTGGGCTTTGGAGGTGATAATTGAGAGCTTCTCCCCTACAAAAGCGTTCATAAGGGTTGACTTCCCAACATTGGGATTTCCTATAATATTTACAAAACCGGCTTTATGTTTTTCCATGGGCTAATTGAGCAAGATACTTCTTTGCAGCTTCATTTACTTTCGGTGCCAGATAAAGAACAGCTATCATGTTAGGGATCACCATAAGGGCATACGACAAATCGATCAGATTTTTTACCAAATCGAGTGATGCCACGGCCGCAAAGACTATCATGATCACAAAGTACACATTATACCAATTCCCTATGCGGGCATTCGATAAAAAAGATAAACTTTTAACACCGTAATAGGAATATGTAAACAGTGTCGATAATGCAAATGCAGTCACAATGACCATCAACAATACATCGCCGTATCCAAATAAGGTAACCCTAAAAGCAGTTAGTGTCATCACAATGCCACTCCCTTCTTCCAGATAGGCCCCGCTAAGGATGATCACCACTGCCGTAAAAGTACACACCATAATAGTATCTATAAATGGTCCTAAACTGGCCACCAGGCCTTCTCTAATAGGTTCATCATTTTTGGACTGTCCGTGATACATAGGGGCACTACCTAAACCGGCCTCATTAGAGAACATGGCCCTGCGGATCCCAATGATCACCAAGCCCCAAAAACCTCCGGTTACAATAGTCTTAAAATTCCAGGCCTCTGTCAGTATCATTTTTAAAGCCGGCCAAACCTGATCCGAATTCATGATCATCACAACAATCACGGCTGCGAGATAGACCAGTACCATAAAAGGCACGATAGCTGAGGCAACCTTGGCAATTTTTGATAAACCTCCGAAAATGACCAAGGAAGTTATGACAGCCAAAACAATACCAATTAACAATTGCCAGTTGAATTCGCTCGTCGCCCAAAGAGTTTCAGTTGGGTTTACAACACTCATAAAGGTTTCTGTGAACTGGTTGGCAGTAAACACTCCTAAAAAGCCGAACAGGCCACAAATACAAAAGAATACAGCCAGCGGTTTGGCCTTAGGACCCATCCCTTGTGTTATATAGAACATGGGGCCACCCTGAAGTTTGCCGTCCGAGTCTTTTCCCCGGAACATAATGGAAAGACTACAGGAATAAAACTTAATACACATCCCGATAAGGGCCGTCACCCAGATCCAGAAAACTACTCCCGGGCCACCATCATGTATGGCAATGGCCACCCCTGAAATATTCCCCAGGCCTACGGTTGCGGCCACGGCGGCCGAGAGCGCCTGAAAGGAACTCACATCGCCTTTGGCATTTTTATCATCATACTTCCCCGCCGTTATAGCGATCGCATGGCCAAAAAAACGATAGGGTAAAAACCGGGAATAAAACACCAAAAATAAACCCCCGCCTATCAATAAAATAAACATGGGCCATTCGGTGTAGGGAATCAATCCGGAAAGAAAATCATTAAGTGCCTCCATAGAAAACCTGATGGGTCGAAGGTAGGGATTTTTAGTTTTTTGAGGTTCCTACAGTCCAAATAATTCTCCTATGAAATCTTGATAATGGTAAAAAACCGTTGTATCTTTGCCGTCCATATCGCGGGGTAGAGCAGTACCCTTCGACTTCGCTCAGGACAGGGTACCGCATACGAACTGGGCTTATAATGAAATAAAAGTGCCATTGCACTAGAAGATACATCGCGGGGTAGAGCAGCAGGTAGCTCGTCGGGCTCATAACCCGAAGGTCGCTGGTTCGAGTCCAGTCCCCGCTACAAAGAAAGCCATCAACGTAAGTTGATGGCTTTTTTCTTTGGGAGCAAGCCAAACTTGTTTGAGCTTGGGAACAAGGAAAAAAGCCAATACCTCGCTAAGGCGAGGTAGATGCTTTCTTTGTAAAGCCACCCCAAAGGCCGCTTCCGAGTGCTAACGAGGAAGCAATCCAGTCCGCTAAAATTCCGTTCCCATAACTATCAGAACCAAATCAATATACCCATCTGACGGCTTTCTTTGTAATACTACTCCCGATAGCTATCGGGACCCATTTCCGATCCACCGCAGTTTTAACGAAGGTGGGGAGGAAATGAATCCAGAACCAGTAGTAAATTTCAAAAAACAAATACCAAAAGACAACAATAACAAGTTGGCGGCTTTCTTTGTTAAGCCCTTTTTTAGGCCACTTCCGGGTGCTAACGAGGAAGCAATTCAAAACCTAATAAATTACCAAAAAATGAAATTTCAATTGGGAGTGTGAGCTAAATATTCTGCATTTTCAGAATATTTTTAGTATCATTGAGTTTACGAAATACCCTATTAAATAACTGCATCACAGCCACTCCCATACACCATGAACAAGTTAAATTTTCTGTACTTTATTTTTATGACCCTGATTTTGGTCATTTCATGCAGTTCTTCCGAACCTGACCCCGAATTAAATTCAAAAGAATTAACTGTTATTATTACGGTAGTAGGGGCAACTGACTCAAATCCTGCCGGAGATGGATCTGGAGAGGTGAGGGTAAGTGCGTTCGCTGAAGATGCGGTGAGTTATGGTTATCGATTTGATGATGATGTGCTACAGGAAACCACTTCCAGAACTATGAGTCACACTTTCGACCGCGAAGGAACCAACACATATTCTATTGATGTTTACGCTTATTTCTCAAACGGAGAATCTATATCAAAGACTCAACCAATCAACGTATATAAATCATCGACTGAAACAGAGACCCTCGTATTTTCGGATGAATTTGAATATGAGGGTAGTCCGGCTAGTGAGAAATGGCACCATCAGGTAATCGGGCCCAACAACGGGAGCTGGTACAACGAGGAAGCACAGCACTATACTGCCAGACCCGAAAATTCGTATGTCAGTAACGGGACCCTTAAAATTAAAGCGATCAAGGAAACATACCCCTCCGGGGGAGTGACCAAATCCTACACTTCAGCGCGAATGAATTCAAAATATGCCTTTACCTATGGCCGTGTTGAAGTACGCGCCAAGCTTCCGGCCGAAGCCGGTACATGGCCTGCTATTTGGACACTAGGCGCAAATATCAATGAAACAGGCAATTACTTTGGAGAACAGTATGGCAGTGTGGGATGGCCTGCCTGTGGGGAGATCGATATTATGGAACAAACGGGTCGGGATAAGAACAATACTCTAGCCTATTTCCACTGGGGCAACACCAATACCGGGGTCTACAGTAGTGAGGGTGGCGAAACGACAGTTCCCACATCCACCAATGAATTCCATGTCTATAGTCTCGAATGGGACGCCAGTACTATGAAAATACGGGTAGATGATACCCTGGTTTACGAACTGGCAAATACCCAGGACAAGCCTTATGATAATCCACACTATATAATACTCAACATTGCTATGGGCGGTAATCTGGGAGGAGAGATCCCCACTAATTTCACAGATGCCACCCTGGAGATAGATTACGTTAGGGTATATCAATAAATGGTCTAATCCTATATCTTTTCATCTGCCAATTATTCCGATCAGCAGGTTCAAATGAAAATAGGTTACGGCCTGGATAAGCTTTCCCTAAAAAGGACTCTTTTGGACCTAAAATTAAAAATGACGCTAAATAAAGTCTTATCTATTTTAAATCAACTAGCTTTAAAAGATTCTAATAATATTAATTATACGATCCCATGGCAGAACAAAAAGACCTAGACTTTACCTACACCACAATTGATGAGATCTTTCGTCTCAGTATGGGCGAAACAGGAGATTACAGTGGTGCAAAATATGACGGGGATTTTTCCATGACATTGGAAGAGGCTCAAAAAGCTAAACATAAATTCATTGCAGACAGTTTGCACATTACCAAAGGAAGCAAGGTGCTTGATATGGCCTGTGGCTGGGCACCGTTTACCCGATACATAACCGATGATAGAGGGGCAGTCAGTATTGGACTAACCCTTTCACAAGGACAGGCAGATGCCTGCCAAAAGAACGGCTATAATGTGCTGGTTAAGGATTGCAGAAAGGTTACTCCGGAAGATTTTGGAACTTTTGATGCCGTTACCTGTATTGGAGGCCTGGAGCATTTTTGTTCCGTGGAAGAATGGCAAGCCGGCAACCAGGAGAAAACTTACAGCGATTTTTTTAAAACACTCTACGATCTGCTACCCGTTGGTGGTCGATTTTATATGCAAACCATGGTTTTTAGTAAGAATATGATCCCTTTTGAGGAATTAGATGTAAATGCCGAAAAAGATTCTGCGGCCTATATCATGGCCCTTATGGTAAAACAATTTCCCGGCTCCTGGTTGCCTTACGGACCTGAAATGGTTATTAAATGTGCAGAACCCGGATTTAAACTCATCTCGAAAAGTAGCGGGAGACTAGACTATATTGAGACCATTGCTCAATGGCGGAAGAAGTTCAGGAAATTCAATCTTCGAAAATATTGGTTGTACCTATCCCTTATCCCAAGATATTTCACTGACAGGGAATTCCGCCATCTGGTGGCTATTTTTAGGATAAGTCCCAATAGAGTATGTTTTGAAAAAGAAATAATGGATCACTACAGATTGGTTTTTGAAAAAGTGTAGAGATCAATAAGAACATTTAGAACAAAAGTAAAATCTGGGTGTAATGTCAAGACCTGCATCAAAAACAGAACTTCTCGAAAAGAGCAAGGCAACCTTTCAAAACCTGAATAGTTTTATTGAACAACTGCCTTCTGAGCAACAGCAAAAAGAATTTCCCAAAGGTATAATGAACAGAAATATTCGCGATGTCCTAATGCATCTTCATCATTGGCATCTTATGTTTCTAAAATGGTATGAGGTGGGAATGTCTGGTCAGAAACCTGTGATGCCAGCCAAGGGGTATACCTGGAAGACAACGCCCGACTTAAATCGATGGATCCAAAAGAATTACAAGGATATACCCTTGAACGACGCTAAACAACTTCTAAAAAATAGTTACCAAAACGTTCGGAAAATTATTGAAGATCATTCGGACAAAGAATTATTTGAGAAGAAAAGGTACAAATGGACAGGATCCACATCGCTTGGTGCATATTTGGTATCATCTACATCGAGTCATTATGAATGGGCCCTCAAATTGATCAAAAGAGCCAAAAAATAACACGACTCCCAAATTTGCCTTAATTCACAAATTGAAAAATAGAAATCAAATGTGAAGTTAGCATGAATCAAATAAAAAAGGTGACCCTTTGATGGATCACCTTTTATTATTACCTGGTATTCTGCAATACCATCTAGATCATAATTTACTTCAAATCAAACCTGTCCAGGTTCATTACCTTATTCCATGCCTTCACAAAGTCGTTCACAAACTTCCCTTTAGCATCATCACAGGCGTATACTTCAGCCAGGGCACGAAGTTCAGAATTAGAACCAAAGATCAGATCTACCCGGGTTGCTGTCCAATTCAGCGTATTCCCTGTTTTGCGGTCATAAGCTTCGAAGAGCTCCTGATCTTCATTAATAGCTTTCCATTCCTTGTTCATATCTAACAGGCTTACAAAGAAATCGTTGGTGAGGGTTCCTGGTCTGTCTGTAAATACGCCATGTTTAGAACCGTCATAGTTGGCGTTAAGAGAACGCATCCCTCCTACCAATACGGTCATTTCCGGAATGGTAAGTGTCATTAGCTGCGCTTTATCTACCAACCACTCTTCTGTTTTGACCGATGATTTTTGTTTCAGGTAATTTCTGAATCCGTCTGCAAAGGGCTCAAGAACTTCAAAAGCCTCGGCATCTGTCATTTCTTTAGTAGCATCAGTTCTTCCCGGACTGAAAGGAACGGTAATCTTATGTCCGGCATCCTGTGCTGCTTTTTCAACGGCAGTACAGCCTCCTAAAACGATCATATCTGCCAGGGAAACTTTTTTATTACCGCTTTGGGCTGCGTTGAAATTCTCTTTTACTTGTGTAAGGGCATCTAATACTTTACCCAATTGTACCGGATTGTTTACCTCCCAGTGGTTCTGAGGAGCAAGACGAACACGGGCACCATTGGCACCACCCCGATTGTCTGACCCCCTAAAAGTAGAGGCAGAAGCCCAGGCTGCGCCAACCAGTTCCGGCACGGACAAGCCAGTAGCCAGAACATTCTTTTTTAGGTTTTCTATATCGTTCTTATCAATCAATTTGTGATCTAAGGCCGGAACAGGGTCTTGCCAAACCAGATCTTCCTTAGGAACTTCAGTACCCAGGTATCTGGATCTTGGACCCATATCTCGGTGAGTTAATTTGAACCAGGCTTTTTGATACGCTTCCTTGAATTCTTCTGGGTTTTCCAGGAATCGTCTTGATATTTTCTCATAGGCAGGATCCATCCTTAGCGAAAGGTCTGTAGTCAACATAAAAGGAGCGTGTTTCTTCTTAGGGTCGTGAGCGTCTGGTACCGTCCCTTCTCCTGCCCCGTCTTTGGGCTTGTACTGCCAGGCTCCTGCCGGACTCTTGGTCAATTCCCACTCGAAGCCGAATAGGTTCTCAAGGTACTTATGGCTCCATTTAATAGGAGTGTCTGTCCAGGCACCTTCCAAACCACTGGTAATGGTATCTGAACCCTTCCCGGTTTTAAAATTGCTTTTCCAGCCCAACCCTTGCATTTCTATCGATGCTCCTGCGGGTTCTGCTTCTAAAAATTCAGAATCTTTAGCAGCCCCGTGCGTTTTTCCAAAAGTGTGTCCCCCGGCGATCAATGCAACGGTTTCGTAGTCGTTCATTGCCATACGACCAAAGGTCTCGCGGATATCATGAGCTGCAGCCACCGGATCCGGATTTGCATTAGGCCCTTCAGGATTTACATAGATCAATCCCATATGGGCGGCACCCATTTGTTTTTCTAATTCACCTTTTTCGTTATAGCGTTCTTTATTACCGAGCCATTCGGTTTCAGAACCCCAATAAATATCTTCTTCGGGCTGCCAAATATCTTCTCTACCCCCGGCAAATCCATACATGGGTAATCCCATGGATTCATGAGCAACATTACCGGCAAGAATCAACAAATCTGCCCAGGAGATCTTTTTCCCGTATTTTCTCTTAATGGGCCACAGCAATACTCTTGCTTTATCCAGGTTGGCATTATCTGGCCAACTGTTGAGCGGGGCAAAACGCTGGGCTCCGGTACCACCTCCTCCACGACCGTCAGCAATCCGGTAAGTTCCGGCTGCATGCCATGCCATTCTGATAAAGAAAGGGCCGTAGTGACCGTAATCCGCAGGCCACCAATCCTGTGAATCGGTCATCAAATCCTGTAGGTCCTTTTTCACGGCTTTCAGGTCGAGGCTTTTGAATTCTTTAGCATAATCGAAATCCTTATCCATAGGGTCAACCAATTCAGAATGTTGACGCAAGATGCTAAGGTTCAAGGAATTGGGCCACCAATCTTGATTTGTGGTTCCCCCGCCAGCAGTCTTCTTAAGGTCCCCGTTTAAAAATGGGCACATGCTTTCATCGTTCACATTGTAGGCATTCCCATTAGTTGAACCATTCATATTCTTTAATTCTTCCATAATGTGTTGTATTTTTACTTTTAGGTGATACCTCAAAGTTACCAAATGTTTGTTTATACCATGTAGATTTTGCATTGATAAAAACTATGGCTCATGCTTAAATCCGATAGCCTTTAAATGATAAGATTATATTGATAAAAAGTTGGTTTTTACCCTGGGTAATTCCATAGTAACCCAACCCTCATCTCGGCACTAAAAAACCTAATGAAACAAGATTCCTCAGCCCTATCTATTGTCCCGGTCTTGCCATCAATGGATATTGAACGCGATATAAAATGGTATGAAAAATATACAGGTTTTACCTGCCGCTTTGGTGACAAGGGTTATGCTGGTTTACGGCGAGACAATCTGGAATTTCATTTGCAATTTCACCGTGGTAATAAGGAAGACCCAATTTCCGGAGGCTCGGTAATGAAACTATTTGTTCCGGACATATACCCATATGTAGAAGAATTTGTAAATAGAGGCACCATATCCAGAGATAAATTACGTGAGAATACTTCCTGGGGTACTCATGAGTTTGGCTTCTATGATCTGAATAAGAATGCTATCTTTATTGTTCAAGACCTATGAAGGTAGATAAAGAAACAAAAACATATTTAGCATTTCTTCGAGGTATCAATGTGGGAGGACACCATAAAGTACCAATGGCAGACTTGCGGAAAGAACTTGAAACACTTTCATTCCAGAATGTAACCACTCTCTTAAATTCGGGTAATGTTATTTTTAAAGTAAGGTCTTCGGAAGTCACAGAACTTTCAGAACGTATTACTGAGCACTTAGAAAAAGTTTTTCAATTTGCAGTGCCAACTATTGTCATTGGTGCTGACTCCATATTGGATCTATTGAATGACGATCCATTCAAGAATGAAATACTCACCAAGGAAAGCAGAGGGTATGTTTCCTTCTTACATCACAAAGCCAAGTCCGGCATGAAATTGCCATGGATCAGTGAAGACAATTCACTAAAGATCATTTACTCAAGAGACAATCTCATTTGCAGTCATCTGGACCTTTCCAAAACAAAAACACCGGAGGCAATGAACGTCCTTGAGAAATTCTATGGGAAGCAGATGACTACCAGAAATTGGAATACTGTGCAACGAATTGGTACAAAACTTACCTCAGCTAACTAGCTGTTTTTTATTATCTTAAGTAATTTAAAGTTGGTTTAAAGTAATGCTCATGCCAATATTGAGATTTACAAAAGAAAAGCAGTACTGGTTTTGGGCAATCCTGGTATATATTACCATTCTTTCTACCCTTTTTATAGGACAACCTCTGGCCAATGAGTTAAGGGATCAAAATGTTCAGGCAATTTTTTTTGTGCTTGGGATGGTTCTTGTAGCTACGGCTGTAATCATTCATGGATTCTTAACAAAACCGAGCAACATAGAATACGCCATCCTATTTGGAATCATTGCCGTATATGTCATGTTCTTCTTTCGTTTGGGGGCTCCTGAGCGCAGTCACTTAATTGAATACAGCGTTTTAACCATATTGTTGCATAAGGCTTTTATGGAACGATTTAAGCAAGAAAATAAAATATTCAAGCCTGCATTTTTCTCATTATTTGTTGGCATTGCCATGGGTGCTTTGGATGAAAGCATACAACTTTTAATTCCTCATCGCTATTTTGATCCCCAAGACATTGTCTTTAATTGTTTGGCCGTGACCATGGCCATTGGTGCCAGTTTGATTCTGACATGGATTAGAAATAAAATCAGGTCAAAAAAAAAGAATTGAAATAATTATGGAGCAATAATGTATTCCGTTATTGTGTCCGGGACGCAATGTGTTCAAATATTTAATTAAATTTAAAATATTATCCGATACTAATAATTCTAACAAAATTGAAGCAGATCATTTTAATATTATTACTTATTTTTTCATGTTCCGCCTATAGCCAGGAGCTTTCTTCAGAAATTTCTACGTATGCAACTTCTTATCAAAAGACAGGCGATTTTAGTGGATGTATTCTGATTAGTAAAGCTGATGAAGCCATTTATCAAGAATGTTTCGGTATGGCCAACCAGGATAGGGCAATTAAAAATAAATTGGAAACCCAATTTATGATCGGTTCTATTTCTAAACAGTTTACCTCAGCTGCTATTTTGCTTTTGGAAGAACAAGGATTGCTTCAAACTACCGAGTTACTCAGCAAGTTTTTAGATACTAGCGGCCAAACTGCTACAATTACCCTCGAGCACCTTATGACCCACACCTCTGGTGTTCCGGATATTTACCAAATACCGGAATTCAAGTCACTTTCTTCTAAATCTCTAACCTTAAAGGAACTTTCTTACCGTTTACTTAAACTACCCTTAGAATTTGAGCCTGGTACACAGTATCAGTACTCCAATGGCGGGTATGCTTTATTGGCACTGGTTGTTGAACAAGTCTCAGGGAAAGACTTTGGAGACTTTGTAACTGAACACATAGCGATACCCTTAAAAATGAATTATACCGGACATAAAAGAGGTAGGGAGCTTTTAGATAAACTAGCTTTAGGATACGATCCGCTTGGGTATGATAGTGTTACACTTACTGAGTATGTAGATCCGGAATTACTAAAAGGATCGGGTTCCCTGTATAGCACCGTTAATGACCTTGATTTGTGGGTCAATTCAATAAAAAACAAATCGCTTCTGTCTGATTCTTCCTATGACAAACTCCTTAAAAATTATGGAAATAATTACGGGTTTGGCATATCTGTGTACAACTCATTTAACCGGGAGGTCTTTGGACATGATGGCCGGATCAACGGTTTTATTGCGGACTATCTTCATTATTTAGAGGAAGATCTTTCTATAATCATTCTGGGGAATATTCAAACAGGTGTAGCAGATTTTTTTAGGCGTGACATAGCAGCAATAATTTTTGGAGAAGCTTATGCCATTAGCGCTAAATCTGACTTGCCGGCAAAAAGAAGTACCATCTCACCAGAAACATTAGTTGGAACCTATGGATTCGGCCCAAATTTTAAAGTGTATGTTGAAATAATCGATGGGCGTATTCAGGCCAGGGCCAACGAAGGTGGGTATTCTGAACTAATTCCATTACAAGACGGCCGCTTTTTTAGCCGCACATTATATGCGTATATCACCTTCGTAGAAAATGAAAATACCTCTATCCATAAAATGATCTGGACAAATAATGATGGGAATAGTTTTGACGGGTTAAAAGAATAGTGAAAAAATGTTGTAGGATTTATTACAAAGAATAACAATCTTTATGCCTTGTATAGATCCATTCAATGATACATCCAAAAACAGAATTGAGATATATAGACTCCGCCATAGGATATGGTGTTGTGGCAACCCAGAATATCCCTGCAGGAACTATAACCTGGGTTTTGGACGAGCTCGACAGGGAATTCACCCCAAAACAGTACTCTGCAATGAAGCCTGTATACCAGGAAATACTCGATACATATTCTTATAGGAACAACATAGGCAACTTTGTACTTTGCTGGGATTATGGTCGCTTTGTAAATCACAGTTTTAAGGCTAACTGTATGTCAACTGCTTACGATTTTGAAATTGCGGTACGAGATATAAAAAAAGGGGAACAACTAACAGATGATTATGGGTATCTGAATATCTCACAACCTTTCAAAGGAGTGGATGAAGGCACAGAAAGAAAAATTGTATACCCAGATGATCTCTTGAGGTATCACAGAATCTGGGATCAGCAACTAATAAACGTTTTCCCACAGATTTTAAAGGTAGAACAGCCGCTAAGTAACTTAATTCACGATTCGCTTTGGTCTTACATTAAGGATATTATCGCCGGTAAACAAAAGATGAAATCTATACTTCTAAATTATTATCAGGAATAAAAAAGGATTCAGCCATCCTAAAAATATATGGCTTATCACCATTAGCTTCGAAATCCTTATTTTTAATTCAATTTATACAAAAATGATCTTAAACTAACTGCTATTCTATGCACCTACCCCTATTTATTTCTAATCACATAAAAGAGGTTTATTTTGGTGGCAACTGGACGGCCGTTAACCTAAAGGATACCCTAAACGGGGTCAGTTGGGAAATGGCCACTAAGAAGGTGGAGTCATTTCATACCATCGCAGAATTAGTGTATCATATGAATTATTTTGTGACCGTGGTCATCAAAGTGTTAAAAGGAGGTCCGCTTCAAGGAAACGATGCAGTTAGTTTTGACTGTCCGCCCATTAATTCGCAAGCCGATTGGGAAGCGCTACAAAAGAGGGTATTTGCAGAGGTGGAAGAATTTGCTGCCCTTGTAGCGGCATTGCCCGAACAACAATTATGGGAACTAGTTGGTGATAAAAAATACGGCTCCTATTACAGAAATCTGCATGGAATCGTTGAGCATTGCCACTACCATTTGGGGCAGATAGTGATGCTTAAAAAAATACTGTTCTCAACTTCCTAAAATTATAATTACACTGAAAAATGAATATTAAAAAATATGTCGCCGAAAGCTTGCTTATTATATTTAGTGTGCTGTTTGCTTTATTTATAAATAAACTTTTTGACGATCATAAAACGGAACAACGCAAACTAATAGCCCTGGAAAGTATTCAAAAGGAACTCAGTAGAAATAATGACATTCTTTCAGAATGGAAGACACACCATATTGCTATCAGAGACAGGATCAAAGCCTTGGTGCAAGAACAGAATGATTCTTTAAAGGAGGTTCTTTCGGCCTCTAACTATCTCGACCTTGGGTTGCTAACTGATCAGCAACCTCTTATCAATGATATACTCTCTAATACCGCCTGGGAGTCGGCCAAAACAACCGGGATCATAGAAGCCTTCAACTTTGAACAAATTGAGCTCCTGACCAAAGTTTATACGATGCAGGAAACCCTCACCAATAAGACCTTAATGAATATTCTGGACCTTTATTTTAGTGCAGATACCCATTCTATGAAGAATTTGGATACTACGCTCATACTATTTCAATTGTATTTTTGGGAACTTACCGGGCAGGAAGAACTAATGAACTATCTCTATGGAGAAGCATTGATCAATCTAAAAGATACATCTTGATTTTAACCAGGAAAATGTAGTGCGACCAGCCTATTGACCAGACAAAATAGCTGCTTACCACATTTCACTCGCTATCCCAAGACATCTGACCCCCTCCTCACAGGAACCGCTTATAGCTCAAACCAAATCGATAATTCATTGGTTTTAATTACCTTTAAACAGATCAGAATCATTGATTACTCTAAAAAAAGAGAATAGTAACATCAACCTAAAACCAACCATTATGAACCCTATCCTAAGAAATATCCTGGCCGTTATTGCAGGCCTTGTCATTGGAAGCGCGGTCAACATGTTCTTTATTTCACTAAATGGTACTGTCATAGGGCTACCGGAAGGTGCAGATGTGAGTACCATGGAAGGACTGAAAGAAAGCATGTCGCTTTTTGAACCTAAGCACTTTATCTTTCCCTTTCTGGCGCATGCCATAGGCACCCTTGTTGGAGCCTATTTTGCCGCAAAGATCGCAGCTACCCATAAAACCAAATTTGCCATGGCCATTGGTGTCCTGTTTCTGATTGGAGGCATTATTAATGTGATCAATCTGCCCGCACCTACCTGGTTCTCTACTCTCGATCTGGTAGCAGCCTATATTCCCATGGGCTGGTTAGGAGGAAAATTAGCGGCAAAGAGACAATAGGATCCTGAGTTTTATAAAAAATGCTACCCAACTCCATAAATATTGACGTCTTTGATAAATTTCCTCAATTAAAAAGCAAACGACTACTCTTTAGGGAGTTTATAGATGCAGATACTGCTGCTTTCTATGATCTGCGAACTCATAAGGACGTTCTAAACTACATGGATACTTCCCCTTTGGAAAATCTGTCAGCTTCAGAAAAGATGATACAGGAAAATCATTCTATGTTTCAATCACAACAAGGGATTAGTTGGGCCATTACAGATGCGAAACAACATACATTTTTAGGGTATTTCCTTCTTTGGAATGTAAATCATAAACATTCCCGGGCAGAAATTGGGTATGCCCTTCACCCTGAATACTGGGGTAAGGGGTATATGCAGGAAACCTTTAAAATTATGCTGCCCTTTGCTTTTAAAAACCTGAAACTACACAGACTTGAGGCCAACATCAATCCGAATAACAAAAGGTCTGAGCGTCTTTTGATGTCATCGGGATTTGAAAAAGAAGGACATTTTAAGGAACACTATTTGTTTAATGGTAAATTCCTTGATAGTGTGATATACGGCTTACTTGAAAAAAATCTTCACTAGACCACTCCCTTTACTTCTAACACTTTTTGCTTACCTTTAAAATTAAAGAAAGCTAGATGCTTTTTTAACCAATACCTGAAAACCAACTAACTATTGTCCCTATGAAAAAGGTTTTAATACTCAATGCCCTTATTTGGGGGGCAGTCATCCTGATCACCTCCTCTTTAGTGGGAAATCATGAGAAATCCGAAACAATTATTGGAGTAATAGCTGTTGCTTTTGCGTTGCAAAATGGGTTTACCTATGCCATTTTAAAAGATAAAAACTGAGATGTTACCTATCATTCTCAATAGATTTCTTGTCAAAAGCAGAGGAATTGTCTGCGCACTATTTTTCTGTATACATCCGGGATTAATAGCCCAGGAATTCTCTTTGATCAACACCTACAACCGACCTTCAACCTCTTTAAATGGATACTGGAGATACATTGTAGACCCATACGAAAATGGCTTCTATAATTACAGATTAGAGGCCTTTGAAGATCAGAAGGATCCCGGGAACAATGCCTTTTTTACGAATGCCAAACCCAGCAATCCATCCGAATTAATAGAATATGATTTCGATCAAAGTGATAGTCTGCGCGTACCCGGGGATTGGAATACACAAAAAGAAAAACTTTTCTACTACGAAGGCAGTGTTTGGTATAAAACATCCTTTGATCATTCTCTAACCAATTCTGCGAATCGTACCTTCTTGTATTTTGGTGCTGCTAATTATAAAACCGATGTTTACCTCAACGGGCAAAAACTCGCCCGGCATGTTGGTGGATTTACACCTTTTAGCTTTGAGATCACTCATCTGCTCAAACCCGCGGATAATTTTCTGATCCTTAAAATAGATAACAAGCGAATAAAAGAAGGAGTCCCCACCCTCAATACAGACTGGTGGAATTACGGCGGACTTACACGCGAGGTAAAACTTATTGAAACCAGCGCTACTTTTATCAAGGATTATTTTTTGCACCTGGCTCCAGACAATTCAGAGGAGATCAAAGGATTTGTACAACTCAATGGCTCCGAATCTGCCGAACAGGCTGTTCGTTTACGAATTCCTGAATTATCAATCGATACTACTTTCATAACGGACAGAACCGGTAAGGCAAACATCACTCTCACATCAGACAACATTGTCTATTGGTCACTTAAGGATCCAAAACTTTACCAGCTAAGGTTTTCATCCCAGGAGGACTCTCTTACCGATCAGGTCGGTTTTCGCTCCATAAGAACAAAGAATGATGATATTCTGTTGAACGGAGAGCCTGTCTTTCTTAAAGGCATCTCTATTCACGAGGAAAGTCCAATAAGAGGGGGGCGGGGAAACTCTGTAGAAGATGCCCGTCAATTACTTGGTTGGGCCAAAGAATTAGGCTGTAATTTTGTACGACTGGCACATTACCCGCATAATGAACATATGGTAAGATTGGCTGATGAAATGGGGATACTGGTTTGGGAAGAAAACCCCGTTTACTGGACCATTTCCTGGGACAATCCCGAAACCTATAAAAATGCCGCCAACCAGCTTACAGAACTTATAGCCAGAGACAAGAACAGAGCCTCTGTTATCATTTGGTCAATGGCGAATGAAACACCCACCAGTGAGCCCAGAAATGCGTTCCTAAGCAAACTGGCAGCACTGGCGAGATCTCTGGACCCAACAAGACTTATTAGTGCTGCTCTGGAACAGAGTGCCTACCGGGGAGATCCCAAGGTGCGCACCATCCATGATGCTTTTGCGGAGGTTGTAGATGTATTGAGCTTTAACCAATATATCGGTTGGTACGATGGGCTTCCCGAAAAGGCTCAAGATATCAGCTGGGTAATAGAGCAGAATAAGCCAGTACTAATCTCTGAATTTGGAGGCGGGGCAAAACAGGGACTACATGGGGATAAATATACCCGTTGGACAGAGGAATACCAGGAATATCTTTATCAGGAGACCTTAAAGATGCTGAGTTCAATTAAGCAACTTCGCGGCATGTCTCCCTGGATCCTCGTAGATTTCAGATCTCCCAGGAGGGTGCTGCCGCAAATACAAGATGGCTGGAATCGCAAAGGCTTGATCTCTGAGGAAGGGAAAAAGAAAAAAGCTTTCTTCATACTTCAGGATTACTATAATTCCAAAGATTAAAGCATATGGTGGTTGCTAAATATATAGTAATCGCCTTTGCTATTTTTATTATTGGCGCAGGCTTTTTAATGTTGCTAAATCCTCAAAAGGCCCGTGAAATTATAAAAAAAGCTGGGAGCACCCAATTGATAAATTACGGGGAATTGATCATCAGGATGATACCTGCGGCAGGCTTGGTTCTGTATGCCGATCTATCCAAATTTCCTGAACTTTTCAAGCTGCTGGGATGGTTTATGCTGGCTACCTCGCTAATCCTTCTATTGGTTCCACGAAAATACCATCATGCATATGCCCTTAAATGTGCTGATATCCTTACCCCTGCACGAATAAGAGCCATTGCCCCACTTTCCTTTATTTTTGGCGGGCTTATCCTTTATGCTCTATAACATGAATCAGTAAGCACCCTTCACATGATCCATAGTCTTTTCTTCATTTATCCTAAATTGTATGAACCCATTAAATTTTGTTTACATTTTTCACGAACTCAACCCTTCTATTATTGGCTTTTCCTTCAGGAGTGTCGTTAGTATCTAATGGTTTGCTCTCTCCAAAGCCTTTAGAAATTAACCTGTCCTGAGCAATTCCCATTGCCACCAACTGATTCATTACTGTCATGGCCCTGTCATCAGAAAGCTCTTGATTCATATCCAAATCGCCATCACTATCAGTATGCCCTTCAATACTTAATTCTATTTCCGGGTGTTCAGCTAAGAGATCGTAAATTTCATTTATCACGCCCATAGATTCAGGTAGTAAGGTTGCTTTGCCAACATCAAAACGTATCCCATTAGTTACAATTTTACCATCCTGTAAAAAACGATCATAAAACTTTACGCCTCCTTCGGCAATCCTGAAATTCTTGATGTAAAAGATATTTTGATCAGAAGCACTATACACATATATGGTTATACCCGTTGGATCAAAATCAAGGTGGGGGATATTAATTAACCTGGTTTCATTGATATATGCCTTCATCTTTCCATTGGTATAGGCAATGGCTATATGGGCCCACTGATCTTTAATCGTTTCATTATTGGGAATACGACTGCTTGCCGGTGATAAATAAAGACCATTATATCTTATATCCAGGGCTTTAGATTCGGATGATCTTTTCTGATTTTTAGCGTCATAGAAATAAACCTGGAACGAGTTAGGATTATTTAAATAAAGATCAAACTCTACTGTAAATACTTCGGGGAGATAATCTTTATCTGGGTTTTTAAGATATGGGATAATTTTAGGTGCTCCACCCCTGAACATAATAATATTCTCACCGCCAAACTGAGCGTTTTCCGTGGTGCCAGTTACCAAATCCCAACGCGATGGGAATTCACCATTTTCTTCATTTTCCAGATTATCTTCAAAGATTACTTTGTCGCCCGGAACAAAATCGAACTTAGACCAGTTTAGCGTTAGCTCAGAAGCTTGGGTTTGCTGTTGGCCATCACCTTTATCCGCCACTCCTCCTTCCTTTACGCCTTTTTTATCCCCTTGTATACTATCTGTTTTTGTAGTATCCCTATCTTGCTTTTTGTTATCGATGGTCTTATCTATTTCCTTATCGATTTTCTTATCAACTTTTCTTTCGACTTTCTTTTTGATTTTTTTTAGTACTTGCGCTTCTACAGGAGAAGGGGCACAGAGGAATAATCCAAATAACCCTAACAATAGTATTTTTTTCATGATCACTGGTTTTTAATAAATATCAATTGGGTACGTCACAAGTCCTTGAAAAAAAAGAGCTTGTTTGAATAGCAATAGTTTAGTTAAAAAAAATAGTTAATAAAATGATCCTGGTCAGTCGGCTAGAACAAAATCGCCAAAAAAGTAAATAATGTGGTAACCCCCTTTAGAAATAAAGGAAGTAAAATGTGTGCATACAACTCTTATTTTAAGATATTAGAGCCGTACAAATTATAAAACAGGAGTTACCTCAATACTAGTAATTACCTATAAAAAAGGCTATAACGCCTCTTTTATAATAGCCTCAACCACCTCAGGGTTCAAAAGAGTACTGATATCTCCAAGATTGTCCGTTTCATTAGAGGCAATTTTTCGAAGGATGCGCCTCATGATCTTCCCACTACGGGTTTTTGGGAGTCCTGGTACAAACTGTATCTTATCTAGTTTAGCAATAGGACCAATATGTTCTGTAATTTGCTGATTGATCTCTATTCGAAGATTTTCTGGTTTTCTAGACTCCCCTATTTCTTTCAATATTACAAATCCATATAAAGCGTTCCCTTTGATGTCATGGGGGAATCCAACAATAGCAGATTCTGCTACGGCAGGGTGTTCGTTGATGGCATCTTCTATAGGGGCCGTTCCCAGATTATGACCCGAAACAATGATCACATCATCTACTCTACCGGTTATTCTATAATACCCTACGGCATCTCTCTTTGCACCATCCCCGGTAAAATACATGTTTTTAAAAGCAGAAAAGTAAGTGTCGTAATATCGTTTATGGTCGCCCCAAATAGTACGCGCCATTGAAGGCCAGGGGTATTTAATACACAACCTGCCTTCTACCTGCTTCCCCATTAATTCTTGTCCATGTTCATCCATTAGAGCGAGCTGCACGCCTATAAAAGGAAGGGTAGCAAATGTTGGTGTTGTGGGTGTTACATACGGAATGGGGGAGATCATGATCCCGCCGGTCTCGGTTTGCCACCAGGTATCTACTATAGGGCTCTTATTCTTTCCAATATTGTTATTGTACCAATGCCAGGCCTCTTCATTAATAGGTTCACCTACGGTTCCCAAAACCTTCAAAGAAGAAAGATCGTGCTTATCTACATAGTTGAGACTTTCCTTTGCAAGGGCCCTTATGGCCGTTGGAGCCGTATAGAACTGGGTTACTTTATGTTTTTTTACCACATCCCAAAAGCGACCATGATCCGGGTACGTTGGTACCCCTTCAAACATTACTGTGGTGGCACCATTAGCAAGAGGGCCGTAAACAATGTAGGAATGACCTGTTATCCAGCCTATATCAGCAGTGCACCAATACACGTCCTCTTCCTGATAATTAAATATATTCTTAAAGGTATAAGCCGTAAATACCATATAACCGGCGCTACTGTGTACCATGCCCTTTGGCTTACCTGTAGATCCTGATGTATACAGGATAAACAAGGGATCTTCAGCATCCATAACCTCAGCTTTGTTTATAGAACTAGCCTTATCTAATAAGGGTTGCAGCCATTGGTCCCGCCCTTTTTCCATGTTGATGGAAGCTCCGGTTCTCTTTACTACTAAAACAGATTTTATCCCGGGACAGGTCTCCAGGCTTTGATCTACAATACCTTTTAGATCAATGGTCTTGGCCCCCCTGTATGAACCATCTGAGGTAATTACCATTTTACAATCACAATCATTGATCCTTGTTGACAGGGCCAGAGAAGAAAATCCTGCAAAAACTACAGAATGTATTGCGCCAATCCGGGCACAAGCAAGTACCGAGACGGCAAGTTCCGGGATCATTGGCAAATAAATACAAACCCTGTCCCCTTTTTTTACGCCCTGTTCTTTCAGTACATTGGCCATTTTACATACCCTTTCATAAAGCTCGTTATAACTAATATGCTGTGCTTTTTCTTTGGGGTCATTGGGTTCAAAAAGGATGGCTGTTTTATTGCCCCTAATATGGAGATGCCTATCGATACAATTCTCTGTAATATTTAATTTCGCGTTTTCAAACCATGTTACTTCCGGTTTGGAAAAATCCCATCGCATCACATTGGTCCATCGTTTTCTCCAAACGAAATGTTCTTCGGCTATCTCTTCCCAGAAATTTTCTGGTTCTCTTACCGACTTTCGGTAGATCTGAAAATATTCCTCCAAATTCTTGATATGGTAATTACTCATCGTCCTTTATTTAATGTGACCTGGCCCTACCGGCACCCTTCGGCAACCTAATGGTTTCTACTATTTGTTGCACCTCCTCCGGTGGGTCTTTTGTAAATGTTGAAATTACTAGGGATACTATAAAATTAAGCAACATTGCTATGGTTCCAAAACCTTCGGGAGAAATTCCAAACCACCAATCTTCCGGACCACCGCCTCCAAACATATCGAACTTAAACTTTAACATATAAAAGAGCATTACCAGAATACCAACTACCATACCTGCGGTTGCCCCTTCCTTATTCATCTTCTTATAGAAAATTCCTAAAATAATGGCAGGAAAAAAGGAAGCAGCAGCCAATCCAAAGGCCAATGCCACAGTAGCCGCTACAAAGTCGGGGGGATTGATACCAAAATACCCCGCAATACAAACGGCAACCACAGCTGATAATCTGGCATACACTAGTTCTGCTTTATCAGAAATGTTGGGCTTCCATTGCTTTTTGATCAGATCGTGCGATATGGCTGTTGAGATCACCAATAAAAGTCCGGCTGCTGTTGATAATGCTGCCGCCAATCCACCGGCGGCTACCAATGCAATTACCCAATTTGGAAGATCTGCTATCTCCGGATTGGCCAATACGGTAATATCCGGATCTACAGTTAACTCATTTTTCTCAGCATCACCAACATACTGAATAAGACCATCCTCATTCTTATCATTGAAAACTATTAGTCCGGTCGTTTCCCATTTCTGGAACCAGGGCGGCATATCTTCATAAGGTTGATCACTAACGGTCTCCAGGAGGTTTGTTCTTGCAAAAACAGCGACTGCCGGTGCTGTAGTGTATAATATGGCAATAAAGAGCAAGGCGTATCCGGCCGACTTCCTGGCATCGCGAACATTTGGAACCGTAAAGAAACGCACAATGACATGTGGCAAACCGGCGGTTCCTACCATCAAGGCTGCCGTGATACAAAAGACGTCGATCATGGCCTTGGAGCCATCCGTATAGGCCGTAAAACCAAGGTCAGTAGAAAGTCCATCTAACTTATCTAATAAGGAGATATTCTCCCCTAATACCTCTGCCCCCATACCCAATTGTGGAATAGGGTTACCTGTCATTTGGATAGATATAAAAATAGCCGGGACCATAAAGGCAAAGATCAAGACACAATATTGGGCCACCTGGGTATAGGTTATTCCTTTCATTCCACCTAAAACGGCGTAAAAAAGTACAATGATCATCCCTATCATAACACCGGTGTTAATTGGGACTTCTAAAAAACGCGAGAAAACCAGGCCTACCCCGCGCATCTGTCCTGCCACATAGGTAAAGGATACCAATAAGGCGCACACTACGGCTACTGTCCTTGTTATATTGGAATAATATCGATCCCCGATAAAGTCGGGCACAGTGAACTTCCCAAATTTTCGAAGATAAGGGGCTAAAAGGAGGGCCAGCAGAACATAGCCTCCTGTCCAACCCATAAGATATACAGAACCATCGTATCCGGTAAAGGACAGCAGGCCCGCCATGCCTAAAAAGGAGGCTGCAGACATCCAATCGGCTGCCGTAGCCAATCCGTTGGCCAGTGCCGGCACATGCCCCCCTGCAATGTAAAAGTCGCTTGTTGAGCTCGCCCTGGACCAAATAGCAATGCCTATGTAGATAGAAAATGAAATGATGACCAGAAGCAGGGTCCAGCTTTGTACATCCATAGTTTAGGCGGTTGGTTTTTTGTAAGGACTAATCATTATACCCATATTTCTTATCGAGTTTATTCATTAGTCGAACATAGATAAAAATCAGGATCACAAAGACATAAATGGCACCTTGCTGTGCAAACCAGAAACCGAGCCCAAAGCCACCAATCCTGATCGTATTTAAGGCATCCTTAAAGAGGATCCCCGCACCAAAGGAGACCAGAAACCATATACTAAGTAAGATTATTAAGTAGCGAACGTTCTCTTTCCAATAGGCCGTTGCCTTCTTTTGTTTTGTATCCATTCCTAGAAAATAAAGTATGCGTGGAACAAAATACTAAATTATCCGGGATTAGCTTCCCGGGGAGAGTTTAATCGAAAAAAATGAGATAAATTTATTGTTCCAGGCTAGCTGCCTGAAATCCTTGAAGTTCCTGATCACTAAATTGTGCAGATACTTCTATAGGGTTACAGCAGACTTCACAATCTTCCACATAGGTTTGTTCATCAACGGAAGCGTCTAAGAGCATTGAAATCTCTTCCCAGCAATACGGACATTGAAAAAAATGTTCGAGCATGGACCAACTTATAATTCAACGTTCAATAATTGTCCTGTGAGCTGAAGTAATTGAAGTTCTGCCAGTTTAGCGTCGTATTTAGCTAAGTTCTTATTGGTTTGTGCATTAAGCAGGTTTATCTGTGCCTGACGAAATTCTATAGAGGTAATCCTTCCCAATTGAAATTGCTCTCTGGACCTTTCAAAATTGTTCTCGTTGGTGATCACATTTTGTTCCTGTATGGCGTAAATATTTAAACGGTTTTCATAAATATCCAAAGCATTCAGGATATCGCGATCTACCTCTAATTCTATTTGCTTTTTCAACAACTCCTGGTTCTCATAAGCGATCTTTGCATTCTTGATCCGTACGGTAGTACCACCACCATCGAACAAATTCCATGTTAATCGCGCCCCAAGATTTAGATTATAAGTTTCGTTATTGGTTCCCGGGAAGAAAGCCGAAGCCGCACTTTGGTTCAAATTCCAGCCATAAGTGCCATTAAGACCTATAGTAGGTAGATATCCAGACCTGCTAATCTTTATATCATACTCGTTGATCAGCAGATTCTTTTTGGTTTGCAGCAAGGCCACATTATTATCCTTTGCCTGAGAAATATAGTCATCTAACTGTAATCTGGGGATAAAAGCAACTACTGTATCTACCCTAAAAGTATCATTGAGATTTTGATTTAAAACCACATTTAAATCGCGTTTGGTGTTTGACAATTGTTGCTGGGCATTTAGAAGATTTATACTGTCGTTGGTAACGTCTACCTGGGCATTTAAAATATCCAGTTTGGTATTCTGACCATATTCAAAGGCGTATTCTGAGCGGGTAATACGGTCTTTGGAAACTTCCAGTGCCTGCTTAAATACATTGACGTTTTCTGAAAGTCGGGCCACTTCAAAATATATACTTAGTAATTGAAGTACTGTATTTTCAATGGTTTCCCGGGCCTGTAATTCTGATAGCTGGTACTGCTCTTTCAGGCTTTTATAGTTGTAAAAGCGCCCCAGACCATCGAATATAGTATAGTCTAGAGAAAGGCTGGAATTATAACGTTGTGCTTCGGCCTTAACTAGTTCTACATCAGGCCTTGGATTTCCATTCTCCAGTACCTGTCCCGGAAATTCAATGGTAGCATCGTCCCGGTTATAGGTAGCTCCGGCACTTCCGGTTAAAGTGGGTAAGAACCCAGTATTTAAGATACTTTGATTGTTCTCAGCGATCTCAACCTGGTTCTTGGCTACTTTTATTCCAAAATTGTTGTAGAGGGCCGTGGAAACGGCATCGTCTTTTAACAATAATTGTTCCTGTGCTCTAGTACTTATCGCTATAAATACCAGTAGCATGAAAATTGTTTGGTACTTCCTCATTATTTAGTATCCTTCAATTCTTTTTCTAAATCTTTTTTCGGGTCCGAAACAGGAGAACCATTGGTTGGTTCTTTGAGGAGTTTAGTTACCATTTGGCCTTGTAAATGGACCTCCTCTTTCTGTTCCTTTATGGCTCGTTCCACTTCTTCTTTTGTAATAACATTACCTGTCGCCAACCATTTTGTACCCACCTTCACCTTATTGCTAAAAGACAAGAAAATTGGTAACATGACCAAGGTAAGAACCGTGGCAAAACCAATTCCATAAGCTATAGAAATGGCCATTGGAATTAGAAACTGGGCCTGTCTGCTTTGTTCAAATATTAATGGGGCCAGACCAGCGGCAGTAGTTAAGGATGTTAAGAAAATAGCCCTGAACCTCGATCTTCCGGCCTCAAATATGGCATCATCAAAATTCATCCCATTTCGTAGATTACTGTTGAATTTCCCTATTAAGACCAGGCCATCATTCACCATGATCCCAATGAGTGCAATGATCCCCAGCATGGATAATATATTCATGGGGAAATTGTGTATGTAATGACCCCAAGCTACTGCTGTTAAACTAAAGGGAATAAGAAGCAGTAACATCAGAGGCTGACTGAAGCTCCTGAAGGTAAAGGCGATGGTGACATAAATTAGTAGAAGCACCGTTAAACCAACAAATTGGAGCGATCCCAAGAGTTTCCCGGCTTCCCTGTTCTGCCCTTCATAGGAGGCTGATACAGTGGGATATCTGGATTGTATTTCCGGCATGATCTCAGTTCGTATCTCGGTCATAATATCAGTTGCACTGGTAGTTTGTGCATCTTTCAGATCTGCCGAAATTTGAATTTCGCGTCGTCCGTCCAAATGATTTATAGCAACCTCGCCTCGTTCTATAGAATAATTTGCGATCTCTTTTAATGGCACCCTGCTACCATTGGGTGCAACAATGCGCATTTCATCCAGATCGGATATTGAGGATCTGTTTTCTCTATCGTAACGCACCCAGACACGTATCTCGTCTTGTCCACGTTGAAAACGTTGTGCCTGTGTCCCGAAAAATCCGGCCCTAACCTGATTCATTACGGTCCTTAGATCTAATCCAAGTAAATAGGCATTTTCCTTTAGCTCTAGGCGTATCTCTTTGATACCTGCAGGGTCATTATCTGCAACATCCTTCAATTCCGTATTATTTAAAAGCGCATTTTTAAGTTCTATTTTTGCTCCTTTAAGTTCATCAATATTATACCCCAGTAATGATACGGAAACAGGATCTCCTCCAAAATTACCTCCAGATCCATAAATAAGGCTTTCAACTCCTATTACGGGGCCTACCAATTCGCGTAGACGCGTAGTAACCATATCGGAACGTATCGCATCCGGACGTTCTTCTCCTGGCAGCAAATTAATGGTAAGCGTTGCCGAGGATGAACCAGGGCCAACATTTTTAATTACATTTTCGTAAAGTATCTTATCCGTCCCCTTTAGGTATTGCTCCGTCAATTCCTGATTTACGATCTCAGCTTTTTCTTCAATTACACTAATAATAGAATCTGTTACCTTTTCATTTGTCCCATTGGGCATTTGTAAGGTTACCTGCACCCTGTCACTCGCTATTTGTGGAAAAAAAGCAGTGCGAATAATTCCACCTCCAACAGATCCAAAAGTTAATAACAGAGCAAAAACGAAGATAGAAAATGTAAGCAGTTTATACTTAAGGGCAAAACGCAGGGTTGGGCTGTACATCTTATCCCGCAGCCATGCCATGAAGCGATCTCCTGATCTGTTGATTCCCCTTAATTTAGAGAATACTTTGGCGATCCCTTTCTTTGGTTTGTTATTTACAGGTTGCAAGGCCTTTGAGTGCGCTAAATGCGCAGGTAATATGATCAATGCTTCAATCAGTGATACAGCAAGCGTGAGTATTACGATCACCGATACCTCCCCAAAGAATTCTCCAATTCTACCATCTAGAAACAGGAATATAGAAAAGGCCAGTACCGTTGTGATAATAGCCGATACAATAGGAGGAAGCACCTCCATTGTGCCATCTATTGCTGCCTGTATAGGTGTTTTTCCTTTCTCATAATGCTGGTAAATATTCTCGGCTATCACGATTCCATCATCCACTAAAATACCGATCACGATGATCATCCCAAATAGGGATAACACATTGATGGTCACATCAAAATAACCAGCAAAAATAAACATCCCTAAAAAGGATATCGGCAAACCAAAAGCCACCCAGAACGCCAATCGTGTGTTTAGAAACAAAGACAGGAAAATAAGAACGAGTGCCATCCCCATAATGGCATTTTCTGTCAGTAATTTGGTACGTTCAGTTAGAGTGACAGACAAGTCGCTAACCACATTTAATTTAACGTTATTGTATTTCTGATTAAACTCCTCAATATAGTTCCTTACTTTTTCAGCCGAAGAAATAAGGTCTTCGGTATTTGTGCTTGTTATGGTAGTATTTACAGAGAGATTCCCATTAAAATAAGACGCGTTGGGAGTTTCAGAAAAACGATCCCTAACCACGGCCACATCTTTTAGCCTGATTGTTTGACCAGAGGCATCGGCCCGTATGATTAAATTGGAAAGTTCATCCCCGTAATAGGATCGGTTATTAGCCCTTATAAGATACTCCTCTGCATCTGTCTTGATGTTTCCCCCGGTTACCAGGATATTGGCATTAGAAACGGCTTGTGCCACTTCTGTAAAGGACATACCATACGCCAAAAGACTATTTTCATTAACCGCAATTTCTATCTCTTCCTGCGGATATCCTGAAACATTTATCTGGGAAATCCCATCAATAGACCTTATATCATTTTCAATTTGACGTCCTATCTGCTTTAAGGTTGCTAAAGGTATGTTATCCCCGCTTATTGCAAAGCTGATGGTCTGCCTTACTACTTCTAATTTTGAAACAATTAAGGGTTCCATGCCCGTTGGGAATGTTGGCACCCTGTCTACGGCATTTTTTACCTGCAATAGCATAAAGTCTACGTCCCTACCTTTTTCAATTTCTACATTGATGCTACCACTGTTCTCCCTGGAGGTAGAGGTTACTCTATCTACCCCTTCCAGTCCTTTTAAATTATCTTCGATCTTTAAAACTATCCCTTCTTCGATCTCTTGTGGTGAAGCCCCGGGATAAGTAATGTTGATTGAGATGTTCTTAGAATCGGTCAGCGGAAAGAAGGAAGATTTTAAGGACAATGCTCCCACAATTCCAAATATGAAAAAGGCAATGATCACAACATTGACCGCAACATGATACTTTATAAAATAAGCGATAATATTTCTCATTGTTCAATATTTTGAGCGGTCTCTCCCTGATATTTTTTTACCAACATACCGGCGTATGCACCAACTACCGGTTTTGTTATGATCGTTATACCATCTGGCACTTCTTTTAGTACTACTTTCTTATCTGAAAAATAGACCGGTTTTACGTCGATTAGATCTAAGATCGAATCGCGTACAACAAATATCTTATTGTTTTCCAAAAGCAGGTTCCTGTCTATTTCAATAGCGTTGATCTCCTGTTTTGCATTTAAATTTGCCTCCAGATACATTCCCTCTTTCAGATCGCTATCGCTTACTTCAATAAATGCCTTTATGGTTTGGGTTGCCTGATCTACACTTCCATTTATCCTTGTAACCTTTCCCTTATATGTTTTGTTTCTATCTAGGGTCACCAGGTTCACATGTTCCCCTACTTTTAAAAGATCACTAAAGGTTTTGCTAACGGCAACTTCTAATTCGTATACATCTGTATTTATAAATTCTCCGAGTTTTTGACCCGACCTTACCAGGGAACCTTCAGTTACCAAAGCCTCTGTTAAAATACCGCTAAAGGGCGCTTTAATGGTATACTTACTTAAGCGTTGTTCAAGATTTTTAACGTTGTAATAGTTAGTTTGAATACCACGTCCAGAAATAAAGTACTTCTCGTTTTCCGTTGTCATCACAGGAAGGGCAGGAGTTGTTTTGTCCATATCAAAATTAGAGAGGTACGCCTGCCATTTAGGATACACCTCGGGATAGTCGAGACGAAGATCTGGCATAATTGAGGTAATTAAATTGTATAAATTACTCTTCGCAGACTGAACACTGGCATAATATTCCGAGGCATCGATCCGAATAATAGTTTCTCCGGCGCTGTAAGGCTGTCCTGCCTTAAATAGTTTATTTCCTTTTTTGAATACTCCCTGAACCTCAGCATAAAGTTCTACCCTGCGTTTGGCTGTAAGATTCCCATTTGCCGGTACAATAATAGCTACGGTTCCGTTTGTGACGGTCTGTGTAAAAACGGTCTTAACCACTTTATCTACCCTTGGTTTTGAACGGGTCTTACTATCAACTAACTGTTTCGATAAAAAGATTCCCAATACAATTATTAGGACACCTACTATTGATAAAATTATTTTTCTCATTGTATGGGTTCTTATTGTGAAGCTATTTCTAAAGTAAAATTGTCTTGTATCCGTTTCAGAATTTCAATCATTCGTTGGATCTCTGATTTACTGATATCCTTTTCCAGGATATCAATTGCCTTTTGTATTATGGGTCTTGTATTCCGGAATACTTCCCTGCCGTTATCTGTCAAATAAACGAGGTTTACCCGTTTGTCCAAATCGTGCTGTCTTCTGATCACATATCCCTTACGTTCCATCTTGGCCAATAACCTGGCCAGGGATGATTTATCTCGCCATGTCAGATGCGCCAATTCATTCTGATTGAGACCATCCTCATTGTGAAGTTTTTTCAGAACGATCATTTGTTCTTTGCTCACATCCAATCCACATTGCAGGAAAGCTTCATGTAAATAGTAATCCACTATTTTCGAAGTCTTTCCAATCCATGGCCCAAGCGAGTTTTCCAGATCTATTTCCAGCTCCATTTCATTCATGCGGCAAAATTAGGTGAATAATAATTAGTTGCATATGCAACCATGGTTAAATATATCTTAATATTTACAATACTGCTTTTAATGTATCACAACAAAAAAGGGATGTTTTCACATCCCTTTTTTAAAGCTAACCAACTTAAAATTTACTAATTATGGTCTGGATCCTCGTCTGGATCCTCAAATTTCGTATCAACAACCCTTGTTTTCTTAAAGTCGATCTCCTTGAAGTTCAACTTAAGATCTTTTTTGTCATAATCGAAAACCAGGAATTGTCTTGTATTCATGGTCTCTAAATTCTTCAGAGAATTAAATTTATTGTTTTGGATCTGAAGGATCTCCAGGCTGGCCAATTGGCTGAATTCTGCAGGAATTTCCCCATCTAACTGGTTATTGGCTAAGATGAGTTCCTTTAACTGAACTAATTTGCCAAATTCTCTTGGGATAGAACCTTCGAGTGTATTTTCAAAAAGGCCAAGACTTTCGAGTTCACTTAGTTTTCCCAACGCCTCCGGAATGGCACCCTTTAGATTATTACTGGAAAGGTTTAAAACTTTTAATTTTGTCAACTGACCCATACTTTCCGGGATACTCCCTGAAAAGAAATTATTAAAGGCCGTGAGTTCTTTTAGGTTAGACAGTTCACCAAATGAGGCCGGTAAAGCACCCTTGAATCTGTTCATTTCAATCTTTAACACTTCCAGATTCTCTAAATTGGCAATAGATTCTGGCAGTTCTCCTGTTAGACCATTGAATGCCAGATTAAGTACTCTAAGATGAATCAACTTTCCAAAGCTAGCGGGCAGGACACCTTTTAAATTATTTCTGAAAAGATTGATCTCAACCACGTGGTCATTCTCAACCTTCACCCCATACCATTGCGTAACCGGGGCCTCCAGATCCCAACCTCTGACCCACTCCGCTCCGTTAGTGCTTTCATAAAACTCTATAAGTGCCTTCGTTTCGGCCTTACTTACCCTGGCAGAAACAAAAAACGTTGAGCTGAGCAAAAAAATGAAAAGGATCAGTGTATTTTTCATAGTGTTAAAATCCTTAGTGTTAAAATTTGAGTGTCGATAAAATAGTACAACTAAATCTTATAATATAACTAGGAATTACCTTACAAATATACCGTAATGTAGGGATTGGATGTCATTTTTTCCGATGAACGGTCCATATTTGTTGTGAAACTATGATATTTTGTGGTGAACAAAAAAGGTGGATTACAAAAAGGTACTCAATGCCCTAATTCTCCAGCTTTAAAGTAAGATCTTCCCACTGTTTCATCAACGATTCCAATCGTTTTTTCTTTTTTTGATACCCATCAAAAAAATTAGGTGTGGCTATAGTTTGATCGTAGTTCATCAGCAATTCATGATCAATGCCCGATATCTCTTTTTCCAGGACCCCTATCTCACTTTCCAAATTGCTGAGCTTGTTTTTCAGGCCTTTTAACTTTTTCTGATCATGATAGGGCTTTTCAGCTTGAGCAGTTTGCTTTTTTTGTGCTGCTTTGACAGATTTTTTCTCAATAGCCCTGAAATCTTCAGCCTTGCGCTCATCCAGGAAGTAATTGATATCCCCCAAATACTCTTTGATCTTCTTGTCTTTAAATTCATAAACCTTATTGGTAAGGCCTTGTAGAAAATCCCTGTCATGTGAAACTACGATCAAGGTCCCTTCAAAGTTGATAAGTGCCTGCTTTAACACGTTCTTGGAAGCGATATCCAAATGATTGGTAGGTTCGTCCATTACCAACACATTAAAGGGCTGCAACAACATCTTAGCCAATGCCAGCCTGTTGCGTTCGCCTCCTGAAAGTACTTTTACATACTTGTCTACATCTTCCCCACTGAAGAGAAAGGAACCTAAAATATCCCTTACCTTACTTCGGTTCTTTTCATTGGCCGAATCGATCATGGTATCAAGGACCGTTTTATTTCCATCTAAGTATTCTGCCTGATTTTGGGCAAAATATCCGATCTGAACATTGTGGCCTAATTTTACATGACCATCATATGGAATTTCTCCAACCAGGATCTTGGCCAGCGTGGTTTTTCCTTGTCCATTCTGCCCAACAAAAGCCGTCTTGCTATCGCGTTCCAGCAAAAGGTCTATGTCCTTTAATACTTCCTTGGAGCCGTAATTTTTAGATAAGTTATCCACTTCGGCTACTACTTTTCCAGGTACCACAGAAACAGGAAATTTCACCTTTAACACACTGTGATCGGATTGATCTACTTCAATGCGATCCATCCTGTCTAACTTCTTTATCAGTGATTGGGCCATAGATGCCTTGGAGGCTTTTGCCCTAAACTTTTCAATAAGCCTTTCGGCCTGCTGAATCTCTCGTTCCTGATTCTTTAGAGCATTCATTTGTTGCTCCTTGATCTCTTGTCTAAGGATCAAAAACTGTGAATAAGGCTTGTTGTAGTCATAGATCCTGCCAAGGGAGATCTCTATGGTCCTGTTGGTTACATTATCCAGGAACATTTTATCATGAGAAACAATCACTATGGCCCCTGTAAAACCTATTAAGAATTGCTCTAACCATAAAATGGACTCAATATCGAGGTGGTTTGTAGGTTCATCAAGCAGTAATACATCATTTTTCTGAAGTAATAATTTGGCCAATTCAATTCGCATGCGCCAGCCCCCGGAAAAAGTATCTGTCTTTTTATTAAAATCTTCCCTCCTGAATCCAAGGCCCAATAAGATCTTTTCTGTTTCTCCCTGATAGTTGTATCCTCCATGGATCTCATATTGATGAGTATAATCATTAAGGTCTACCATCAATTGATGATAGCCATCACTTTCATAATCTGTTCTTTCTGCCAGCTGCTCATTGATATGGGCCAGTTTGCCCTCCATGACCTGCAATTCTTCAAAGGCCTTATATGCCTCTTCCAGGACCGAATGTCCCTCTTCAAAATCTATATCCTGCCGGAGGAATCCAATACTGATCTCCTTATCAGAAGCGATAGTCCCCGAATCTGGCGCTACTTCCTTTGACAACAATTTCAACAGCGTAGATTTCCCTGCACCATTTTTCCCAATAAGTCCTACCCTGTCACCGGGATTAAGTCGAAAGGCGATCTCCTCAAATAAATATTCGCCGGAGAAAGAAACGGAAAGATTGTGAACATTCAGCATTATTGTGACTGTGGTTACATTGACGCATGAGGCAAAAAAGTATCTTTGCCTAAAATTTTTGCAAATGTTAAAAAAAGGAAACAAACTCTACAGCATTTTAACAGGAAGTTGTCCTAAATGCCATTTAGAGAGCATGTATACCTATCAGAATCCTTATAGAATGGGGTCACTTTTTAAGATGCAGGAACGCTGTTCTCATTGTAATACCAAGTACAAGATAGAACCGTCTTTCTTTTACGGAGCCATGTACGTGAGCTATGCAGTAGGTATTGCCTTTGCGATGGCCGCTTTTGTAATTTCTTTTTTACTCTTGAAAGCTAGTATACGTACCGCTTTTATAAGCATTGTAATTACTATGGTGGTATTTTTGCCTGTTATTATACGTTTATCCAGAAATATTTGGATCAATATTTTTATGAGTTATGATCCTAAAGCAGCAAAACGCTAATCCTTCCCATATCGCTTTCTAAATCTCGAAATATCCATTTCAGGGTTTAATGCTTCGCCATTTTCAATAAAATTATATAAGGCCTTAGATGCATAGGGGGCGATCATCACTCCCCTGGAACCAAATCCATTCAGCACAAAAAGAGGTTTATAAACAGGATGCTGCCCTACCAAGGGTCTTCTGTCTGCCACTGTAGGTCGCATTCCCGCCACATGGCGTATAACCTCATACTCACATCTTAGAAAGGTCTTTAGCTTTGTTTCCAGTTCTTCCCTCGCCTCTGTAGTAGGTTCATTGGTCTTATCCTGCCATTTATAAGTGGCCCCAATGCGGTAGTTATCTTCTCCTAGCGGAATGATGAACACAGATGACTTAATGCAATTGGTTTCCTTTAGATCAGGGGCTTTAATGGTTAGCAATTCTCCTTTTGTACCATTTAAAGGAAGATAGTTGAAATACGGATTTTGTTGTAGACCAAAGCCTGTAGCAAATACCAAATGACTGGCACGAAGGTCTTTATACAACACTTCGTTATCTTTTATTTTTAGCAGATCATATTGAAAAGTTTCCTTCAACAGGAGATTTTTATCTGCCAGATATTGGCCATAGGCAGACAGTAACATTTGTGTATCTATACGTCCGGTTCCAAGGACCTCCCCATAACCTAAGGGAGCATGAATGGAATTATTGGTATTGGCAACTAGTTTTGTTGACATCAACGGACTTAATGCCGCCTTGTCTGAAGCTTCGAACCATCCGTTTTGTTCTTCAATACTGGCAAATCTTCGCAAGACGCGAAGTCTGTGATCCAGGGTTTCCCCCAGTTTCTCTTCTAGTTTTGAATAAAAGGGCGCCACGTGTTCTAATTGTTCGTGGGCCTTCCAGGCAAGTGTAAATCTTTTAAGAATGACCGGATTGTACAATCCACCGGCTACAATGGAAGCTTGTTGGGATTCATCATTGATCACCCTGAAAGATCTCCCTTCTTGTTCTAGGGTCTCACAAAAGGAAATACCGGCCAATCCGAGGCCTACCACAAGGTAATCTACCATGGCACAAAAATAAAAAACGCCGCTTCATAAAGAGCGGCGTTTCCATTTTATAATTGAATTGGAATAAAATTAAGTGTTTTAATAGGCCCACATATCTTGTTCCCTGTCTCTGATCGCTTCTTTGATACGATTAGATTCCAGTAGCTGGAACAAAGCATTATCGGCTATGTAATCATCTATAGAGCGATCTCCGTGAACGTTGTCCTCTCTGTAGATGACGGCGTTAAACCTTCTTGCATTCAATAACATATCGTATGTAATAGGTTGAGCGGAATTTCGCTGGTTAAACACCTTGGCGTCATGCAGGATCTTCCGTGCACTTGGAAACCATACCCAGAACAATGCTACCTTGTTATCGGCAGGATTCATGGATTCGTCATCCACGAAGTTTACATCCGGAGCTACTGGCGCAATCCCCAGGAGGCGATACTTCAATTCTCCCTGGCGCTTGTCAAAATACCAAATACCTTTTATACGATACTCTTCAATATCTGCCGCAGTGATCTCTCTCCTGTTAACATATTCGGGAGAAAGCTCTTCCCCGGCATTTATCTGTTCGTATCCCAGATCTGTAGTATCTACCCTTGTGAGGGTTGCTTTGAGGTCTTCGAATTTCCTTCTTTCAGTGAAATAGGAATCCACATAGACATCTTTCAGTTTTCCGTTCCTGATGTTCTTAAGAAAAACATCATAGAGCGATCTTCTATCAGCTCCTATATCCACGGTATCCGTAGGATAGTAGAGGGCAAAATTCACCCGCTCATCAAGATCGATAACTTCCCAGATGGTCTTGGACCAGAGAATATCTCTATCATCCACATACCCGTAATCTAGGGGCGCATCATCGTCCATTGCCAACTGATTCTGAGTCTTCTTCCCAATCTCATCAGGTTTCTTGGCATTCAGGATATTCGCCTGAGCCATGATGGACATTGGTAGCAAAGAAACGGCTCCAACAATTAAAACATTCTTCCAATTCATAAAATTCAATTTTACTAACTATTCTTAGTTTGTGATCTCCACAACAATGGGAGATACTTTCTTAAGCTTATACGTCTTGTTATTTGTAATATAGGCTTCAATATCAAATACTTGTACAGCATCACCTCTTTTAGCTCTTTTTAGGGCCGACTTTGCTCTACTATCTAACTTGTTTCCTTTTACAACTACTGAAGGCTGACCAGGTACTTTAAACTTAAATCCTTTTACAGCAAGGTTCAGGTCAAAGTCAAAGTCTTCCAACAAGGCTCCAATGGTAGCTATTTCCAGGTTACGACTAGGCATCTTGGCACTTCCAGATTCACCTCGAACAGTTCCTGCAGGTCTTGGAATATCCTTGATCCTAAAGGTAGCTGGCGTATTAATACGTTTCCCATCTGGTAATACACCAGAGGCATTGATGGTTACTTCTCTTCCTTTTCCAGGATTCATAATGTACTTGCTTCCATTTAGTCTTTTTAGACCTGAGGCGCTAGCAGATACTTTATTATCCGGGATTCCGGGGATAGAAATGGTCATAGGGTTAGCAACCCCACGGTATACCACGTTCATCTTATCAGCAGAGATTACGGCTGCATTCGGCATAGAGATGGTAGAAAAGGTGTTCTTTACCGGAACTTCTGTTTCTACACCATCTTGCATATAAAACAATGAACCTGCAATCTCATGATCACCAGCGGCTCCTGCACCTATCAATAATTCTACTCCACCTTCTTTCAGTTTGTAGTCTTTATCAGCAGTCATCTTACGACCATCTAGGGTCAATTCTGCTTTTACCGGTTTAGCGGATCTATCAGTCTTACCAAGCACAATGCTTCCACTGAACTTTTCACCTGAATAAAAGGCTGATTTTTCAGAGAACAATTGGGTTTCGAAATTGGTCAAAGACACCTGACTGGTTAACTCTCCCTGCAACATAGCTTTTAAAGCAGCTTCTTCTGTTGACTTTATATCGGTTTGAAGGGCAGTTAGATTAGCTAAAGAGGCAATTAAAGGGAAACCTTCATAATGATAATTGATCCAGTCTACTTTAACCCCATCTCTACGGCTAACCTTGCCATTCTCATCACCTGTTTTAAAGCGAGCTTCAACCTGCGCTTTTACTTCAGGGTAATCCTCCCCGATGATAGATATAACCTGTGAACTATAGTCTTTAATTCTATTCATGAATTCCTTACCTCCCGGAGCAAGATTATCTCCCTGGAAGAACTTCTGATCCAGATAATCGGCCTTGTCCATTACCTGATAATCCTTAGTATCTTCGACATCTTCGGTCATAGATTTTTTAAGATCCTCCAGGTACGTAAAGTACTCCTGTGATAATTGCTTAATTTTCTGAGCATCTTTGTAGAGCTCTGAATATTTAGCTGCATCTTCCGATGCTTTGGTCTCTAGACTTGCCAAGAAAGCCTGATTGCTTTCCGAAGCCTTTGAATTAGAAGCTTCGAACTTTTCGTTCATTAGGCCAAAAGCGGCCAAAACTTCTTTACTCATATTGAGCGCCAGCATTGCGATAAAGATCAAATACATTAAGTTGATCATCTTCTGACGCGGTGTTGCTTTTCCTGATGCCATGTTTTTCTAATTAGTTTTGATTAATAACTTGATTTGGGTTTATAATTCGCGACTAATTAGTTTTTGCTCATAGCAGACAACATACCACCGTACACACCATTTAAGGATGAAAGGTTAGAGGCCAACGATTCCATTTGATCTTTAAGGGCACCAGCATTCTGAACAACTTCCTCGTTAATTGAGGCTTGTCTGCTAGCACTATCTAACTGAACTTTGTATAGACTATTCAATGACTCCATCTGGGCAGCTGCCTGAGACATTTCATCAGAATATTTCTTGGTAGACTCAATAGCATCTACAGAAGGGGCAATACCTTTGGCAGCTCCTTCAAAATTGCGAATACTATCGCCTAAGCTATTCATCAATTCAACATCGATGTTTGCTTCTTTCAATAATTGATCTAATTTTTTAGATAATAATCCTTCTGCTTCTTTTGCATCAGATTTAGATTTACCTGAAGATTCTCCTCCAGCTAATTCCGGATACACTAAAGACCAATCGAATTCATCATCTACCGGCTCAAATGCACTGATAGCGAAAATAAGGGCCTCTGTAATAAGACCTACTGCGAGTAGTAATCCACCTGTTAGCGGACCAAATTCCCAGTGAAGGATTTTAAATAATGCTCCAATGATAACCACTGACGCACCTAGCCCGTAGGCCATGTTAAATAGTTTTTTTGTTGATTTTGACTGTGCCATAATAATAGATTTAATTAAGTTTAATAATAAGTATTTGGTTTTTGTTTGATCTTTTTTGGTATTCTATTTATTGTGTTGAATCTTCTTCTCCCATGTAATCTTGTACCGTTCTGAAACCGATATAACTCCTGGCAGAATCTCTGTATTCATAATCTCTTGTACTTACCTGCAAGAAGTAAGCAACATCTTTCCAGGATCCACCCCGAATTACTTTTCGGGCATTTTCACCAGAATCTGCATTAGGGTTCATGGTAGACGCATACTCGTAAGAACCTGGGAAATAACTACTGTTTGTCCATTCCGAAACGTTTCCTGCCATGTTGTACAGGTTAAAGTCATTAGGCTCATAAGATTTTGCTTCTACAGTATATAAGGCAGCATCTGCAGCGTAATCACCACGTTGGGGTTTAAAGTTTGCCATAAAGCAACCCGTATCACTAATTACATAAGGACCACCCCAGGGATAAGTACCTCCTTCGATACCTCCTCTTGCAGCATACTCCCATTCTGCCTCCGTTGGTAAACGGAACTGGTTCACAAACTGTCTGCCACGGCTTTTTTGATCGTCATTCTTGAACTTTGTTCTCCAGTGACAAAAGGCTTTGGCTTGTTTCCAGGAAATACCTACTACAGGGTAATCACTATAGGCATCGTGCCAGAAGTAATCATTGTGCATAGGTTCATTGTAAGAATATTCGAAATCGCGTATCCACACGGTTGTATCCGGATAGATCTCCAATTCCTCGGTCTTAATAAATTCTTTTCTTCTGGTATCCCTGCTTCTGGCAGCTTCCTCAATATCCATCCAGGTATACTTGTACTTTAATTTAGTAACGTCTATAATACGTTGTCCATTATACGACTCCTCCTCAGGAATATATAATGAATCCATTATCTCGGCATAATACTCGTCCGGATAATCTGAGGTATCCCATACAAGTTCTTCCTCCGTATTTAATTTATAGCCCTCATATCCTGTCTCACCCATACCCGAATAATTATCGAGCATATATTTGTCATAGACAGACATTCTGGTAGTATCGGCACTTTTAAATGAGAATTCTCCGATACCTCCATCTTCCGGGCCCAATCCTAAATCATCAGCTAAAATTGCAAGTTTGGTCCTCACGATAGAATCGCGAACCCATTGCACAAACTGGCGATATTCACTGTTGGTTATTTCTGTATCGTCCATATAGAACGATCTAACCGTCACTGTCTTGGTAGGGGCATTGAGAACCTGCGCCATATCTTCCTCGCTTTTACCCATGATGAATGCGCCTCTTGGTATAAGCTCCATTCCATAGGGTTTTTCGGGGTACCATTTCTTACCTTGGACGCCCACTAGTTCTCCTTTTGTTTTTGAACCACAACTCGATAGTAAAAAAACAAACGCTATAGATAACAACAATAGCTTCTTCATACTTTAGGTTAAATTTCGATTTAGACTTTAAACAGTAATCACAATTATTATTCTCTAAAACTACTTTTTGAATAAATTATTGTACGATACTGGCCTTCCTTATAAAAAAATCACGTTTAGTTTAAACCTTTCTTATAGGCCTTAAACCACCGCTCAGGAATAATCTGATCGCACGCGTCCAAATAGTCCTGCTCAGTGCAAGGTAATAACGCAGGTGAATTTGATTTAGTATGTGAAGAAACAAAAGGTGGGACTTCTACCCACCATCTTTGGGTAAGTTGACTTTTAAAGAATATCAATTCCTCGGTGTCTGTTGGCACTATGAACTTCATGAAGTCCTTACTGTTAGCGCTGGGTCGTTCTTTGATCCTGAAGTTGTAACCCTCCATGAAGTACCATATGATCTGGGCTATCAATTGATACGATTGCGGGGTATTCTCGCTTTCATAGATCCCAAAAACGGCAACGTTTTCGCTGATCCCTGCATATCTGGCGATTGCACAGATCTCCCTCCCGTCAAAGCCATTGGGTGAAAAATTTGAGGATAGACCAATTTCACTGGCCTTAATAGCCCTGGCATCCAGACTAACTAAATGGGCATTTCGCAATACGGGTTCTGCCAGAGAAATATCTGAAGTGATCGCTCCTAAACGATAGGCATCAAAAAAAAGCCGTTCCATAAGATCTATCTCTTCCTGGGCATTAAAATAGCTTTGGTACCCAATATTTGAGAAATTAAAAAGATTGTTAGGTTTTTCTGTGATGATCTTACTCATATAGGAGCTGGAAGAAATAAGCTCTTCGTCTGCGCCAAAATCGAACCGACTATCCACAGACACCAGGTTGATCATGGTCTTTATTTTATCAAAAGCTCGGTAGGTGGGGTAGGTAATGTCCTGGGTGGCACCTATTATTATAGGTATTACATTTTCCTCAAGTAGTTCGGCTACAATTTCCTTCACCACAAAATACGTATCCTCTACCGTCTCTCCTTCTTCCACATTTCCGAGGTCCACGATATTCACATTCCAGTTTCCCATCATTAGCTTATAGAGCTGTATGCGGATCTCCACGATGGCCAGTTTTTCCGGCTTCTTTTCAAAAGCATTTCTGGATTCATTGACCCCCATAATAGCAAAGGACGCATTGGCAAGAACAGGGAGTCCATCTCGATTGGTATGTTTAAAAACATTTTTTCCAAGCGATTGCGATGGCAACAACTCACAGTGAGCAAGTGCCTTATCTTCTACTGGTACTAAGAAATCGAATGCCATAGGGTGACAGAAAGGGAGGGTTACTTACTTTTTTTCTTGGGTTTTTTCTTTTCAAGGAGACCCTGAGCATCTTCCAGACTAAAATTTGTGACATCTACTTCCTTAGCCAGTTCTGCCTTTAATTTGCCTTTGATGATCTGGTGCCTGCCCCAACGTGCTTTTTCTATACGAATGCCTTCTTCCGGCCATTCCTTTACTACGCGCTCTGCTTCCTTCTTCTTTTTAGCCTCAATCAATTCGGCTATATCTTCTTCAGATAGGTTATCAAAATCGTATTTTTTATTAACATTTATAAACATGCCGTCCCATTTAATAAAAGGTCCAAATCTTCCTGTTCCTTTGGTGACATCTTTATCTTCGTAGGTAGTGATGGGTGCATCGGCCTTTTGTTTAGCCTTTATCAATTCAATAGCTCTGTCCAGGTCTATATCCATGGCACTTTCTCCACTCTCCAGGGAAACAAATTTCTTTCCAAAGCGAACATAAGGGCCATAACGACCTACATTGGCCGCCACTTCTTCTCCTTCAAAAACCCCTAATTTTCTGGGTAGTTTAAAAAGTTCCATGGCATCTTCAAAAGTGACCGTAGCTATAGATTGGTCTGGGAGCAAACTTGCAAATAATGGCTTTTCCTCTTCCTCTACCGTACCTATTTGAACCATAGGACCAAAGCGACCTAAACGCACAGAGACCTGTCGCTTTGTTTTTGGATCTGTACCCAGGACACGTTCGCCACTTGCGCGTTCCGCATTTTCCTCTACATCGACCACATTGGGATGGAAGTCCTTATAAAAATCTTTCATCACCTTTTGCCAATCTTCTTCCCCTGAGGCGATCTCATCAAAATCTTTTTCAACTTTCGCTGTAAAATGGTAATCCAGGATTTTGCCGAAATGAGCCACCAGGAAGTCATTCACAATAAGACCAATATCTGTTGGTACCATTTTACCTTTATCGGAACCTACGGTTTCCGTTAATTGCTTTTCATTGATCGAATCGTTTTCTAAAACTAATTGTGTGTACGCTCTTTCAGCACCATCAACACTACCTTTCTCAATATAGCCTCTATTTTGAATTGTAGAGATCGTTGGGGCATAGGTTGAGGGTCTTCCAATACCCAATTCCTCGAGCTTTTTAACCAAGGTTGCCTCGGTATATCTATAGGGAGGTCTGCTAAATCGTTCTGTAGCGGTTATATGGTTATTGTATAAGATATCAGCTAATTTCAAAGCCGGGAGCATACCTTCCTGCTCCTCGGACAGATCTTCCTCGTCTTTCCCCTCCAGATATACTTTTAAAAATCCATCAAACTTAATTACCTCGCCGTTGGCAGTAAATTCTTCTTTATGTGTATTTGTCTTGATCTTTACGTTGGTACGTTCTAATTCAGCATCGGCCATTTGGGAGGCCAGTGTTCTCTTCCAGATCAGTTCATACAACTTTGCCTGGTCTCGTTCCACCTTTGGGGATTGAAGGGTCATATCTGTTGGGCGAATGGCCTCATGAGCCTCTTGAGCCCCTTTGCTCTTCCCTTTATAATTTCTGACCTTGCTATATTTTTCACCATAATTAGTAACAATGGCCTGCTTGGCTTCATTAATGGCTTCCTTAGACAGATTTACACTATCTGTTCTCATATACGTAATCAACCCAGCCTCGTATAATCGTTGTGCCACTTGCATGGTCCGGCCTACTGAAAAGTACAATTTTCTGGAAGCTTCCTGTTGTAATGTTGAGGTTGTAAAAGGAGCCGCCGGAGATTTTTTGGCAGGTTTCTTGTCCAGAGAGGCAACTGAAAAGATCGCCTTAAGATTTTGCTTTAAAAAGGTCTCTGCTTCCTGTTTGGTTGCAAATGTCTTTGAAAGCTTCGCACTAAAAACCTCTGCCTTTTCTGTTTTAAATTCTGCATTGATCCTAAAAGATGCCTCCGGACTAAAGGCCTCTATAGATCGTTCCCGTTCAACAATAAGTCGGACAGCCACAGATTGCACGCGCCCTGCAGAAAGACCCGGCTTAATTTTTTTCCATAAGACAGGAGAAAGTTCGTAACCAACCAATCTGTCTAAAACTCTTCTGGCCTGCTGGGCATTTACCAAATCGTAATTGATCTCCCTTGGGTTTTCTATAGCTTTCTGTATGGCAGATTTTGTGATGGAGTTAAAAACAATCCTTTTGGTCTTGTTCTTATCAAGACCCAGGGTCTCTGCTAAATGCCAGGAAATTGCCTCTCCTTCCCGGTCCTCATCACTAGCTAACCAAATCATCTCGGACTTGTTGGCCAGATCCTTTAATTTTTTTACGATCGACTTTTTATCTTTATCAACGATGTATTTGGGTAGAAAATCATTCTCTACATCCACCCCTAATTCCTTGGAAGGAAGATCTGCAATATGCCCAAAACTCGATTCTACCTTAAAATCCTTTCCTAGAAATTTTTCAATAGTCTTCGCCTTGGCGGGTGATTCCACAATTACTAAATTCTTAGCCATTCATTGATTTTTGAAGTGACAAAAGTATAGCAAAATTTTGATTTGCTTTCTTTTATCCAAAACTAGACATAAAACAGACCTTGAATTTCGCAGTAAAAATGGCCTTTACAAAGGTGTAATTAATTAAGGGACATTGAACTAATAAGTTCCAGGCTCGTTCCAGAATATGAATACTGATAAAGAGTTCCCTCACCCACCATCAGAAGATGATCTTGCAAAGGAATTACATCAAAAGTGGTAATGTCCTCAAATTGTTGGAGCAAACTTAGTTCGGGAACATTGGTTATGTCGTACACTTTTAGGCCGAAGCTCCCATCGCATACAAAAAGGGTATTGTCCATGATTCCCAACCCATATGGTTCTTCCATTGGGTAGGTTGCCGAGAGAAAAGGAGTGGAAATATCAGAAATATCTACCAGGAACAAGCCACTTTCAGTTGCACCACAGCCATTTCCTCCTCTCAAAGTAATATAGGCATAGTCTCCAGCTACCACCACAGGATCGCAGGCCGTTCCATGTTGGAATTCAGAGATAAAGCTGGGATTGGATGGTACTGTGATATCATATATATACATCCCGCTTCTGCTGCCTAAAAATAATTGATCCCCCCTGTTGAATATGGTCTCAATATCGAAACCGGCATACACATCTTCCAAATCCTGAGGATTTGCGAGATCAGATATTTCAAAAATATTGATACTATGATTGTCCACAGCATATAAATAATCGGCTACGATCTTGAAACGGGCCAGAGATCCTCCTTGTCCAACACTATTTTCAGCTGCATTGGCCATTAAGATGTCTTCAAAACGCTGTTGCACCTCTTCCACCAATCGGCGTTCAGTGGTTACCTCCCATCCAACAAGCACAGTATTCTCATTATTCCAATCCCCGTATTCAAAAATATCGGCTTCCAGCGGCCATACTACATTATCTCGCAGTACATTTTCCAGGCGATTAACAATTTGAATGTTGTTGATATCAGAAATATCGAGCACTATCAAGTCAGTTAGGCTATCGGCATAGAGATAATTGTTCTTGATAGAAATATCAACATTCCCGGCGATTTTTATAAAAGACACTTTTCTAGGAGAAGCAGGGTTGCTGTTATCAATGACGTGCACTCCCCTAAATTTATCATTTACAAAAATATAATCCTGATAGGCATAGATCTTTCCCGATTCCGCAATGGGTTGAGGGCTTATTATATCTACACCGTCCTTGAATTCCTGAATGGAGATCGTCAAAGGACGAGCCACCAGATAGTCTCCGTATTTTCCTGGATCCTCCTCAGTACAGGAAAGGAATCCGAAAACGATAAAGCAAGAGAATAGGATCTTAAGAGATTTCATAGCAAGACGATTAAAAGGTTAGGTATTTAGATAGATACGTAAAAAGTAGGCACGTTGCGTTTAATTTTAAGAAAACATTTAACTGTCATATTGTCATAAAAAAAGATATTGTACTACCTTTGCGGTCCTAAAGTACGTGCTTATCGCAATCTATACAATGGAGAAAGTAATTGATGAAAGTGTTCAGGGTTCGGCGCTGATCTTAGATACAGAGCAACAGAATAATCGGAAGTTATACATCGAGAGTTATGGCTGTCAGATGAATTTTTCTGACAGTGAGATTGTTGCTTCTATTCTGGCTACTGATGGGTTCAATACGACAGATCAATTAGAGGAGGCAGACCTTGTCCTTATCAATACCTGCTCTATTAGGGAAAAGGCAGAATCTAATGTTCGTAAAAGGCTCGAAAAATTCAACGCGGTTAAAAAAACAAAACCTCATATGAAAGTGGGCGTATTGGGCTGCATGGCGGAGCGACTTAAAAGTCAATTGCTGGAGGAAGAGAAAATTGTTGATATGGTAGTGGGTCCTGATGCCTATAAGGACCTTCCCAATCTTGTTCGTGAGATAGATGAAGGCAGAAATGCCGTTAACGTGCTACTTTCCAAGGAAGAGACCTATGGTGACATTGCCCCGGTAAGATTGAACTCTAATGGAGTTACTGCATTAGTCTCTATTACCAGAGGATGTGATAATATGTGCACCTTCTGCGTGGTCCCATTTACCAGAGGAAGAGAACGAAGCAGGGATCCTCAGTCTATTGTGAAAGAAGTAAATGAATTATGGGATAAGGGATACCGTGAAGTTACACTTTTGGGACAGAATGTAGACAGTTATCTTTGGTATGGAGGCGGTTTAAAAAAAGACCTCAATAAAGCTTCAGAAATACAAAAGGCCACAGCCGTAAATTTTGCAGACCTTTTAGCCTCGGTGGCAGAAGCCCAGCCAAAAATGCGAATTCGTTTCTCTACGTCTAATCCGCAGGATATGACCTTAGAAGTAGTACGCACCATGGCGAAATACCAGAATATTTGCAGCCATATCCACCTGCCGGTGCAAAGTGGTAGCAACCGCATCTTAAAAGCAATGAACAGGCTTCACACGCGTGAGGAATATATGATCCTTATAGACAATATTCGCAGTATCCTCCCTGATTGTGGAATAAGTCAGGATATCATCACTGGCTTCCCAACAGAAACCGAGAAAGACCACCAGGATACGCTTTCCTTAATGGACTATGTGAAATACGATTTTGGTTTTATGTTCTCCTATTCGGAAAGGCCGGGCACCATGGCTGCCAAGAAATTGGTGGATGATGTTCCGGAATCGGTTAAGAAAAGAAGGCTGCAGGAGATCATTGACCTGCAAAGAAAGCATTGCTTATACAGAACCAAACAATATATGGGCAAAACAGAAGAAGTGCTTATTGAAGCAGCTTCCAAGAAGTCGGATACCCACTGGATGGGTCGCACCTCTGCCAATACTGTAGTAGTGTTCCCTAAGGAGCATTACAAAGCGGGAGACTTTGTAAATGTAAAGATCAAGGATTGTACCTCGGCCACCCTACTAGGGGATGCCGTTGGCCTAACAGAAAATAACGGATAATGGAAAGTGTACAACCCATAAAACAACGTTTTGGGATCATAGGAAACGATCCTAAATTGAATCGTGCCCTTGAAAAGGCTTTACAAGTGGCCCCTACAGATATTTCTGTGTTGGTCACAGGAGAAAGTGGGGTTGGTAAGGAAGTGGTACCTAAGATCATACATGCCCTGTCTCACAGAAAACACGCAAAATATATTGCGGTTAACTGTGGAGCTATTCCAGAAGGCACCATAGACAGTGAACTGTTTGGTCATGAAAAAGGATCGTTTACAGGAGCTACTCAAACCCGTAGCGGGTATTTTGAAGTGGCAGATGGAGGCACCATATTTCTGGATGAGGTAGGTGAACTTCCTCTTACGACTCAGGTACGTTTATTACGTATCCTGGAGAATGGAGAATTCTTAAAGGTAGGTTCCTCTCAAACTCAAAAGACCAATGTTAGGATCGTTGCGGCTACCAACATGAACATGATAGATGCAATTAAAAAAGGCAAGTTCAGAGAAGATCTCTACTACCGTTTAAGCACAGTGGAAATTCATATTCCACCCTTACGCGACCGCAAGGAAGACATTCATCTTCTGTTTAGAAAATTTGCTTCAGACTTCGGACAGAAATATAAAATGCCCACTATACGACTGGATGATGATGCAGTGCAGCTCCTCGAAAAATATCGCTGGCCGGGAAATATCAGACAATTGCGAAATGTTGCAGAGCAAATATCTGTCCTGGAAGAAAGCAGAGCTATTTCTCTTTCAACCTTGAATGGATATCTTCCTCATGCAAATGATTCCAATTTACCTGCTGTGATCGAGCGCGAATCCAAAAAAGGTGATTTTAGCAATGAGAGAGAGATCCTCTACAAAGTATTGTTCGATATGAAGGCAGATCTGAACGATCTGAAAAAATTGACCTTGGAAATGCTCAATTCAGGAGATTCTGAAAAGGTACAAGAGGAAAATGAAACCCTCATAAGAAAAATATACGGGTCTAACGGAGAAGAGGCTGAGGAGGAAGAAGCAACACCAGTTGAACTCTTGCCACCACATGAGAGCAGAATAGACAAACCAAAGGAAATCCCGCAGGAAGATAAGTACCATTTTGCCGAGGAGATCCAAGAAGAAGAAACCTTATCTTTACAGGCAAAGGAGATTGAGCTTATCAAAAAATCTTTGGAACGCAACCGTGGGAAACGCAAAGCGGCTGCCTCAGAACTGGGAATATCTGAAAGAACCCTGTATCGAAAAATCAAACAGTACGATTTATAGTGAGAAAACGAATTAGCATTCTTTTATTGTCTTTTTTAACCAGCTTCTTTTTTGTTGGTTGCGGTGTATACAATTTCACCGGTGGAGATGTTGGCACGGCCCAAACATTTACTGTGAACTATTTTCAAAACTATGCTTCTCAAAGTCCGGGGTCTACCTTCGATCCTGGATTAGACAGAGAATACACCCTCTCCTTGCAGGATCTTATCTTAAATCAAACCAGCCTGGATCTGGTCTCTTCCAATGGGGACCTGCTTTATGAAGGGGAGATCGTAGAATACAGAGTATCACCAATGTCTGCTACCGCCGCACAGAACGCTGCACAAAACAGACTTAGTATTTCGATAAATGTTCGATTTTTCAATAAGACCAAGGAAGGTGCCGAGTTTGAAAAGCGATTTTCCTTCTTTTATGATTATCCGGCAACCTCTCAATTAGCCTCCGTTAGGGATGAGGCGCATCAGGTCATCTTTGAGCGGATCAATCAGGATATATTTAATGAATCCCTGGCAGACTGGTAGTATATGAAGGTAACAGACTTTACATATCTATTGCAACATCCGGACAAGGTGGTAGAACCCATCCAAACACGGCAATTGGAAGAGGTGGTAAACGAATATCCTTACTTTCAGGCCGCTCGTGCCTTGCAATTAAAAGGACTGAAAAACCTCAATAGCTTTAAATACAACAATGCACTTAAGGTTACAGCCGCCTATACGACAGACCGGGATGTATTGTTCGATCTGATCACCTCCCCGGAGTTCCTGCAAAATTCTATTGCGGATACTATTTCTGGCAAAACAATTTCTCTGGAAGCACAGGAAATTGAAGCAGAAGAGCTATTACCTAGTCCGGAAACAAATACTACACTGATTATTGAATCCGTAGATGAACCCTTACCAAGAACAACAAAAGACGCGGATGCCATATTAGACCCTGCCCTATTCGCATCTAAAGATCCGGAAATAGATAAGGCAATTGCCAAAGAAAAACAGCAAGCCAAAGAAGCCTTGGAATTAGGGCAGCCCTTACCCTTTACCAAGAAAGAAAAGCACTCTTTTATGGAATGGCTGCAGCTAAGCGCAACCAAGCCCATAAAGCAACAGAAGGCCGCAAAGAACGAAATGGCTAAGATCCCGGAAGACATGGAGTTCCCAATAGCGGAGGAATCGGATAGGAAGAAGAAGTTTGCCATGATAGATCGCTTCCTGGAGGAAAACCCAAAGATAGTTCCCCATGAGGAAGGTGTTCCAAAAATCGACATCAGCGAATCTACCACAATAGATTCTGAAGAGCTTATGACAGAAACGCTGGCCAGGGTGTATCTGGAGCAAAAGAAGTACAAAAAAGCCCTACAGGCGTATAAAATTTTAAGTTTGAAATATCCGGAAAAAAGTAGTTTCTTTGCAAGCCGAATTAAAGCGGTAAAGCAATTACAAAAGGAAAACTCGTAAGATGAGCACATTTACAATATTCTTGATTCTTATAATCGTAGTTTGTTTTCTTCTGGTATTGGTCGTAATGGTCCAAAACCCAAAAGGAGGCGGATTGTCTTCTTCATTTGGTGGTGGTGGAACCCAGGTTGTAGGCGGGGTAAAAAAGACAGGTGATTTTCTCGATAAAAGTACCTGGACATTGGCCTCACTTTTGGTGGTTCTTATCTTATTATCTAATGTTGCCCTGAAGGGAAATTTTGGAGAAGCAGATTCTAAATTATTACAAGGTGATGATATTGAGACCACGATTCCGGAAACTGTTCCAGAGGAAGTGGTTCCAACAGATACTGCCAGTCCACTGGATACTATTCAGTAAGAAATTAAACTATAATGACACTTTAAATGCCAGCCCAAAATGACAAGCTGGCATTTTCATTTTACAAACTGTCAGTTTTTGAGTCTTGGCATAATTTCTGCCATCAATAATCAGAATTTTAAAAACTAAATATAAAGACATATGGCTAAACTTAGCATCAAACCATTAGCAGACAGGGTTCTTATTGAACCAATGGCAGCAGAAACCAAAACTGCCTCTGGGCTATATATTCCGGATACTGCCAAAGAAAAACCACAAAAAGGTAAGGTAGTGGCCGTTGGCCCGGGTACCAAAGATGAAAAGGTCACGGTAAAGGTAGGTGATACCGTTCTTTACGGGAAATATGCCGGTACAGAGTTGAAATTAGATGGTACAGATTATCTAATGATGCGTGAGAGTGACATTTTAGCAATCATTTAAATTAAACTTCAAGAAAAATCTGTAGAAACAGAATGTTCTTATTGAAAAAATAAAACAAACAGAATTATGGCAAAAGAGATTAAGTATGATATTGATGCAAGAGACGGCTTAAAACGTGGGGTAGATGCCCTGGCCAATGCCGTTAAGGTTACCTTAGGACCTAAGGGAAGAAATGTAATTATCAGCAAATCATTTGGCGCTCCGGTTGTGACCAAAGATGGTGTTACCGTCGCTAAAGAAATTGAGTTGGAGAATGCACTTGAGAATATGGGGGCTCAAATGGTAAAAGAAGTTGCTTCCAAGACAAATGATCTGGCAGGAGATGGAACAACTACTGCTACCGTATTGGCACAATCGATCGTTAAGGAAGGCCTTAGAAACGTCGCTGCAGGTGCTAATCCAATGGACCTAAAAAGAGGTATAGACAAGGCCGTGGAAGCCATTGTTGAAAACCTTACCAAACAATCAAGAAAAGTAGGTGACTCTTCTGAGAAGATCAAACAGATTGCCTCAATCTCTTCAAACAACGATGAAACTATAGGAGAACTTATTGCACAGGCTTTTAACAAAGTGGGCAAAGAAGGCGTCATTACAGTAGAAGAGGCTAAAGGAACAGATACCTATGTAGATGTAGTAGAAGGTATGCAATTCGACAGAGGATACCTTTCTCCATATTTTGTGACCGATTCAGAAAAAATGATCGCGGATCTGGATAATCCATATATCTTATTGTACGACAAGAAGATCTCCACAATGAAAGATCTGCTTCCTGTATTGGAGCCTGTGGCTCAATCTGGTAAGCCTTTATTGATCATTGCCGAGGACGTAGATGGCGAAGCACTGGCTACGCTGGTAGTGAACAAACTACGTGGCTCTTTAAAGATAGCTGCTGTTAAAGCTCCGGGATTTGGAGACCGCAGAAAAGCAATGCTAGAAGATATCGCAATCCTTACTAAGGGTACTGTTATTTCTGAAGAAAGAGGTTTCTCTATGGAGAATACCACAATAGATATGTTGGGAAGCTGTGAAAAGGTGACCATTGATAAAGACAACACCACTATTGTAAATGGTGCAGGGTCTGCAAAAGACATCAAGACCCGTGTAAATCAGATCAAATCTCAGATTGAAACCACAACCTCAGATTACGACAAAGAAAAACTGCAGGAGCGTTTGGCAAAATTAGCCGGAGGCGTAGCTGTGTTGTATGTAGGTGCTGCCTCAGAGGTAGAGATGAAGGAGAAAAAAGACAGAGTAGATGATGCATTGCATGCTACCAGAGCTGCAGTAGAAGAAGGAATCGTTGCAGGTGGTGGCGTTGCATTTCTACGTGCTAAATCAGTGTTGGCCAAAGTAAAGGTGGAGAATCCGGATGAAGAAACAGGATTGCAGATAGTGGCAAGAGCCATTGAATCTCCTTTAAGGACTATTGTTGAGAATGCAGGTGGAGAAGGATCTGTAGTTGTTGCAAAAGTTATGGATGGAAAAGGAGACTACGGATATGACGCTAAGTCTGAAACCTATGTTGATATGATGAAGGCCGGGATCATAGATCCTAAGAAAGTAACAAGAATAGCCCTGGAAAATGCCGCTTCGGTAGCGGGGATGATCCTCACTACAGAATGTGCACTTACAGACATCAAGGAAGATACGCCGGCAGGCCCTCCAATGGGTGGAGGCGGAATGCCTGGAATGATGTAAGATCTGCATCAAAATAAGTTGAAAAAGCAAAAGCCACTTCCTGCCGGACAGTGGCTTTTGCTGTGAATTATACCTTTACTATTCTAATTTGTAATTTTATATTTTTACAAAAAAAATGTTCCAACAACTCCATACAAAAGTTCGCGCAATACTTCAGAATACACAAACAACCACGGATGATAAACTTCAGGGAATATGTGAATTACTGAAGGCAGAAATTCCACATTACGACTGGGTTGGTTTCTATTTTCGAAATGGGAAAAAGGAAGAATTGAAATTAGGTCCTTATGCCGGAGCCCCGACAGATCATACCATCATTCCATTTGGGAAAGGTATCTGCGGGCAGGTAGCCGTTAGTAATGCCAATTTTGTGGTCCCCGATGTAGCGGCCCAGGATAATTACATTGCCTGCAGTATCACTGTAAAGGCTGAGATAGTGGTTCCTCTCTTTGTAGATGGAGAGAATATCGGACAGATCGATATAGATTCTAATACACCCGATCCTTTTACAGAAGCGGATGAACGATTTTTGGAATTCGTTAATCTGGAGATCTCTAAAATTCTTTAAAACTTTCCCTTTATTGTTGATAAGACCTGCATTTTTGTAGCTGCTAAAAAAGTACCTTTGAATTCTTAATCCAAGTACTAAAAGCTATTAGAATGGGCACTGTAAAAAAAGCTACTTCCGCACTTATTTCTGTTTTTCATAAAGACGGTTTAGAACCTATCGTTAAAAAATTCCAGGAACTGGGAATCACCATGTATTCTACCGGTGGAACAGAATCGTTTATTCGATCCCTGGGGCTGGATGTAGTACCTGTAGAGGAAGTGACCAGCTATCCCTCCATCTTAGGCGGCAGAGTAAAAACCTTACACCCAAAGGTATTTGGAGGTATCCTCAACAGGCAGGATAATGATGGGGATGTTGCCCAATTGGAAGAATTTGATATTCCTCAATTAGACATTGTGATCGTTGACCTTTATCCCTTCGAAAAAACCGTAGCTTCCGGAGCTTCAGAACAAGAGATCATTGAAAAGATCGATATTGGAGGTATTTCTCTTATAAGGGCAGCAGCTAAGAATTTCAAGGATGTACTTTGCGTTTCTTCCATGGAAGATTACAAAGAATTTTTAAACCTCATCACTATTGGTGATGGAAGTACTACCATGGAACAACGGAGGGTCTATGCGGCCAAGGCATTTAATGTGTCCTCGCATTATGATACTGCCATTTTCAACTACTTTAATAAAAGTCATGATTTGGCTGCGCTAAAGATCAGTGAAACAAAAGGCAAGGTCTTACGATACGGGGAAAACCCTCATCAAAAAGGCTTCTTCTTCGGAGATTTTGACGCAATGTTCACCAAACTACATGGAAAAGAATTGTCTTATAACAACTTACTCGATGTAGATGCAGCCGTGAATTTAATGAGTGAATTTAAGGACGATGCTCCTACGTTCGCTATTTTAAAACACAACAATGCCTGTGGTCTGGCCACCAGAGATACGCTTCACCAGGCTTATGTGGATGCGCTGGCCGGCGACCCGGTCTCAGCCTTTGGCGGGATCCTTATAAGCAATAAGGAAATAGATGCCAAAACAGCTACGGAGATCCATAAGTTATTTTGTGAAGTAGTAATTGCCCATTCCTATTCTAAGGAAGCTTTGGAGATATTAAAAGGCAAGAAGAATAGGATCATTCTGATACTAAAGGAAGTTGCACTCCCGGAAACCATAGTAAGAACCTGTTTAAATGGTGTATTGGTACAAGAAAAAGATCATGTAACGGATTCCCTGGAAGGACTTAATTATGTTACTGCGAAAAAACCTTCAGAGCGTGAACTGCAGGATCTTATTTTTGCCTCTAAACTTTGTAAGCACACCAAATCGAACACCATTGTCCTGGCCAAAAACCGGCAATTATGTGCCAGTGGAACCGGACAGACCTCCAGAGTAGATGCATTGAACCAGGCCATCCATAAGGCTCAATCCTTCAAGTTTGATCTGAAAGGTGCTGTGATGGCTAGTGATGCCTTCTTTCCATTCCCGGATTGTGTAGAGATCGCTCATACAAATGGAATTAGCAGCGTAATACAACCAGGAGGTTCAATTAAGGATCAATTGAGTGTAGATTATTGCAATGAGAATGAAATTGCTATGGTAATGACTGGCACACGTCATTTTAAACATTAATTTTACTACTTTTGTCGATGAAATGCACCCGTTTATCTAAACCAAACTAAACAATCATAATGGGATTTTTTGATTTTTTAACCGAGGAGATTGCTATCGACCTTGGAACTGCCAATACCCTGATCATACATAATGATAAAGTAGTAGTAGATAGTCCTTCTATCGTGGCTCGAGACAGAATTACAGGTAAGATCATTGCCGTTGGTAAGGAAGCCAACCAAATGCAAGGTAAAACCCATGAAAATATAAAGACTATCCGCCCTCTGAAGGATGGGGTAATTGCAGATTTTGACGCCTCGGAAAAGATGATCAATATGTTCATTAAGAACATTCCGGCTTTAAAGAAAAAATGGTTTCCGCCTGCTTTAAGAATGGTGATCTGTATTCCATCAGGAATTACAGAGGTTGAAATGCGAGCGGTAAAAGAGTCGGCAGAACGTGTCAATGGAAAAGAAGTCTACCTTATTCACGAACCTATGGCTGCAGCCATAGGAATAGGACTAGATATAATGCAGCCCAAAGGGAATATGATCGTAGATATAGGTGGGGGAACAACGGAAATTGCCGTTATAGCCCTGGGTGGTATCGTGTGCGACAAGTCGGTTAAAATTGCAGGGGATGTTTTTACCAATGACATCATTTATTACATGCGTACTCAACACAATTTATACGTTGGGGAAACCACTGCGGAAAATATTAAGATCACAATAGGTTCGGCCACAGAGGATTTACAATCGCCCCCAGATGAAATGTCTGTACAGGGAAGGGACCTGCTAACAGGAAAGCCAAAACAAGTATCCATTTCGTACCGGGAGATCGCGAAGGCTTTAGACAAGTCTATTTTACGTGTAGAGGATGCTGTTATGGAAACTTTGTCACAAACTCCTCCGGAGTTGGCCGCAGATATTTACAATACAGGGATCTACCTTGCTGGTGGAGGATCTATGCTAAGAGGCCTGGACCGAAGACTTTCTCAAAAAACGGATCTGCCTGTGTATATTGCAGAAGATCCATTGAGGGCTGTTGTTAGAGGCACCGGTATTGCTCTTAAAAATTTAGAACGCTACAAAAGTATTCTCATCAAATAGTTCCTCAATATGATCCTTTAACGGCTCTTAGAGGTTCTTTCATGAAGGAGATGAGAGCTTCCAATAGATAAAGTGAATGCAGCAGATTATCAACTTCATCCTTCGCAACAAGACCACGTTGCTTTATCTTTTCTTAGTATTTGTGGGAATGAGCCTAAGTATTCAATCTCATTCCTACCACAGAGCTCGTTTTTTTAATTCCGCCAATTGGGTATCTGGCAGTATTTATAATACAGAATCGAGTATCACAGAATATTTTGACCTTAGGGAAAAGAACAACAAATTAGTAGAAGATAACACCAATTTACGAACACTGTTGTTCAATGCCGAAGTAAAAGAAATAGCATCTCAGGAATTAGATTCCTTTACTTTTCAGATCATACCCGCGAAGATCATAAAGAATAGCTATTCTCTTCGCAACAATTATATTACCATCAACAAAGGCTCTACAGATGGTATAGAACAAGATATGGGGGTCATTACTTCCCAGGGAATTCTAGGGATCGTGGAACACACCACCAAGAAATTTGCAGCGGTACAAAGCCTATTGAATACTAAATCGAATATCAACGCAAAGATCAAGAACACCAATAATTTTGGCTCCTTAAAGTGGGATACTAAACGGTTCGATGTAGTGCAGTTAGAAGATATTCCCAGAATGGTGCCATTAAACATTGGCGATACTATTGTAACAGGCGCCATGTCTAGCATCTTTCCGGAAAATATTCCTATTGGAACTATTAAGAAGTTCGACCTTACGACCTCCCAAAGTTTTTACAATATTGAAGTGGCATTGTTCAATGACATGACGAATATTAAACAGGTGTACATCATTAGGAATAAGAATAGTGCTGAAATACGAAGTTTGGAAGAAAAGATAAGGAATGACCAATAATGTATATCTTATAAATGCCCTGCGTTTTTTACTTCTGGTACTTGCGCAGGTATTGGTATTTAATAAACTCAATTTTATGGGGTTCATCAACCCTATGGTATATATTCTTTTCCTGTACTGGTATCCTATCAAGCAGCGCCGGGGTGTTTTTATATTGATAAGTTTCTTGCTGGGGTTCACCATTGACGTTTTTTCAGACACCCTGGCCTTTCATACCATAGCGTGTATAACCATGGCCTATTTAAGGCCTGCAATAATGCGTTTTGTCTTTGGTGTAAACTTTGAATTCCAAAGTTTTAAATTAACCAATACTACTAAGGCACAACAAATTACATTTTTAGCGTTTCTAATAATAGGGCATCATACTATTTTCTTTTTGCTCGAAATTTTTAGTTTGGATCATTTGCTCTTACTTTTGAAAAAAATAGTATTTACAGGCATTGGGACTCTCTTATTATGTGTTTTAATTACCTCACTTTTTAGTGCAGAGAAAGAATGAAAAAGATTTTACTTTCTTCCATCATTGTGATCATAGGTTTCACCTTTATTGGCAGGCTTTCCTATTTGCAGATCTTTAATTCTTCCTCCACCCAGATCTTAGAAGATACCGCCATTAAGGCCATATATGATTATCCTGAACGAGGCTATATTTATGACAGAAATGGAGAGCTTCTGGTGGCCAATCAGCCGGCCTACGATGTGATGGTCATTCCAAGAGAAGTAAAATCTCTTGATACACTTGAGTTTTGTTCACTACTGGGTATTAACAAAACTCAGTTCACTGACAAATTAAAGAAGGCAAAGGTGTATTCGCCGCGTCTTCCCTCAGTACTGGTCCCTCAGCTATCTAAAGAAGACTACGCGCGACTGCAGGAAAAAATGCGGAAGTACGAAGGGTTCTATATTCAAAAAAGATCGCTTCGCTATTATGCAACCCATAGCAGTGCCAATGTGCTTGGCTATATTTCTGAAGTAAATGAGGCAGATATCAAAAAGAATCCCTACTACAAACAAGGAGAACTCACAGGAAGAACCGGAATTGAAAAACAGTATGAGGATTATCTGAGAGGAATAAAAGGGGTAAAATACATTCAGAAAGACAGGTTTAACAGAGCTATTGGTCCCTACAAAGAGGGCACCATGGACACCCTTCCGGAACAAGGAAAGGAAATACATGTTACCTTAGACAAGGTCTTGCAGGAATATGGCGAGCGACTTATGAATGGAAAAAGAGGGGGGATCGTAGCTATTGAACCCAACTCTGGTGAGATCCTCGCACTTATCTCGGGACCCACCTATGACCCGGCCTTACTGGTGGGGAGGGAACGCTCTAAAAACTATAGCAAATTACACTACGATACCATATCTAAACCTACCTGGGACAGGGCACTTCTTGCACAGCCTTCACCCGGTTCACCTTTTAAAACACTCAATGCCCTTATTGCCTTACAAGAAGGGGTTATTAAAACGGAGACCACCATTAGGTGTTACAACGGGTTTTATGTTGGGAATAAAAAAAGAGGATGCCACTGTGGCGGTGGATTGAGAAATATGAATTCTGGCATCTATAAATCGTGTAATGCCTATTTTGCTGGAACATTTCGAAAAATTTATGACAAATTTCCTACAACCGATGAGGGAATGGATGTTTGGGAGAAACACATGAAAAGTTTTGGGTTAGGCGATTTCCTGGGATACGACCTTCCTACAGGCAGAAAAGGCAGAATACCAAATAAAGCTTATTACGACAGGGTATACGGGGATAATAGATGGGCTTCTTCCTATATTATATCTAATTCAATAGGACAAGGTGAAGTATCGGCTACACCCATCCAACTCGCAAATATGACAGCCGCTATAGCAAATAGAGGGTACTTTTATACCCCTCATATTATCAAAACTATATCGGGCGATCCCATTGAAGATCCAAAGTATACAACGCCGCATTACACTACTATTGAGAAACAATACTTCGATCCAATCGTTCAGGGTATGGCAGATGTATATACAAAAGGAACAGCCAAATGGCTTCAGGTTCCTGGTATTGAGATCGCAGGTAAAACAGGAACCGTAGAAAATTTTACAAAGATCGACGGGGTGCGTACACAGTTAACGGATCATTCAGTATTTGTTGCTTTTGCCCCGGTAGATAATCCTAAAATAGCCCTGGCAGTATATATTGAACACGGGTATTATGGAGCCAGATATGCAGGTCATATTGCTTCACTGCTCATTGAAAAATACCTTAAAGGAGTGATCTCCCGGACCGATCTGGAGAAACGCATGTTGGAAAAAACCCTGGAAGCAGAATACGCAAAACCATATAGTGGAGAGGAGTTCAAGATAAATGAATATGTCTGGTAAAAGTGTCCTAAAAAGGGTAGATTGGTTAACCATTTTTATCTTCCTAATGCTAATTGCAATTGGCTGGGTCAATATCTACTCCAGTACCTTTTCTGATAGTAATTCTTCTATTTTTGATTTTAGTGAGCTGTACGGGAAGCAGCTTTTTTTTATTGGTATTAGCTTGTTGGCGGCATTTATCTTCCTGTCTTTAGAAGCCCATTTCTATGAACGCTTCTCTAGTCTGCTGTACATTATTACCATGGTGCTTCTCCTTGGGCTTTTTCTTTTTGGAAAGACCATAGCAGGGGCCACTTCCTGGTACGATCTCGGATTCTTCAATTTACAACCCTCCGAGCTTGCCAAGTTTACCACAGCTTTAGCCCTGGCAAAATACCTCAGTGATATACAGACCGATATCAAACGTACCAAAGACCAACTTTTTGCCTTGTTGATCATACTTATTCCGGCCTTGCTAATAATACCTCAACCCGATCCCGGAAGCGCTCTAGTATTCCTGGCGCTGGTTTTCGTGCTTTTTAGGGAAGGATTTCCCCTTTTCTATTTAGGGATCGCCCTATTGGCCGTTATTGTCTTTATTACTACACTCATGTTCGGGACTATATGGGTGAGCATCAGCCTTGCCCTTATCATTGCAACCTTTCTATTGGTAAAAAAGGCCAGCTTTAAAGTACCTATTCTACCTCTCAGCCTATTCTTTATTATTGCCGTAGTTTTTTCACTTTCGGTAAATTTTGTTTTTGAAAATGTCTTTGAGCAAAGGCATCGCGACCGGTTTAGTCTATGGCTGCGACTAGAGAAAGATCCTGAAAAATTAGATGAGATCAGAAAGACAATTGGATATAATACCTACCAATCTGAAAAAGCAATTGAATCTGGTGGTGGCTTTGGAAAAGGATTTTTAGAAGGTACTCGTACTAAAGGCGACTTTGTGCCTGAACAACATACAGACTATATCTTCAGCACCGTGGGCGAAGAATGGGGCTTTGCCGGTACCGCAACCGTTGTGATACTTTTCACCATATTGCTTCTCCGACTCGTCTATATTGCTGAAAGACAAAAAAGTGACTTTAGCAGGATGTATGGCTATGGAGTCATTTCCATTTTACTAATCCACTATTTTATTAATATAGGGATGGTTACCGGCATCCTTCCCACCATAGGAATTCCTCTACCCTTTTTCAGCTACGGAGGCTCAGCTTTACTAGGCTTTACGGCCCTGCTTTTTATTTTCTTAAAGCTAGATGCAAACAGGCTAAATGAATGGCACTAATAACGCCAGCGCGATTTTTTAACTTCCTTTTCCAAAATGTCTTCCTCTTTATCTTCTAATTCGCGAAAAAAATCGATCCCTGTTTTCCCTTCCAACTGGTCAATAGAAACCTGGAAATCGTTCAGTGGTCTGTCTGTTTCATAATGTGGTATTAGAAAAGTGATCGTTTCAAGATCACCTGGTGCGCCCCGTACAATAATTTTATAAAAGGCTTCTGGCACAGCCACAGACTCATCACCTATAGTTGTCAATCCATTTTTTAAAACACCGCCGGTAATAACATAGATGGAATCGTACTTCTTGGCCCATTGTCTAACCCTCATTTCCAGCCTGTTCCAGACTCCAGCGTTAAAATCGCGTTTCATGGGGCTTATATTGCTGGTATAAAAAGTCTCATCATAGGCCGCTTTTGAGAACCTGCGATCCCCAGCCGGGCACAAATGACCCCTGTCATATCCTGAGTTTTTATAATTCCGCCAATCTGCAGAATGCGAAGCTACTTTGGGATCTTCAATAAAATAAGGTCTTTTACGATCGTCTGACGTTAGATGAGATCTCTTCAACTCATATACAACCCATTCTGCCTGTTCTTCAGCCTCATTATACGAAAGCCCGTAATAGTTATGAAAGATCACCGTATTAGTTGTTGAAGAAGGAAGTATATAAGAAGGGATCGCAATTCTATCCTCATATACTGCCACTGCGGTATTATTTGGCCAAAAGAATTTCTCAATAGCCCAAAAAAGAATCATAACTAGTATTAGTAAGACCGTATAAATAAGTCGGTCTTTCTTTACTGATCTCATATGTAGATTGCAAGGTATTTTTGACCTGGCTAAAATACGCCAATTTTAAGGAGGAAGCCCTACCTTTATAGTGTAAGGATAGATGAAGAAATCCGACTATTCATCGAATTCATTCAATACTAATTTTAAAGACAGAAATAGAACATGCTCACTTGGAAAGATGTAATACACTATACGGTAAGCGGCAATCCGGTTCCCGATAAAAGGGTAGAAAAAACCGAAACCGAATGGAAGGAGATCCTAACTCCTGCCCAATTCAGGATCACACGGCAGAAAGGGACAGAATCTCCTCATTCCGGAGCACTTTGCAGTATATATGAAGCAGGAAAATATGCCTGTGTCTGTTGCGACACCCCTCTTTTTGATTCCACCATTAAATTTGATTCGGGAACAGGCTGGCCCAGCTTTACACAGCCCATAAAGGAAAATGCAATACAGTATGATAAAGACAGTTCTTTTGGAATGGTGCGGGTAGAGGTAATGTGTAATACCTGTGATGCCCATTTAGGTCATGTTTTCCCTGATGGCCCTGAGCCAGGCGGATTGCGTTATTGCATTAATTCTGAGTCAATGAAACTCCTAAAAGAAGCTAAGATAAATGAGTAATACAATCAATGAAGTAGCCACCGTTGGTGGAGGATGTTTCTGGTGTACAGAAGCTGTTTTCCAGGAAGTAAATGGGATCCATAAAGTGGTTTCTGGTTATACCGGTGGTAATGCCCCTGGCAAACCAACCTATAGGGAAGTCTGTTCGGGTTTAACCGGGCATGCCGAGGTAGTGCAGATCACTTTCGATCCGGAGGTACTCTCCTATCACGACCTTTTGGTGATCTTTATGACCACACACGATCCTACTACCATCAATAGACAGGGTGCTGATGTAGGCACTCAATACAGATCGGTGATCTATTACCACAATGAAGAACAAAAACTAACGGCAGACATGGTTATTAAGGAGTTGGCAGACTCATTTGACGCCCCCATTGTGACAGAAATAAGTCCTTTGACCACTTTTTATGAAGCAGAAGAGTATCACCAGGACTATTACAAGAATAATTCCAGCCAGGGATATTGCAGTTTTGTGATCACTCCAAAGCTTAATAAGCTGCGAAAGCTGCACATAGACAAATTAAAAAAGGCTTGAGGAAGTTTTTAGCCACATGAATAGTTTTGTAAATAGGCTGTTTTAAAGAACTATTTTAGTGTAATCAATAAAAAAAGGGCCCTATTTAGGGCCCTTTGAAATATAGAATATTATTTCACCCCTTTACGTGGGCCAATTTTTCATTCTTTATATTATTGATCTTTAGGTCTCTGAGCACGTTGATAGCTTCTTCTATGTAGACATCCTTTGCAAGATTAATATGCCAACGATTTCTTTTTTCCCGTAATACCGAATCTTTTGTAAACAATTCCTGTTCGTATTTTAAAGATTCGAAAGTAAGCTTAGAATCGTATTCAGACAATTTTTTAAAGTAATCCGATTTGGCTCTGCTTTCTTTGTCACGCGCTTTGTAAAGATCATAGTTCAATGGTATAGTCATTTCATCTTGTTGCTCTTTTAACCATTTGGCATTTTCCTCAATAAGCTTGATCTGTGAGTTGGAGGCAATTCGTTTATTACTCTCCTCCAGGGTTTTTTCAAAATCGATATACCCATCCCACACTTTATAATTGGCAGGTTCAATCTTATCCCAGTTCAGGGCATTAGCCTGACCTTTTTCACCCAAAACAATATAGCGATAGCGATCCGGGATCACCACATCACTCTTAACGCCTTCCAATTGATTAGATTCACCATTGACCCTATAGAATTTCTGAATAGTTACCTTAATAGCCCCCAGGTCTCCGTATTCATTTACATGAACCACATTCTCCAAAGGATACATTGTTTGTACGGTTCCTTTCCCAAAGGTTTGGTTACTTCCAATGATTATAGCTCTTTTATAATCTTGCATAGCGGCAGCAAGGATCTCGGAAGCAGAGGCTGAAAATTCATTTACAAGGATTACCAAAGGTCCATCCCACTGAATTCGTTCATCCTTGTCATCATAGACATTCTTTTCATTATTAGAGGCACGTACCTGAACAACGGGGCCATCTTTTATAAATAAGCCGGCCATATCAATAGCGGTTCGCAATGACCCTCCTCCATTATCACGAAGGTCGAGGATCAATCCTTCTATCCCTTCTTCTTTTAATCGTTCTATTTCTTTTGCAACATCACTGGCTGCATTCTTATCTGCGTAATCTTTAAAATCTGCATAAAATCCGGGAAGTTGTATCAATCCAAATTTTTCATCTTTTTTGATCACTTTGGCCGATTTGGCATATGATTCCTCGATCTCCACTACGTCCCTGTCAATGGCTACTTCTTCAATGGTACCATCTACTTTACGGACGGTTAGATATACCGTAGTCCCTTTAGGGCCTTTAATAAGTTTTACTGCGTCATCTAAGGGCATGCCAACTATATTCACAGGAGTTTCATTGGCCTGACCTACTTTTATGATCTCATCGCCTACTTCCAGCAGTTGTCCTCTCCATACCGGACCTCCTGAAATAATCTCAGTGATCCTGGCACCCTCAGGTTCTGACTGAAGGCGAGCTCCAATACCTTCGAAACGACCTGATATCTGCCTGTCAAAATAGTCTTTATCCTCAGGGGCAAAATACGCCGTATGAGGGTCGAACTTATCTACAATAGTATTGATGAATTGTACAAAACGGTCCTTGCGTTCCAGGTTATCAACAAAGTCGAAGAACTCTAATAATTGTTTACGCGTTACTTCTCTAGCTTCCATTTCCACTTCCTTCATTGAAAGTGAGGTATATGTTGGATCGTCCTTTTTCTTTTGGATCTCATCCTTTAATTTAGTATCAAAAGTGTTAAGTGTCCAGAATTTCAACTGCTTTCTCCACCGTTCCTTCAGTTCTGATTTGGAATTCGTGAATGGTCTTTTATCGTAATCAGAATTCATGGTTTCCTCGACGGTATAGTCAAAAGGCACATCCAGAACTTCCTCAATGATCACCTTAACCTCATCCATTCGCTGCATGTAGCGCTCGTAAACCAGGTTAAAAAAGGATATATCAGTATTCTTTATCTGATCATCGATCTGAAACTTATATTGCTCGAAGTCCCGGATATCATCGTCCTGAAAATATCGTTTTGTAGGATCTAACTCATTTATAAAATCTTCATACACACTTACTGAAAAGTCATCATTGATGTCTTTTGGCGCATAATGTCCCTTTTCGAGAATATAGGTGATGATGTCTAATAATAGTTTGTCCTTATCGTTGCTTTCAAAGGTCTTATTGGTAAAACTACAAGAGGCAACTGCAATAAGAATGGCTAAAAAGCCTAAAACAAGATTCTTTTTCATGTATATATTTTTTTCATTCGGGTCCAGCTAACATCATGAAATGCCCTTTAAACCAACTCTTTATAAAAGTAAATAATTCCCTAAGATATAGAAAAAACCATGCCATAAAACGCCCCTGACGATAATTTTTTGTTAAAGGCTATCCGAGGTAATCCTGAGTAAAAACGTATTTTTACGCCTTAAAGTATGTTGCATGAGTAAACCTTTGATCCTGGTAACCAATGATGATGGCATAACGGCTCCCGGCTTACGTGCTCTTGTAAAAAGTATGCAAGAGCTTGGAGAAGTAGTTGTGGTTGCGCCAGACAGCCCTCAATCTGGTATGGGACATGCCATAACCCTAGATAATACACTATATTCCAAAAGAGTAATCATAGATGCTTCAAAAGATGCTGCTAAGGAATATAGCTGCAGTGGAACTCCCGCTGATTGTGTAAAACTGGCCCTCCAGGAGTTATTAGACAGAAGACCCGATATTTGCATCAGTGGCATAAATCACGGATCCAATGCCTCTATAAATGTTATTTATTCAGGTACTATGAGTGCAGCTATTGAAGCCGGAATTGAAGGAATTCCTGCCATAGGATTTTCGTTATGCGACTATTCATGGGAAGCCGATTTTGCCCCTGCTCAAGAAGCCATAAAAAAAATAGTGGCCGAAGCCCTTAAAAATGGTATTCCAAAAGGTGTGGTTCTCAATGTAAATATTCCTAAAGTAGCTCAGGGCGAAATAAAAGGAATCAAAGTTTGCAGACAAGCCCGAGCCAATTGGAAGGAGAAGTTTGACAAACGCACCAATCCGTCAGGAAAGAATTATTATTGGCTTACCGGGGAATTTCAGCTCCTGGATAAAGGCGAAGATACCGATGAATGGGCATTATCTAAAGGTTTTATATCCATTGTGCCAACACAATTCGATCTAACAGCGCACCATACAATACAAGATATTAATACGTGGAATTTAAATGAATAATAAGAAAGAAGTGATCATAGGGTTTGCAGTAGGACTTATTGCCAACGCCATAGGAACCCTGCTCTATATACTGCTATTCTCAGAAATGGGAATAACAGAAACTTTTGAAGCGGCAGAAGCCCAGGGATATGTGGGCAGCTTATTGGCACTGGGTGCCATTCTAAACCTGGTTGCCTTTTTTGCATTCTTACGATTGAGAAGAGACCAACGTGCCAAAGGAGTTTTGGTGGCTACATTGCTAACAGCTCTTATCATATTGTACTACAAGGTATTCTGAGATGAAGTACTACATCATAGCAGGGGAAGCATCCGGGGATTTGCACGGATCTAACCTCATTAAAGCGCTGCGGAAAGAGGATCCCGAAGCCGTCATTCGTTGTTGGGGTGGCGATCTGATGGAAAAGGCCGGCGGTACTTTGGTGACACACTACAAAGAATTAGCTTTTATGGGCTTTTCGGAGGTCATTGGGAATCTTCGAAAGATCTTTAAAAACATTGCCTTCTGTAAAGTAGATATAGCCAACTTTCAACCAGATGTGGTCATCTTTATTGATTTTTCCGGATTTAACCTGAGGATTGCCTCCTGGGCCAAGCAGCATGGTTACCGTACCAATTATTATATCTCACCACAGGTCTGGGCCTCAAGAGCAGGTAGAATTCAAAAGATCAAAGCATCCATAGACGCCATGTATGTGATCCTTCCATTTGAGAAGCAATTCTATGAAGAGAAATACAATTATCCCGTACATTTTGTTGGTCATCCCTTGCTAGATGCTATTGATTCTCAACCTCAGATAGAAACAGAAGAATTTAGAAAGAAATATGAATTAGATCCCAACAAAAAGATCATTGCATTGCTTCCGGGGAGTCGTAAGCAGGAGGTTGAAAAAATGCTTTCTATTATGCTATCGGTAAGACCTGCATTTCCGGAGTATCAATTTGTCATTGCAGGAGCACCCAGTTTAGATGATGCTTTTTACAAACCTTTTCTGAAAAATGCACAGGTACATTATGTTACCAACCAGACCTATGCCCTATTGCGTTGTGCATATGCAGCACTGGTAACCAGTGGAACGGCAACCCTTGAAACGGCGCTTTTTAAAGTGCCACAAGTAGTTTGCTATAAAGGAAGTTGGGTGTCTTATCAAATTGCAAAGCGCATTATTACCCTAAAATATATTTCCCTGGTCAACCTTATCATGGATAAGGAAGTGGTGAAGGAACTTATCCAAAACGACCTTACAACTACATCACTCACTCAGGAATTAAAAGAAATCCTATCAGGTCCAAAACGAGATGCTCTCCTAAAAGATTACGATATACTGGAGAAGAAATTAGGAGGTCCCGGGGCAAGTGAAAACGCCGCAAAAAAAATTGTGGCTTCTATAAAAGATACTGCACAATAAGGAATTTTATTGTTCGTTCAGATCTAAGGATATCCTCTAACTTAGGTTTAGAGTGCAAAGCAACTTCAGAAATAATCCTTAATTTTGATGGAAGGACGCTCTTATCTTCATGACCTATGATGAACAAAACTCTTATGGTTGCCCTGTGCCTCAGCATTGTCTCATGCGGAGTGGTAAAGAAAAAGACCACCTACGGAAGTCAGCGTAAGGTCACCGTAGAGTCAAGCGAAAATCCGGATTTTAATGGAGAAGAAGAAAATGATGAGGAACCTTTAGAGGAGACGACCACCCTTGAAAAATCTGAAGATATAATTGATACTGCCCTGAGTTATTCCGGAGTGCGGTATAAATATGGTGGTACTACCCGCAAAGGGATCGACTGTTCTGGCTTACTTTATATTTCCTTTATGGAACACGACATCTATCTCCCGCGTGTATCTTTCTATATGGCACATGAAGGCAAGCGTATTGATCTGAAGGAAGTCACCAAGGGAGATCTGTTATTCTTTACAACATCAAAACGCAGGAAAAGAATAAATCATGTAGGCCTTGTGGTAGATATTGAGGGTGAGGAGATCAAATTTATTCATGCGACTACTTCCAGGGGAGTTATTGTCTCTTCGCTTCAGGAAGGGTACTGGAATTATGCATTTGTAAAAGCCACACGGATCTTATGAGATGAAACCTTATGATTTTATCTCGGTAAAACTCAGCAGTGCCCTAATATTGGGTATTCTCATAGGTCACGTTCTTGAAATATCGATATTTTCAGCTTTCCTGTTCTTAGCTATTTCTTTACTTCTTGTAGTATTACTCTATGTATTTGAGCCCTATAGAACGGGTATTTATTTTGGTCTGAGCATCTTACTGGCCACTAATAACCTGGGTGTACTGGCTGTTTCATTAGCACAACCTAACCTATGGCCAGATCATTATTCAAAAGTTGCGTTCTCTGAGGAAGCTATTTGGGAGTTACAACTAAGCAGGGTCCTGAAATCTAATACTTTTTCTGAACGGTACTTGTTTGAAGTAAGATCTGTGAATGGGATAAAATCGCGAGGTACCCTGCTGGCAAGCACTAAAAAAGATTCTCAGCTTCTAAGGTATAAAGTAGATGACATACTACATTATTGGGGGCCAATTCGTCCTGTTTCGCCACCAGCCAATCCACATCAATTTGCCTATGATAAATATATGGCAACCCAGGGTGTTTATGATCAGATCCAACTAAAGGCCGAAAATATTCTCAAAAGATCCAAAGGCCTAAATTCCTTAAGAGGAAAAGCCGCTTCATTTCAATCATTCATTCTCGGGGCCCTGGAGAGAACTTCAATTGAAAATAAAGAACTAGGCGTTCTGCAGGCTATCCTATTAGGGCAAAGAAACAACCTGGATGCAACTGTTTACGAAAATTATAAAAATGCCGGGGCCGCACACATACTGGCTGTATCCGGACTACATATTGGCATCTTATTGCTGCTACTTCAGGCGCTGCTAAAGCCATTAAAAGCAATACGCCACGGTTCATTTATAATATTGGGCCTGGTTGTATTCGTATTGTGGAGTTATGCGTTCTTCACTGGTCTTTCTCCCTCTGTTGTCCGGGCTGTGACCATGTTCTCCTTTGTAGCCTACGCCTTGTTTTTAAACAGGCCCACCAGTATTGTAAATATTCTGGCCTTGTCTGTCTTTGCTATCTTGCTATTTTACCCAATGTTCCTCTTCCAAGTTGGGTTTCAGATGAGTTATGCAGCTGTCTTTGCCATCGTATGGATCTATCCCGTTTTAATGAAATTATGGAATCCCAGGCATTGGTTCTTAAAAAGAGGTTGGCAACTTTTTGCTGTAAGCCTTGCTGCTCAGGCCGGTGTTCTTCCCATATCGATATTTTATTTCCATCAATTTCCTGGACTCTTTTTTCTCTCCAATATTCTAATAGTTCCTTTTCTTGGGATCTTACTAGGGTTGGGACTTCTTGTGATCATCCTCTCGGCCATTAATATGTTGCCAAATAGTATTGCCCTTTTTTACAATCTGCTGCTCAAAACCATGAATGATCTAGTACAGTGGGTAGGAGAACAAGAACTCTTTTTATTCGAAGAATTATCTATGGACGCAGTAACGCTGATACTTGGCTATATCTTACTTTATTTTGTTGTTATTGGGATACAGCAACTAAGATTTAAATGGGTGTTGAATATGGCCATCTGTGTCCTCAGTATTCAGCTATGGACATTCTATCGGGCCTATAGGAGCATACAAAAAGAAGGTATTATTGTTGTTCAGCAAATGGCAAATACCGGACTCTTTTATCAAAAAGGAAGAACACTTAAGGTAATGTCTCAGGATAGCACACGTCTGGCATATCTTGTAAGCAACTACGCCATCAAAGAGTTCCTTGGTTCCATACAGTATAGCCCCATCCCAAATGCATTTAGTTTTGAGGATCAACAATGGATAGTGATAGATAGCAGCGCAGTTTTTCCTCCAAAAACTACTAGGCCAGTAATACTTCTTATGACACAATCGCCCCGTATCCATTTGGAAAGGTTAGTCGCTAGTGTACAACCGGAAATGGTGATCGCAGATGGCAGCAATTATCCGGCAGATGTTACCCGCTGGAAAAAGAGTTGCAATAAAATTGGACTTCCATTTTATTCCACGAGTGAAAAAGGAGCATTTCTTTTGAAAGCCGAATAAAGGATTTACCTAATTCCGTGCATCATACGTTTCAGGGGTCTGTTCAGGACGATCGAAATCAAACCAAGAACTACACAAAGTATGGTAAAGATCAGGAAAAAGCTGCTTAAAGAATATTCAGCGGTTATCTCATCTATCATCCCACCTAAGGTGCCTGCCAGTTTTTGTCCGATGGCAATTGCCAGGTACCAGATACCAAACATAAATCCGATCATCCTGGGAGGAACCAATTTACTGAGATAGGAAAGTCCGACGGGAGACACACAGAGTTCACCCATAGTGATCAGAAGATAGGAGAAGATCAAATAGATCATACTTACCGACGCTGTGGCTGCACCCTGGGGAATGCTCAGGGTTCCAAAGACCAGCACGGCAAAACCCAGACCTTGTAATATAAGACCTATGCCGTACTTGTGTGCCGCACTGGGATTGTATTTACTTTCCCACCAACGAGAAAACAATGGCGCCAGGGTAATGATAAAGAAAGAATTCAATATAGCGAACCAGCTTGCTTCTACCTCATTTCCTTCCTGGGCAAATTTTTCATAGAGACGGAATATCAAAAGCCCCCAAATACCCAGAAATGCCACTCCCAAAGCAATGTTCGAAAAAGGGATCCTGGAATAGGTCTTTTTAAAAAGCAGATACAACACCCAGGTAATGATCATCATGGGCACCGTGGTAAGCAGCGCATCTACGATCTTAAAGATCAGGGAAGCAGAACCAGTAAGTGTCCTGTCTGTATAATCTCTGGCAAAAATGGTCATAGTGCCCAGGTTTTGTTCAAAGGTGGCAAAGAAGATCACCGTGAATATCCCGAAAATGGAAACCGCAAAGATCCTGTTACGTACTAACTTGGTATACCTAAGGGTCCGACTAATGATAAGGATCAGAAACAGGAACAATGCAATCAGCACAGTTAAAACGGATCCGTCTAACTCTTCACCTGAAAAAGGCAACTGCAATGCAAAATCGAGGAAGTTTATGTTTTCTATCTTAGATAGTGGATCATTGAATAAGTACATCAGGCCTCCTAAAGAGGATAGGATTATCAGGATATAATCTAGTTTGGTAAACGGATTAGGTTTTTCTTCTATTTCGAGTTCGGCTGCATCTACCTTGTCATTAATTTCTGAGGCCTTCAAAGGTTTATCCCCTATTTTTCCAAAGAGATCACCAGCCAACCAGAATTGAATCATGCCCAGAAACATAAAAATCCCGGCCAGGCCAAATCCCCAGGACCAGCCGTAATTTTCAGCCAGGTATCCGCACAGCATCATTCCAAAAAAGGCGCCCGCATTCACCCCCATATAAAAAATAGTGTATGCTCCATCCTTTTTAGATTCTTTGCCTCGGTACATCTCTGAGATCACCGAAGTAATATTTGGCTTAAAAAATCCGGTTCCAATGATCAAAAGCGCAAGACCTACATAGAGAGACCATACCGTTTCTATGGTCATACAGGCATGGCCCAGGGTCATCACAGCACATCCTATGATGATCGCTTTCTTATACCCAATTAGTTTATCCGCAATATACCCGCCAAGGATGGGGGTTAAGTATAAGAGAGAGGCATAAGTGCCAATGAGTGCCAGGGCATGTTCTCTGGGCCATTCCCAGCCCGGGTTATCCCCTATGATGGGTGCGGTAAGGAACAGCACCAGCAGAACCCGCATTCCGTAAAAGGAAAAACGTTCCCACATTTCTGTAAAGAATAAAACAAATAGTCCGGCCGGATGTCCCAGTACCCTGTCTTTAAAAAGATTCTCAATATCGGTATTCATTGGTCATAATTTGGTTACACGAAATTAGTAAGCATCCTTTCTTATAAAAAAATGTTAGAATTGTGGTCTAGTGACTCATGTCTCTTTCTTGTTCCTCCGCCTTATGGGTAAGTCTTTTTAATGGTTTTAGTATAGCGATCACCAATAATCCAAAGATTACGCAAAAGATAGTGATCCCTGCAAAAATGTTGAGCTCCCCGGCTTCCGAGGCCGACTCTCCAATTAATCCGGCAACTTTGTTTCCCAAACCGGTAGCTGCAAAATAGACACCCATCATAAGAGCACCGTACCGTACAGGGGCTAACTTAGTAATAAAGGAAAGTGCCACGGGGGAGGCACATAATTCCCCTATTGTATGAAAAAGATATGCCAGTGCCAACCAGTATAAAGCCGATTTCCCAAGAGTTTCATATTGCATGGAAGCAAAGACCATAAAAACAAAGCCTAATCCCATAATGATGACCCCATTGGCCATTTTAAAAAGTGAAGAAGCTTCCTTCCCTCTGTGTTTCCACCATAACCAGAAATTGGCAACAGGTACTGCAAACACTATAATATAAAAAGGATTGAAGAATTGAAAAGCCGCAGCGGGGATCTCATAACCGAACACAAAACGATCTGTTCTGTTCTCTGCATATAAATTCATTAGTCCACCTGCTTGCTCAAAGGCACCCCAAAAGACGATCACTATTATGAACGAAAGTAATAGTACCAAATACCGGTCCTTTTCCACCTGGGATCTAAGGTCTTCGTAAATGGTGAACATCATACCTATAACTACTGCTAGAAAAATGAAGAAAACAATATATGCGATCTTTTGATCACCGATAAAATACCAGGCCGCAATACTCGATATGACCGCCAACAAGATTGTTATGGTTAGGGGTCTAGTAGCACTAAATTGCTGGATAAAGATATCTTTGATTGAAACATCATCGCTACTAGCCTCTATCTCTTTGGGTTTGTTGCCAACAGTTACCAGATATTTCTGACCAGAAAGATATATGACTTGTCCTAATACCATCCCTACAGCGGCGAGACCAAATCCTGCATGCCAACCCCACTCATCTGCCACCCAGGCTACTACTAGGGCTGCGAGAGCAGCGCCTGTATTGATTCCGATATAGAAAATTGAAAACCCTTTATCTCTTCGTTCATCACCCTGTTTGTACAAGCCTCCTACCAGGGTAGAAATATTTGGTTTTAGCATCCCAACACCGGCAATGATCAGACCCAATCCGGTATAAAAAGCCCACATAAGTTCTATGGATAGGATTCCATGGCCTGCTACCAGCAGAAACCCTCCAATCATTACGGCTCGTTTCTGGCCAATGATCTTATCCGCAATGATCCCACCGGGAATGGAGGCTACATATACCAACATGGTGTACCAGCCATAAAGAGACAGGGCCTCCCCATCTAACCATCCCAATCCGGGATTATCGCCTCTGGTCTGTGCTGTAAGGTAAAGTACCAGTATACCTCGCATTCCATAGTAGGAAAAACGTTCCCACATTTCGGTCATAAATAAGATATACAGGCCAGTTGGATGACCAAAAAGTTCTCTTTGGTGAGCTGGTTTTGTTGTCGTTGCCATAATTATTTCCTGGTTTGGTTAAAGATTTTCTTTGATGAAATTGGTCATTTTAGTATACAATTGCAGCCGCGTATTACCGCCGGAAATGCCGTGATTCTTATCCGGATAAATAGCCCAATCGAACTGTTTATTGGCCTGAACCAGCGCTTCGATCATGCGCATGCTGTTCTGCACATGCACATTGTCATCGCCGGAGCCATGTACCAACAAATACTTTCCTTTCAATAAGTGCGGGTAGGTCAACGGACTATTCTCATCGTATCCGCTGGCATTTTCCTGAGGCGTTTGCATAAATCTTTCTGTATACACCGTATCATAAAAGCGCCAGCTTGTTACCGGGGCAACAGCGATAGCCATTTCAAAAGTGTCATTTCCTTGAAGGATACAGTTTGAAGCCATAAAACCTCCATAACTCCACCCCCAGATACCGGTTCTGTCCCCATCAATAAAATCATATTCACTGAGTTTTTTAGCCACCGCGATCTGATCTTCCACTTCATATTTCCCTAATTCCTTATAGGTCATTTTTTTAAAATCCCTTCCTTTTAGTCCTGTTCCCCGGCCATCAACACAGGCTACTATAATTCCTTCCTGAGCCAGCATCTGATGCCAGTAATCATTGCTCCCCAACCACCTATTGGCCACTTGTTGAGAACCCGGTCCGCTATACTGGAATAAGAAAAGAGGATACTTTTTGGAGGCATCAAAATCGGCTGGTTTCACCATCCACATATTTAGGTCGAACCCATTGATGTTTATAGTAGAGAATTCTTTAGGACTGGTGGTATACCCGGATAGTTTTTCGGTTAGTGCTGTATTATCGAGGATGTCCTTCACTTTCTCACCGTTCGATGCATTATAAAGAGTGTACACGTAAGGGGTGCTGGCACTCGAAAAAGTATTGATAAAATAAGTAAAATTCGTGCTAAAAGCGGCACTGTTAGTTCCTGCCTTATCGGTTAGTCTTTTCTTATTCCTGCCATTGACCCTAATACTGAATACATCTCTGTTGATAGATCCGTTTTCAGTACTTTGATAAAAAATGGTTTTCTTTTTAGGATCAAAACCGTAATAGTTGGTCACTTCCCATGGCCCTTTTGTAAGTTGAGATTTTAAAGAACCGTTTGAATTATGGAGATAAATATGATTGTATCCGTCCTTTTCACTGGTCCAGATAAAACTGTCATCTTCCAAAAAGGTCAAGTTGTCTGTTATATCTACATAGGCCTTGTCTTGTTCCTCCAGCAATAAGGACACGGCTGCATTCTTTGCGTTAACCGTGTACATTTTAAGATGATTTTGAAGCCGATTTAGTGTTTGAACACTAAGTTCATCTGCATTATTCTTCCATTGTATCCTTGGGATATAGTACGCTTCAGGCAGGGAAATATTTGTGATCGATTTTTTGGCAATACTATATAAATGGAGTGTTACCGTTGAATTATCTTCACCTGCTTTCGGATATTTAAATCGGTATGGAGAAGGATACAAGTCGGCCCCGTATACATCCATGGAAAACTCTGGCACTGCTTGTTCATCAAACCTCAGGAAGGCAAGCATGGTACCGTCAGAATTCCAGTCGAAGGCTCTTACAAAACTAAATTCCTCTTCATACACCCAATCTGTTACTCCATTTATTATGGCATTCATTTCTCCGTCTGAGGTTAGCTGTTCCGTGTTTCCGGAGATCAGGTCGAGTATAAAAAGATTGTTTGCGAAAACATAAGCTACTTTATTCCCGTCTGGTGATAATAAAGGCGACATGATCTTTTCATCAGATATCTTTTTAGTAACCCTGGAAGCTATATCATATATAAAATATACCGCTCTTCTGGAACGTCTGTAAATAGATTCTACTTCTGTAGCCAATAAAATTTTAGATTCATCCTCATTAAAGCTGTAGGAGGTAAAATAGGGAATTCCGTTGGCCGGAGATGAGGCGAGTACCGTCTCTATTTGCTGTAGGGTTTCATATTCATACTTCACAATACTACTTGTTCCATTGGCCCTGTTTATATCTAGCAGTGTATAATGATTTCCATCATTCATTGATCTCAGGGCATCCATTCCTTTAGTGGAAAACGCACCTTGCCAAATTTCCTCCAGCGATATTTTTTTCTGTTGTGTATAAACAAGGGTGGTTGCCATGAGAAAAAGCAACAAGAAGATGTATTTTTTCATTCCGGTAGTTTGTTTAGATTCAAACCCTCAAGTTTACTAATATTTTCCCTAAAAAAATAACTTTCTCCCATGCAATTGACCAGCAACCGTATTGTTTGCCTGGCTATTTTGTCTGTTAAATGTGTATTTCTATTCCAGATGGTGCATAAAAAGGAAATACTGTCAATATCACTATCTTTGCCCGCATATACAACATTACAATGCCCTCACCTATTGAAGGATTTTCAAAGCTATCAAAAGAAGAAAAGATACGATGGATCGCTGAGCAATATACTCATGATCCGCAGCTTAGCAGTTCCCTTATAAAAACCTATTGGAATAATGACACTGCCCTGCAGCAGTTACACGATGAATTCATTGAGAACACGCTTACTAATTTCTACTTGCCATTAGGCATTGCCCCTAACTTTTTGATCAATGGGAAACTGTATGCGATCCCAATGGCCATAGAAGAAAGTTCTGTGGTAGCAGCTGCCAGCAAGGCTGCTAAGTATTGGTTATCCCGGGGTGGTTTTACCACAAAAGTGCTGGGCACCGAAAAAATTGGGCAGGTTCATTTTATGTATCAGGGCGATCCCACCCGACTCAAGGCCTTTGTAGAACATATACAACCACTCTTTTTTAGCGAAACACAGTCGATCACCATGAATATGGTAGCACGTGGGGGCGGTATAAAAAAGGTAGAATTAAGAGATAAAAGCAAGGACTTAAAAGATTACTACCAATTGCATTGCACTTTTGAGACTCTCGATGCCATGGGAGCCAATTTTATAAATTCTTGCCTCGAACAATTTGCAAAAACTTTACAGCGCGAAGCAAGCACCTCCTCCATTTTGCAGGAGAAAGAACGACATCTGGAAGTTGTGATGAGCATCCTTTCCAATTATGTTCCTCAATGTCTTGTACGAGCAGAGGTTAGCTGCCCGGTAGAAGATCTAGGTGCTGTAGGAGACATCAGTGCTCACGAATTTGCTGAAAAAATGATGAGGGCCATTTCTATTGCTAATATTGAGCCCTTTAGGGCAGTTACTCATAATAAGGGGATCATGAATGGCATAGATGCCGTTGTCCTGGCTACAGGCAATGATTTCAGGGCCGTAGAAGCCGGTATACATGCCTATGCTTCCAAGGATGGTACCTACAAAAGTTTAACTCATGCCAGCCTTGAAAACGATGTATTTCGTTTCTGGATAGAGATCCCGCTTGCTCTGGGTACCGTAGGTGGCCTTACAAGCTTGCATCCGCTTGCAAAATTGTCCTTAGAGATATTGCAGAAACCTTCGGCTGAAGATCTAATGGGACTGGTAGCAGTAGCAGGCCTTGCTCAAAACTTTGGAGCCGTTCAATCATTGGTAACTACGGGAATTCAACAGGGACATATGAAGATGCACCTCTTAAATATTTTGAATCAAATGGGGGCAACTGAGGACGAAAAGAAACAGCTGGTAGAACATTTCAAAAAACACAGTGCTACTCATAGTGCCGTGGTAGATGCATTACAAGAATTAAGAAAGTCTTCATAAATGAATGTCAGTTTCCACAGTAACGGAAAGCTCTTACTTACGGGAGAATACGCTGTCCTTGATGGGGCAATGGCTCTGGGTCTTCCATGCCGTCTGGGACAAGGATTAACCATTAGTGAACATCAAGGAGATGGTTTAGTCTGGCAAAGTCTGGACCACAATCAGGTACCGTGGTTTGAGACCAAGTTTACGACTTCCGAATTAAAGACGAAAATGCCTAAAGCCAGTACGGAAGGCATACGGGACACCCTATTATACATATTACAAGGAGCGATGGCATTAAATCCTGATTTCCTGTATAAACTTCAGGGGCACACAGCCACTTCGGAACTCGAATTTCCGCGGGATTGGGGTCTGGGAAGCTCCTCAACTCTTATCAATAATATAGCCCAATGGGCAGAGGTTGATGCCTATACATTATTGTGGAATACCTTTTCAGGGAGTGGGTACGATATTGCCTGTGCACAAAACAAGCAACCGCTTACCTATCAGTTAAAGGGTACTACACCCCAGGTAGAACTTCTGAAGTTTGATCCTCCGTTCACCAGGGAGCTTTTTTTTGTGCATCTCAATAAAAAACAGAATAGCCGGGAGGGAATTGCACGATACAAAAAAGTGGTAGCGAACCAACAACACTTTTTAGATGAGGTCTCAGAGATCACAAGGGCAGTTGCAGTGTGCAACGATCTTGTTAATTTTCAGGAATTGCTCTTACGCCATGAAGAGCTTTTATCTGAAATCATGCAGCTACAAAGAACACAAGACTTACTATTTCCCGATTTTAAAGGACTTATAAAAAGTCTGGGCGCTTGGGGAGGCGATTTTGTACTTGCCATGGGGACAGATCATATTCGGGAATACTTCAATTCCAAAGGCTATTCAACTGTTCTTTCTTATAAGGAACTAGTACTATAAAAAAAGCCCCGGTTATAGAACCAGGGCCTTATAGTGTATGTGTCCAGATCTAGTAGAAAACAGACCGATTGTCTACTATCTCTGCTTTCTCTTTTAAGGCGTTTACTATGCTGTTTGCTACGCTAGAGGCATTGGCCGCTTGCAAGGCATTGGCATAGGTAAGATAATTATCAAGTGCTGGTGCTTCTTCCTTGTTGGTAACCTCAAACTTAAACACTCCAGATTCGCCGGTAATGAGTTTAGAAGTATCTCCAGTGTTCATTGAAAAGGCAGTTCCTACTACCAGAGGTTCTCTTCCTGCTCCGGGAATGGTAGGTGTTTTTACTGTAAGGGCAGTAGCTGTTGAAACATTTGTATTGTTAGATGAAGCCATATCTGCCAAAGATTTTCCTGTGTTAGCAGCCTTGATCATTTCAGCTTTCTTTTTCTTTCGAAGTAATGGAAGTACCGTCACTGAAGCATCTTCCACATCCATAAGACCTTTTTTATAGGTAGCAGTTAACTGAACTACAGCATACCCGTTATTTATATCAAATCGTTTTATGTCACCTAAGTTGGTATCGTCTGAAAAGGCCCATTGTACGATCCTTCTCTGGGCGCCAAGGCCAGGCAGGTTTTCGTCCATTGCCTTTAGTCTGTTTACAGGTCTAACAACATAATCGTTTTCCTTTGCCACCTCATTTAGACTTTTTTCTGAATCTACTGCCGCCATTTCAAACTTGGTGGCATCCGTGAAAAGTGTATTAATGGTCTCATCAGAGGGTTCAATATCTCTGGTAAGTGTAGCTAGTTGAACTTGATCTCGTTTGTCATCTACTTTTACAATATGATATCCAAATTCGGTCTCTACAAGGCCAATATGCCCCAATGGGTTCCCAAACGCGAAGTCGTTAAATTTGGGTGTCATCACCCCTTCCTGGAAATACCCAAGATCTCCTCCTCTCGGAGCTGAAGGTCCATCAGAATTATCACGGGCCAGTTGTGCAAATACGGCATCTGGTTTAAGAGCATTCTCCAGAATTTCTTTAGCCTTCGCTTCGGCCTCTTGCTTGGTTCTTTTTATTTCAGGATTAGCCCGTTCTGCGCCTTCATATGTGATCAGAATATGACTGGCTTTTACTGAACCATTTGGTTTCTTGGCCATCATACGCGATATTTTAAAAGTATCCCCATCCCGGTAAGGTCCAAAAAGCTCGCCTACATTTAAACGCATCAGAGAGTCTGCGAAGTTTGCAGGTAATTCGTTCTGAGCTTTAAAGATAGTATCGTATTTAGCATCAGAATTCCTGTCAAGGAATGCCGCCACATCTGTGGTGTTTCTGAACCCCGAAATAGTCACAGTGGTATCTCTATCCGCAAAATATTCCTCAGTGTCATTAAGCAACTGTTCGATAGTCGCTTCGGTCGCTTCCAGATCGGCCGCTGAAGGTGCTTCTTCAAAATAAACGAATTGAATATCTCTGGACTTTTCCTGAGTGTACTTTTTTTGGTTTTCGTTAATATATGCCTCAATCTCATTTTTAGTGACCACAATGGTACTGTCTGGAATGGAAGTAAATGGTACCCGTACGTACCGAATATCAACTTTGTTATTTGCTAATTTGTAATCAAATTCACCTTCTTTTAAGGTAGCTCCCATTCCGGAGCGAATCAAATTAAAATACACTTGTTGTTTTGCACTTTCAATAATGGCCTCTTCATCTTGCAACCAATCTTCGTATTGAGAGGGAGCATTGAGTTTTAATTCCAGGATAAAATCCCTGAACTTTCTCTCATCAAATACACCATTTTCATCTACGAATTGTGGATTCTGGGCAAGGCCCGGACTATTCTTGATCACTTCTATGATCTGATCTTGTTCAATATCGATACCCAGTGAAGCGATCTGTTGATCTAACAAGGTGCTGCGTTCCATTTGATTCCAAATACTATTTACCAATTGCATGGAAGAAGCATTAGGGCCGCTATTCCTTGAAGCGCGCTCTATCTTTTTTCGGAATACATCAATTGAAATTTCCTGTCCATTGATCTCCCCAACTGAAGAGCCTACTTTTCCTCCAGAGAACCCATTGCTTGTAAAGATCCCTGAGATCACAAAGGCAAATAATGCCATACCAATGATAAGGATCAATACTGTAGTTCGTTTCCGAATATTTTCTAAAATTGCCATTTATCTAGATTGTTTAAAATCAGTGGGCGAAATTACCATTTTCCCTTAAATAATAAAAACGAAAAGCCTGCTATCTGAAAGTAGCACTCTGCTTAGGTATTTTCAGTCACATCCAGGGTCACCAAATCTATTTTCGTACTCGAAACTTCCAAGACCGTAAAGAGGTAATCACCAATCCTGATTTCCGTCCCTTTTTCGGGTATTTCCCCCGTTTCATGGACCAGGAGACCACCCAGAGTTTCAAATTCTTCTGTATCTGGCAGAGCAAGTTTATAAGTCACATTAATATAATCTACCTCAAGGCGTGCAGAAAATTTAAAGGTAGAATCATTGATCTGTTCCTCGATCAGGTCAGTGGTGTCATGCTCATCTTCAATCTCACCAAAAAGCTCTTCTACGATATCTTCAACCGTCATAACTCCGGAAGTACCCCCGTATTCATCCAGAACTACCGCCATACTCTTCCTTTTTTTGGTCAGAATTTTTAGGATCTCATGAATAAGCATGGTCTCCGGAACAAATTCTACCGGCAACAAAATACTTTTAATGGTCTTAGGTTTCTTAAAGAGTTCATAAGAATGTGCATAGCCTATAATATTGTCAATAGTATCCTTGTAAACAAGGATCTTGGAAAAACCTGTATCTGTAAAAAGTTTTGCCAGGCTCTTAGGAGTTTCGTGCAGTTCAACAGCGGTAATCTCAGTGCGGGGCACCATCACTTCTCTTGCCTTTACGGCAGAGAATTCGAGCGCATTCTGAAAAATCTGTATCTCAGAATCCACATCGTCTTCCGATTCCAGGGCCTCCATTTGCTCTGTAATATAATCTCCCAATTCCATTTTACTAAAGGCCAATTGAACCTCATCACCGTCCGTTTTGAACAAGGTGCGAAGAATAATATCGGTCAATTTTATTATAAAATCTGAAATTAATGAGAATAGGGCGTAAAACAAATACGCCGGGATGGCCAATATTTTCAGTAAGGTATTGGCGTAGATCTGAAAAAATACTTTTGGCAGGAACTCAGCCGAGATAAGAATAATGATCGTTGAGATTATCGTTTGAGTAAGCAGGCTAAAGTCTGTTAGCCAAATTTGCACAAAGCCATAAGGCGAAGGCAACATACTTTGAAACCAGTTCATTAGCAGATCGCCCATATAAAAACCATAGATCACCAGGGCTATGTTGTTGCCAATAAGCATGGTGGCAATAAACTTTGAAGGTTTATGGGTAAGTCTGGCTAACACATTGGCTAAAAAGCCGGCTTGTTTCTTCTCAATCTCAATATGGATCTTGTTAGCAGATACAAACGCGATCTCCATTCCCGAAAAGAAAGCCGAAAGAATGAGGGACAAAACAATAATTAAAATAGATGTATCCACAATTACGATTGGTTTTCCTTCTTCCTCTTCTCAAATCGCTTCCTGTAAGTACGGCGAAAAATGAACATCCCTATGGAAACTATTGCAAAAAATATAAAGATATAGGTCCCCTCCCTGTCTGTTTCCCAAAGATCTCCAATCTTGTAGATGGAAACTAAAGCAACTATAAGGTATAAATATTCCGTAAATCGTAATAACTTGATCATGATTCGTCTTCTTTGATGGTCATTGTACCATATGTTCTATTGGCGTTAAAAACACTAAAATCGCGATTAAAATCCATTCCCTCCCCATCCATAACGGTACCGTCTTCCGGATTAGTGTATGTAAATTTTTCCTGCGTAAAGATCCATTCTTCTTTTCTGTCCCAATATAGTTGCGGAGTCTCTAATTTTTTCCCGTCATGAGTTTCAATCACCACATTTCCCCGAAGATCTATCATATTGGTTTGGGAATAAATGATCCCATAATCTGCCTTTATAGTACTCTTCTTATTATCCTGATCAAAATATTCCACTTCTAAGCCTTTAGGGAAGGTCCTGTATTTAAACAACATATTGTCATAGTCTTCACTAATAGGGCTCTTTAGAATGGCTATCACTCTCGAAATACCTTCATCTTCACTCTCCAGTTCCTCTGTGGTCTCTGTATAGGTAAGCTCAAAATTTTGTGCCACTCCCTGCGGATACACTTCAATTTGTTTCTCGTCTCCTACTCGTTGATAGGTATCCTGACAGCTATAAAAAAAGATTGCCACGGTAAAAACCATGGCAATTGAAATTGGTATTTTCTTACCCAAGAGTTTCATTCTTATAAACTGGGCACGGTAATACTACCACCTACCCAACATTTAAAGCTTAGCGTTTTTCCGGCCATGCCTGAATTAAATATATCTGTTTTAGAAGGCGCTTTGGCTTCATAACTGGCAGCAGACTGGCTAGCCCTGCCACTTAAGGAAGGATCTACTCTACCTGCCTTACGTGCCATATCCGCGGCTTTCCAATATATTGCTCGTTTTTCAAAAGGAGTATCCCCGCAATCGTTGGCACTGGAAGCGTATAAACTGGCAATCAATAAATATGCATTTCCATTTGAAGGATTGGCGTCAATGGCCTTTAGCGCATAACTTCTGGATGTAGACTTGCTTCCTCTTCTATAACTGGTTGCGATCTTGTATGCGATATTCGATTTCTTTCTGGAATTTGTTTCCAGGTCTAACGCCTTGTTAAAGTCGGCAATAGCCCCGCTGTTATCTCCTGCTTTTTGTTTTAGAGTACCTCCGTACACATAAGCATCTGCAGATGGATCCAGGGCCAACTGAGCTTCAAAGAGCTTTTTAAACATAGGGTCGTCTATACAATCCTTGCTAAACATCCTTCCTACTGCTCTTTTCACCCAGGTAATATCTCCTTTTTTAGCCTCAAAACTCCTTTGATAAAGTGGAATTAAGTTTTCACAATCTGCGAGGGCTCCAAGTTTGGAATCCACACTCCCGGCAATTTTACCATATGATTCTGAATTAGTAGTTGCTACTCGTAAGCTTCTTTTCTCTTTAGAAGTAAGGGTGCCTGCATCTTCTTTAGGAAGTAATTTAGTAATTACGTCTGTCAACTGGCTATTCTCTTCCTCAATCTTCTCAGTAACATCATCATAGGTATCAAAAACATCCTGTAGTTCCTTTTTATTGGCACCATACAGGTCTACCAGACTTGAAAAATAAAGATACAATGCTTTCGGATTTTTAAAATTGGCTTTGTCTTCCTTAAATGCCTTGTCTAACATAGAGAAGATCTGCTCATCAGAAGCCATTTTATTATCATACATCAACAAGACCTTATCAATTGCTACCTGTCCTATTGAAAAACTTTCAGGATAGTACTTATGACTGTCATCATACAGTGTCATAAGTTCTTTTATAAAAGCATCTTTTTCGGCTCCGCTACTTTTATCTATCTTATCAGCAAGTATCCTTTCCCCATAGGAGAAGTTTGCCTTATTGATATCTGGGCAATTGGTGTATACCATTTTCCATGGGCCATACGCGGCATCATAATTTTTTACTTTTGCATGCTCTGCGTAAATGGAAAGGTTGGTCATACATTCAGGATTTTGTCCCTGTCCCAAACTTATGCCTGTGAAGCCTACAAGGGCGATCATAATCAAGTAAAGTTCCTTTTTCATTGTGTTACGTTTTAATGCGGTTAATGTACTAATTTTTTATCAATTTATTTTTCTTTTTTGGAACCATCTGTCGTTGAATGATAGTCCTATGTTGACTCTAAAGTATTTTTCCTCTATCAGAGCTGCTGCAGTTGTTCCTCTTTTCCCCCACTCAAAACCAAGATTTAGGTTAGAGAAACTTCCACCCAACGGTAATCCTAGACCAAAAGTTATGCCAAGATTTTCTATCTCTTTGTCATTAACTACAATTCCTGACATGTCATACCGAAGTCCGGCCCTATAAGTTACTCTTTTAAAATAACTTCCAAAAGATGCATAATCGGGAATGTAATGGGCCCCAATTGCGTAGGAACTAGCATCCCTGTATTCCTGATTTTGGATCTGTAAGAATCGATTCTCAAAAGTACTAAGTTGCTGAAAACTGTATTCTGCCCCTAAGAACCATTTTTTCTCTTCGCCAAATCCCAGTCCGAAGGTGGCAATGGTTGGAATCTTCAACTCCGTGTTACTCAAGCCCTGTGCCTGCAGGTTTACCTCTATTTCCTCTATCGTACTTCCGGTGGCCTGTGAGAAAGATCCGAAGGTCTGACTGTTTTCTGAGAGCAGGTTTACCTGGGTATTTACTACTGCAGAAGTGTAAAGGGTGTATTTATTATTTATGGTAGGGGTATACGTTAGTCCATAAACAAAATCGAATCCATTTATTTTGGAGGCTTGGGTTTCTCTGGTTCCAAATTGAAGTCCATCTATTCTCTGTATTTTTTCGCTTTCCAGGGTCCCAAAATTAAAATTCATACTTGCCCCCAGGTTAAGATCCTTAGCCACTTCAAAACCAAGGGAAAGAAAAACCTGATTAATGCCACCAGAGCCTGAATAAAGATTGGTGACATCATTTCCGCTGGGATCTACGGTATTTTGCAAAACGTCATAGCCCACGGCGGAAAATGGTCTTAACCCAAATCCTAACGCCATTTTGGGACTCAAAGGAAACCCTATGGCCAGGTATTCAAGATTGGTCACAGACGACTTTTCCTGATCGGTAAAACTATTTAATGAGATCTCCTTATGACTTATTCCAGCTGTATAGGTTGTAAGACGTAACTTTCCATAACCAGCCGGATTTTTTAAAGTTAGATGTATGCTATCTGTGTAGAGACTAAGGCCTCCCATCATTTGGTTTTCGATAGTGCTCCCCGACTTAAGATCTCCTATACCAAAATATGAATACGGAGAAACTGTTCCATTTTGGGCGTATAAACTACACGCGGAAAGGAATATTATAACAAATCCTATTTTTCTGATCATCTAGCGTTTGTTGTATTCGAGCAAATAATTCAAGCCCTCCAGGAGAAAATTTGAATTGGCAAATATGGTATTTTTTAACCGATTGGACAAAAATTGACCGTCTCCCCCTGTTAAAATAACTGTTAAATGTTCATATCTTCTATGGTACTGGGAAATAACTCCATCTATCTCCTGACAAATCCCATTGATTACCCCGCTGTGCATGCTCTTCTCCGTAGAATTTCCAATGAGTTCAACAAATGGACTGGGATCTAATAATGGCAACTTGGCTGTATGTTGATGGAGTGCTCTATAACGCATCAATAAACCGGGTGATATGGCTCCTCCGAGGTATTCACCATAATCATTGATCATATCATAGGTAATACAAGTACCGGCATCTATTACCAGCGTATTGGTGTGAGGATGATTATAAAAAGCTGCCGTAGCCAGGGCAATCCGATCCACGCCTAATGTTTGTGGACTGGTATATGAATTTTTAAAAGGTACAGAAGCAATGGAAGTAAGCAATTGTACTTTACAAAATATAGCCAGAACATTTAGCTCCTTTTTTGTAAGCGATCCTACAGAAGCCACTAATGCATGAGCAATTTCAGGAAACTTGGAAAATACATCCTTAACTGATTTTGGAAAGCCAGCTCGATCAGAATTTGTCAGGAATAAAAGTTCTTTTTTTCTGAACACGGCCATCTTAATGGAAGTGTTCCCGGCATCAATGACTAGGTTCATACTACAAAGATTAAAAATAGATAAAAAAGAACGTCCTTTTTTTCCTTTTTTATTGGTAGTTCCTAAATTTGAATTTATATTTGCCCCCGCCTAACAGGCATGGTACCTTAGCTCAGTTGGTAGAGCAACGGACTGATCCCGATAGCTATCGGGACGTGTGTCCCATAATAGTTTTGGGAATTACGATCAAAGAAAAATTGAAATACTGGTACCTTAGCTCTCCCGATAATTATCGGGAGTTAGAGCAACGGACTGATCCCGATAGCTATCGGGACGTGTGTCCCTTAATAGTTTTGGGAATTGCGATCAAAGAAAAATTGAAATACTGGTACCTTAGCTCAGTTGGTAGAGCAACGGACTGAAAATCCGTGTGTCCCTGGTTCGATTCCTGGAGGTACCACTACGAAAATCCACAGTTAACTGAATATTAGTTTATTGTGGGTTTTTTATTTTCTTAGGGTGCTGATAAGGGTGCTTTTAAATTCGAGAACTATATATCGAAGCCGGGGTACCCCAATAAACGAAAACGGTCCGGGGGGCCTAGCTCAGGGGTATGATAGCAGTGTGGCGCTCAAATAGATTCAAGCAATGTCTTATTCCTAACTCCTTCCGACCTATAATGACTTTGGAATATCATTAAAGCCCATCTCATCCATCAATTCCTCCCAGCGGGGATCGTCGTAGAGCGGCTTGAAGGGAGGTTCCACTTTTAGCCAGTACAATTCCACTTCCTTATTCTCGATAGCTTTATCCAGCCACTGAAAAGCGGTCTCGTGATCTCCTGTTTGGGCATTTACCATTGCCAGGTGGAAAGCCGGGCTGCCTATGGGTGAGGTGGCGGCCTGTCTCCGGAGTTCTTCCATTAAGGATTCGTATTCCGGAAAATTGCCCAGTTTATATTGCGCTGCTGCCAGATAGCCGAGGATTCGAGCTGGTCTATATCCCGGAAAATCTCTAAAATATGATTCAAGTGCCTCGATGACCTTTTCATATTCTCCAAGCGCATAAAACACTCTTCCTGCCGTGGCATACAGATTGCCTTCTTTGAATTTTTTCAAGCCCTCCTCTAAGGTCCGAATGGCATCCTCATGCTTTCCGATAAAATATTCTGCAAGTCCCTTCCCCGCCCAAGACCCAGGTTCATAGGGCGATTCTTTCATCGCCTCCATTGCGAGCCTGTAATTTCTTTCAAAATCTTCTCCTAAAGCGGGCAGATGGACATTAATCAAGTGTAATTTATTGTTTGTTGACGGATTTAGTTCGTAACCCTTCAATGCTAGTAAATGGGCTTTTAAATCCTGTTCGTAAAAAATCTTATTACCAGCCAGGATAACATAAGAGTCACCATAGGAGGGTGCTTTTTGAATTGCAAATTCAAGTAATTTATTAGCCTTCTGAACATTCTCTTCAAAATTCTCTGACCACGCTCCATCCCATGTATGTTGTGTAGACCAATATAATCCCAAAAGCGCATAAGCAGCATAAAAGTTGGAATCCAGATCGATCGCCTCCTCGAGGTAATCCCGGACAATGGGAGGGTATTGCCCCCAATGTTTGGAACCTTCATACTCTGCCTTGAGGAACAGGTCGTAGGCTGCAGTACTGGAAGTTCTTTCTGCAGCGGGTAAACTCACTTTGGAGACATTGAACTCGAGTTCAAGTTCAAGTCCTACTGAAGTGGCTACTTCATCAATAATAACATAAATAGAATCCATATCCTGATCGAAAGCCCTGGACCAATTCTGGGAATAATCATCAGTTGAAACCAACTGTACACTGATCCTGATATTATCTTCAATCCGAAGTACGCTACCCTCTAAAAAGTGCGTCAGTTTCAGGGTTTCCGCAAGCCGATCAGTAGGAATGCCTTCATTTACAAGCTGTTCCACTGAGCGGCTGGCTATGACCCGTAAGCCCTCGATATTTATCAGGTTGTTATTTATGGCATCTACCATCCCGGCGGTTAACCATTTGTGATTACCTAGCGGACTGTTATCCTCAAAAGGCAAAACCGCAATGGTTTTGATATTTTTATCCGCACTGATCCCGGGTGTGGTTTCATCCTTTTTTTCCTGAGATCGCCCAAATTGATTGTAAGCCAGTATTAGCACCGCAATGGATAAAAAGCCGATAATCACCCGGTTTAGACGCCGTCCTTTGATCTGAGAAGGAGAATCTGTACTGGGTAGTTCCTCCGTCTTTTTAAGGCCTTCCGGGGTCACGTCATAAACCCAGGAAAAGACCAGATTGACCGGAAATCCCAGTGCAAGAAGAATGATTAATGCCTTCAGCATAATGGGAGGCGTGTCAAAGGCAGGTAGAACGGCTGATGCTACTTGTATTAACACCCATGCCACGGCCACGTAGGCCACGGCAGCTTTGAATACCTTCCGCCTTTTGAGTTCCTGAATGTACTTTTTAAAATCCATGCTGACCTCAAGATACTAAAATCTCATAGCTTGCCCCTGTTCTATAAAGCATAAATTTGACTGTTATTCTATTTGCATTACTGGAGGTACCACATCAAGCACGAAAAGCCCATTCGCAAGAATGGGCTTTGGAGTATTTGCAGCAGTGGAACCAAAGGAACAACGAGCGAAGCGAAGTTATTCCTGAGCTGATATTCAGGCAGATTCTTTCACATTAAAAAAGATCATTGCCAGCAGGCAATGTGCTTTAGAGTATTTGCAGCAGTGGAACCAAAGGAACAACGAGCAAAGCGAAGTTATTCCTGAGCTGGAATTCAGGCAGATTCTTTCACATTAAAAAAGATCATTGCCGGCAGGCAATGTGCTTTGGAGTATTTGCAGGAGTGGGACGCAAGGAACAACGAGTACCGATAATCCCCTGGTTTTTGTAAATTCATTTAAAAATGAGAATATGACCCTTACAGATTGGATTGGCTTTATTGGGGTCTTACTAATATTAATTGCTTACTTCTTAAATATCACCGGTAAATTAAGTAGTAAGGAACTTCCTTTTATTTTGCTAAATCTAATTGGTGCCTCCCTGGCCTGCCTGGCCTCCTATCTCATTGATTACCTACCCTTCGTAATTCTTGAAGGGGTATGGGCGCTTGTCTCCGGCTATGCGCTTTTTAAATACTTTTCAAGGTATTCTGGTAAATTGTAATACCCTCCGGGCACAGAATTTCTTGTCATACTCACCTGATAGGTATACTGATACCAATAAATTTTGATCCTAATTTATTTAATAATGTAAAATATTTTTTACTTTGTGTATATTATTTTTTACATTTGTGTCTCTAATAAATTGTTCGATATGAAAAATTATCTATTCTCAAACCGTTTTAAGACCCTGTCCGGATGGGTCTTTTATCTCTCTTTGATCATAGGATTCATCTTATGGATTAGTGATACATTTGACGATAATTTAGTAATCTCAGTGCCCGATCTATTTGGAACATCTGGTTTATTCGATGGCGGCAGTGGCTGGATAAAAAATGGTGTCCTGGATGAACTCTTTACCGTTTTGATCATAATATCTGGACTTATCCATAGTTTTAGTAAAGAAAAAGTGGAAGACGAGCTAATTGGTAAACTTCGGCTCGACTCCCTCATCTGGTCCTTATATGTCAATTACGGATTGGTGATCTTAGCAACCTTGTTGATCTATGACATGATGTATTTTAATGTCCTAATCTTTAATCTCTTTACCATTATCCTCTTCTTTAACCTCAGACTCAGGTTTAATCTTCATAAACATTATGCCTCTTAACTATGAAAAACACTATAAAGATCCATAGGGCAAGGCACAATATGACTCAGGACGATATCGCCCAACGTTTAGAGGTCTCCAGACAAACCATTAATGCCATAGAAAATAATAAATACTTCCCTTCTCTGGAGCTCGGTCTAAAACTGGCAAAGATCTTTGATTGCAAAGTTGATGAATTGTTCAGCCTGGATTAGTCAGACGTCTTCTAACATCCCACGAATACTCCTTTTATCGATGAAAAGCATAGGAAAGTCCAAAGTTGTAGGGTGCACTTGTAATTTTTCATATATTTGAGACCTTGTCCTTTTTATTAAAAGTAATAAGGCGCCCTGGGTAAAGCTTCCAAAAGGCTTTGTAAGTAACCAATTTATAGATCTTTTAAGAATCATATACTATGACGAATGATGAATACCCTATGACTGAGGGTAACAAAAGGAAAGACCTGGAAACAGCTTCCAAAATAGAATTGATCAAAAACCTGATTTTCGGAGAGAATATTCAGGCCTATGATTCGGAATTTGAACTTCTGAAAAAGGACATCCTTTCCAAGAAAAAGGCCCTGGAAGAGTTAATAGAAGCAGTACGTACAGATCTTAGAATGTCTATTGACGATGTTTCAACAGACATCAATATCCGTATCACCGAATTGGAAGACAAACTCGATACCCGTTTTGAGGACCTGGAAAATAATCAACTCGACAAGAATGAATTAGGTGATCTCCTTATTCAATTGGGCGAAAAGATCCAAAAGAAATAAGTCTTCTCTATGGTCACAAAGATGGATGAACAAGCGAAACTGGAGACCCTAAAGGAACTCCTATTCCCCGATGACCGTGGGGCTGTGGAAGATATTTCCAAGCGCATACAGTTGTTGGAACTCATCATCAATGACCAGAAAAAACTTGCAGCCAGAGTAGATCCGGTGGTAGATGACAAGCTCAATGCCTTTACCAAAAGTATGCCCGATACTCTGGGGCCTACCATTACCGCCACACTTAAAAAAGAGATAAAAAATCACAAAGATGAAGTGGTAGATGCCCTATACCCGGTACTGGGTAAAATGGTAAAAAAATACGTGGCACAGGAGATCAAGATCTTATCCGAAAAAATAGACAATCAACTTAGTTTTATCAAAACCTGGAAACGCAAAATGCGTTCCTGGTTCGGTGGACCCACGGAAGAACAATTACTAATGCGCGAATTAGCTTCGGCTACCATAGAGCAAGTATTGCTTATTGAGCGCGATACCGGAATCCTGAAAGCAAGTTATTCCGTAACAAATTCTATTGATGAAGAAATGATCTCAGGAATGCTCACGGCAATAAAGAGCTTTGTGGAAGATGCCTTCAACAAGAAAAACCAAAACCTGGAACTTATTCAATACGAATTGTATAACATACATCTGCAGAGTTTTGTAACTCACTATGTAGCCGTGGTAATATCCGGGAATTATCATCTGAAATCCAAGAACAAACTGCAAGACATTATCTTTAATTTCTACTATAATTTTATGGCCATGAACCTGGACCTGGTCTTCAATTCCAAAGAAGGCAAGGAAAAGAAAGTACGAACCATAGAAAAGGAACTTTTGGAACAAGAGCTTGCTGCAAGCTTCCGCGATGCAAAAATCTAAGAAAGTTGTGATCCTTGGTCATTTTGGGGTAGGTAAAACTTCCTTGATACGCCGCTTTGTGACCAATCAATTTTCTGACAAATACAAAGTAACCATTGGAGTACATATCAGCAAAAAGGTAGTAACCCTTTCTGCAGAAGAGAGCATTTCTATGATCCTTTGGGATTTGGAAGGCACAGATTCTCTGGATCAGATCCGCGATGCATACCTGCTGGGAACCCACGGTGTTATTTTTGTATTCGATGTTAGCAGACCATCTACCTTTCAACAACTTAACACAGACCTAAAGATCGTTTCCAAAAAACTCCCGGACAGACCCCTGATGGTAGTGGGAAATAAAAAAGATCTTGTTTCCGAAGAAGACCTCAAGGATCTGTTACTTTCTCACAATATTTCACATGACTATCTAACGAGTGCTAAGACAGGCGATACGGTAGACAATGTATTTCTGAACCTTGCAACACTTTTAAATACAGATGCTTGATCATTTCAAACAAGACTACAAAAGGCAACGTCAGCAATTTATCCTGATAGATCAGCTGGGATTGGTTTTGGAATGCTACGGGGCCTTGTTTCCCCTGGAAAAAGGAAATAATCTAAAAGAACTTCACCCCTTTTTTGAATCGCTCGAGGGACTACAGGCAATGCCCGACCCGGAATTTTCCTTCTACTGTGTGCACCTGCAAATAGGAACACAAGATCTTATTACAGACATAGACATGGTTCGGAAAAAGGAAGGAATGTTACTGGTTATTAATGATCTTACAGAACATTATAATACATATCAGGCAGTGGCCCAGGCACGGAATGAGTCGATCATCAATGAAGAGCTCATCGTTCTGAAGAATGCTGAACTCGAAGAAAGAGAGCGCTTTAAAAATCTCTTTATTCAAAATTTTAGTCATGAATTGCGGAATCCACTTATGAGCAGCATGGCCATTACCCAGATCCTCAGCGATACTTCCTTGAGCAGCGAACAAAAACAATTGCTTGAGGTACTGCGAGATTCCAATATTCACTTAAAACTATTACTGGAAGATACACTGAGTATCAGTATGATCGCCTCCGGGAAACTTGTCCTTAAGAATACCTTGTTCAACCTTCATAAAATGCTGGATCTTTTGTCTTTTACCTATAAGACCAAAGCAAAAGCCAAGGGCCTTCAATTTACTAAAACAGTGGACAAGCAAGTTCCCGAATATGTTGAAGGAGACAGACTACGGCTTTACCAGGTACTTACCAATTTGTTAGATAATGCACTGAAGTATACAGAAAAAGGAGGCCTGGAACTTACAGTAGGATTTAACCAGCAGTGGGCCAATAAAGTAAATTTGCATTTTGGGGTAGCAGACAGTGGACCAGGCATTCCGGAAGATATGCAACCCACCATTTTTGAAACTTTTTCCCAACTGGCCTCCCCAAAAGAACAGCAGGGAACAGGTCTTGGTCTTGCCCTCGTAAAAGGACTTTTAGAGCTAATGAGCAGCACTATTACCTTGAATTCAGAGACTGGAAAGGGATCTACATTTTCATTTGACCTGGGTTTAAAAATTCCTTTGCAATCTACCTTGCAACAGCAATTAGATATTGGATCGGCAGCTACCTCCCGAAAAATGGGGAAAGCCGGCAGGAAATACAAACTCTTGCTGGTAGAAGATGATGAAAGAGTACTAACAGTTCTCTTTAAAATGCTCATGGATGCTGACCAATTCTATATAGATGTGCTTACAGATGGCGGGGAGGTATTGGAAACAGTCATTCAGAATGAATACGATCTTATCCTGATGGATATTAATCTTCCAAATACACGCGGCGATCAAATTACCAGGATCATACGCGACTTTCCTTTTAAAAATGTAAAACAGCTACCTATCATTGGGATGACAGCCTATGCCTATGAGGACCATATGCAGGCCTATAAAGAAGCCGGGATGAATAATGTGCTTGCAAAACCATTTGACAAGGAAGAACTACTACAATCCATTTTTGACCTGCTTCGTTCCTGAAAATATTCAGTTCTCTTTCTAAGTATGCAAATATCTATTTTGTAGGTTTAATCCTACTTTAGTGTATTTCATCGATTATTATGCGCCGTTTATCGACTAAAATAATAGCCGGTAGAGGATTCCTTCTTTAGCAGTAGTCACTTCCTATTTTTGACCGCTTTCCAATATGGACATCAAACAATACCATGTTCCGGATGGAAACTGAACCACTCAAACAAAGGAAAAGATGGAAGTACCATATTTAGTTGAAACACTCTTTATAATTAGCCTTTTGGTTTTCATGGTTGCAGTGATCCTTATCATTCCAACTATTTATAAAGAACGTAGTCTTCAGAAAAAGAACAAAGAAAAGAAAGGATCATTATCCTATACACGACGCAAGCGAAAAATAAAGAAATTCTGGAATAACATCCTTAAAAAAGGTCCAACCGCAGCCTTATATTCCCTAACAATCCCATTATAATCCCACACAACTATATGAAAAGAAGAATAGATAATTGGCAAAAAGGTCAATGGACATTAGGAAGAAAAAAAACTAAGTATGATCAGAATATTCAATTCAATGAAGACACTCTTTTTATTGGTGCCGCCTTTGGAGATGATATAAGATCTGGAAAAGAGGATGAAATAGAAGTCGATAATTCACATTCAAATAACTAATAAGATGCGGGCAGAATACAATGAAGACATTAGCATGAAAAAGACTTTTGAAAAAATTCTGTTGGTATTATGCATTATAGGATTATTAATAATCATTATATCATATTTCCTATGAAGCTGATCCCACATATTTTCGGTTTTCTTCTCGGAATTACTTTCCTGGGTAGCTATGGATTTACTCCTCTTCCGGAAAAAAAGATTTCCAACATTAAAGTTGAACAAAAACTACCATCGGCCATGGTGAATTTCTTACCGGCTTTAGTATTATTTCCTTTGCAAAAAGGCAATATACACAAAGGGCATACAGGGGTTACAACCACCCCACCCTTTGTAGGGCACTCCTATACAGGCTTTAAGGAAGCTCTTGCCTTTAAGGAATCCCGTGGCCGTTATAGAATTGTAAATACGCTCGGATACATGGGCAAATATCAATTCGGGATAAATACGCTAGCCTTATTGGGCCGTTTTGAAAAAGATCAGTTCCTGCATTCCCCAGAGCTGCAAGAGCGTGTCTTTGATGCCAATGTTGCCCGTAATAAATGGATCTTACGAAGAGATCTAAAGCGCTTTACAGGAACCGTCATCCAAGGTATTCTTATCACAGAATCCGGAATACTGGCGGCGGCTCATTTAGCGGGTGCTGGCAATGTAAAAAAATATCTGCGCTCCAACGGGGCGTATCAGGTGGCAGATGCTTACGGCACTACCATGCAGGACTACTTAATAAACTTTGCAGGCTATTCGGTGGGGGCTATAGACCCTCAGCGCAGCCCCAAAGTAGAAAGTAGGTAAAGTAAATTAGTTGCGAGAGTCGCAACTGGTTTGAGTTGGTTGGTTACCTTTTGGGCACGGTAAGAGGAGTCTTCCGTGCCCTTTTTTACATCAAAAGAAAAGGTTACTTTTATAAGAACAACCAAAACTCAACAATATGGATCCCGCCCTCCAAAGTATGATAGCCAACATGCCGGAAAAGACCGGGAAGTCTCTGGAAGCATGGAAAAAACTACTTCAGACCAAGTCCTTTTCAAAGCACTCAGAAGCGGTAAATTTTCTGAAAAAAGAACATGGGGTGACCCATGGTTTTGCCAATACCATTGTGCACCTTTCCAAAGATCAAGGAGCCTCTCCTGTTGATCTTACAACAGCTCAATACAAAGGAAAAGAACACCTTTTTCCGGTCTTTGAAAAAGTGAGAGCTGCGGTGGAAAAATTGGGCACAGATGTTACCATCACTCCCAAAAAAACAAGTGTCAGCTTTATCCGCAAAAAACAATTTGCGCTTATTACACCTGCGACCAAAACTCGTTTAGATCTGGGACTAAAGCTGGTAGGAAAACCGCTTACAACCCGACTAGAAAATTCGGGTCCGTTTGGCACCATGTGTACCCATAAGGTCCGCCTCGAAAAACCCGAAGACGTAGACAAAGAACTCCTTACCTGGCTGAAAGAAGCCTATGAGAAAGCTATATAATGATTTGATATGACAAACCAATGAAAGAAAAACCAGAAGTAAAACAACGTATCATAAACGGAAACACCCTGGAATGTCCCGTTTGTAAAAACGACACGTTTTGGATGCGAAAAACCCTGATGAATACAAAGGGAATGACATTCTTTAAACTCGATTGGGCCAATAAAGAAGCACAAAACTACATCTGTGATTCCTGTGGCTATGTACATTGGTTTATACAACCATAGAATATGAAACGTATTACAATGGAACCTTAATAAAGCAGCTATGTGGATAGATAAATTAAGCCTGTACGATGCCCTGGTTGAAAAATGTCCTAGATTCAAAAGAAAAGGCAAAACAATGCCCTATACCTCGGCTAATGGGTATATGTTCTCCCTGCTAAATAAATCGGGAGAGTTCGGGATCCGCTTTTCCAAAGATGTACAAATGCGCTATATGAAAGAATGGGAAACCACCTATTTTAAATCCTATGGTGCTACCATGAGAGGCTATGTCCTTATCCCTGAAAAGATGTGGGCAGATCTCGATACACTTGCCAAATACCTCAACGAGAGTTATGACTATGTAATGTCTCTGGAGCCGAAATAACTTTCTATGATAGGAACCAAAGAGATTAACCTGGGATCACTACAATTCGATTGCCGAATTGCGGGAAATGAAGGTGATGAATTGGTAATATTTCTTCATGGCTTTCCGGAAACTTCCATTATGTGGCGTCCCTTACTTGAGGACCTCGCCCCCAAAGGATTTTATTGTGTAGCCCCCAACATGCGCGGCTATAGCAAAAATGCCTGTCCCAAAGGTAAAAAACAGTATTCCATAGAGAAGCTTAGCCAGGATGTGTTAGACCTGGCGCACGCTTTCGGGAAAACTACATTTCATTTAATTGCGCACGACTGGGGGGCGGTTATTGGCTGGTACCTGGCCTATCATCATTCCTCCAACATTCTGAGTTATACAGCACTATCTGTCCCCCATTTAAAAGGATTTTTTAAGGCCTTAGAAACGGATGCCGACCAGCAAGAACGCAGTAAATACATTAAAATGCTGGTCATTCCTTTTGTAGCAGAATACACCATTAGAAAAAACGATTTTAAGCTGTTTCGAAAACTCTGGAAACTCAGCAGTGAAGAAGAACTGGATGACTACCTGGCCACTTTTAGAGAAAAGAAGGTGCTGACGGCCGCCTTAAATTACTACCGTGCCAATTTTGGGAAATCGCGTACCGAAGATATTGGAGACGTAAATGTGCCAACGCTTTTTATTTGGGGAAACAAGGACATGGCCATAGGTGCCAAAGGAGTAAGCCTGGGCCATCAATATATGAAAGGGCCGTATACCTTTCTGGAATTGGAGGCAGGGCATTGGCTAATACAAACCGTTTATGACAAAATGAAGCCTGCTATTTTAAGCCATCTGGCTGCACATAAAACGATCCAAAAAAATATCTAATGGCATCATTGGTTTTTTTAGTAACTTTCTAAACGGAAGTAAAGCTGTTCTCTTACATCTTTAAAGCCATATACCGCATGAACCAACCAACCACTAATTCCGGATGCCATAGTTCCCGAAACCAATAAATGAGCCCTACCCTTCAAAAGATCTTAAATGCCCTTGAAAAGGCCGACTCCATCCCGGCTAAAGAAAAGGAGCGTTTGCGAAAGGAACTGGAGAAAACGGAAAAGACCCTCCAGGAAAAGGATACCCTGCTCAGCTCTCAAGCCAGGGAACTGGAGATAGAAGCGGCCTTGGAACGGATTCGTGCCCGAGCCATGGCCATGCATTCCTCTGAAGAGCTGCACGATGTACTATGCGTTCTATTTCAGCAATTCGATGTGCTGGGGATAAAACCTATCAGTGCTTTTCTCAGTCTTTTCAGCTCAGAAGAAAGGGTGCTTACCTATCGGGCAACCGGAACTTCCGGGGCCAGGACACAGGGGTCGCAAACTGTGGCAATAGATAGTCTGGAGGTTTGGAAGGAGTTATACGACAAATGGAAGACAGATACCTCAGAAGCTGTAGAAGTGATCTTTTATCCCAAAGAGATCTTGCCAAAACTCTTTGAGTTGTTTGAGGAGACCTTTTCTTCCATGCCGGCGGATGAACGGATGAGCCCTGAACATTTTCCGGAGGGCGGATACACCATGCACGGGCATACCCGTTTTGGGTATATAGGATATAACCATACCAGGGTGCCGACCGAAGAGGAAAAGGAGATCCTCACAAAATTCGCTACAGAATTTGAGCGTGTGTACCAGCGATTCCTCGATATTGAAAAAGCAGAGGCCCAGGCACAGGGAAGCACAGATAGAGGCAGCTCTGGAACGGGTACGTACCAGGACGATGGCCATGCACAAAAGTGAGGAACTGGCCGAAACTGCCCTGGTGCTCTATGAGCAATTTTCATTATTGGGGAATATCCCGGATCGCATGAGTATCGGCATTTTCATAGAGGAAACAAAGGAGATCGAATTATGGCCTACAGACCAATTCGGCAGCCAGCTCAATCAAAGATTTAGAGGTTTCTGGAAACAATCCGCAGTCTGGACAAATTTATATAAAGCCTGGAAATCGGGTAATGATTCCTTCGTTGCCGACCTCTCAGGTCAAAAACTAAAAACTTGGCTAAAATTTATTAGGGAGGAGATAAAGTTGTTTGTTGATGATTCCAATATAAAAGGGCGCAGGGTGCAACAGGCGGCATTTTTCTCCCACGGATTCCTTCTTTTTACAACCAATGAACCAATTGCAGATGAAATTATGCAGTTGTTGATACGCTTTGCCGGTGTTTTCAGTCAGACCTACACCCGTTTTCTAGACCTGCAAAAAGCAGAGGCCCAGGCACGGCAAGCACAGATAGAGGCTGCGCTGGAAAGGGTGCGTACCAGGACCATGTCGATGCACAATAGTGATGATGTGGCCGGTACAGTGGTTACCTTATTTGATGAAGTCATAAAATTAGGTTTAGATAAATCTATTCGTTGCGGTATCGGAATCCTTCAAGATACAGAGCAAATGGAAACATGGTCAGTAACTTCCACCACCACTGGCAAAGTAGATTTAAAAATGGGCATATTGAATATGACGGTACACCCCATACTTACAGCTGTTAAAAACGCCTGGGAAAATGGAGAAACCGATTACGCTTATGAATTTAAAGGGAAGGATGTCACAACTTATTACACGGCACTGAATAATGAACCACATTACCCATTTCATGTAGAAATAAACACATTACCGGATAAAATGTTTACAAAATCCTTCTTTTTTTCTGAAGGTATGCTTTTCGCTCATACGGAGAATCCTATTTCCGTTGAAGCTTCCAAGGTATTAAGCAGATTCGCTGGAGTATTTGGACAGACGTATAGACGCTATCTAGACCTGCTAAAAGCGGAAGAACAGGCTCGCCAGGCACAGATCGAAGCCGCGTTGGAACGAGTACGTACCAGGACCATGGCCATGCACAATACGGAAGATATTGCCGCAACCGTGACCACCTTTTTTAATGAGATCATGGGCCTTGGCCTCGGAAACACTACACGAAGCGGGATAGGGATTCTCAGTCAGTCAGAAAAAATGGAATTATGGACCGCCTCTGTTAAGGACAAATCGGATGTAGTCTTACATGCAGGGCTCTTGGACATGACCATACACCCCTTACTTCAGGGGGTGAAAAAGGCCTGGCAGGCAGGTGACCCTCATTTTACCTACGAGTTAAAAGGAGAGGACAAGCTGGTTTACTTCAGGGCGATCAACAAGGCTCCGGAATATCCTATTAAGATAGACATGAAGAAGCTGTCGGAAACTGTTTACCATTACAGCTTTCCGTTCAGGGATGGTAGTTTATTCGTCTTCGCGGACGAGCATTTACAGGATGATATCCAGGATATCTTCAAACGATTTGCTGCGGTCTTCGGCCAGACCTATACCAGGTATCTCGACCTGCATAAGGCGGAGGCCCAGGCCCGGGAGGCCAAGATAGAAGCGGCTCTCGAAAGGATCCGTGCGAGGGCCATGGCTATGCACAGTTCTGAGGAACTGAATGATGTACTAAGCGTACTCTTCGACCAGTTCGATATACTGGGTATCAATCCGGTTTGGGCTCATTTGAGCCTTATTGATCTGGAGAACAACACTTTTACCTACCGAATGACCGGGAGATCGGGAAAAAGGAGTCTGACCAAACAGATCATAGACCTGAATGCACGTGAAGAGTGGAAAGAGTCGCTGGAAAATTTCAAAAAAGCCAAGCCAAATTCCGTCACTTGTGTGGAATACAAACCGGAGGCACTACCAAAGATCTGGGAGTTATTCGATGAAACCCTTTCAGCCCTGCCCGAAGAAGGTAAAGTATACCTTGAAGATTTCCCCGATGGCCTCTTTAATACCCAGGGGTATTGCAAGTTCGGCTATATCGGGTTTAACCATAATAGAAAAGCAACAGGGGAGGAAAAATCTATCGTTGCCAGATTCGCCACAGAGTTTGGCAGGATCTACCAACGCTACCTCGATATTGAAAAAGCTGAGGCCCAGGCCCGGGAGGCCAAGATAGAAGCGGCTCTGGAAAAAGTTCGGTCAGCCTCGCTGGCGATGCACCAAAGTAAAGATCTTCATAATGTTTTAGTGATGTTATACAATCAATTGGAAGCATTGGGATTGAAGATGCACTCGGCCCAAATACTCGAATCTATTGATGATTTAAAAGAAATGCATTGTTGGATAGTCACCAATGGTGTTGTTTATCCTGAACAGGTTCATGTACAATTCTCTAAAAATATATTTTTCAAGCGTTTCAGGGAAGCAGTAACTAATGGAGAATCATTTTATACACTAAAACTTTCAAAAAGCCAGAAGGATAATTTCTTTAATCACTTTTTTGCTAATTCTACACTTAGAAATGTGCCTCAGGCAAGAAAAGATCTCCTCTTAACAAGCCCTGGTCTTGGAACATCTAATGCAATTGGAAAATATACCTCTTTGTCTATAATGCGCTATGATGGCATTCTATACAGTGAAGAGGAAAATGAGATCATTAAGCGTTTCCTAAAGGTATTCGAACAGAGCTATACACGTTTCCTCGACCTCCAAAAAGCTGAATCCCAGGCCCGGGAAGCCAGGATAGAAGCGGCTATAGAAAAAGTGCGTTCCCAGTCTTTGGCCATGCATAGTACAGGCGAAATGCAGCAGGTGGCCAATGCGGTATATGATCAACTTCATGAATTAGGAGTAGTAATGGACGTCGTTGGGATGAGCGGTGTGATAGGAGAAAAAAAGGATTATGATGTGTGGATAGGCGGAGCTCCCATTGGGAAAGCCCTGCGCATTCCTTATAATAATGATACCAAAGTACAGCGCGATTATAATAAGGCCATTAAAGATCGGCCCGATCTGTTTGCCAGGACCTATAAGGGCAAGGTTAAAGAAGAATACATTAATCACCTGCTCACTCACGGGGAGTTCCCCAAAGCTCTTAAGAAAAAGATGGTTACCTCCGCGGCCTTTTCCACTTCCATTGCTTTCGCTAAGAATTCGGGAATTCAAATAGCACGGTATACCAGCGAACCCTACACTGCAGCAGAAAATGAGCTCCTGAAACGCTTTGCCAAAGTTTTTGAACAGGCCTATATCCGTTTTATGGATATTGAAAAAGCAGAGGCACAGGCCAGGGAAGCACAGATAGAAGCCGCCTTGGAGAAAGTTCGCTCCCGTACCATGGCCATGCACAAAAGTCAGGAATTGCATAAAGTGGTATTGACCCTATCACAAGAAATTAGGAGCCTAGGGTTAAATATTAGTGCTGCTCATATATACCGATTTGAGGAGGGGGATAAAGGAATAAATATGTGGATCGCAGGTGATGGTGGTATTTATCCTTATGAAGTTTATTTTCCTTATATCAAGCATCAATTTTTTGATGGTCTTTATGATGCCCGAACAACTAACAAAACCTTTTTTACCATATCAGGTATGAGTAAAAAAGAAAAAAATAGACTCTACCGCCATCTTATTAAAAGCACAAATATTGAAGTTTCTGAGGATAGGCAAAAGTTTGCTCTAGACGCTAAATCGTGGACTAATTCAGTAGCGCTTGCAAAGCATTCAGGAATAGCCCTTTTGCGATTTACAGAAGAAGTAGAAGAAGGATTCAGTGTTGAAGAAAATGAAATCCTAAGGCGATTTTCCAAGGTTTTTGAACAGGCCTATATCCGTTTTCTCGATCTGCAAAAGGCTGAGAAACAAGCCAGGGAAGCTCAGATTGAAGCGGCTCTGGAAAGGGTCCGCGCGGCCTCAATGGCCATGCATCAAACCGAGGATATCGGAGACGTAGTGGTTGTATTCTTTGACCAGTTAAAGCAACTCAATATCCCTTTTGAGCAGGCCTGGATTAACATTTTTCAATTGGAGGAGGGGTATTTGGACACATGGTTTTCACCTATTGATGGAATATACCCTGAACCCATTCATTTTAAATTGCCCAGTGACCCTTGGGAAAAGACCGCCATAAAGTCATGGAAATCGGGCGTCCCTTTCGCCTATATGTCGCTCGAAACCAAGGTGGAGGTCGATCAGTTTATGGAGGCTTGCGATGAAATTACAGATTCCAAATACTTTACACATATACAGAAAAAGCAGAGATACCATCGACTGGAGTTTCTTGAGGCGCGTCATAAATATGGCTTCATTAGCAAAACGAGCAAAGAGAAACCCACAAAGGAAGATGAGGAAATCCTGCAGCGATTTGCCAAAGTCTTTGAGCAAACCTATACCCGATTTTTAGATATCGAAAAAGCTGAAGAGCAAGCATGGGAGGCACAGATAGAAGCCGCCTTGGAAAAGGTGCGCTCCCGTTCTCTGGCCATGCAAAAACCTGAAGAATTGCAGGAAGTGGTAGCCGTAGTGGGTGAAAAGTTACAGGAACTGGGGGTTATTCTAGATTCGGGCGGCGTTGTGATCTGTACTTATTTCCCGGATTCCAAAGACGTGATGCACTGGACGGTTACTTTCGATCCGGCCCACCCTTCCGTTCCCTATTACCTGCCTTATTTTGATACCCCCATATGGAAAGAAACATGGGCCTCAAAATGGGAATCGGATGATGACTTTTTCGAAAAAATCTTCTCTTTTAAAGACAAGAATCATTTTTTCCACAAAGCTTTTGAAATTTCAGATTATAAGAATCTGCCCGAGGAACACAAAAAAGAAATATTGTCGGTTAAAACCCACGCCCTTTCTTTTGCATGGCAAACCAATTCGGCCCTGATGATCCCATCTCATACGGGGAAATTATTGCCGGAAGAGCACAAGATCATCCTAAAGCGTTTTGCCAGGGTCTTTGAACAGGCCTATATCCGTTTTATGGACCTGCAAAAGGCAGAAGCCCAAGCCAGGGAATCCAAAATTGAAATGGCCCTGGAAAGAGTGCGTTCCCGTACCATGGCCATGCATAAGAGTGAGGAACTTGGAGAAGTGGCTGCCGTATTGTTTGAACAGATCAGCTCCCTTACCTATGCCCCCGAGCGGTTCAATATAGCCATTGGCAATAAGGAAGAAGAATCCTTCGATATCTGGGTAACAGACCAAAAGGGGCATGAGGTCAGCAAGCGATTTATGTTTCAGGCAGACAAGTCGCCTGTGGTCAGAGAAGTATTCAACGCCTGGGGAAAAGAGCCCTATATTGTTCAGGACCTGCATGGTAAAAAATTACAGGACTGGGTGCGTTATATGCAGGAGGAAATTAGCCTCCCGTTTGACAAAGCTCGTTTAAGCGAACACCGGTATATCAGCTCTGTCTTCTTCTCCCACGGATGTATTGGGATCACTACCAATGAACCTCCGGAAACTGAGACATTGGAACTTATTGAGCGTTTTGCGAAGGTATTCCAGCAGACCTATGTACGCTTTCTCGACCTGCAAAAGGCAGAGGCACAGGCCAGGGAGGCTCAAATTGAAGTTGCGTTGGAAAGGGTGCGCTCACGTGCCATGGCCATGCACCATACCGATGAACTTACAGATGTGCTTGGGGTGTTGTTTAATCAGTTTGATTTTCTTGGAATTAACCCGGTGCTCACCCATCTGACGCTTTTTGACGAAGACAATGAAACCTTTACCCTGCGCATTACAACAGGGGGAGAAAAGAGAACCATTGCAGAACAACTTATAGATGTGAATGCAGTGGAAAGTTGGAAAACTTCGTTTGCTAACTGGAAGAAAAGTGAACTGCATGCAGTTGATTGTATTGATTATCCCCCGGAAGTACTGCCAGCTGTTTGGGAGGTCCTAGATGGCGTGATGAGTGCCCTTCCCGAAGGTCAGAAAATATTTCCGGAAGATTTTCCAAATGGTCTCTATACTACCCAGGGGCACTGCAAATACGGCTATATAGGGTTTAACCACTCACGAAGGGCCACGGAGGAGGAAAAGGACATTGTTATTCGTTTTGCTAAGGAGTTTGCCCGACTGTATCAACGATTCCTGGACATTCAAAAAGCAGAAATGCAGGCCCGGGAAGCTCAGATTGAAGGGGCCCTGGAAAGAGTACGTTCCAAGACAATGGCAATGCACAATAGCGAAGATCTGGAGGATATAGTCATTTCCTTATTTGACGAAGTACTGAATCTAGGTGTAGATAAATCCATACGCTGCGGAATAGGTATTCTTGAAGGTCATGAAGGGATGGAAACAAGGTCTGTGAATTCAAATCTGATGGAACAGTAGATTTGAAAATGGGGATGTTAAATATGACCATACACCCTATGCTGGTAGGTCTTAAAAAGGCCTGGAAAAATGGAAAAAAAGGATATTCATATGAATATACAGCAAAAGATGTCAGAAAATATTATAAGGCACTCAACAATGAACCTGAATACCCATTTAATGCTGACCTTGAAGCATTGCCGGAACAAGAGTTTCATCGAAGTTTCTTTTATTCTTCAGGAATTATTTTTGCGTTTTCTGAAAATCCTATTTCAGAAGAATCATCTAAAGTTTTAGCACGGTTCGCTGCAGTTTTTGGTCAGACCTACAGAAGATTCCTGGATCTTCAAAAAGCAGAAGAAAGGGCAAAAGACGCCGTTAAACAAGCTTCATTAGACCGGATACGGGGTCAGATCGCCAGTATGCGCTCTACGGAAGACCTGGAACGAATTACTCCCCTGGTATGGAATGAGCTTACTACCCTGCTTATTCCCTTTATCCGCTGTGGGGTGTTTATCATTGATGACCCCAACGAAAAGGTGCAGGTGCATCTTTCCGCCCCGGACGGTCATTCCCTGGGAGTTATGCAAATGCCTTTCGATGCGGATCCTTTAACATCTAACATGGTTGCAAACTGGCGTAAAGGCGAGGTATACAAGGCACATTGGAATAGAGAGCAGTTTACCGCATTTATGCAGACCATGATAGACCTGGGCCAGATCAAGAATAAGAAAGTATACCAGGGGGCCGAGCAGCCCCCGGAATCGCTCCACTTGCATTTTGTTCCCTTTACCCAGGGCATGTTGTATGTGGGTAATGTAGAACCCCTGGAGGAGGAACAGATAGAACTGGTGCAATCCCTGGCCGATGCCTTTGCCATTGCTTATGCACGTTATGAAGACTTTAATAAACTGGAAAAGGCCAAAGAGCACGTAGAGGTTACCCTTAACGAGCTCAAAGCTACACAAAACCAATTGGTACAGTCAGAAAAAATGGCTTCCCTGGGAGAGCTTACCGCCGGTATCGCCCACGAGATACAGAATCCGCTAAACTTTGTCAACAATTTCTCCGAGGTGAGCGTAGAGCTTATTGAGGAAATGCTCGAAGAAATTCAAAAAGGGCGATGTGGAAGAGGTAAAAGCCCTTGCGGATGATATCATACAAAACCTCCAGAAGATTAACCACCATGGGAAACGTGCAGATGGTATCGTAAAAGGGATGTTACAGCACAGCAGAGCCAGCAGTGGGGAAAAAGAACCGACAGACCTCAATGTGCTGGCAGACGAATACCTTCGCCTCGCCTACCACGGACTTAGGGCAAAGGACAAATCGTTTAATGCAAAACTGGAGACCCATTTTGACGACTCCATAGGGAAGGTAAATGTCTTGGCACAGGACATGGGAAGGGTGATCCTCAATCTGATCACCAATGCCTTCTATGTGGTCCAGAAAAAAAAGGAAGAACAACCGGATGGCTATGAACCTACGGTAACGGTGAGCACCCGGAAAGAGGGAGATAAAGTACTTATAACAGTGAAAGATAATGGAAATGGCATCCCAGATGCCATCAAAGAAAAAATATTTCAACCTTTTTTCACCACCAAACCAACCGGTCAGGGAACAGGCCTGGGGCTTTCAATGAGTTATGATATTATCACCAAAGGGCATGGCGGCGAGATAACGATAGAAACAATGGAAAATGAAGGATCAGCATTCAATATTTATTTGCCCTTGTAAATTAAAATAGTATATCAAATGACGAAAAGCAAAATAGCGATACTACTATGTTTATTTATCACTAATTCTATTGCTGCACAAAACCAGCCTATTTCCGATAGTTTAAAAACGATAATAAATCTGAATAAACAAGATTCAACGGAAGTGAATGTCTTGGTTAATTTAAGCAGAGAACAAACACAGGTTGATTCTGCTTTCAAATATGTACAGCAAGGATTAATGCTGGCACAAAAAATAAATTACAGGAAGGGGGAAGCAGATTGTTATCTTCAAATTGCAGCCATAAATTCAAATTTTTT
>CAWJQE010000010.1:0-40031 GCA_963844995.1 uncultured Flavobacteriaceae bacterium | reverse complement strand
CGGCAGCCTTTTTCCGTTCTGCAGCATCTGAAGTTGCAAGGTCTCCCTGCCCATCTATCATGATAAGCACATTTTGCATCCCATGTTTCTCAGCTTCCGCATTAGACTTATCTACAAAGGCAGCCATAGCCTCAGCGCTATAATTATCAGCCTTTAATTCTTTATCGTATAATTGACTAACATATTCGAGTCCCGTAAAGCCCCATTCCTTTGCTTTGGAAGCAAATGCATAAGGGTCCATTTCACCATTCCATATCATTCTATGTACAGACCATTGGGCAAGAGATAATTTAAAAAAGGGTTCCATGTCCTCTTCCATGCCTTCCATTCCTGTTTCATCGGTTCCTTCCTTTTTGGCTTGTTTACAGCCATAGATCCCCAAAAAGGACAGACCTATTCCGGCTACGGCAGAATTCTTAACAAAATTTCTTCTTTTCATATGAGTAATTATTAATTGGTATGGATCTTAAAATCCAAGTGAAAGGTATTTGTACCCCTGCTTATGCATTTTTCGAATTGGGAAAATAGTATATATGGTTTAATAATTGGTTGTTTATCTAATTATTCTAAAAAAAAGCTAAAGATTAACAGGAATTCGGTAAGGATTAGGTCGTTTAAATGTAGAAAATTAATTTAATATTTAATACTTTTAGACGATAAACAATACAGATAGATGAGTAAATTTTATTTCAATGAAGAGCAGGATTCCTATGATGCCATAGTTGTTGGTACGGGTATTAGTGGAGGCTGGGCCGCCAAGGAATTATGCGAAAAAGGGCTGAAAACACTTGTGCTGGAACGCGGAAGAATGGTAAAGCACCGCGAAGATTATCCAACCGCGAATATGGATACCTGGGACTTTCCCAACAATGGTGAATTACCCCTTGAAGAAGCAGCAAAGCAATTCAAACAGGCTCGTACTGGTTATACTGTAAGAGCACCTCATAATTTTTGGTTCGTCAATGATCTGGAACATCCATACAATGAAACAAAACGATTCGACTGGATGCGTGGATACCACGTTGGCGGAAGGTCCTTACTCTGGGGCCGTCATAGTTATCGCTGGAGCGATCTGGACTTTGAAGCCAACAAAAAGGAAGGAATAGCCGTAGACTGGCCGGTAAGATATAAAGATATTGCACCCTGGTATACCAAGGTTGAAACATACGTCGGGATATCGGGAGAAACCTTAGGCCTTCCACAATTACCGGATAGTGTATTCGAACCCATGATGGAACTCAATTGTGTAGAACAACATGTTCGGGAGAAGGTAGCTGAGAATTTTGATGGTCGGGTAATCACCGCAGGGCGAGTTGCCCATATTAATAGTTCTAAAAAATTTGAAGGAGACGGTAGATCAAAATGTCAGTATAGGAACAGATGTATCAGAGGGTGTCCTTTTGGCGCCTATTTCAGTAGTAATTCCTCAACCCTTCCTGCGGCTGAGGCTACAGGAAATATGACCCTGAGACCAGACTCTATAGTACATGAGGTGATGTACGATCCGGACACAAAAAAGGCAACCGGGGTAAAAGTAATCGACAGGGTCACCAAGGAAACATTTGAATTTAAGGCCAAAGTAATATTCCTGTGTGCTTCTTCAATCGCTTCTTCATCCATACTGATGCAATCTAAATCTGACAGATTCCCAAATGGAATGGGGAACGACTCAGATCAACTCGGAAGGAATATTATGGATCATCATCTGGGAGTAGGTGCTGCCGGAAAATATGATGGGTATGAGGATAAGTTTTATAAAGGAAGAAAACCCAACGGTGTCTATGTGCCTCGCTTCCGCAATATTGGTGGAAATTCTAATACAAACGCATTTAAACGAGGGTATGGTTATCAGGGCAGTGGAAGCCGGGGTAACTGGGATGAAGTAGTTTCAGAATTGTCTCATGGAAAAGATCTGAAAGAGGCCATTCTTAAACCTGGAGGCTGGACCTTCGGAATGGGAGGATTTGGAGAAGTGTTACCATATGAGGATAATAGGATGACCCTGGATTATGATAAATTAGATGCCTGGGGTCTGCCAACGGTAACCTTCGATGCCGAGTTTAAAGAAAATGAATGGAAGATGCGGGAAGATATGAAAGAACAGGCTTATGAAATGCTGACAAAAGCAGGATTAAGAGATGTTGAGACCTTTGACAGACCGGGAGCCCTTGGTTTGGGGATTCACGAAATGGGGACAGCCAGGATGGGACGCGATCCTAAAACATCCGTGCTCAACGGATATAACCAGGTTCATGCAGTAAAGAATGTTTATGTCACCGATGGTGCCTTTATGACCTCCGCTGCCTGTGTAAACCCATCATTGACCTATATGGCATTTACGGCCCGCGCTGCCAATCATGCCGCTGAACAACTTAAAAAAGGACTACTGTAATGGATAGAAGAATAGCATTAAAAAACATGGGATTGGCATTGGGTTATACGATTGCCACCCCTACATTATTATCACTCGTACAATCTTGTAATGAGGTAAAAACCGAAGACTGGACCCCCGATTTTTTTACGAAAGAAGAAGGAAATGTTCTTATTAAGCTGGTAGATATCATTCTGCCTAAAACAGACACTCCTTCTGCTTCTGAAGTCAATGTTCATGTATTCATAGATAAATTTACAAATGAGATCGTGGAAGAGATTATGCAGGATATGACAAAATTGTCTCTTAACAAGTTTATTAATAAGGCCCTGACAGACTCCGGAAAAGAGAAATCCGAGGACCTGACTTCTGAAGACCTGGAACCAGTTCTGGCAGCAGCATTACAAACTACGGAAGAAGAGGAAATTGAAAATATGGAATTGATGATAAAAAACACCTCGGCCGCTGCCAAGGGAGAAAATGACGCTGTCCCTGACGAGGTTATGAGATATTCCTTTGCAAAGAATTTACGCGATATGACGATCTGGGGATATAAAACCTCTGAATACGTAGGGGAAAATGTGTTGGCATACCTACCCGTTCCCGGAGAATATATAGGATGTGGAGATCTTAACGAACTTACCGGAGGCAAGGACTGGTCTCTTTAATTTCAACCTTTGAAAAGAAGAAATTTTATCTATACTTCGGCTTTAGCCACCGGCACCCTGTCAATGACAGGGTTTTCTGTCTTTGCCAATCCGTCTAAACAGAATTACGCCAATAATTTTCAACTGAAGTATGCCCCACATTTAGGAATGTTCCGTGAAAGTGCAGGAGAGGATCCTATTGCTCAACTCCATTTTATGGCTGACCAGGGTTTTACCGCTTTTGAAGACAATGACATGATGAATCGGCCTGTAGAAATGCAATTGGCTATGGCAAGGGTCATGAAGGAAAGGGGTCTGGAAATGGGTGTGTTTGTAGCGCATAAGATATATTGGGATTCCCCAAATCTGGCATCAGGTGACAAGGAAAAACGAGCAGAATTCCTGGAGTATATACACAAAGCTGTTGAGGTAGCCAAAAGAGTAGGAGCAAAATGGATGACGGTCGTTCCCGGCCATAGAGACCTTAAACTTGGAATGGGATATCAAACCACACACGTTGTAGAATCGTTGAAGCAGGCCGCTGCTGTCCTGGAACCTCACGGGTTAATTATGGTCCTGGAACCGCTTAATTTTCGTAACCATCCGGGTCTTTTCTTAACGGAAAGTCCGCAGGCATTTGAGATCTGTAAAGCGGTGGCATCTCCGTCCTGCAAAATTTTGTTCGATATCTACCATCAACAAATACAGGAAGGCAATTTAATTCCCAACATAGAAGCTTGCTGGGATGAGATCGCCTATTTTCAAATAGGAGACAATCCCGGGAGAAATGAACCTACCACAGGGGAAATAAATTACCAAAATGTCCTGAAATTTATTAATGCCAAAGGTTTTACGGGAATTCTTGGCATGGAGCACGGAAATTCCATGGCCGGAATTATGGGAGAAAAAGCCGTGATCCAAGCCTATAAAATGGTTGATCCAAAGCCCTGAACAGGGATTAAAAAAAACTACAGACCTCTTCAACAAGGCATAACCATAACTATACATTTAGTATGCTAACATCTATAAACCCAAAATTACCAATGCGTAACAAAAAAGTTACCTATGATTTCTACATACACAAATTGGGATTTATAGTGGTAGGAAATGCAGAATACGATCATTATTTAATGATACAAAAAGATCAAATTCAAATTCACTTTTTTAAGTTTGAAGAACTAAAACCAAAAGAGAATTACGGGCAAGTATATATCCGAACAGCTAACATTGATCTAGTTTATAAATCCTTTTTGGAAAATGATATTCGTATTCACCCTAATGGAAAATTAGAGGAAAAACCTTGGGGTCAAAAAGAGTTTTCAATTCTCGATCCGGATCATAACTTACTTACTTTTGGCCAGCCCATATCTGAATGAGAAAAAAAATTGGCAGTTTTTTTGACATATCCTCATCCAAAACCATCTTTTATTGCGTATATACAAAAAGGTATTCACTTGGTGGCTATGGATCATTATTTCTTACTTCTTCTTGTCTATGTCGCCCTCATGGTGATATCTCATAAGGCCATAAAGCCTTATTTTGATAAATAATCTTCCTCCATTCAATTTATATACAAAACAAAATACCCCGGATATACGCTATTATTGGGGATCAGCGTTTCCGAGGTATCTTTTAATAAACACTAGTCTTTACCTAAGACATAAGTTGGTTTCGTTCATTTATTATTCTTAGCAATACATTTTAAGATCCACACATCAGACAATCATCATCTGCTTCACCGGCTTTAGCCTGTGCTATTAATGCTTTCATTTCTTCTGGTGACAAAGGGGTTACATCTGTTTCTTCCTGTTGAACAGGAGTTGTTTGCACTTGCAGTGCTTCAGCTGTCTTTGGATCTGGCGTTGCCGCCGCCAATACCTCAGCTTCAGCTGCAATACTCACAGGAACTTCCTTTTTCTTTGTATTATCCAGGGTAAATTTAATGGCATCTACGGCCGCTTTCGTCCTGAGATAGTACATGCCTGTTTTTAAGCCGCTTTTCCAGGCGTAGAAATGCATAGAAGTAAGTTTAGAGTAATTGGCATTCTCCATAAACAAGTTCAATGACTGACTCTGATCTATGAAATACCCTCGCTGTCTGGACATGTCAATGATATCTTTCATACTCAATTCCCAAACAGTTTTATACAACTCCTTAATATCTTCCGGGACTCCCTTGATATTCTGTACAGAACCATTAGCCCGCATCAACTCTTGTTTTAAATTCTCGTTCCATAAACCTAAATCAACCAGGTCTTCCAGCAGGTGTTTGTTTACGACAATAAATTCACCAGAAAGCACCCTTCTCGTATAAATATTGGAGGTATACGGCTCAAAACACTCGTTATTTCCTAGGATCTGTGAGGTAGAAGCAGTTGGCATAGGGGCTACCAAAAGGGAATTCCGTACTCCGTGTTTTTTTACATTTTTACGAAGTTTGTCCCAGTCCCAACGGCCAGATAATTCCTCGTCCTTAATTCCCCACAGGTTATGCTGAAACTTTCCTTCGGAAATAGGTGATCCCTTATAGGTAGAATAGGGCCCTTCTTCTTTAGATGCTTCCATAGATGCCGTTACAGCTGCGAAGTATAGCGTTTCAAAGATCTCCTGATTGAGCTTTCTTGCCTCATCACTTGTAAAAGGTAGTCTAAGCAAGATAAACGCATCTGCTAACCCTTGTACACCCAAACCTATAGGTCGGTGACGCATGTTAGAATTTTCCGCTTCTATAATAGGATAGTAGTTGCGGTCTATGACCCTGTTCAGGTTTTTAGTTACCCTTTTGGTTACACGGAAAAGTTCTTTGTGATCAAAACTTCCATTCTTAATAAACATTGGCAAAGCAATGGAAGCCAGGTTACATACAGCTACTTCATCAGGAGAAGTGTATTCTATGATCTCCGTACATAGGTTCGAAGATCTGATGGTTCCAAGATTCTTTTGGTTGCTCTTACGGTTAGCCGCGTCCTTATATAACATATAAGGTGTACCAGTTTCTATCTGTGATTCAAGGATCTTTTCCCAAAGTTCTCTTGCTCTGATCGTTTTTCTTCCTTTGCTTTTGGCTTCATAGCTAGTGTACAATTCTTCAAACTCTTCGCTATGGGTAGTAAATAATCCGGGACATTCATTAGGACACATAAGGGTCCAATCTCCATCGGCCTCTACTCGTTTCATGAACAGATCCGGGATCCACATGGCATAGAAAAGGTCGCGTGCACGCATTTCTTCCTTTCCATGGTTCTTTTTTAACTCCAGAAATTCGAAGATATCTGCATGCCATGGTTCTATATAAATTGCAAAGCTGCCTTTTCGCTTTCCGCCGCCCTGATCTACATATCTCGCAGTATCATTGAAAACCTGAAGCATTGGAACAATTCCATTGGAGGTGCCATTAGTACCTGCAATGTATGAGCCTGTAGCTCTAACATTGTGAATAGACAAGCCTATTCCTCCGGCTGACTGGGATATTTTAGCCGTATTTTTAAGTGTATCATAGATACCGTCGATACTATCGTCTTTCATTGCCAGTAAGAAGCAGGAAGACATCTGAGGTTTTGGTGTGCCCGAATTAAATAAGGTTGGCGTAGCATGCGTAAAATATTTTTTGGACATAAGCTCGTAGGTCTCCATAGCTGACTCCAAATCATTCAAATGGATGCCAATAGAAACGCGCATAAGCATATGTTGAGGCCTTTCAGCGATCTTACCATTTAACTTTAAGAGATAAGACCTTTCCAACGTTTTAAAACCGAAATAATCATAGCCAAAATCGCGGTTATATATGATGGTAGAATCTAGAACATCGGCATTTTCTGAAATAACTTTAAACACCTCATCAGACAACAAGGGTGCCTTTTTTCCAGTTCTGGGATTCACGTATTCGTGCAAGTCCTTCATGGTTTCGTAGAACGACTTTTTAGTATTCTTGTGTAGGTTGGAGACAGAGATACGAGCAGCGAGCTTAGCGTAATCCGGATGTGCTGTTGTTAAGGTGGCAGAGATCTCAGCAGCCAAATTATCTAATTCTGAAGTGGTTACTCCATCATACAGGCCCTCAATAACCCGCATGGCCACTTTAACAGGATCTACAAGGTCATTAAGGCCATAACACAATTTACGAACACGGGCCGTGATCTTGTCAAACATCATTGGCTCTTTTCTGCCGTCTCTTTTTACTACAAACATGTTGCTACAATTATTAAATTAGATTATATGGTTGGTTTAAGTTTTTCACAAGTACTTAACGTTTTAAAAACAGGCCACAAAAAACCCCGGGTTATTCTGGGTTTTTGTAAAAGCTTCAATTAGAAGTCAGCGTCGAAACTGATCTTTTGAGAATCCGCATCCTGTTCTTTATTTAAGACTCCGGCTTTCTGATATTCAGATACACGTTTTTCAAAGAAATTAGTTTTCCCCTGAAGTGAGATCATATCCATAAAATCAAATGGGTTGGTAGAATTATATACCTTTTCGCATTCGAGTTCTACCAGAAGTCTGTCTGTTACAAACTCCAGATATTGCGTCATTAACTTGGCGTTCATCCCAATGAGACTTGCAGGTAAGGACTCGGTGATGAATTCACGTTCTATATTTAATGCATCAACAAGGATCTCGGTAATGCGTTCTTTTGGTACTTTATTGACTAAATGCTTAGTGTGAAGATGCACAGCGTAGTCACAATGCATGCCTTCATCTCTCGAAATTAATTCGTTTGAGAAGGTAAGTCCGGGCATCAGGCCTCTTTTCTTTAACCAGAATATAGAACAAAATGCACCGGAGAAAAAGATCCCTTCAACGGCTGCAAATGCAATAAGACGCTCCGCAAAGCTGGGGGAATCTATCCATTTTAGAGCCCAATCGGCTTTTTTCTTGATAGCTGGGAAATTCTCTATTGCTTTAAAAAGCATATTCTTTTCCTTTTCATCTTTAACGTAGGTATCGATCAAGAGTGAATATGTCTCAGAATGGATGTTTTCCATCATGATCTGAAAGCCATAGAAGAATTTAGCTTCTGAATATTGTACTTCATTTACAAAATTTTCTGCCAGGTTCTCATTAACGATTCCGTCTGAAGCTGCAAAAAATGCTAAAATGTGCTTTATAAAATACTTCTCATCATCATTTAGTTTATTATTCCAATCGGCTAGATCCTGATGAAGGTCTATTTCCTCAGCTGTCCAAAAACAAGCTTCACATTTCTTATACCATTCCCAAAGATCATGATGCTTTATTGGAAAGATTACGAATCTATCTTCATTTTCTTCTAGGATTGGCTCTAAGAGTTTTGACATTTGTTGTTCTTTTTAATGTTAGTTTTTGAGTAAAAAAGTGGATCGAGCTGGGACTAACAAAGATTAGAAAATGTTATTAAATTGTAAAGTCTGTTTAGTGATAACAGGCTCAAAGTTTTTAACACAGCATGTTGAAATCTAGGCTCGACTGCTATGTTTGTTACCCTTTTGTGCAACCGAAATCTTGTATAAATATTTTTGGCGACTTCAACAGTGAAAGAATAGACCAGAAAGTATATTAAATTATACTAGCCGGTGTTGCCGTACAATCCTCTCTTGCATCTTACTGTCTATGGGGATGAATAGGGATAAGTTCGCGCATTTCTAATAAAGATCTGACGCCTGTTTCATTTTATTGCAATTCAAACAAAATCTTCAGGAAAACGCAGATCTTCCTATAAAAAAAGCAAAAAGAGAACATTCAACTATGTCGCCAGATCGAAAAATGAAAATAAACGAAGTATTTCTGTACATGTCTCTATTGTACAGATAAAAATGAAAAACTGAAGTAGTTTTAATTTACTTGGGAAGATCGTTGTGAAGAGCAGTACTTTTTTGAAGCAATGACTCTGGAGTAGAAACCTCCATTGCAACCTTTTCTTTGGCTGCTACGCGCTCCCTATTTTCTGTAATGGACGCAATGATAAGTACGAACACTAATAATAGAAATAATAGAACACATTTTCTCATTGTGTATGGTAATTGGTTGTGTTATTTGTCCTTCTAAACATCTTTTATGCCTCAAAAACGGTATGAGATGTTTATTACGGATCGGAAAACTAGGGAATGTAGCAGGTGGAGAAAAAAAATTCCGTCAACGGTATAAAATAATCTATGAACTACCTTCTATTGTTGTGAAGAATGGTACTCACGGGCTACTTCTTCTAACTCTTTATACCATTCTTTGCCAAATTTTCGTATAAGTGCGTCTTTTACAAAACGGTATATAGGAACCTTAAGACTATCTCCTAATTCACAGGCGGGATCGCAGAGTTGCCATTTGTGATAATTAACAGCTGTTAACTCTGTATATTCTGTAACTCTAATGGGATAGAGATGGCACGATACCGGTTTCTTCCAGCTTGTTGCCCCTTTCTCATAGGCCTGTTCAATGCCACATTTAGCAACACCCTGTTTAGTATATATCACATAAGCACATTCGCTGTTGCCAACAAGTGGAGTTTCCCATTCGCCATCTTCCCCTTTTACAAAGGCCCCTTGTTTTTCAATGGCTTCAATTCCTTCAGGGCGAAGAAATGGCTTTACCTTGGCATAAATATCTACAAGGATTTCAGTCTCTTTGTCCTCAAGTGGGGCGCCGGCATCGCCGTCTACACAGCATGCTCCCTTGCAGGCAGATAGATTGCACACAAAGTCTTTCTCAATGATCTCTTCTGAAACCAGTGTTTTCCCTAGTTGGAACATCTTTTTTAAATAAGCCGCAAAGATACTTTTTTCACCTGTATTTCCGCTGATATTATTTGTATTGATGACCTGCCTCAAACTCAAAATATGTACTACTTTTGCACAACTTTAAAAGCCTATGAGCATACATTTGGACATTAGGGAAATAGCAACTGCCAGCATAGTTCTTTTTGCCGTTATTGATATCGTTGGGAGTATTCCCATTATCATAAATCTGCGAAAGAAAGTGGGCCATATTCACTCAGAGAAAGCTTCTATTGTTGCCGGGTGCATAATGGTAGCATTCCTTTTTGTGGGAGAGGAGATCCTTAAATTGATCCGAATAGACGTGTATTCCTTTGCGGTAGCCGGGGCCTTTATTATTTTCTTTTTGGCGATTGAGATGATCCTTGGGATCACACTTTACCGCGATGACGAACCAGAATCTGCCTCCATAGTACCTATTGCTTTTCCACTGATTGCCGGAGCGGGCACTATGACGGCCCTTTTATCCTTGCGTGCCGAATTTTTTGTGGAAAACATCATAGCAGCCATTATCATCAATATTATCTTTGTTTATCTGGTTCTAAAATCGTCTGCGAAGATTGAACGTGTTATGGGGAAAGGCGGACTAAGTGTGGTCAGAAAAGTATTTGGGGTCATCTTATTGGCCATTGCCGTTAAATTATTTGCCACGAATATTAATCAGTTATTTCCTTAAATGGGTGTTTCTTAGGTAGACAACTCACAATAAAACGAAAGAATGAATAAAAAAGTAACCATTGTTCTAATCATTTTAGCCCTCGCCCTAATTGCCTATAATGCAACCATCATTGATTTTTCGGATCCTTTGGGTGAGGAAAGTATCATTGCTGTTATAGGAGTGATAGCTGCCTTATGTGCCATCATTCTTTTGCTCATCCTCCTTACCTCCAAAAACATTCAAAAAAAGATTGATGAGAATTAGATTTCTCCTTCAGTATTAATAGTATCCTGGGTTTTTAATACTTTTAAGGGTGAGAGTCCTTATATCCTTTTTGATATTTCTATTATTCTTCTTCGGGAGCGCCCAAAGTAAAGATAAACTTCCTGGAATAATTACTGATTCGGTTCTGGTTTCGCTGAATTCTAATGAATCCTATGCCGTGTATCTACCCAGTAACTATGATCCCGAATCCTTATCCCCAATTGTATTTATATTCGATCCAGCAGGGCGTGGAGTTGCAGGACTAAAGCCTTTTATTGAGGCAGCGGATAAATACTCATACATCCTTGTTTGTTCTAATGACTCCAAAAACGGACCTTATAGTCCAAATCTGAAAATAGCAGAAAATCTGTTTCAGGCCGTACTTAACGCCTTTCCCATAGATCATAAAAGAATTTATACGGCCGGTTTCTCAGGCGGTTCCCGTCTTGCTGCAACTATCGCCGTATTGAGTAATGGTATTAGAGGTGTTATTGCTTGCGGTGCAGGCTTCTCAAAGAATCCATTGTATTTCCCAAACGCTCAAAATTCATTTTCCTATGCCGCCCTGGTTGGTTACCGGGATATGAACTATCAGGAAATGAAAAAAACTATACAATGGGTTTCAAAAATAGGCTTGCCCAAAGAGCTATTCTTATTTGAAGGAGAACATCAATGGCCCCCATCTACGGTAATTACAAGAGCATTCAATTGGCTGCAAAATGAAGCGCTGAGACAAGGCATAGATACATATAATAAAGAACAACGACTCTTAGACCTACAAAATTCGATATTCATAGCTGATTCTTTGGAGAAGAAAGGCCAACTGCACTATGCTGTTAACGAATATGAGCGCTTGCGCAGAAATTATTCAGATCTAATAGAAAGCGATACCATACAATCTTCAACACAAAGAATAAGAAAACAAAAAGCATTTAAAAAGGCTGAGGTGCTGGAGCATAAAGTGACCATTTTGGAAGACTCGCTGACCAATAAATTCTTGCATAGATTTGGTGTTGAATCCTTAGAAGGAAAAAGTAGTGATAAATATAAATGGTGGAAGAATCAATTGAATAGATTGAATAAGAAGTACAGTGAACATAAGCATCTAGCGTATAGAGATATGGCCTACCGTATAAATAAGCAATTGTTTGCCGTGACTATTGAATCTTTTGACAACTTCATATTGGAAAAAAATGAAAGTGAAGCTTCCTATTGTGAAGAATTATTGACGATAATTGCACCAAAAAATCCTTTTGTACATTATCAATTGGCCAGGCGGTATGCTTCTGCAGGAAAACCAGAAAAAAGTCTGGGACAATTGAAATTAGTTTTCTCCCTCGGCTGGAAGGATATAGATGTTATTCGAAATACAAGAGAATTTTCTACGCTAATACTACATCCGGGCTTTATTTCTTTGCTTAATGAATACGAATAGGGTAGTTAATCTTTGCCCATTTCCTTTAGCATAGGCTGATCTAATTCCATTACTCTTTGCAGCATTGGATCTATGGCTCCCTTGATCTTGGCACTAATGTTAGGTGAAAACAACTGTTCTGCCAATGCGGCTTTTAAATACAGTTTGATGCGTTGGTCGTACGCGTAGAAATCCATTCGGATCGAATTACCAACAGCATAATCCACAAATTGTTCAAAAAGGATATCATCTACCTTGAAGTTACTGATAAAGTCTTGCTGCTCAATATTGGTATAGCGTTCACGGTCTTCCTCCAGGTGTTCGAACACAAAACGAGAAATAAAGCCCAGGCTTTCCATACTCTTAATGGTCTCTTCCTCTATATTCCCAATAGGCACAAAAACATCGGGGATTATACCCCCACCTCCATACACCACCTTGCCCTTGGGCGTAGTGAATTTTAGAGAATCTGCTACCTTAATACTATCCGCAGACATTAATTCACCATTCTCGTACCTGGCTTCAAAACGCTCGTAATAGTCTTCGCTACCATTTTCATAGGTTCTTTGGATAGAGCGACCTGTTGGAGTGAAATACCTCGACACAGTTAAGCGCACAGCAGACCCATCCCCCAATGCCATTTCACGCTGTACCAATCCTTTTCCAAATGACCTGCGACCTACAATGGTCCCTACGTCATTATCCTGCAAAGCCCCTGCGATGATCTCACTTGCGGAGGCAGATCGTTCATTAATAAGCACATAAACTGGTTTGTCCTCAAATGAGCCTGCTTTGGAGGCAAACATCTTCTCTATTTTGCCTTTCTTGTTCTTGGTAAAAAGGATAAGCTTTCCATCCTTCAGGAATTCATCTGCCATTTGCTCCGCAATTCCCAAATATCCCCCGGGGTTGTCGCGGAGATCCAGGGTTATTTTCTTAGCTCCATTTTTCTGTAAGGAAATAAGAGCTTTTTTGAACTCCTTATAGGTAGACTCTGCAAACCTGTTGATCTTGATGTACCCCATATCGCGAGAAAGCATATAATAAGCCTCAACACTCTTTATTGGCACTCTGTCTCTTTTAAGGGTAACCGTAAAGAAGTTGTTTTCTGTTTTTCGATATACCTTTAGATCTACGGTAGATCCTATTTCCCCTTTTAAAGTGCTGACAATAAGGCTACTAGGTAAATTCTTACCGAACAAGGTGTCTTTATCTGCTATCAATATTCTATCACCGGGCTCTATTCCTTTAAGAAAACTTGGACCGTTCTCAATAGTACGGATCACCGTAATAGTATCTTTGTACATATAAAAATTGATCCCGATCCCCACAAAATCACCTTTCATGTTCTCAGAAACCTGTGTTAGTTCCTCCCTTGGAATATACACCGAATGCGGATCTAACTTTTCCAGAATATTATTGACGGTAACATCTACAATACTATCTGTGTTGATCTCATCTACATACTCATAATCTATATAATCTATGAGTCGGTTCAGTTTGTCTTTCTTTGAATTGGTGGTAAAGAGCTTTTCGGGTGAATCATTAAAATGAAGTTTACCTCCAATTAGGACACCCAATGCCATGGCTAAGGCAATAATCATAGGCCATATATAATGATACTTCTTCATGAAATCTTATTCGTTTTCTTCCAAAATTTGAGGAAGATGTTTTAGTACAACCCCCGCTCTATCCAGAAATTGCAACCCTGAGTCATCTTTATATGCTATTTGGTATACAACGCGTTTTATACCAGATTGGTGTATTAGCTTACTGCATTCCTTGCAAGGAGATAATGTTATATATAAGGTAGCCCCTTCGCATGACTGGGTAGAAGCCGCTACCTTTGAAAGGGCGTTTGCCTCTGCATGCAAAACATACCATTTGGTATATCCCTCGTCATCCTCACAAATATTCTCAAACCCTGTTGGTGTTCCATTGTATCCATCCGAAATGATCATACGATCCTTTACAACTATTGCTCCTACTTGTCTGCGGACACAATAGGATAATTTCCCCCATTCGTGAGCCATCCTAAGATAGGCCCGGTCATACTTTAATTGCTTCTTTTTTGTCACTAACTCCTATTCATTTAATTCTTCAAAGGAATGAAAGGCACTAAGATACCTGCTTTGAAATGGTTCAACAACCATAAATGGTTAATATTTAATTAAAACCGATAAGAAGATGGAATCACTCTTTTATCGTTTACTTGAGCTCGTTATAGTTACCTATTAAATGCATTACAAAGGCCAGGTAGTATAGATCAACGGAAGTGTAATAAGGATAACGATAGTGGAAGTTCCCAACACAAAATATCTTTTTGGGAGTGCAAGCTTCTCAACCAGTAAAAATACCAGGAACAACACCCCAATTATAATTAAAATCTGAGATAATTCTATTCCAGTGGCAAAGCCAAGTAACGGATTTAACTTGTTATCCTCCCCTGCCATGAGCATTTTAAAATACGATGAGAATCCAAAACCGTGGATTAGTCCAAAAAAGGATGTAGCCGCACTTTGTAATTTAAAATTAAGTGAAGTATCCTTTTTTAAAACCTCCTTTATATTAAAAAGTGCGGTCATTAAAATGGTAATTGGAATTAAAAATTCGATCCATGCTGCATTGACTTCTATGATCTCATACACGGAAAATGCCAGGGAAAGGCAATGTGCTACCGTAAATATGGTAACAAGTGTTAGAATCTGTTTCCATAAGCGGAAAGTAAACGGTATTGCCAATGCGGTAAGGAACAAAATATGGTCATAGGCATTGAAGTCCAAAACATGGCCTAATCCCAATTCCACATAAAACAAAAAATCTTCCAAGATGCTATAAAAGATTACATTCCACGTTGTTGCTGAATCTGTTCATAGGCCTTTTGAACTTCCTTGAACTTCTCCTCTGCCCCTTTTTTGATCGCCTCATTCTCAGTATTTACCCTATCTGGGTGATACTTTTTTGCCATCGTTCTGTAGGCCTTCTTAACTTCATCATCCGAAGCACTCTTCTCTATCTCCAAAATCTTATAGGCATTGTCTGCAGCCTTGACAAACATAGCCTTGATACTTCCAAAATCCCTTGCCCCAATACGCAAATACCCTGCTATTTCACGGATCTTTTCAATCTCAGGAGCGCTGATTGACCCATCGGACTGTGCAATGGCAAATAAAAAATGAAGTAGTTGCAAGCGCACCTCATAGCTTGTTCGCTGATTCAGATAGGTACAGATCCTCTGGGCAGAGATCTCACGTTTTTTAATTACCTCATTAAAAGTTCTGAAAATGGCATTTGCCTTTTCTTTCCCATAGGTATTAAGGAAGTACTGCCGTACATAATCTAATTCTCGCTGACTTACCTGCCCATCTGCTTTGATCACCAAGGAACACAAAGACAATAAATTCAACTCAAAGTCGGCCGGTGAAACTTTTTGCCGGGACAGATCTTCAAATATTGAGCGCGCATTGGAGCCAGAACCAAGATTGTCCATAAAACTACCAACCAGAAACCCAATAATAGCTCCAGGCAAACGAAATAAAAAATACCCTAAAATAGCGGCAATCCAACGAATCATGAAAAGTAAAAAATTTTTGCAAAGATAGGGTTAAACCACTAATAACCCCTTAGTACCTTAAGAAAGCTTTAGCTTTATAGTTGTACATTTTGGTTATCTTTGCAGGGAATAAAAATAAAATATATACTATGTATCCTGCAGAATTAGTAAAACCAATGAGACAAGACCTGGCTTCGGCTGGTTTTGAAGAATTATATACCGCAGAGGCTGTTGAAAAGGCCCTTAAAATGGATGGAACTACCCTGGTGGTAGTAAACTCTGTTTGTGGTTGTGCTGCAGCTAATGCACGACCTGCGGCCAAATTAAGTTTGCGAAATGACAAAAAACCAGATCATTTGATCACGGTATTTGCCGGAGTAGATACAGAAGCTGTGGATGCAGCCCGAAATCTAATGGTCCCGTTCCCACCTTCATCACCCAGTATGGCTCTTTTTAAAAATGGAGAGTTGGTACATATGATCGAAAGACATCATATAGAAGGAAGGCCAGCAGAAATGATAGCTGAAAATTTAAGCGGGGCTTATGACGAATTCTGTTAGAAACTCATAAGTTTTATCTTACAGACCGCACTTTGGTAAGTGCGGTTTTTTATTTTTGTACCATGCGTAAAATCCTGGCATATCCTTTAACCTGTATTTATTTCCTTTTTTTTGGAATAGTACTTCTTGTTTTTCATCCCATTCAATGGATATGCTTTAACTGGTTTGGATATGACGCCCATCAAAAAAGTGTGAGCTATCTCAACTTAACGCTTATGTGGTGCACTTACCTCCTTGGAACCCGGTACACATTTCAAAATGATCACAACATTCCCAAAGGTGTGCCGCTTATCATAGTTTCTAACCATCAAAGCATGAACGATATTCCTCCTATTATCTGGTATATGAGAAAATATCATCCAAAATTTGTGAGCAAGATAGAATTAGGAAAAGGCATACCAAGTGTATCTTATAATCTCAGACATGGAGGTTCGGCTCTCATAGACCGGAAGGATAGTAAACAAGCCCTTGTGGCTATTGCCAGATTGGGTAAATACATAGAAGCAAATAAAAGAAGTGCCGTTATCTTTCCGGAAGGTACACGAAGTAGAACAGGACACCCAAAGAAATTTCAACCCACCGGACTCAAAGTCCTGATGAAACAGGCCCCTTCTGCACTTATTGTGCCTATAAGCATTAACAATTCATGGAAAATGTTACGCTATGGTAAATTCCCTTACGGCATAGGATCACATTTGTATTTTAAGGTACACAAACCTATAGAGAACGCCGGTGATTTTGACAATTTACTAGCTAGGGTAGAGGAGGTCATTTCCAACAATATACGCGTTACACCATGAATACAACCTCTTTAGTTGAAGACACCATTGCCTTTGTCAAAGAAACCCTAAGTAATGCAGAAGCAGGCCACGATTGGTTCCATACCCAACGGGTTTTTCGCAATGCCCTCTTGATCGCTAAAGATGAAAAAGTGGACGTTTTGGTTGTAAGTCTTGGCGCCTTGTTACACGATATTGCCGATGCAAAATTTCATAAGGGAGATGAAACTGTAGGTCCCGAAATGGCCAGGATATTTCTAAATTCCCTGTTGGTAGAAAAGGAGGTCATTGAAAAGGTTTGCTATATCATTGAACATATTTCTTTTAAAAATAGTATTGGGGAAAATAAGAATAAAACGCACCCGGTTGAATTGTTGGTGGTACAGGACGCAGACAGGTTAGATGCCATTGGTGCCATTGGAATTGCACGCGCTTTTCACTACGGAGGTTTTAAGAATAGAACCCTCTACGATCCCGAAATAGCTCCCAATTTGGAACTGTCCAAAGAGGAATACAAAAATTCTAAGAGCCCTACCATCAATCATTTCTATGAGAAACTGCTCCTTCTTAAAGACAAAATGAACACCAAAACAGGAGCAAAGATCGCCCTGGAAAGACACGATTTTCTCATGCAATACCTGGAACATTTCTTTGCGGAATGGAACGGAACTCAGTAAAAGACTTTTAGACTCCCAATAGGCTGTTCCAATAACTATTTGATGGTTCTTGATGTCAATTTAAGGATTACTTTTTTTCGTATCTTCCGGTTTCATCTAAAAAAATAATCCCCGTATGCAAAGGCGAAAATTTATCAAGAATGTATCGGCCTCTACAGCTGTTTTTTCAATTGTTCCAAGTTATGTTTTGGGCAAAGGTCATGTGCCTCCTAGTGATACTTTATATGTTGGAGCATTTGGAGTTGGTGGCCGTGGATCTGGAGTGATTAGAGGACTACAGGAAACGGGGAAGGTGAAATTTGTATCTTTTTGTGATGTAGATGATAGAAGAGCAGCAGAAACCTATGAACTCTATCCAGACGTTAAGCGTTATAAAGATTTTCGCAAGGTATACGACAAACAATTAAAGGATATGGATGCAATAATGGTGGCTACCCCAGACCATACACATGCCACCATAGCCTTACCGTTTATGCGTGCTAAGAAACACGCCTATGTTGAAAAACCCCTTACTCATAATATCGCCGAGGCAAGATTGATGACCAAGGTGGCCCGGGAGAATGGGATCGTTACGCAAATGGGTAATCAGGGAGCCTCTAGCGATGGCAGCAGACTTGCCAAGGAATGGATCAATTCTGGAATTATAGGTAAAATAGATCGAGTAGATTGTTGGACCAACAGACCGGTTTGGCCTCAAGGGATTCCACTACCGGTTGGTAAAGATGAGATCCCGGAAGGACTAGATTGGGATCTCTGGCTGGGACCAGCGGCTAACCGGGATTATAACAATTCATATTTGCCTTTTAAATGGCGCGGTTGGTGGGACTTTGGTACCGGAGCTATGGGCGACATGGGATGTCATATCATGGAAACGCCTTTTGGAGTGCTAGATCTGGGTTATCCTACCGAGGCAGAAGCCAGTTGTACTACGAATTGGGTAGGCGATTTTGTTGAAGCAGATTATAGTGCTTCCTGCCCTGCTTCATCCATCGTACGTCTAAAATTCAATACACCTCAGCACGGAGATATCGCTTTAAATTGGTACGATGGTGGCATTATGCCGGATCTCCCGGACGAATTAAAAGATGGTGAGACTATAGGCGATTCTGGTGGCGGTTCTGTTTTTTATGGAACCAAAGGTATTCTGGTTTGTGATGTTTATTCGCGCAATGCAAGACTTCTTCCTTCGGAAATGATGGGTATGTATAATCCTCCAACCCCTTCCTTAAAACGAATTGAAGGCAGCACCGGCGGGCACCAGCGTAATTGGGTAGAAGGCTGCCTGCAAGGGGCCGAAACATCTTCTAGTTTTGACAGGTCAGGTCCGTTAACAGAGGCTGTTCTGATGGGGAATTTGGCTATTAAGGCATTTCAATACAAAGAATTGGTGGAACCAGAAGAACCAGGCGGAAGATCATCTATCATAAGACCCGGAAGAAAAAAATTACTTTGGGAAGGCGAATCCATGCGGGTAACAAATTTTGAGAAAGCCAATGAATGGGTGAAAGGGAGCTATCGTAAAGGTTGGGAATTAAAATAATTTCAGCTGCCCTTGTTTACAGACCTCGTAAAGGTCCTTATTCAATTTGGGAAAAGTGCGTCCACTGAAATACCTTCGTTTTGCAATTTTAGACAGATCATGAATTTGTTTGGCGAGTACCCCCTCTCCTTTATTTCGTATCCCAAACCTGTTATCATTTAAGGTGCCTCCATGACAACTCTCTATTTGATGTAATACCTTATTTGCTTTATCGGGCATGGTTCGTTGTAACCAGTCTGTAAAAAGCATTCCAATGGCACCATTTAATCTCACAACAGTAAATGCAAAGGAAAGCGCCCCTTTTTCCGAAACAGCACGAGCCAGTTGCAAGAGCTCATGACTGTTTATCCCAGGTATGATAGGTGCAAGCATTGCATTGACAGGGATCTTGTTTTCTGAAAGTATTTTTATGGTCTCCAAACGTTTAGCAATGGTCGCTGTACGAGGTTCCAGGAGTCGTCTTGTTTTTTCCGACAAAGAGGTTACCGATATATTTACCCCTATAAGCGCGTCTTTTGCAAGCTCTCTTAACAGATCTAAGTCTCTGAGGATCATGGTGTTCTTTGTAATAATACCCACAGGGTGTTTGTATTTTAAGAATACTTTTAAACACTCCCTGGTAATCTCAAATTTCTTTTCAGCCGGCTGGTAACAATCAGTATTCCCGGAAAGGACGATAGTTTCGGCTTTCCATTTTTTGCTTTTAAGCTTCTCTTCTAACAACTGTGGGGCATTCTCTTTGATCAAGATCTTTCTTTCAAAATCGAGGCCGGCGCTATACCCCCAAAATTCATGGGTGTTGCGGGCATAGCAATAAATACAACCATGTTCACATCCCTGATACGGGTTCATGGAATAGGACATACCAACATCCGGACTAGTTACCTTATTGACAATGGTCTTTGGAAAAATGGGCAAATATTCAGTTTTATTTTTGTCCACCTGTTCCCCTTCCTTCCAACAATACTCCAGAAAATCATCTCTCATTTCCGAATAGAACTCCTGAAACTTGTTACGGGAATTATGTTGGGCACCACGTCCTTTCAGATAGTCATCATTCATAAAATAGGAATATATCCAAATATATGGATTTATTCCTATTTATAATTTATCTGAATTAAAAGATTACTGAATGGAGACGTTCACCAATTGCTTTTTATTGCCACGTTTAGCGTAGAAAAGCATTTTACCATTGGTCTCATCCCTGAGCGGGTTAGAAACTTTAATGGGCAGCCTAGCATCTTTTGAGTCTATGATCTTCTTATAACTCATGTTGCCCTCATTATTTAATTGTATCACAAAGACATTTCTGTTTCTGCTGAGACCTTGTTTAAAAATGATCCGTTCCTTATTCAGTACTTGTGGATTTTCAGAAGCTGTGCTAATAAAAAAGTATGTATTGCCGTTTTTAGTGAAAGCGCTGTACGAGGCATAATCCCCATCGCCTTGCGTAACCTCAGATTTATTGATATTACGAGCCCAGACCATATTTCCTTCGGCATCTATCTTTGCACTTACAATATCATTATGATGAAATCGCTCTACCCGCAACCTGCCGCCACTTGAGTTCGACTGAACACTATTGGTAACAAAATACTCTTCGGCATTGAACAAAATTGAGTTCTCCGGGGTAACTGTTACATTTTTAAAGACGAGATTTTTTACTTCCTTATCGTATTCTTGTCCAAACTTATCGAACATAAATTGTTCAGAAAAAGGGTTGTATTTTCTGCTTTTCACGCTAAGCGTAGCGGGATCCAATTTAAAATAAGCCAGTCCATTGTATCTGTTGTCTTTTCGATCTGCATAGAAACCAACACATATTAAGTTGCCCTGATTGAGAATAGGGGTCAAAGATTCTGAATATTTCCCTGCGGCATCAAAGCTTTGTGTTTTTATTCCCTGAGCGGTTAGCTGTATTAGCTCATATTGAAATTTACGCTCCAGGGCTGTAAAACGTTTCTTCTTAAAATAAGCTTTACCAATTATAAAAACCTTAGCGAGATCACTGGAGACTACCATTCGCTCAAAGGCGTAATTCTTTTCCTCCACTTCACTTGAAAAATCCTGATACATGGCTTGTTTCAAATTGGCGGTAAAAAGATATATATCGTGTCTGTTATTTTTTCCTTTTTTGTAGTGGGTGCTGATAACAAATCCATTTTTATCCTCAGAAAACAAGACCGTGGTGGTGAATCCCGAATTGAAATTTCGGTTGTAGTAGTTCTTATCTAAGGGGTTATTTACAGGAGCAGATGAAAAGGATAATAATTTTTCCTTTGTAAAGGTAAAAGGATCCAAAGGACTCCTGTGTACCCAATATTCATAACTCCCTGCTTCTATATTGTAATCCAGAAACAACAAATACAGCTGCCCATTCTTAAGATAACCATTCACAAATTCCGAGTCCTTCATCTTGTAATTAAACTCAGAAACCAATTGCAGGTCCTCATTGTAATGTTCTATAATGTAGCCCTTAGGTTTTAAGATAATTCCGGTATAGTAGGCCCTTACAAGAATACTGCCTCCGTAGCCATCATCTGTAATGGTCAATAAATTTGAATATTTATACCGATCATTATATTTCTCACCTAAAGTGTAGTCCACAGGGAATTCCTGTGCCCGAAAAAGAAAACTCACAAAAAGAAGCCCAATAAAAAGGGGGTTTTTCAGCATACCCAAGATTTTAAAATACGGATGTTCCTAAGAACCGGGGAAAGAGGCTTTTCTCTTCTCCAGGAAAGCTGTGGTACCTTCTTTAAAATCATCTGTACCAAAACACTCGCCAAAAGCTTTAACCTCTATTTCATAACCCTGAACACCATTGTTAAAACCCGCATTTATCGCTTTTATTGCCTGCCTGATGGCCATAGGAGAATTTTTTGCGATTTTATTTGCGATCGTCTTGCAGAAATCGAGTAACTCTTCAATTGAAGTAACGTGGTTCACCAGGCCAAATTCAATAGCTCTTTCCACATCTACCATACCCCCGGTCATGATCATTTCCATGGCTCTTCCCTTCCCTATTAATTGAGGAAGACGCTGTGTTCCGCCATAGCCCGGAATGACCCCCAAAGACACTTCGGGCAGGCCCATTCTGGCATTATGGCTGGCCACCCTAAAGTGACAGGCCATGGCGAGCTCTAGTCCGCCCCCAAGAGCATATCCATTGATTGCGGCGATCACTGGTTTAGAAAGGTTCTCAATAAAACTAAAAAGCAATTCCTGTCCCTGGGCAGCCAATTGACCTCCTTGTTTGGTGTTGAAATGGGCAAATTCAGAAATATCGGCCCCCGCTACAAATGCTTTATCCCCACTGCCAGTGAGTATTATGACGCGCGCCTTTTTATTAGTTTCAAGAGCTTTAAATGCTAAATGCAGTTCTTTGATAGTGGCAGTATTTAACGCATTTAATTTCTTTGGTCTATTAATGGTTACTATCGCCAGGTTATCTTCTAATTTAACTTTGATATTATTGTATTCCATAATTATTGTTATTCACTTTCCTTAGGAAATCTGACTGTAAAAACAGACCCTTTGTCCGGTTGTGAGGTTATTGTTATAGATCCTTTATATGTTTCTACTATATTTTTTACCATTCCCAGACCTAAGCCCATCCCGCTAGATTTAGTAGTGAACTTAGGTTCAAATACCTTTTCCTTTACTTCATCTGAGATGCCGATACCGTTATCTGCCACAGAGATCTTTACATAGGCCCCATCTGAGACCACAGAAACCAAAATCCTGGGTGAAGCCACCTCCGGAACTGCCTGAATAGCATTCTTCACAAGATTGGTTACTACCCGTATCAGTTGTGTCCTGTCTAATTTCGCAATTATTTCTTCTTCCTCGGAAATAAAATGGATGTAATTTTCATTAAAAATATCAAGTGCCAGTTTTACCGTTTTCACCACATTCAAAGTTTCATTTTGCTGTGCAGGCATTTGGGCAAAACTGGAGAATGCTGAGGCTATACTGCTCATCATATCTATTTGTTGGATAAGCGTTTTTGAAAACTCCCGCATCTTCACTTTCGCATCCGGATCTGAGGGTTTAAAATTACGTTCAAAACTCTGTACTGTGAGTCGCATTGGTGTTAATGGATTCTTTATTTCGTGGGCAACTTGTTTTGCCATTTCCCTCCAGGCCTGTTCCCTTTCACTTCGCGCCAATTTCACAGCACTTTGTTCCAGTTCATCTATCATTTCGTTATAGGAGTCTATTAACTTTCCTATTTCCTCACTGGGGTTCTTAACAAATATCTTTTCATTCCGTTTGGTGAAATCGGTTTGATGTAGTTTATCTGAGATAGTTTCTAAGGAGCGGGTGATGTATTTGGAGATAAAATAAGCCAGGAAAATAGCAATGACAAACATTATTAAATAGACCCCTCCGAGTCGAAACATGAATTCTCTCAATTCCATGCTATTAAAGGAATTGTCCTCATAATATGGCAAATTAAGAATGCCTATTGGCTTAAATTTCAGATCGGTTATAAATGTATAGGAAGCCTGATATTTATTTCCGGCCACCAGGTTATCTTCTACATATCTTTTATTTGGACTTTCTTTAAGATTGTTCAATAGATAAGCCTCAAGGCATCTTGAAATTGAATCATTGTTAAATTTTGGACGTGAACTTTTGATAAGCTGTCCTTCCAGATCATAAATATTAAAATTCACATTCTGTACGTCGGCAATACGATAGATCTCGTCTTTAAAGATTAGCCCCAGATTTTCTGTGATCACCGGATAAGTGGTTGACTGAAGGGTATAACTGATACTCTGTTTTATCTGTTCTTCTTTGCGTTCCAGACGATCCTGGTGATAATCCTTGGATTGTTCCCTGTATTGATAGACAGTTACCCCTGCGATCAGCACAGAAGCAATCAGCACTAAAAATATCATGGTAACAAAAATCCTGGACCGGAGGGAGAACTTCTTGAACAAAGGCTCTTTATTTTGATTTTAAAGATAGCAATAATCAGTCCAAAAAGGGAGGGTGTAGATCAACAAGAATTATTTCTGCCCAAAGGAAATTGTGATCTCTGTGTCTGCCAGCCATAAATTAAACCTGAATTTTCTATGCCTCAGGGTTCTTATCCCGAAACCTTTTGTAAAGTTTTATTCCGAGCATGAGTAAAATGCCCAAAACAATTATGCCTACTACCCCGTATACCCAATTAAAGGCACTTTTAAGAATGGCCAGGAAGGTTACCGCAAACAGCACCACAGTAGCACCTTCATTCCAAATACGCATAAAGTTAGAGGTGTATTTTATCTTATTCTGCTGTAATTGGAGGAACATTTGATGGGTCTTTAAATGATACGCGATCAACAGCACTACAAATAACAGTTTAACGTGCATCCATGGCTGCTCTAACCAGCCGGGAATAAGCACCAACAACCATATGGCGAATAAAGTTGCCAAAATTGCTGAAGGCCAGGTAATAATATACCACAACCTTTTGGTCATCAATTTTAGCTGATCTGAAAGTATACCTTTCGCAGGATCTGGTTTATCCTGAGCTTCAATATGATAAATAAAAAGCCTTGGAATATAAAACAAGCCCGCAAACCACGTGATCACAAAAATCAGATGTAACGATTTTATATAGTTATAGTACTCTCCCATTATTTGCCGATTTGTATAGCACCTATCCCAGCATTCCAGAGGGTCTTATTGTAGTTTGGCAAAGCCACATTCACAAAGTTTAGAGCTCTGGATCTTAACCCTGCCCACTGTACATCCAATTCTGCCTTACGATCTCTGGAGCCCTTATTTACTCTGGGAATAACGCTGTTTGTCTGATTGATCAAAAAGAGATATTCTGCTGAGAATTTATTAGGGAAATTCTCAACATCGTCATACGCCTGGGATTTGCGTTGTATCATTTCCTCGTCCCAGGTTATCAGTTCTTTTAATAAAGCTTCGCCGGCTTGTTTAGCATCGCCCGCTTCCATAGTGGACAACAGAGTTTTTAATTGATGCTGTACCTTGTAAAATTGATTGACCAACTGATGCATTTCATTAAGATTAGCTTCCATTTCCGACATAAAAACATCGAATTCCTCATACTGTGACATGGAAACATCAAAACCGGGGGTTGATACTATTTTACCTTCCGCCATCACAGTTTTATCTCCATGTTTTAATCTAATAGCGTAGTTTCCCGGGGGAGCCTTATGCCCCTCAAAACCAGCTTCTATATAAACCCCGGGGATTCCTTCCATGATAGGGTAATTGAGATCCCAGACAAATCTATTAAGGCCCTGTTCTTTCGGTAAAACCGGTGCAGGAGGTGGGCCACCACCATTGTGTTTTTGATAGGTACTATCTTTTTCAGAACTGAAGGTCCTAATGACCTTTTCCTTAGAATTCAATATCTCCATGGTTAAAGATAAAGTATCCTCCATCTTGGGTAACTCATAGTAAAGGACCATTCCATTGGCCGGATTTACACCCTGGAATGGGTGTGTACCTTTAAAATCCTTTGAATTCTTGTTTAAGGGACTTCCCCAAGACGCATTAATTGCGTCCTCTGGTTGCATGATCTTTACCCCTGAATTTCCGGATTTATATTGGGAAAGCGCAGCAAGATCATCAAGGATCCAAAAAGAACGTCCTGAAGTAGCTACAACCAGATCTCCCTTATGTACTTTAAGATCCGTAATAGGTGTCTTAGGTAGATTCAATTGGAGAGTTTCCCAGCTTGCACCATCATTCCAGGAAATATAAATTCCTTTTTCGGTTCCCGCATATAGCATCCCTTTTCTCGATGTATCTTCACGTATCACCCTGGTAAAAGACCCATAGGGAATACCGCCGCTAATGTTTGTCCAGGTTTGCCCATAATTAGTGGTTTTATATAAGCCCGGGGTATGGTCATTAAACTTATATCTGGTGGTTGCAATGTACGCTGTACCGGCATCATGTGGGGAGACCTCAATTGCGTTGATCAGGCATTCCTGCAGGCCTTTTGGGGTTACATTTTCCCAATTTTGTCCTCCATTTCTGGTGATATGCACAAATCCGTCATCGCTCCCTGTCCAGTAAACGCCTTTCTCATGCGGTGATTCTATCATATAGGCAATGGTACCATAATTTTCTGCCCCAACAGCCTCTATCGTATAAGGACCTCCTCCATGTCCTTGTTTTTCATCCATATTTCGGGTAAGATCGGGAGAGATCTCTTCCCAGGTAGTTCCCATATCAGTAGTTTTCAGTACCAATTGAGCACAATGGAAAAATGTATTGGGTTCATGCTGTGATCTGATAATGGGTGCATTCCAGTTATACAAGTATTTCATTTCCCTGGCTGCCCTGCCAAGATACTGTATGGGTGCTGCCATGATCTTGGTTTCAGATTTTGTTTGGACGTCTAACACGTCAATGGTACCCAGATAACTCCCTCCCAATACATAACGAGGATTATCAGGATCGAATGCGAGGAACGCACTTTCTCCACCCGCGGAATAGGTCCAATCTTGTTCTGTAATACCCCATCTGCCTATGGAAAGACTTGCGATCCTTACAGAGGTATTATCTTGTTGCCCACCATATACATTGTATGGAAACAGGTTATCTGTACTGATGCGATAGAATTGAGCCGTAGGCATTATGTCTTGAGAAGACCAAGTTTTCGCATAGTCAAAACTAACGGCTGCCCCGCCATCATTTGCAATGACCATGTTCTTTGAATTCGCCGGATTGATCCAAAGATCGTGGTAGTCCCCATGGGTCCCTGTTATCTGTTCCCAGCTAACACCCCCATCAAAAGACCTCAGCGCCTGCGCACTCATGACATATACCGTGTTTTCGTCGTTTGGATCCGGGAATACTTCAATATAATACCATGCCCGCTGTACCAATCTGTTGTCCCCACTGATCATATTCCAGGAATCCCCGGCATCATTAGAAACAAATAAACCGCCCTTGTCTTTATCCGAATCACTTTCCACCAGGGCATATACTTTGTTGGAATTTGCCTGACTCACGGCAATAGCCATTTTACCTTTTTCTTCCGGCAAACCGTTGTGTATCTGTTTCCAGGTTTCACCGCCGTCTGTAGATTTATACAAACCACTTCCAGAGCCACCACTGATGACAATATTTGGTTTTCGCTGATGATGCCACATGCTGGCATATAGAACCTCAGGCGTAGAAAGATCCATGGAAAGTTCATTGCAGCCCGTAAGCTCATTCACAAACAAAACTTGTTTCCAGGTAGTTCCGCCATCAGTGCTTTTGTAGATGCCTCGTTCTTTGTTAGGGCCGTACAATGCCCCTTGTGCGGCTACATAGACTATGTCCGGATTAGTAGGATGAATAACGATCCGTGCTATATGCTGTGTCTTTTCCAGCCCTATTTTTTTCCAGGTCTTCCCGGCATCAGTAGATTTATATACCCCATCTCCATAAGAGGTCATCACTCCACGTACAGCATGTTCTCCCATCCCACAATACACTATATGGGGGTTAGAAGCCGAAACGGCTACCGCACCAACAGATCCCATCTCAAAATACCCATCTGAAATATTATTCCATTGCTTCCCGGCATCAGTAGTCTTCCAGAGACCCCCACCGGTAGTTCCCATATAATAGGTCATGGGATCACCAATTACGCCTGTTGCTGACACGGACCGCCCTCCTCTGAAAGGGCCAATATTTCTGTATTTGAGTGGTTTAAAATACTCTTCTGCCGTTTGGGCCATTACAGTTCCTATGAACAAAAAGGCAAGGAGACCAAAAATTCGTTGTTTCATGATGTATTGAGGGATTATAAAGTTGATTAGCATTCTTATCTTGAGACATATGATAGTATATCCCCCGCCCTTTAAGGCAAGGGATGATATCTAATCACTGCCTATTTCTATTCTATAAAGAGATAATTTAATTGCAAGGTATTAAAGGCCTCATTAAAGGCTTTGATCTCCTTGGTAACCAAAGCATCAAACTGATTTAACTGTTCTTCAATTTTGGTCGTAAGCTGATTCTTTACCGCAATATCCTGATCTGTTGGATGAAAATCATCAATAGATACCAAGCTGTTCAAATGTGCTAATTTATTGGTCAGCCTGATCGGAAAATTCAAAGGATCCTGTCCACTTCTATTCTGTGTCTGATACAGCGCTTTCTCTACTTCTCCAAAATCATTCTTCATTTTTTTGGCTTTCTCTACCAATTCCGCGGTAGCCTCATTGCCTTTGTACTGTGCCATAAAAGCATCGAGCTGAGTGGTGATCTTTCTGATCTTTTTGATGGAAGCATGCGCTTTGTCTACCGTACTATTGATGTCCGAAATAAAATCGAATTGTGTTTGCATCTCAGCTACACTCACCTCAGCCCTTGGATCTGGCAAAATGGTAAATGGTTTTGTTTGGTTAACCCCATTCACATTGAGATGCACCCTGTAGGTCCCGGGTACAGCCTTCGCGCCATTCAAATTGGCCCACCACATGATCATTCCCTTGAAATCCTGGGCTCCTTTTCCCCTTGTATCCCAAACATGGGTATTACCTCCTTTTTTTGGTTTTAACTTTTCATCCGCTTCCTTGGCATATGTACTAAAGTTGGCGAGCGTATCTCCTGCAACGGAGGTATAAGTAAGGGCTATACTATCCTTTTCGGACAGGTCCTTTAAATAAAAGTGGGTGATAACTCCGTTCGGATGGTTTTGCCCTTCTGTTTTTGAAGGGTTTCTGCTTGTGCCCCCTTTGGTTCTATATGCATCTTTAGGCTGATAGAGGATTGTATTCCCTGTTGAAATACCTTCGTTCAACTGATGCAGCACTGTAAGGTCATCAATGATCCAAAGGCTTCGTCCCTGAGTGGCTACAATAAGATTATTGTCTTTTAAAGCTAAATCTGTAATAGGTACGATGGGTAAATTTAATTGGAAAGGTTTCCAGTTGCGGCCATCATTAAAAGAGATGTACATCCCTGTTTCTGTACCTGCATATAACAATCCTTTTCTTCTAGGATCTTCCCGAACCACTCTGGTAAAATGTTCGTTATCTATACCACTGGTGATCTTCTGCCAGGTCTTGCCATAGTCTGTTGTTTTGTACAAATAAGGTTGAAAATCTCCTAATTTATAACGTGTAGCTGCCACATAACAAGTGCCTTCATCAAAGGATGAGGGTTCTATACTATTCACCATAGACCAATCTGGCATGTTTGCAGGGGTTACATTCTCCCAGTTGCCTCCTCCATCTTTGGAAACATGGATAAGTCCATCGTCGCTACCTACCCATAGCAACCCTTCTTTCAGCGGACTTTCATTTGCCGCAAAAATAGTACAGTAATATTCTACACCCGTATTGTCCTGGGTTATTGGGCCTCCACTGGAGACTAATTTATCCGGATCGTTTCTGGTGAGGTCACCGCTTAAAAGTTCCCAACTTTGTCCTTCATTGGTACTCATATGAACATGGTTGGAAAAAGTGTATAATTTTTTGGGATCGTGCTTACTGAAAATGATCGGAAAATTCCATTGAAAACGATATTTCATCCCTTCTGCTCCATAACCCATAGGATTATCTGGCCATACATTGATACCTCTAACGGTGTTAGCATCATGATTCACCCTGGTGAGGAAACCACCATAACTTCCGCCATAAACAATATCATTATTTGTAGGATCTACAGCGATATGAGCCGATTCTCCCCCAGCTGTAGATTCCCAGTCATCATCACCAATACTTCTCCCCTCACTTCTGTGTTTTATGCGAATCGTTGAATTATCCTGTTGGGCCGCATAAATACGATAAGGAAAGGCATTATCTGTGGTAACCCTATAAAATTGTGCAGTGGGCTGATTGTAATACGTACTCCATGTCTCTCCGCCATCATAAGACACTTGCGCACCTCCATCGTCACCAATGATCATTCTTTTAGAGTTCTCAGGTGCTATCCAAAGATCGTGATGATCACCATGTGGGGCATTAAATGTATTAAAGCTTTTTCCGCCATCGGTAGATTTATGGTACCGTACATTGAGGACATACACTACATCTTCGTTTTCAGTGTCGGCATACACCCTTGTATAGTACCAGGCACGCTGACGCAGTTTTCTTTCAGAATTCACCATGCTCCATTTCTTCCCTCCGTCATCTGAACGGTACAAGCCTCCTTTTTCTTTATTTTCAACAATTGCCCAAACACGTTGGGCATTTTTTGGAGAAACTGCTACCCCAATGATGCCGAGTGTATCCTTTGGAAAGCCGTCATTTTTTGAGATCTCTGTCCAGGACTCCCCGCTATCTGTACTTTTCCACAGTGCCGATCCGTCTCCACCGCTACTGAGGCTATAAGGCGTTCTTTTTGCCCTCCAGGTAGACGCGTACATGATCCTGGGATTGGTAGGGTCTAATACCAGGTCTACTGCCCCTGCCTGATCGTTGACAAATAAAGTCTTTCTCCATGTAGTTCCTCCATCTTCACTCTTGAATATACCCCTTTCCTGAGAAGGCTTATAGATGTCTCCCAGAACGGCTGCATAAACTGTATTTGGATCATTTGGATGAATGCGAATACGAGGTACGTGCCTGCTATTTTTAAGTCCGACAGATTGCCAGGTCTTACCGGCATCTACCGTTTTCCAGATACCATATCCTGAAGAAACATTTCCTCTGAGGGTTTTTTCTCCTCCCCCAACATAGATCACATTAGGATCGCTTTTAGCTACCTCCACGGCGCCTATACTTCCACCAAAAAAGCCATCAGAAATATTTTCCCAGCTACGGCCCCCGTCCATGGTCTTCCATACCCCACCTCCGGTGGCCCCAAAATAAAACAGATTGGGTTCTCCAGGAACTCCAGTAACTGCTGCAGATCTACCTCCCCGGAATGGGCCTACCAGACGGTACTCCAGACTTGAATACAGCGCCTCAGGAATTGGATCTGAAACGACCGCTTTTGTGCGCCTTTGTGCATTTGTTGTAAAAATTAATGTGAAGAAGGCCATAAATAAGGCCAGTTGATACGTCTTAAAATTCATTTTTTAAAGTGTTCTAGTTCGACTTAAATGTAATAATTAAAGTTCCTTTATCTTCCTGTTTTTACATTTTTTACATGTAAAGCATCCGCAACAATCATTGCATTAAATGTGTTGATGATTTTTCCAGTTTTAGAAACTTCCGAAAAAGGCACCATTTTGGTTAAGTTTTCTTCCAGAAGAAGTTCAATTTCAAAATTAACCGGAGTGCCAGCTTCCAATATGATTGTCTTTATTTCCTGTGATGAAAATTCTGGGTAATACGATTTTATTAACGCCGCAGTGCCGGCTACAATGGGACTTGAATAAGACGTGCCCTTACTAAATTTATAAGAATTTGAGGTGTTGGTCGTATATATTTCATCGGCGGGTGCAAAAATATCAACATTGCGTTTCCCATAGTTTGAAAATGTGGCAATTAAACGTTGGTCAAAATGCCGGGTAGTTCCGCCTACTGAAATAAACGTATTAATATATTCCTCTCCATCAAAATAATCTGTAGGATAATAGGGGTCATTATCAATATTTTTGGAATCATTTCCTGCAGATGAAACTATTAAAACATCATTTTTCCAAGCATATTTGATTGCCTCAATCACCCAATTCTCATTTAAAGACAAGTATTTTCCCCAGCTCATATTAATTATATGTGCACCGTTGTCAACGGCGTATCGGATAGCCAATGCTACGTCTTTGTCGTGTTCATCTCCTTCCGAGACCATCACAACAGGCATTATTTTAATGTTGTTTGAAAATCCATCAAGACCAATTTCATTATCTCTTGTAGCTGCAAGTATCCCGCATACACCTATTGAATGTTCGAAATTAACTTCTCCATAAACAATGGGATTACCGTAGTCCTTGTCCAAAATATCACTTTCATTTTCATTTAATAACGCCCGGTCATTGTATTCGATATTCAAATCCCTTATAACTCTATTCTGAAAATATGATTTGTTCCATTCCATATTAGAATCATCAAGACCATATTCCCAAATAAAATCTATAAAAAAACTCGTGTACTTTTTCAGGGATGGGTTGATGGTTTCGAGCTTCATCAACCTGTCTTTTGTTATTATACTATCATTTAAGTACTTTTTAAATAGCAATTTACCTTCATGGTATAAGTCATAAATAGAATCGAAAGAACTCTTTTTGACCATGGCCTCTTCATATTCGAATTCTAGCTTTTTTTTAGCCTCAAGGTATTTTATATATACATCTAATTGCTCTAATGGAATATCCCTAATTTTTTTATCGGAAAATTCTTTGTTATACTTTCTTACGTACCGAATATATTCTGGATGCTGATATAAAATATCTTCTCCTTTTTTATTTCCCAGAAAATTCCATCCATTGACGTCATCGACATAACCATTTTGATCATCATCAATGCCATTTCCTGGAATTTCATCTTCATTTATCCATATTCTCTCGTTCAAATCCTCATGAAATATGTCGACTTTAGTATCAAGTACGGCAACAACTACCTCAACTCCATTTCTATCCTTAAGTAATTCATTGTATACTCTGTCTAAACCGGTTCCGGGAATACTATCCAGTTCTAAATCTTTTTGATGCCAATAACGGATCGCCAAATCTATTGAATCATTGGTTCCCTGGCCAATTGTGAGCATTGGCCAAAATACTGAAAGTGAAAAAAGATATATTGAAAAGTATTTAAATTTTGGCATGTCTATTTCTAGTGTCAGATTTTAAACAATTCAAAAATAAGGGAATTGAAAGTATGAAATTGTTTTAGATTCCCGCACATTTTAAAAGGCCAAAGAAGGTTATTAATTTACAACAGACAATTTTCGTACTTTTCTAAAAGTATTGAATTATCCACTATGAGATTAGTTCCTTTTGTTTATTCCAGACATCAATATCCTTTTATTTTTTTATATTTTCTCTTCGTTTTATGTTTCGTAAATCTTATTGGCTGTGATTCAACAGACCAGGCGGCAGAACTTCAGGAATCTATCACTTCAAATCCAGATTACAAGACCTGGTCTCATTATCTGGGTGATCCACAACGCACACATTATTCTGTACTTCAGGAAATAGACACCATCAACGTCCACCTCCTTAAGCCCGTTTGGCAGTATGAAAGCGGCCAGCTGCAAGTAGGGAGAAACAGCCAGATACAAACCAATCCGCTGATCATAGAAAATACATTGTATGGTATTAATCCACACAATTCACTTTTTGCTCTTAAGGCGGATACCGGAGAAGTCCTTTGGGAGTTTACACCGGCAAATCAGGATAAAACTGGCTTAGGGTTGAGCAGAGGATTAACAGCCTGGAAATCGGATTCCAATGAACGCAGTAGAATTTTTTATGCATCAGGACATAGACTTTATGCAGTAGATCTGCTCACAGGAACCCTGGTTGCGTCCTTTGGAGAGCAGGGGAGTATAGATCTCAGACAAGACCTGGGAAGAGAGATAACTAAAGTCCCCATTGTTCTTACTACCCCCGGTGTAATTTATAAAAACTACCTTATACTAGGTGGCAGAACTTCGGAATCTCCCGGTGCAGCACCCGGACATATAAGAGCCTATAATGTATTGTCTGGGGAAATGGAATGGATCTTCCATACCATTCCACAACCCGGTGAATACGGATACGATACCTGGCCAAAAGAGGCTTATAAAACTACCGGGGGAGCCAATAATTGGGCAGGTATGGCCCTGGATGAACCACGTGGAATTGTTTATGTCCCAACCGGTTCCGCAGCATTTGATTGGTATGGAGGAGATCGTTTAGGAGATAATCTTTTTGCCAATTCACTATTAGCTCTGGATGCTGAAACGGGGGAGCGTCTCTGGCATTTTCAAATGGTGAAGCACGACCTTTGGGATCGGGATCTTCCTGCGCCACCAAATCTGTTTGAACTTGAACTAAATGGCGAAATGGTTCCGGCTGTGGCACAGATCACTAAAAGTGGGCATGTTTTTGTTTTCAATAGACTCACTGGAGAGCCTTTATTCCCATTGGAAGAAAAGGAATATCCCAACACCACCTTAGAGGGTGATATGGCGGCCAGTACCCAGGTACTCCCATTAAAACCTGCTCCTTTTGCCAGACAAACTTTAGAGGAAGATGATCTTTATGCCCCGGATCAGCCGGCCTTTGTGGATGATTTTATTGATAAGGCGCAGAATTTAAGTCCGCCCACCGTACGCCAAAAATTAGCATCCGTAACCTCCAAAGGACAATTTATCCCAATAGATACCAGAGGGGTTATTTTATATCCCGGAGCCGATGGAGGTGGTGAATGGGGGGGTGCGGCCCTGGATCCCAGAACGGGGATCATGTATGTAAATGGGAACGAAATGGCCTGGATAGTACGGATGGCCAAGGTTGGTGAAAAAGACGGAAAGCCTTTAAGTCCGGGTGCTACCCTGGCACAGATCCATTGTGTGCGATGTCATGGTGGCGAATTTCAGGGTATGGGAGAGGTCCCTGAATTACAACAAATTAAAATGCGAATGGCGGCGATAGATATCCAAGAAATGATCTCCAAAGGAAAAGGGGCCATGCCAGCCATGCCTAATTTAACAGAAGATGAAACCGCCTTGATCGCAGCTTTCTTAACCGATATGGAAGAGAAAAATACGGGAGCCAAAGATCACCGCGCAGAAATTAAAATTACGAGTAGATACGCCATGGTAGGCTTTGGAAGATTTAAGGATGACAGAGGCTATCCTGTAATGAATCCCCCATGGGGAACTCTCAATGCCATAGATCTTAATACCGGCGAATATATCTGGAAAATACCCCTGGGACATGAAGAAGGTCTGGAGGATGCTGAGGTTCCTGTTTCCGGTCTGGAAAATTACGGCGGCCCGGTTATTACGGCCGGTGGGGTGTTGTTTATTGCGGCTACGAAAGATGAAAAATTCAGGGCCTTTCATATGAGAACCGGGAAGTTATTATGGGAAACCAGGCTGCCTGCCGGCGGCTATGCCACTCCCGCCACCTATGAGGTAGATGGCAAACAATATCTGGTGATAGCTTGTGGTGGGGGTAAAATGGGTACCAAACCGGGCAGCTCATACATAGCTTTTGCCATTCCCGACTAAAACTAGAAATACAATGAAAAAGTATGACTGGAAAAAAGTGGCTTACATCTTTGGGATTGTACTCTTCTGCGTGGGCACTATAGACCCTTTGGAAGGAAGTGTGCTGATAGTATTTGGAAGTATTATACTGACATTTATTACCAAAAGGAACAATGATCGACACATGAAATGGTTTAGGATAAATGCGATACTGATCACTTCAGGGGTGATCTTTTTATTTTATTTGTCATCGTTGGGAGGTTTTGGGGGCACTTCACAATTATCCTGGTGGTGGGGTATACTGATACTTCCTTATCCTATTGGTTGGCTAAGCCAGGTAGTCCTTTTGCTAATTAGGGCATTTGGAAAAAAGTGATATTTATTTAAACAAAAAAAGGGGGTATTACCCCCTTTAGTATTGTATACTGTACATTTTTTAAAATCGGTATCCTACGCCTAGTTGAAATCCTTTGGTCTTCACGGTAAAATCACCAAATCCAGGCTCTTCTTCTGCAATATTTGATAGCCCCAAATTATAGCGGGCATCTACAAAAAATCCCCCTACTACCTCATAAGCTGCACCAAAATTAAATGCAAAATTGGAAGATTTTAAACCATCCGTTCCTCCTTCGGCATCTACCAACAATCCCAATTGGGGTCCGGCTTGTACATTCAATCCTTCAATTAGATAGTACTTTAACATCAATGGAACGTTGAAATATGTAATATCCCCGTCCTTGGCGCCTTCAATGGAATACTGGATCTCTGGCTGGAAATGTACTTTTTCAGAAAGGCCCACATCGAGTAAACCACCTACAAAAATACTGGTTGCACCATCGGGGGAAGCCCCTTCAGAATCGAAGGAAATTTTAAGATTAGAGAAGTTGGCTCCTGCCTTTACTCCAAAAGTAATTCCCTGTGCCTGAGCGTTACTAATGAACGCTACAACAGCTACTAAACTAATGATCAATTTTTTCATTGAATACTATTTTTTTATTGGTTATTAACACCTCAAAATTATATCATATTTCAATATGTTTTGTATTTATTTTTATCGATCTAAAAAACTATTAACCCCTTCCCAATAAGGGTTTGTGTACAATGATAGGGACTGCGATTTTGGCCGGAAATAAAAAAAGCCCTGGGAATGAACCCAAAGCTTTTTACTTTCAATTCCTGATATTGATCTGGCTATTGACTGCTTTTTAAAGTCTTCGCTATTTTCAGTCCGATTAAAACTAAAAGTGCCAACATCAAAACCGTACACAGCACAATCTCATGAGTGGCCATGGTGTCGAATCCGTTTTTAGAAAAGAAGTAGATCCCGCCTCCAAATAAAACGGCAAATAATACTGTTCTCGGCCATGTTAATTTATAGTTCTTCATACCAATAAATTTAATACCATCCCATACAACTTCCAAATTCGTACAAGGCAACCGCCGCACCAATAAATCCCATGGCTCGGGAAGCGATCTTCTTTATAGCTTTTTTGGCAATAGCTTCAGTAACATTCCCTTTAAGAAACTCTACCACTGCATCTATCCCCACCGCTGTGATCATGCAATCTACCCAATCTGGTTTAGCTTCGGAAAGTTGAGCGTCCTGAGCATAGCCAAGCGTTCCAAAGGCCTGGGCAAAGTTAAGGGCTACCCCCTGTTTTTCATTGCTCTCTGCGGCCAGAAGGAAAAGACCAACCAGGGCTATTCGAGGATCATTAGGATCAGTAAATTCCTGGGTTAGATACTCGTCTTCCACCTCGTACCATTTTAAGAGCTTCTTGGTACTGTTCACCAAGGGCTGTAATAAAGTGTTCACTTCTTTCTCTAGCTTCCGTACACTTTTCTGATCCAAAAGATCCGGGTTCTTAAGAACGTTAGGGTGATCCTCCATTAAGTCCTTGATCTTTGGCGTTGTATTCTTTACAAGTACTTCGAAAGAGGTTAATGCCTCTTCCTTCTGCAGTGTCTTGTACTCCTCTTCATTAGACTGGCAGCTTTGCAGAGTAATTGTGGCGCCTATCAGGCAAACCTTAATTAGAAAAATTGCGACCATTCCTCTGGCCAGTCTTTTTGCCCATATAGGCAGCGTTTTTAGTTGTAACATCATTCATCATTTTTAATTCAACATTCTGTTAGCAATCATGTACGTAGCGCTTCGTAACAATGGCAATGTAGCTTTGCAATCCGCAATGGCCTTGCAGCAGCATGATGAATTAAAATATCGATGGATGTTATTAGGCAGTTTCCTTATTTATAAGCGAGGTCTTCACTTCATTTCGGAGATAATATCCCGTTACAATAGTAGACAGAGTATCCGCAATTGGAAATGACAGCCACACCCCCAATTCCCCTAAATAATTAGGGAGAATAAGGATCAATGGAATAAAGAAGAACCCCTGTCTTGTAAGTGTTAGTAAGAGCGCAGGAATGGCTTTCCCCACCGCTTGAAAGTAGGCCGCTCCAATAAGTTGGATGGCAATAATAGGTGTTGCCGCAAACACCCAACGCATAGCTGAAGGCGTATTTTCCAATACAAATATATTACTTGCAATTTCTCCGGCAGACATGTCTGCCCTGTTGCTCAGGAACCAACCGGTGATCTCCGCGGGAAAGATCATAAGCCCTACAAAAACTATGGTAGCCACAATAGCTGCATAGGCAATGGCGGTGTTGATACTTTCCCTAACCCGTTCATATTTACGCGCACCATAGTTGTAGCCAGCAATGGGTAAAAAGCCCTGTGTAACTCCAAATACCGGGAAAAGTGCAAACATCAGGGTTCTTCCAATAATTGCATAAACAGCCACCATAGATTCGCCCCCTAGATCGAACAAAATATTATTCATCAGGAGGTAGGTAACACTGGTCACGGCCTGTCTGGAAAGGGTCACAAAACCAAGCGAACCGATCTCTTTCAGAATGGGCAGATGGAGGCCAAAATCTGAAAACTTAATTTTTAGTTCAGAATTCTTGGAAAGAAAAAAGTATAGGATATACCCAAAACACAAAAGATATCCACCGGTGGTGGCCCAGGCTGCGCCTTCCATTCCCCAGTCGAATACATAAATAAAAACATAATCCATTACCAAGTTGCCCACCGAAGGTATGATCATGGCGATCATCGCAAATTTGGGCTTTCCTTCCGCACGGATAACGGTGTTTCCCATCATACACAAGGCCAGGAAAGGAACCCCGTAAAGCACGATTGTATAGTAGGTCTTAGCCGGTGCAAAGATGCCCCCTTTTCCTCCAAAGGCAGGGATTAAACCATCGGCATAGTACAAGCCCAGGGCTACCATGGTGATGGTCACCAAAAGGGTTAAGGTGATCTGATTCCCAAAAGTTTTCAAGGCTCTCTCCGGATTGTCTGCGCCCAGAGCTCTTGATATGATACTACTCCCTCCTATCCCAATAGCCATTCCCAGGGCTGCAATAAAAAAGGAGACTGGTAAGACCACATTAATGGCGGCAATGGCGATGGAGCCTATCCAATTCCCCACAAAAATAGTGTCTACTAAAATGTTGAGCGACATCACTAAAATGCCGATAGAGGCAGGTACTGCTTGCCTAACAAGGAGACTCCCAATAGATTCCGTGCCTAGCTGATCTGAGGAGACTTTAGCCATTAGACGGGAAGCAACTGTTTTGTTTCCCAATCACGGATCCATGTGGCCATTAGAGACACCCATGCATCATTGTCATTCAGACAGGAAATATGTTTGTAGTCCACACCACCAGCTTCTTCAAATTGTTCTTTCCCTTCCATCGCAATTTCTTCCAGCGTTTCCAGACAATCACTAACAAAGGCCGGGGTGATCACTGCAAGTTTCTTTTTGCCTTCCTTGGCCAGGCGTTCAAATTCATAGTCGGTATAGGGCTTTAACCATGGATCTCCTGCTAACCTCGATTGGAAAGAGGTGCTCACTTTATCATTAGGGAGTTGCAGGGCTGCTTTTACCAGTTCTGTGGTATCATAGCATTGATGTCTGTAACAGGTGTTATGGGCTACCGAATTGATTTTGCAACAACTGCCATCAATTTTGCAATGAAAACGCGTTGGGTCCGATTTGCGGATATGACGTTCCGGGATACCATGGTAGGAAAAAAGTACATGGTCGTACTCAAAGTCTTTTAATCCTTCGGCAATACTGCCTGCGAGTACTTTGATATACTCCGGACTCTTATAAAAAGCAGGCATGGTGGTCACCTGCATTTCCGGGAAATATTGTTGTTGCTCTTGCAACACTTTTACAACCACGGTTTCATAGGAAGACATGGCATAATGCGGATACAAGGGTACCAAAAGTACTTCATCTACTCCTTGATCTTTTAATTCCTGCAGAGCATTCTTTATGGTCATGCTGCCATAACGCATCCCCAGGGCAACAGGTATGTCTGATGCTAAACGTACCTTTTTCGCAAATCTCTCTGAGATCACAATTAAGGGAGAACCCTCCTCCCACCAAATCTTTTGGTAGGCCTTGGCCGATTTTTTAGGGCGCGTTTGCAAGATGATGCCTCTTACCAGAATGTTACGCAAGATCTTAGGTACATCTATAACGCGTTCATCCATGAGGAATTCATCCAGATACGGTTTTACATCTTTGGCAGTTGGACTATCCGGAGAACCCAGATTAACTAATAAAACTCCTTTCAAAATTCAATTTTTTTAAGAGTCAAAAATACTATATGTCTGCCAACAATTGACCACCACTTCCAATTACTTTGTTTATGCCCATATAGAGATTGCTAATTTTATA
>CAWJQE010000009.1:0-67784 GCA_963844995.1 uncultured Flavobacteriaceae bacterium | reverse complement strand
ACCGTATGGGTGGTAATGCGCTCTTTATTTCCGCCCTGAACAAAGAGAATTTGGAAGCATTTAAAATACAAGTTTATAAGACCGTGCGAAAAATTCATGTTACAAGATTCCCATATAACAACTTTTTGTATCCCGAAAATCTTGACGAATACTAGATTGTGAGATAAAAATTTTGGTAGTTCATCGAAGAAATAAGCCCTTCATATTTTTCACAACAAGAACCCAATAGTTGACAACATAGTTTTGGCTTCCGGAAGATCCTGCGGCGATACATTTACAGTGTAGTTAAGTGTACGTGTTTATCCCCAAAATCCTACCTGACTATTACTTTAGTGTTTATTTCCCCAAATCAACACTAAGAATTTAGATCTTATTAAAAAACCTACTATCAAAAAACCCTGATCAAATGATCAGGGTTTTTTTGTTGTAGTATGGTATTAAACAAGCGGAAATTTGAACCTTTAAGTGAGTTGTCACTTCTTAAAAAGTGGTAAATAAGCCTCCCCATACATAATACTTTTTGGCGACCCCTTGAAGTTTTTGGGCTGCCCATATATAAGCGTTTTCGGGAACCGGTTTATTGTAACATCCTTGACGATCAGCGGCTTGTCCTTAAATGATGATACGTCCAGTTTTTCTAGTACAGATTTGAAAAGAACGGTTTCAAGTAATTCCAGATCCCCGAGTACTATTTGTTTTGCATAAGGCTGTAATCTGGTTGTGATCAGCATAAATGCCCAACCCGGAACTATAGCATCTGTAGAACAATGCATAGCCACATAGACATCCCTGTATTGTTCCCATGCATGATCTGCAACGAAGGCTCTGAAGTCTTTTTCCTTAAGAATGATCCCTTCATATAGCCAATCCTTTATGTCTAATACTACCCGTTTCCCTTCAGGATAGTAATCCTCAAGATCAATAGTGATTAAGGAGCTGGAGGTAATCCGATTTACAATTCTTTGTTTCATACCGATTAGGATGATAGGTTTTAGAGCATCCCCAATTCTAATTTGGCTTCTTCACTCATCAGGTCCTAGCTCCATGGCGGATCAAAAGTGATCTCAACCACGGCATCTTTTACCACATTGAGCGACTTTACTTTTTCTTTCTTTCAAGCGACCGGCAGTGTCTCTCGCTACCGGGCAGTTGGGAGAGGTTAAGGTCATCAGTATCTTTCACCCTATTATCCTCATTGACAAAGACATCATATATCAGTCCCAATCATAAGCAATATCTACAGGATTTCTGGATCGTAAATGGTCTTAAGGACTTTCACGATCTTTTGCCTAATTCTTGTGTATCAATTACGGTCTCACTCATCTTCTTCCTAATTTAACTGTGTTTGATATGCTACCGCATATAATTTTAGTTGTTTTATCATGCTATCAGTACTTGTTGGCCCTGGTGGGGATAAAATGCTCCTTTAGCCCAATTTCATCAATAAATGCAGTATTGGCATCTATGATATCTTGCGGTTTCTGATGACTAAAGGTTCTTATAAGGATGGCAATGATCCCTTTGGTAATTATAGCATCACTGTCTGCGGTGAAAACCAGGTTTTCACCTTCCAGCTCAGCATGTACCCAAACCTTACTTTGGCATCCTTTAATTATGTTTTATCGTCTGTTTGTATTGTTCTTTGATCAAGGGCAGGGATTTACCAAGCTCTATCATATATTCATAACGCTGCATCCAATCATCGAACATTGAAAATTCCTCTACTATCCTCATTTCTTGTATTTCCTGTATGCTCATTCTATGTTCTTTGTCGTAAAAATACGATAAGATTACTGTCTTTCAATAGTCTGGCCTTGTTTACATCCCAGAAGAATTATAGGATCTGATTCCTATTGCAGCATTTCTTTTGCCCTTATTACTGCCTCTATAAACCGGTCTATTTCCTCTTTGGTGTTATAAAAACTGAAGCTTGCACGTATAGTACCCGGTATTTTATAGTAGTCCATTACAGGTTGGGCACAATGATGCCCAGTGCGCACTGCAATGCCCAATCCTTGTCTAACAGTGTTCCCATATCATACGGATGAATTCCCTGAATATTAAAGGAAATAACCGCCGTCTTGTTCTTAGCGGTCCCGTAGATCTTTACCCCCTTTATTTTCTGAAGTTCTTCTGTAGCATAGATCAACAAATGATGTTCATAGTCCTTAATGTCATCCAATCCTATGGAGTTTAAATAATCTATGGCTGCTCCAAAGGCTATGCCTCCACAAATATTAGGTGTCCCTGCCTCAAATTATAAGGCAGATCTGCATAGGTGGTCTTTTCAAAAGTAACCTCAGCGATCATCTCCCACCGCCTTGATAGGGTGGCAACTTAGCCAACCATGCCGACTTCCCATAAAGCATTCCAATTCCGGTAGGTCCGCATAATTTATGTCCGGAAGCGGTATAAAAGTCGACATCCAGTTTTTGAACATCCACTTTAATATGTGGTGAAGATTGTGCCCCGTCTATAAGTACAGCCGCACCAACTTGATGTGCAAGGGTGATTAGCTCTTTTATGGGGTTAATTGTACCAAGGGCATTAGAAACATGATTACAAACAACCAATTTCGTTCTATCCGACAGAAGATCCCGGTAGCTATCCATCAAAAGTTCCCCCTCATTATTCATGGGAATAACTTTTAGGCTTGCCCCGGTTCTCTCACAGAGCATTTGCCAGGGGCAACAATATTGGAATGATGCTCCATGCACAAACCAGCACCTCATCCCCTTTTTTCAGAAAGGCGGTGAACCCATTGGCTACCAGGTTGATGCTATGTGTTGTCCCTGAGGTAAATATGATCTCATGGGTCTTAGCTGCATTAAAGAACTGCTGTATTTTAATCCTGGCTCCTTCATATGCTTCCGTAGCCTCTTGTGCCAGGGCATGTACCCCCCGATGTATATTGGCATTGTAATTACTGTAATAATCAACAATGGTATCTATTACCTGTCTGGGAGTTTGTGAAGTAGCAGCGTTGTCAAAATAGATCAGTGGATTCCCATTAACTTTCCTGTTTAAAATTGGGAAGTCCTTTCTTATTTGGGCGATATCCAAAGTGTTCTCTGTCATCCTGATGGAAGTGTTTGAGCCGAGCAATCCCAACTTACAAATCAAATCCTAACCTAACGCCTAGCTTGGTAGCGATAAGTTTGTTGATCCGTTTTTTTAATTCGGGTAGTCGTACGCTTTCCAGCACATTATTCGCAAATGCATACATAAGAAGTCCGGTGGCCTCTTTCCTTGGGATGCCCCTGGATTGCAGGTAGAACATAGCATCTTCATCTAATTGACCAATGGTACAGCCATGAGAACACTTCACATCATCTGCGAAAGATCTCGAGCTGAGGCTTGGTATTGATGGTAGCCTGATCACTGATAAGGACATTGTTATTTTGCTGAAAGGCATTGGTCTTTTGAGCGATCTTATCTACGATGATCTTTCCGTTGAACACCCCTGTAGAACGTTCGCCATAAATTCCTTTGTAATCCTGGTGACTCTCACAATTTGGTTGCTTATGATGTACCAGGGTATGGTGGTCCACATGTTGTTTTTCCCCCAGGATAGTGACCCCTTTTAAGGTAGAATCTATATACTCGCCATTCTGATAAAAATTCAGGTTATTACGAGTTAATTTCCCTCCAAAAGAAAAGGTATGCACTTTTACGACACTTTTGTCTTTCTGAGCGATATAGGTGTTATCAATAAGGGACGCATCTTTGGCATCATTCTGAACTTTATAATAATCCACAATGGCATCTTTAGCAGCAAAAATCTCTGTTACACTATTGGTCAGTACTTCGTTCTTCGTAAGACTTTGGTGCCTTTCTATGACCTGTAATTCCGCATTTTCTTCAACGATGATCAAATTTCTGGGCTGTAGCATTAGCGATGCCTCGTTCCCGGTTGCAAAATGAAGGATCTCAACCGGTTTTTTGGGTGCCTTATTCTTTGGAATATAGATGTACGCTCCTTCCCTGCTAAATGCCGTATTTAAAGTTGTAAGCGATTCTTCCTTAGAGGCTATCTTGTTAAAATAGACATCGATCACCTGCTTGTACATAGGCTTCGTAAGGGCTGAACTCATCAAACAAATATCTACCCCGTCATGGGTGGTTTCTGACAAGTAAGAGCTGTAGATCCCATCAATAAAAACGATCTTGTAGGTGTCTATCTCATGCAGGAAATACTTCTTTACCTGGTTGTACTCCAGCGTATTCTCCTCTTTTGGAAAAATACTGAAATTAACTTTCTGTAAGTTATTTAAGGAGGTGTATTTCCAGGCTTCCTCTTTTTTAGAGGGAAATCCTTTTGTCTCAAAATTCTTGATGGCCTCAGATCTGATATCGTGAATTGGATTGTCCAAATCCACATTATTTTCAAAAGCCATAAAAGAAGATACCAATTTTTCCTTTAGATCCATGTTACTTAAAATTCGATCATTTGCGCCGATCCCAAATAAGACCGCCTAATTTCTTTTTCTGTTTACGCTACCGGTTCTTTTTTTAACCAGTCGTATCCTTTTTCTTCTAATTCCAGGGCCAAATCCTTAGTGCCTGATTTCACAATTTTACCATCGTGGATCACATGCACAAAATCTGGAATAATATATTCCAATAGCCTCTGATAGTGGGTGATCAGGATCACCGCATTATCCTTGCTCTTCAATTTATTTACCCCGTTTGCCACGATCCGAAGCGCATCGATGTCCAAACCGGAATCGGTTTCATCCAGTATGGCCAATTTTGGTTCTAACATAGCCATTTGAAAGATCTCATTTCGTTTCTTTTCCCCTCCGGAAAAGCCTTCGTTCAATGATCTGGAAAGAAACTTTCTGTCTATGTCCAAGAGTTCAGATTTTTCTCTAATAAGCTTCAGCATCTGATTGGCGGGCATATCTTCTTGCCCGCGTGCCTTGCGAGATTCATTGATAGCCGTTTTCATAAAGTTCGTTACGGAAACACCCGGGATCTCTACGGGGTATTGAAATGAAAGGAATATTCCATTATGAGCCCTTTCTTCCGGAGAAACCTCATCCAGGTCTTCTCCTTCATAAATGATAGTTCCTTTAGTGATCTCGAATTCTTCTTTCCCTGCAATAACAGAGGCAAGGGTACTTTTTCCGGAACCGTTTGGTCCCATGATGGCGTGTACCTCGCCTGGTTTTACTTCCAGATTGATTCCCTTCAGGATTTCCTTATCCTCTACACTGGCATGCAGATCTTTAATTTTTAACATGATATGCTATTTTACTTTTATTCTTGTTTTTATTGAGTGTTTATCCTACAGAACCTTCCAGACTTATTTCCAGGAGTTTCTGAGCTTCCACGGCAAATTCCATAGGTAATTTATTGAGTACTTCCTTGCTAAAACCGTTTACGATAAGAGCTATGGCCTTTTCTGTATTAATACCCCGTTGGTTGCAATAAAAGATTTGGTCTTCCCCGATCTTAGATGTGGTAGCTTCATGCTCTATTTGAGCCGATTTGTTCTTTACTTCAATGTAAGGAAATGTATGCGCCCCGCATTCGTTACCCATTAGGAGTGAATCGCACTGAGAGAAGTTACGGGCGTTATCTGCCCTGCTACTCACCTGTACTAATCCTCTATAGCTGTTTTGTGATTTTCCCGCAGAGATCCCTTTAGAAATAATGGTACTCTTTGTATTCTTCCCCAAGTGAATCATTTTTGTGCCTGTATCTGCCTGCTGGAAATTATTGGTCACTGCTATTGAATAGAACTCCCCAATAGAATTATCCCCCTTCAGAATACAGGAAGGGTATTTCCATGTAATGGCCGAACCAGTTTCCACTTGCGTCCAGGAGATCTTGGCATTGCGTTCGCACATGCCTCTTTTGGTCACGAAATTGTAAACCCCTCCTTTTCCTTCTTTGTTTCCCGGGTACCAGTTTTGTACCGTAGAATATTTGATCTCAGCATCATCTAAAGCGATCAGTTCTACTACCGCGGCATGCAATTGATTCTCATCTCTGGATGGCGCAGTACAGCCCTCCAGATAACTTACATAGCTTCCTTCATCTGCAATGACCAGGGTTCTTTCGAACTGCCCTGTGCCTGCCTGATTGATCCTGAAATAGGTGGAAAGCTCCATGGGGCATCTTACCCCTTTAGGAATGTAGCAAAATGAACCGTCTGTAAAAACTGCCGAATTCAATGCTGCGTAAAAATTGTCTTTTGGAGGAACAATAGACCCTATGTATTTCTTAACCAGTTCCGGGTGCTCCTTGATCGCTTCCGAAATAGGACAAAAAATAATTCCCTTTTCAGCCAGTGTTTTTTTGAAGGTAGTAGCCACAGATACAGAATCCATGACAATATCTACGGCTACCCCGGCTAATTTTTTTTGTTCGTCTAATGAAATCCCTAGCTTTTTAAAAGTGTCCAATAATTCCGGATCTACTTCATCCAGGCTTTCATATTTAGGTTTTTTATTGGGTGCAGAATAATAACTGATATCCTGAAAATCAGGTTTTTTGTAGTGAATATTGGCCCACTCGGGTTCTGTCATTTCCTTCCACCCTTTAAATGCCGCTAACCTCCATAAGGTCATCCATTCCGGTTCTTCCTTCTTTTTGGAAAGGGCAATGACCACCTCTTCATTTAACCCCTTTGGAAATGTATCCGACTCAATATCTGTGTAGAAACCATATTCGTATTCCTTGGTTTCCAGTTCTTTTTTTAATTCTTCCTCTGTATATGCCATGTTCTGATTTCTGAGTATTATAAAGAGAAACTTTCTCCACACCCGCAGGTGCGTTGCGCATTTGGATTATTAAAAACAAATCCTTTGCCGTTAAGACCTCCCGAATATTCCAGGGTAGTCCCTACTAAATAAAGAAAACTCTTTTTGTCTACTATAATTCGTACATCGTTGTCTTCAAATACCTTATCCGAATCATTAATAAGGTTGTCAAAATTCAATTCATAAGATAAGCCACTGCAGCCGCCACTTTTAACGCCTACACGGACATAATCTTTGGTAACATCATAGCCTTCTTCAGACATCAGGCTAGATACCCTCTTTTTGGCTGTTTCTGATACTTTGATCATCTTAATTGGATTTATTCTAAATAGGTTACAAATATACACTAAAACTGGGGTATACAAATGGATGCTAACATTATAATAACATATGTGAGGATCAGATATTTCTATGCTGCAGATCAGGAAAAACTAGAAGGAAAGTCGATTTAATTAAGAGGGCAGTCCCTTTCTATTCAATTTTTATTAGGACAAGGTCTGTACCTCCTTTGTTTTCAAAAGCATTGAAGTCCGTGCTTTTACTATCCCCAACGACTAATAACCCGCTATCAGCTGTTTCTATGGCGTCGAACGCAAATTCAAGGTCTGTACCGCCAAAGGTCTGTTGCCATAAGATGGTTCCTTGGGCATCTATCTTGAGGAGCCATAGGTCATTTTCTCCGGCATTGGCCGTTAGATCCTGATCCGTGCTTTTAGAATTTCCGGAAATAACATAGCCTCCGTCTTGTGTAGGGCGAATACTTTCGGCAGCATCAAAAGCTGCGCCCCCATAGTTATGTTCCCAAAGTAACGCCCCCTGAGCATCGATCTTGATAACCCAAACATCCGATTCTCCATGGGAAGAACTAATATCACCATCTGTACTGATGGTACTGCCGGTGATGATATAACCCCCGTCATCGGTTTTGGCAATATCCTGAGCTATGTCGATCCCTGTTCCCCCATAGGAATGCTCCCATACCAAATCACCTTCATCCCCTATTTTTACCACCCAAAAATCATAGGAGCCTCTGGAGTCTGTAATATCGAAATCATCACTTTCAGAAAAACCGGCCATTACAAAACCCTGATCATGGGCCGTGACCACCGCATGAGCGCGGTCATTATTGGTGCCTCCAAAATATTTTCGCCATTCTAATGTTCCCTGGGCATTGAGCTTGGTCCCCCAAAATTCGCCCACCCCATGCCTGGTTAGGGAATAGGACTTATCCGTGTACCCATCAGCCTTGGCCGAAGTAATATCAAGAAAACCGGTAAAGAAAAGGCCTCCATCCTCACTTTCAACTATGTCGTACGAATGATCATGTCCCGAAAATCCAAAACTTTGTTCCCATTCAATGGACCCCTGACTATCTAATTTTAAAACCCAGTTATCATGGAAGCCCTCATTATTACTTCCATCTCCATCATCACTCATGGCATACCCTGTAATAGCATACCCGCCATCTGAGGTTTGGATCACGGCCTGACCTCTATCATCTTTGCTGCCTCCATAGGTTCTGGACCAAAGCAACCTGCCTTCAGCATCTGTTTTTATCAACCAGTAATCATTGACATTATTGGTCTTAGGTAAAAGGTCTCCATCAGTACTATCAGAAAAGCCAAAGATTGCAAAGCCACCGTCTGAAGTTTCAATTACCGAGCGTGGGGTATCGTCCCCGGATCCTCCAAAGGAATGGGCCCAGGCAACTTCACCTTTAAAAAGCGATGCCGGTTCATCTGTTCCAGGCAATGTTCCCTGATCATAGGTGCAAGAAACAAGTAGTCCGATAAAAAATATGATTATGCTGCGTACCACGATACTACTTAATTAGATTTCTGAACAATAAAAAACCCCGAATTAATATCACTTATAACGATCTTCCCGCTTTCGAAAAAGGGATAGACACTCCAAACCCCGTTGAAAGAAGCGCTGTTATTTGAGGGATAACTATCAAAAAAACCAGTTTCCATGATGTTTCTATTTGCGATATCGGATATGTCCATAACACGCATACCAGCGGTATAATTCGCCAAAAAGAATTCGTTCCCAAGGACATACCCATTGTGGTCAATGGCCGAAGTAGCTCCCAAATGGGTAGTATGTAGCACAGGATTATCCAGATCCAGCATGTCGAATACCAGGGTCCTGGAATTAAATCCAAAATTGATCTCATCCAGTTCATCGCCAACTATAAAATAGCGTTGGTCCTCAGTGAACCAGCCCTGGTGGGTATACCCGAAATTTGCATACTGAATTCCGGTAATATTGGCAGGGTTCTGTTTGTTTGTAATATCAACAATGATTACCTGATTTTCATTCGCCCCAATAAAGATCTCGGCCCCGGTATAATCTGCATCTGGCCCGTTGTAGATAACCACCTGGGCATCATGAGTATAACCCGAATCACCGTAGCCGCCAGCTGCCTGTGGATTTAATGGATCCTGGAGGTCCATAAAATTTGCCCCTCCACTAAAATTGTCAGTTCCAACGGCATATGCAAATCCGCTATCCTCATTAATAACAATATTATGCGAATTTCCAAAGCCTGTATAGCGGTTATCTGCCGAAAAGGTTGTGGGAGCACCGCTAACGTTGAGCAAGTTTCTTAGATCAAAAATCTGCATCCCATGGTTATCGGCTTCAGATCCTATATAGGCGTAGTCCTGATAGACCTTGATATCTCTCCAGGGACTAGAGGTGGTGGCTGTGGGTAGTTTCCCTAAAAATATAAGATCTTCTGTATCCGTTATCTCTATAAAAGCAGTGCCATTATTTAACCCAATTAGCGCAAATTCACGGTTTGAAGCAACATCTGTCCATCCCCAAATATCATTGGCAGCAGTAGCATTGAGTTCATTGAGTGAGATCCTGCCCAGAAGGTCATAGCCGTCACAAGGGTATACCCCTGCAAATCCATTTTCACACGGAACAAAATTACTTTCAGATCCTCCGGTATTATCAATTGGCGGATCCACAATGGGATTCATCCCTACGGTATCAATATTACCATCATCATTTTTAGAACAGGCAAAAAATAGAACAGTCAGGAAGAGAAAATATAGCGACTTTTTCATAGTAGTAAAGGTTTGGGACCTTATAGTTTTCAAAGTAAAGATACGATTAATTCAATATCCTCCGTATTTTTGCAGGATGTTCGAAGAGAAAGATCCTAATAAAACAGGCCTGGAAAAGTTGGGTGAATTTGGTCTTATTGACCATTTAACAAGTCAATTTAAGATTACACAACCCTCAACTGTCAAAGGTATTGGCGATGATGCTGCCGTACTTCAATTCAAAGATAAAAAAGTGTTGATCTCTACTGATCAGCTTATAGAGGGTATCCATTTCGACCTCAGCTATACGCCGCTGAAACATCTTGGGTACAAGGCTGTAGTGGTAAACCTCAGCGATATCTATGCCATGAACGGAATGGCTACCCAGGTACTGGTCTCTATTGCCGTATCTAACCGTTTTCCTCTGGAAGCCCTTGAAGAATTATATGCAGGGATACAATTGGCATGCGATATTTACAAGGTAGATCTTGTAGGGGGTGACACTACCTCCTCTGAAAAAGGCTTGTATTTGTCCATTACCGCCGTTGGTGAGGTTGAAGAAGGTAAAGAGGTATACAGAAGTGGCGGTAAGCCCAATGATCTGTTGGTTGTAACAGGCGATCTGGGTGGAGCTTATATGGGATTGCAAGTACTGCAGCGGGAGAAAGAGGTTTTTAAAGTGAATCCAAACAATCAGCCAGATCTGGCTCCCTACAGTTATATCGTAGAGCGGCAACTAAAACCCGAGGCGAGAAAAGATATCATTACTCTGCTGAAACAGCTGGAAGTAAGTCCCACTTCAATGATAGATATCAGCGACGGACTATCTTCTGAGATCTTGCACCTTTGTTCTAAAAGTAAGGTAGGGTGTATGCTTTATGAGGAAAAGATCCCATTAGATCCTACGTTTATTTCGGCCTGTGAAGAATTTAATTTAGACAGCACCACGGTAGCACTCAGCGGAGGGGAAGATTATGAATTACTGTTCACTTTAGACCAAAAAGAATTCCCAAAAATAAAGGGCAACCCCAATCTTACTGTCGTGGGGCATTTGACAGAAGCAGATCAGGGCGCACACTTAATTTCCAGGAATAATACCAGTATACCATTAACAGCCCAGGGATGGAATTCCTTTGGCTAGGCGTACTTATGCTACTTGCTGTTCTCCAGCATGTCTTTTTTGGTAAATGATCTCCAGGGTATGATTAATATCCTGTAACTCGGGCGTCAAAACAGCTAAATTTCCGCTCACATCCGTGGTAACTTCTTTTCCACAGTGAACGCATTTGTACTCTTTGATGTGCTGGGTTACTTTTTTAGACACGGAATAGTGGTGGCCAAAAATATTACAAAATATCTTTTTCATGTAAGTAGGTCATTAGGGCTGCAAAATAAAGTTGGGGAACCTCAGTTATGCAATGGTTATAATTAGCGTTGAGCAATCTAAAAAGCATTCATTGAATACTTTAAGAATGGAACGTACACTACCGAACTTTTATTGAGTAACACCCCTCATTTTTGCGATTTTTTCGATGAACGTCTCTATTTCATCAAAAAAAGGTCTATAATTTCTATTTGCCTGCTCCTTCATTTTCTTCTATTTCTTCTATCTTTCGCTACTTAATCAGCAACATGAATAGAACCAAAGAACTTTTGGTTACTACTTTTGCCCTGTTCTCCCTTTTTTTTGGAGCCGGAAACCTCATCTTGCCTCCTCAATTGGGGTTTAGAGCAGGTCCGGAATGGTGGTTGGTAGCCCTGGGGTTTGCCCTTTCGGCTGTTTTGATTCCTATCCTGGGTATCAGGGCTCATGGCAGATTGCAAGGCACTATGTTCGATTTTGCCAAAAAAGTGTCTCCAAGGTTTAGTTTGGTATACTGTATTTTGGTCTATGCTATATCCATAAGTCTGCCTTCTCCGAGGACGGCTTCTGTTACCCATGAAATGGCCATTGCACCCTTATTTAACAGTGCCCCTTTGTTGAGCAGTTTTGTCTACTTTGTTTTGGTCCTTGTTTTTGCCCTGAACAGATCCAAAATTCTGAACATCATAGGAAAGATCATGACTCCGGCTATTTTGGTGATCCTTGTGGCCATTATCGGTATTATCATCTATGTGGAGCCCTTCACATTTGGGGTAGCCAGCATCCCAAATCCGTTAAGCTATGCCATCATTGAAGGCTATCAGACCTTCGATGCTATTGGTGCCGTAGTGGTAGGGGGGGTTATTATAGTGTCTATCAATCTAAAAAATACAGACAAAGATTATACTGCTAAAAAGAAGCTGATCACCAATGCCGGATGGATGGCAGGTCTGGCCCTTTTCCTGGTATATGCCGGCTTAATCCTTTCTGCCTCCCTAATGCATCATTCGTTTGATGCCACTATCTCCAGAACCGATCTGTTACAGCAGATGAGCCTGATGACCCTGGGGAATACCGGAAAATTTATTTTTGGGATTTTGGTAAGCCTGGCCTGTTTTACGACGGCCGTTGGGATAGTCGCCGGCACAGCCGATTTTGTAAAAAGCAGATTTGAAGACTCTCAAAAAGCCTATGTATTTACCGTTATTGTAGGCTGTATTTTAGGGGTCTTAATGGGTCAGCTAGACGTTGGGTATATAATAAATGTAGCACTCCCCGCCCTAATGTTTATATATCCCATTACTATAGTACTTATCCTTCTGAATGTGTTACCAGATAAATGGACAACTCCCAAAGTGTTTAAGGCAGTAGTGATCGCCACTATTCTTTTCAGTATTCCCGACTTTCTATCAAGTCTGGGTTTTGCTGACAACATGAAAGTCGTCAATGAATATATCCCTTTAAGTTCAGTACAAATGGGATGGATTGTTCCAGCTATTGTTACTTTTCTTGTAGCCAATCTTCTAAAGTACAGAAGGGTATAAGCAACAAATAAGAGCGGGTAAATTCCAAATCTTTAGGTTTATTTTTCCTGCATAATTTCTTCGATCTCCTTCGCTTCTATCGGGATGTTCTTCATTAGATTAACAGGGCCTCCTTTTTGTTGGATAACCACATCATCTTCAAGTCTAACCCCAAATCCTTCTGCAGGGATATAGATCCCCGGCTCTACGGTAAAGACCATGTTGGCTTTCATAGGGGTTTTTAAGGGCCCATAATCATGGGTGTCCAGGCCAATATGATGACTGGTTCCATGCATAAAGTATTTCTTATACGCCGGCCAATCCTTGTCTTCATTTTTTACATCTGCCTTATCCAACAAGCCTAATCCCAATAATTCAGAGGTCATGATCTTCCCTACCTCTTTATGGTACTCTGCCCAAAAGGTGCCGGGCACCAACATTTTGGTGGCTTCATTTTTTACTCGTAAAACAGCATCATACACCTCTCGCTGCCTTTTGGTAAACTTTCCACTCACAGGAATGGTCCTGGTCATATCACTCGAATAATTAGCGTATTCTGCCCCTACATCTAATAGGATCAGATCGCCTGCCTTGCACTGCTGATTGTTTACCACATAGTGTAAGACATTGGCATTATTGCCAGAGGCCACAATGGGCGTATAGGCAAACCCTTTAGAGCGATTACGGATAAATTCGTGCAGGAATTCTGCTTCTATCTCGTATTCCCAAACGCCCGGTTTGGTGAATTGTAATATCCTTCTAAATCCCTTTTCGGTAATATTGCAAGCCTTTTGCATAAGAGCTATTTCCTGAGGCTCTTTTACTCCGCGAATTTCCTGTAAAATAGGATTGCTCTTTGCCCAGCTGTGAGCCGGGAATTGGTCCTTGCATTTTAATATAAACCGGTCTTCCCGGGTTTGGGTTTCCACAGACTGCCGGTAGTGTTCATTCGTATTGAAATAAACAGTTTCTGCTTCCGTCATAAGTTCAAAGAATACCTTGTCAAAGTTACTAAGCCATTGCACGTTCTTTATTCCCGATACTTTTGTTCCCTGTACTTTGGAAAGTTTTTCGCCTTCCCAAACAGCAATATGGTCATTGGTCTCCCTTACAAACAATACTTCGCGCTGTTCTTTATTGATGGCATCCGGAAAAAGAACTAAAATAGACTCTTCCTGGTCTACCCCGCTCAAATAGAAAATATCCCTGTGCTGCTGAAATGGCATGGTGCTGTCCGCACTAATGGGATAAATATCATTAGAATTGAAAACCGCAATGCTTTTGGGCTTCATCTTCGCCATGAATTTTTTGCGATTTTTTATAAAAAGGGATGCATCTATAGGATCGTATTTCATTTGGTCGTGATGTTTTCCCAAAAGTAACTATTTACTCGCACATCTTTTAAAAGGTACTTGCCATAAGTCGGCCAAATTCATACCTTCCAAAAAAATAAAAATCTTATCATGAAATTCAAAATATCCCTGTTTTTCTTTCTAAGCGTACTCATTCTAAAAGCACAACCAGCGCCCTCTTCTGCAACCAAGGTCATGGAAGGAATTGAGATGAAGGAGAACATGAGCAGCTCTTCTCTGGTAAAGAACATTCCTTTTAAAAATATAGGTCCTACCGTAATGAGTGGCCGTGTTGTAAATATTGCGGTAAACCCCGATGATCCTACTGAATTCTATGTGGGTTATGCTTCTGGTGGTTTATGGTATACCAAGAACAACGGTACCTCCTTTACTCCTATATTAGATGCAACTGCCACCCAGAATGTGGGTGATATTGCAGTAGATTGGAGAAGCGGAACTATATGGGTGGGCACCGGGGAGAACAATAGTTCACGTTCTTCCTATGCCGGTATCGGGATGTTAAAGTCGACTGACAAAGGGGCCACCTGGGAACATATGGGGCTAACAGATTCGCACCATATAGGAAGGATCGTCATAAATCCCGAAAATGTAAATGAAGTAGTGGTTGGGGTTACCGGGCATTTGTATTCCCCCAATTCAGAACGAGGAGTTTACAAAACTACCGATGGAGGAAAGACCTGGAAAAAAACGTTATTTATTAATGATGAGACAGGCATTATTGATCTTGCAGTCTCACCCAATGACTTTTCTATTCAATATGCTGCAGCCTGGGAGAAGGACAGAAAAGCGTGGAATTTTGAAGGAAATGGATCGGGATCCGGTATTTACAAAAGTACGGATACGGGGAATAGCTGGACATTAATTTCAGGTCCCAGCAGCGGTTTTCCTACCGGGGAAGGTGTTGGTAGAATAGGTCTGGCCGTCTATGACAATGACGTTGTGTATGTTGTACATGACAATCAGTTTAGAAGGACCAAAACTGATAAAGATAAAGATGAAAAAGAGGGACTAACCAAAGAAGATTTTAAGACAATGTCTGTTGAGGCCTTCCTCGATCTCAAGGATGTTCAGTTAGATAAATTTCTGAAGGACAATAATTTTCAGGAAAAATACAAGGCGCAGAATGTAAAGGAAATGGTACGTGGAGGAGCAGTAAAACCGGTGGATCTGGCGACCTATCTCGAAGATGCAAACTCGCTTTTATTCGACACTCCCGTAATTGGAGCCGAAGTATACCGAAGTAATGATGCCGGGAAAACCTGGAAGAAACAGAACGAAAGTTATATAGATGACCTTTTTTACAGTTATGGATATTACTTTGCCCAGATCAGGGTAGACCGTAATAATCCGGAGAAAATATATCTGGCCGGGGTACCACTTATTGCTTCAGATGATGGGGGAAAGACCTATAAGGCCATTGACGGGGATAATGTGCATTCTGATCATCATGCACTTTGGGTGAATCCCGTAAAACCGGGACACCTGATCAATGGGAATGATGGGGGTGTAAACATTTCGTATGATGATGGAGCTCATTGGATCAAGAATAATTCTCCGGAGGTAGGACAGTTCTACGCCATCAATATAGATCATGAAGAACCCTATAATGTGTATGGTGGATTGCAGGACAATGGCGTATGGATGGGACCACATAATGCGGCTGAAAATACCAGATGGCACTCCTCGGGTCACTACCCATGGAAGTCGATCATGGGAGGCGATGGAATGCAGGTACAAATAGATAACAGAAATTCTGCTATTGTTTATACCGGTTTCCAATTCGGGAATTACTTCAGGATAGATCTTGCCAATGAAAAAAGAGCCTACATACAACCCAAGCACGAGCTTGGTGAAAAGCCTTATCGATTTAATTGGCAGACGCCTATTTTACTCTCTTCTCATAACCAGGATATCCTCTATTTTGGAGGCAATAAATTACATCGATCCCTAAATCAGGGTGATGATTGGGAGGCTATTTCTGAAGATCTGACCCAGGGAGGGAAAGAAGGGAATGTGGCCTATGGCACCCTTACATCTATTTCTGAATCCCCGTTTAAATTTGGTCTGCTGTATGCAGGTAGTGATGACGGCCTTATTCATGTAAGCGATGATGGAGGTGGCAGCTGGAAAAAGATCTCAGATAAATTACCTCAGGATCTGTGGGTGAGCAGGGTGACTGCTTCTAAACATAAAAAGGAGCGGGTATATACCAGTTTAAATGGATATCGCTGGGACGATTTTGCACCTTACGTCTATAAAAGTGAGGACATGGGGCAGACATGGATCAACATAGCGGCCAATCTTCCTGCCTCTTCTGTAAATGTTATTCTGGAAGATCCTGCGAATGACCAACTCTTGTTTGTGGGTACAGACAACGGACTTTACATAAGCTTAGATCAGGGAACTTCCTGGGAACTGTTTCAAAATGGGATCCCCAATGTGGCTGTTCATGATCTGGTAATTCAGCCGGAGGCCAAGCACCTGGTGGTAGGCACCCACGGCAGGAGTATCTATAAAGCAGACATAGCGCATTTGCAGCAGCTTACACCGGAAAAATTATCCATGGATTTATTGGTTTTTGAGATCCCTTCTATTAAACATTCCAGTCGATGGGGAAATGCCAGAAGTTCATGGTCTGAGCCCAGTACCCCGGGAATAGACATTGCATTCTACTCAAAAAATATAGGAAAATACGAAGCCAAGATCATGACCCAAGACGGCATTGAGGTAAGTGGTTTTGAGCTGGATGCCGATAAAGGATATAATATTCTTTCCTATGATGTGGCTTTTTCCAAAGCGGGTAAATCGGCTTTCTTAAAGAAAAACAAAATGGCACTTAAAACAGCTGATGATGGAAAAACCTATTTGCCAAAAGGATCTTATGAATTGGTTTTAAAGGGTAATGGTTCTGAAGAGAAAATGCCAATTAAAATAGAATAGAGGGGATAGGCTTATCCAGTTGCCTGAAAGCTGTTCAAATTTTTGTTTAACAAAGAAGATGAAATTTAGGCATTTAGATCTCATTTGTTAAACACAGAGTGGGGATTATTAAAATAAGAGGCGAGTCATATAAGTATTGCCCGGGAAGTTTGTTATTCATGGGCTTCTGCCGTAAATTTGTGACTTTAAATTTGTACGATAATGAGCAAACTCATACAGTCTTCAATAGCCAGAAAAGTGGTCATGGCCCTTTCTGGTATTTTTTTGGTCCTCTTTCTGGCCTTGCATTTTACCATCAATTTTACTTCCGTGATCTCGCCGGAGACCTTTAATGAATTATCCCATTTTATGGGATACAACCCGGTAGTACAATTCCTTATGCAGCCCATCCTTATTGCTGGTGTTGTCGTCCATTTTGTAATGGGAATTATTCTGGAGATCAAGAACAAAAGGGCCCGTGGGGTTAAATATGTGCAGTTCAAAGGAAGTGCCAATGCTCCCTGGGTATCCAGGAATATGATTTGGTCAGGTGCGGTGGTACTCGCCTTTTTAGGATTGCACTTTTACGATTTCTGGTTGCACGAAATGGCCTTTAAGTATGTAGAAGTAAATCCGGAAGACCCTACTCGCTACTATGCTGAGACCGTGGAGAAGTTTGCTCCTGTTTGGAGAACTGTACTCTATGTGGTCTCTTTTGGGCTTCTTTCCCTTCACCTTTGGCATGGCTTTGCTTCCTCCTTTCAAACCATGGGGCTCAATAATAAATATACACCCGCAATTGTAAATTTTACCAAGGTTTATGCCGTGGCAATTCCATTAGGATTTGTTTTTATTGCACTATACCATCATTTCAACCCAATAATACATTAAGATATGGGCATATTAGAATCTAAAGTTCCAAAAGGGCCATTGGCCGATAAATGGACACAACATAAGAACGACATTGACCTGGTAAACCCGGCGAACAAACGGAACATTGACATCATCGTGGTAGGCACAGGATTAGCCGGAGGATCGGCAGCTGCCACCCTGGCTGAATTAGGATATAACGTAAAAACTTTTTGCTATCAGGATTCCCCACGAAGAGCACATTCCATTGCTGCTCAGGGAGGGGTCAACGCCTCCAAGAATTACCAGGGTGACGGGGATAGTGACTACCGACTTTTCTATGACACCATCAAAGGTGGAGACTACAGATCCAGAGAAGCCAATGTATATCGCTTAGCTGAGGTTTCCGGAAATATCATTGACCAATGTGTGGCACAAGGGGTTCCCTTTGCCAGAGAGTATGGAGGTCTGTTAGACAACAGATCCTTTGGAGGGGTATTGGTATCAAGAACCTTTTATGCCAAAGGACAAACCGGACAACAATTATTGTTAGGAGCTTATTCGGCCATGAACAGGCAAATACAACGTGGGAAGATTAAGTCTTATACACGTCACGAAATGCTGGATCTTGTTAAGGTTGATGGGAAAGCCAGGGGAATTATTGCCAGGAATTTGGTAACAGGAGAAATTGAAAGGCATTCTGCACATGCAGTAGTGATAGCCTCAGGAGGTTATGGGAATCTCTTTTTCCTTTCCACCTATTGTATGGGGGCCAACGTAATGGCGGCCTGGCGAACACACCGAAGAGGTGCCTTTTTTGCCAATCCATGTTTCACTCAGATCCATCCAACCTGTATCCCGGTATCTGGGGAACACCAATCAAAGCTAACCCTTATGTCTGAATCATTGAGGAATGATGGACGTATCTGGGTGCCAAAAAAATTAGAGGATGCCAAGGCCATTCGTGAAGGCAAACTTAAGCCTACGGAACTCAAGGAAGAAGATAGGGATTACTATCTTGAAAGACGATATCCTGCATTTGGGAACCTGGTCCCAAGGGATGTGGCTTCTCGCGCAGCCAAAGAGCGTTGCGATGCCGGTTTTGGTGTAAATAAGACTGGTGAAGCGGTCTACCTCGATTTTGCTGCAGCCATCAAACGATATGGTACTGAAAAAGCCTATACATCCGGTATCAAGGATCCGGATGCCGATACTATAAGACAACTAGGTGAAGAAGTGATTGAAGCGAAATACGGGAACCTTTTCCAGATGTATGAAAAGATCGTGGATCAAAACCCGTACAAGACCCCAATGATGATATACCCGGCCGTGCATTACACCATGGGTGGCTTATGGGTTGATTACAATCTACAGACCACTGTTCCGGGATGTTATTCTATAGGAGAAGCAAACTTTAGTGACCACGGAGCCAACAGACTAGGGGCTTCGGCTTTGATGCAAGGGTTGGCAGATGGGTATTTTGTACTTCCCTATACTATCGGGGATTACCTTGCCGATGATATCAGAACCGGAAAGATCCCTACGGATAGTCCGGAGTTTGATGAAGCGGAGAAGCATGTAACAGATAGGATCAACAAATTGATGTCTGGTAAAGGCCTTCATTCTGTAGATTATTACCACAAAAAACTAGGTAAGATCATGTGGGACAAATGCGGTATGAGCAGAAATGCGAAAGATCTTAAAAAGGCGATCACAGAAATTGCAGCATTGCGCAAAGATTTCTGGGAGAATGTAAAAATAAACGGAGAGGCTAACTCCAAAAATCAGGAATTGGAAAAAGCAGGTCGTGTTGCCGATTTCCTTGAAATAGGAGAATTATTTGCCATGGATGCCCTGGAGCGCAATGAATCATGCGGCGGACATTTCCGTGAAGAATATCAAACACCGGAAGGTGAAGCCTTGCGAGATGATGAAAATTTCAAATTCGTTTCTGCCTGGGAATACAAGGGTGAGCCTAAAGATGCCAAGCTTCACAAAGAAGACCTGGCGTATGAATATATTGAATTAAAGACACGTTCTTACAAATAAAAAGCTATGAAAATATATTTGAAGATATGGCGTCAGAAAGATGCCGCCTCCAAAGGAAAGATGGTAGACTATACCATGGAAGGGATAGAAGGAGATATGTCCTTTTTGGAGATGTTAGACATTTTAAATGAAGACCTTATCTCCAAAGGCGAAGAGCCTATAGAGTTCGATCATGATTGTAGAGAAGGGATCTGCGGAACCTGCTCTCTTCAGATCAATGGCCGTCCTCATGGCCCGGATAGAATGATCACCGCCTGTCAATTACATATGCGTAGTTTTAATGACGGAGATACCATCACCATAGAACCTTTCCGTGCCAAAGCATTTCCTGTGATCAAGGATCTGATAATAGACCGTACTGCTTTTGATAGGATTCAACAGGCAGGGGGCTATATTTCCGTGAATACTTCCGGACATACTATAGATGCCAATACTATTCCTATCGAAAAAGAAAAGGCAGATGATTCCTTTTATGCTGCAGCTTGTATTGGTTGTGGGGCATGTGTGGCCGCTTGTAAAAATGCAAGTGCCATGTTATTTACCTCCGCCAAGGTATCTCAGTTTGCATTGCTTCCTCAGGGAAGGGTTGAGGCCACAGATAGGGTGCTAAATATGGTACGGCAGATGGATATTGAAGGCTTTGGAAATTGCACTAATACCGGGGCTTGTGAAGTAGAATGTCCTAAGGGGATCTCCCTGGAGAACATTGCCAGGATGAATCGTGAATATTTAAGTGCAGCCTTAAAAGGATAAAAGTAACCAATAACACAGTTTACAACCCCTATCAATATAAGATAGGGGTTTTTTATGTCCTATCCGCTCACAATTTTATTACATTTAAGGGATCACCAAAACAGGCTCTTTTGATATCAACTTTGATTTCCAAACTTCCGCATATCCAATCTTCCATCTTTACCATCATTGGAAAAATGGCCAGAGAACACAAGGCTTTGAATCTCTCACAGGGCTTTCCCAATTTTGATACAGATCCGCATCTCATTCAGTTAGTTTCTGAAGCTATGCAGCAGGGTGCTAATCAGTATGCACCTATGGAAGGTATCTTTTCACTCAGGGAGGTTATCAGTGATAAAATTGTGCAGCTGTATGGAAAACGTTACGCCCCGGATAAGGAGATAATCATGGTGGCCGGAGCTACTCAGGGAATATTTACTGCAATTACTGCCGTCGTACATAAAGGAGATGAGGTAATCATTTTTAAACCGGCCTATGATTGCTATGAACCAGCCATTGAGATCAACGGAGGCATTCCTGTATTCATCCAAATGAAAGGAAAAGACTATAAGATAGACTGGGATGCTTTTAGAGCGAGCATTACAAACAAAACCCGACTCGTTATCATTAATACACCCCATAATCCAAGCGGGAGTATACTTTCTTCCGAGGATATGAAAGAGCTCGCCGCCAGTTTACGAGGCACTAATATTTTGGTGCTAAGTGATGAGGTATATGAACATATGGTATTCGATGGCCGCAGACATGAAAGCGTTTCCAGATATCCGGAGTTGGCAGAACGGAGTTTTGTGATGGCTTCCTTTGGAAAGACCTTTCACGTTACGGGATGGAAAATGGGATATTGTGCCGCCCCCGCCCCTTTGATGGCAGAATTTAGAAAGGTCCATGAATTCAATGTATATGCGGTAAATCATCCTATTCAAAAAGCCCTGGTCTCCTATCTTCAGAATGAATCTAATTATTTGGGGTTATCTCTATTCTTTCAGCGTAAACGCGATCTGTTCTTAGAGGCTATTTCTTCATCACGATTTTCATATATCCCTACCCGAGGCACCTATTTTCAGCTTCTTGATTATTCTGCAATAACAAATGAAGGCGATGTGGACTTTGCTACCCGGCTGATCAAGGAGAAGGGTCTTGCGAGTATTCCAATATCGGTATTCAATGTAGACCAGCTAGATCAACGGCAATTGCGCTTCTGTTTTGCCAAAACAGATGATACCCTGTTGCAGGCAGCCGAGATCATCAATCGTATTTAATGTTTATAGGGCTTTTAGTAGAGTAGCCATGAAATCTTCAATTTTACTCGGCTCTAACCATCTGGTTACCACTACAAGGTCGTGCTCCTTGTCAATGACAATAAAATTTCCGCCAAAACCTGCAGCGTAGAACAAGTCTTCGGACCATCCTTCCATATGACGTTCTCCCTTGGTGTTTAACCACCATAAATACCCGTAATTGGGATTTGGAATGGAGGGAGTGGTGGCTTTTGCGATCCATTGTTCACTGATCAATTGATCGTCTTTCCATTTTCCGTTGTTTAAAAAAAGTAATCCGAAACGGGCCATGTCTTCCGTATTAATAAAAATCCCACCACCGGAATGCCCGCCTCCGGTTACCGATTTTACCTCAACGCCATCCACTTCTGTCCAGGCATTTTCATAACCAAACCATCGCCAGGTAGTGCTTGCCCCAATTTTATCCATAATATGTTCTTTCAGGACCGATGGTACGGATTTCCGCCAAACGTGGGTAAGGCTGTAAGCGAGTAAGTTTACCCGCACATCATTGTATTCCATGACGGTGCCTGGTTCATTTAATTTTCTGAACTTCCAGTCGTCCAGACCTCCTTCTCTCGGGGGTCTGTCTGCCCAATCCTTACCGCCCCATAATTCGCCGGACCAGTCTGAATTTTGTTGCAGGAGATGTTCCCAACTGATCTTTGAATTATGTGCGCCATCAAAAGTACCATCCCAAATATAGTGGCCTACCTTATCTGAAGTGTCTTCAATGATTCCCCTATCCTCAGCGAGTCCTGCCACAGTTGAAAGGAAACTTTTGGTAACACTAAAGGTCATATCTACCCGTTTGGTATCACCCCAGGAAGCAATAACATATCCATTTTTTAGGATCATACCTGCAGGACCACCTCGTTTTTTGGTGGGTCCCAGGATCTCATGGAAAGGTTCTCTCTCAAATCCCTTTAGAATTGCGATCCTAAGATCACGAGCTCCTGAATATTCATTGCTCATAGCAAAGTTCACTGCCTTTTGCAAGGCCGGCTCGTTGATGGTATATTCTGCCGGACTTTTAGAAATCCAATCTGCATTTCTTTCGGGAAAATAACGGGCATCTTGTGAAAATGTGTTTAGTGTTGCACAAAAGGCAAATAGAATGAGGAGTCCTTTTTTCATGAGTGGTAGTTAGAAATTACAAGGTAGTTAAATCTAGTTTCATGAGCCAATCCATTTGTTTGTCTTTCCCAATATAATAAGGGTGTTTCCCAAATTTACTGAACCCTTTTTTTTCGTAAAACCTTATAGCTCTTATATTCTCTTCCCAGACGCCTAGCCAGATATAATCCTTCTTTGCTTCGTGTGCCAAATGTATGACCTGGTCTATCATCCATTCACCTATTCCATAGCCTTGATAGTCGGAAAGCACATAAATGCGCTCCAATTCATAGGATGACTTATCGCGAATATCTGTTTGCGCTTTTGCATCATTAATCTTAAAGTAGCCAACTGTTTCCTTCGAATTTTTTACAAAATAAAATGAGGTATGGAAATTGTCTAATTCGTTTGCTAAAGTTTCACTCGTTAATGCCGTACGTAAGTAATATTCAAAATCTTCCGGATTGTTTTGTGTGGCAAAGGCATCTGTAAAGGTCTTTCTGGAGATCAATTCTAGTTGATCCAGGTCCTTTATTGAACAATGATGTAATGTAAGCTCCATGAATTAGTTCTTCATACGGAAGCTAAAATAAAAAAAGGAGTAAAACCAATGGCTTTACTCCTTTCATTTAATTTTTTGAAGGTATTAAAACATAAAAAGCTTTTTAGCTAGCTGTAAAATACCGTTGTAAAAATCATTTCGGTAGACTTGTACCTTCTCTTCAGAAGAAGCCTGATTTGTTTGCGTGTCCATTGCTATTAGGTTTAAGATTAGACTTGGGGGCTTTCATTTTCGCTTGTGCTCTAAAGTAAGACTACAACGCTTATTTCTACTAATAATTGTTGTTAAACTTTATAAAAAAGTTGTAAATCATGAAATATGAGATGGTTAGAGGTCCATTTCAGGAATATCTCCTGCAACCAGAAGCTTGCCTTCCGTAGCTTTTTTAATGGTCTCAACGGAAACTCCGGGTGCTCTTTCTAATAATTTAAAACCTTCCGGGACCACCTCCAGAACGGCAAGATTGGTAACGATCTTTTTTACACAGCCTACACCAGTTAAAGGAAGGCTACATCGTTTTAATAATTTGGATTCTCCGGCCTTGTTGGTGTGCATCATGGCCACAATAATATTCTCTGCTGAGGCTACAAGGTCCATGGCACCCCCCATTCCTTTTACCATCTTCCCGGGAATCTTCCAATTGGCTATATCGCCATTTTCTGCTACCTCCATGGCTCCCAATATGGTTAGGTCTACATGTTTCCCTCTGATCATGGCAAAGCTAAGGGCAGAATCAAAAAAAGAGGCACCTGGTAAAGTAGTAATGGTCTGTTTTCCTGCATTGATTAAATCAGCATCTTCTTCGCCATCAAAAGGAAAAGGGCCCATTCCTAAAACACCGTTTTCACTTTGAAATTCCACACTAATATCACTACGTACAAAATTGGCAACCAGGGTTGGGATCCCTATCCCCAGGTTCACATAGTAACCATCCTTTACTTCCTTGGCAATTCTTTTTGCTATACCGGTCTTATCGAGCATTAGTTTCGGGGTCTTACTGTTCGTTGTTCAATCCGTTTTTCATAATGAGTCCCTTGAAATATTCGTTGTACAAAGATTCCGGGTATATGTATCTCATTGGGATCTAATTGGCCGGCAGGAACCAGTTCTTCTACTTCAGCCACCGTAATTTTTGCTGCACCGCACATACAAGGATTAAAATTACGGGCGGTACCTTTAAAAATGAGGTTACCTGCTTCATCTCCTTTCCATGCCTTTACAAAAGAATAGTCGGCTTGGTAGGCATATTCCAATACGTACATTTTTCCGTTAAATTCCCTGGTTTCTTTCCCCTCTGCTACTTCTGTTCCATAACCGGCCGGGGTGTAGATCGCAGGGAAACCAGCCTGTGCTGCCCTACATTTTTCTGCCAGGGTTCCTTGAGGTGTTAATTCAACGTCTAGTTCACCACTGAGCATTTGTCGTTCAAACTCATCGTTCTCTCCTACATAGGAAGAGATCATTTTCTTTATCTGATGTTTTTGCAACAGCAGTCCCAGACCAAAATCATCGACCCCTGCATTATTGCTAATACAGGTAATGTTCTTGATCCCTAGTCGTACAAGTTCTGCAATGGCATTCTCAGGGATACCGCATAATCCAAAGCCTCCCAGCATAAAGGTCATTCCATCTTTAACGCCTTGCAGGGCTTCTTTTGCGTCCTTGACTTTCTTTGGGATCATTTGCGTGCAGTGTGTTTTGTGATTATTGAATTAAAAGTCTATATCGTCCAGATCGTCTTCGAGGTCGTTTTCCTGCTCAACTGCTTGTTCCAACTTAGAACAATCCAAATTAATACTCATGTTTTCCGGCTTAATAAATTCTTCTTTGGATACTCCAAGATCGGGGTCAGTGTAATTTTTTTGCATGTACAAGGCCCAAATGGGTAATGCCATGGAGGCTCCCTGACCATAGTAGATGGTTTTAAAATGAGTGGCACGCTCTTCCCCGCCTACCCAGACACCGGTGACCAAATTTGGCACCATTCCCATAAACCAACCATCACTTTGATTTTGAGTGGTACCGGTCTTCCCGGCAATAGGGTTTGTAAATCCATAAGGATATCCGGTAATGATCTCTTTATACACATCCTGGTCCTTAGCAGAACTATGTCTTAAGCGTGTTCCTGAGCCGCCTTCGGTAACCCCTTCCAACAAATTTATCATGGTATAGGCTACTTCTTTACTTAAAACATCTTTGGTTTCCGGGACATATTCGAATAAAACGGTCCCGTTCTTATCTTCAATACGAGTTACCATTACAGGTTTTACATATACCCCCTGATTAGCAAAGGTCCCATAGGCCCCTACCATTTCATAAACATTGAACTCTGGTGTGCCGAGGGCAATTGCCGGTACTTCTAATATTTCTCTGTTCAGTCCCAGATTCTTTACAATAGACACCACAGGTTTTGGCCCTACCTTATCAATGAGCTGGGCGGTTACTGTATTCACAGAATTTGCCAGGGCATGCTTTAATGTAAACATTTTACCGGAGTATCTCCCGTCCGAATTTTTTGGACACCATGGCTCCATATTTCCGTGTTTCCCTGCTTCTATGCAATATTGACTATCTGGCAATTGGTCACAGGGAGACATCCGTAACTGGTCTATTGCAGCGGCATAGACAAAAGGCTTAAAGGTTGATCCTGCCTGCCGTGTACCCTGTATCACATTATCGTATTGAAAATGCTTATAATTTAATCCTCCTACCCATGCCTTCACATGACCTGTTTGCGGCTCCATGGACATCATGGCCGATCTGAGAAAGGTCTTGTAGTAACGAATAGAATCGAGTGGGGTCATTACCGTATCTTTCTCCTGAGTATCACTTTTCCAGTCGAACACCGTCATTTCGGTTTCAACCTTAAACGAAGCTCGGATCTCTTCTTCCGTTTTATCGGCAGCTTTCATCTTCCTCCACCGCTCCGAATTCTTTATGGCGCGTTCCATGATCCGGTCTATTTCTTCCTTTTCCAGATCTAAAAATGGTGCTGTTGGATTTCTATCCGGGGTATTCTGATGAAAAAATTCGGCCTGGAGACGCTTCATATGTTCTGTAACCGCCTCTTCCGCATTCTTTTGCATTCTGGAATCTATGGTGGTATAGACTTTTAGTCCGTCCAGGTAAATGTTCCAGGTATCCCTATCCCCCTCTTCCGTCACAGGTTTCGGGTTCTTCTTGATCCAGTCATTCAGAAATCCCTGCAGGTACATCCTAAAATAAGTAGCCAGTCCTTCACGGTGGGATTCCGGACTAAAATTGATATCCATTTTTGTCTTCTGAAGAGAGTCTTTAAGCTGCTCACTGATGTAATCGTACTTCTCCATTTGAGCGAGTACCGTATTTCGGCGATCGAGTACAAGTTTTTCGCGTCGAATTGGGTTGTAGAGAGAAGAATTTTTCAGCATGCCCACCAGAACAGCCGACTCTTCGATCTTAAGATCTGTTGGTTCTTTTCCAAAATAGATACGGGAGGCAGACCGTATGCCATCGGCATTATAGCCAAAATCATAGATGTTCATGTACATGGCAATGATCTCCTGTTTGGTATAACTGCGCTCTAACCGGGTAGCGATCACCCATTCTTTTATCTTTTGGGTAACGGCCTGAAAAAGGTTTTTGGAACGAACCCCAACGAAAAGTTGTCTGGCCAATTGCTGTGAAATTGTGCTGGCGCCACCACGCTGACCTAAAAATGCAACTGCCCTTAAAAATCCAATTCCATCGATCCCGGAATGATCATAGTATCGGGCATCTTCGGTGGCAACCAGAGCATCTACCAAATTCTGCGGTAAATCCTTATAATCAACCGGTGTACGGTTGTCATCCAGATAAAACTTTCCGAGGGTGGCACCATCTGATGAGATGATCTCAGTTGCCAAATTTGTTTTAGGATTCTCTAATCTTTCAAAGGTGGGCATTTCTCCAAAAGCACCCCAGGATGCCAAGAAAAATACTAGAATAACGGACAGGACACCTGAAAGAAAAAGGATCCAAAACCATTTAATATACGGGTAAAATGAGGTGTTCGACGATTTTTTACGGACGCGTGCCATTCCTGTTATTTCTTTTCAATTTCCACTCCAACATCTGTTATGCCGGGTAGTTCCACAATCCCATCAACAGTGCCGTTCTTTCGCATTGCATGTTCAATACGTACAGTATATACGCCTGTAACGGGAAAATTGATGTTTTCCTTATACCATAATTTATTTTCTTTGATACTTCCATATCCTTTGCCTAACCAAGTTCCGTCAGCATTGGCCATAGAATATTCGAGGGTATCAATATACGTTGCTCCATCCGGGTATTCCATTTCAGCGATCAGGAATAAGTTACTATATGGATAGGAGTTGTCGTTCCTTACATTAATATAGATCTGATAGTCCTGGTTGGCCTCCAGATCGGAGATCTTAAATTCTTTGATATTATCTCTTTTCCAACTACCATCATCCAGTGCCTGAAATTCAGAATATACCGGGCCTTTCCCACAACCAAGAAATAGGAGGCCACAGGCCAAAATCAACAAACAAGATCTAGGCATTTTTAGTAGAGGGTTTATAGGGCTTTCTTCTTTTTTTATTTTTCTTTCTTCTGTTATTGTTCTTAGGACGATCAAAACGGGTAAGACTATCCTGGCCTGCGGTATTATCAAAAAGTGTAGGCTCTTTCTCAAGATTATCTACGGCGTACATCTCAAGGCTGGCCACTTTATCCTTTTGTTTGTTCTTTTCTAAGATCTCTTTTACCTGCTCCTTGGTTAAGGTATGCCAATGGGCCGGGTCATCTTTGTATGAAAACCATAAGAGTCCTTTGAAGATATCTGTTTTTTGACAAAAGGCCATTCCTTTCTCTGTGAACAATTTGCTGTCTTGTGCCGGGAAGTCTTTTAAAACATCCAGGTACATATCCAATTCATAATTAAGACAACATTTGAGCTTCCCACACTGTCCAGCTAATTTTTGAGGATTCAAAGATAATTGCTGATACCTCGCTGCAGACGTACTTACGGAACGGAAGTCTGTGAGCCAGGTTGAACAACACAATTCTCTTCCACATGATCCTATTCCTCCCAATCGTTGTGCTTCCTGCCGATAGCCAATCTGGCGCATTTCAATGCGAATGCCAAAAGCTTTGGCCATATCTTTGATCAATTGCCTGAAATCTATCCGGTCTTCAGCAGTGTAGTAAAAAGTAGCCTTTGAGCCATCTCCCTGGAATTCCACATCAGAGATCTTCATTTGGAGACGCAATAAAATGGCCATTTCCCTGGCCCTTTTCTTTATCTCGTCCTCCTTATCTCGACATCTTTGCCATTTATCAATATCTTTTTGTGTGGCCTTGCGGTAAACCTTTGGTAACTCTTCATCATCAAAAGCCACCTTTTTCTTTTTCATCTGAATCCTAACCAGTTCCCCAGTCAGGGTAACCATACCAATATCATGGCCAGATTTGGCCTGGGTAGCAACCAAATCTCCTATGGAAAAGGTAAGATCTTCAGCCACTCTGTAAAATTCTTTTCTGCTATTTTTAAACCGTACTTCCACACAATCAAATGGTTTTTCCCCATTTGGAAGTGACATGTTCGAAAGCCAGTCAAATACCGTTAATTTATTACAACCATCTGTACCGCAAGTACCATTGTTCTTGCATCCTCCTGGTTGTCCATCCTTTCCGGTTGAACAACTGCTACAACCCATATATTTTTATCTTGATTTGGACAAAAAAAAGGTATTTTTTGTCCAAAAAGCGTTCATGAAAATTTATTACAGGTAAAGATACTACTTTTTTAACGTGAACTAAAAATGCCTGTTTCCTTAAGGGAGGGGGACTTTTTATACGTGAGAACTTCCGATCTGCCCTTCTTGAATATCTTATTGCTGTCTGTCTTTCCTTTTCGAAGTTTTTTCTGTTCTTCTTCGGGTAAGGAATGAATTTCTTTGCAGTGATCAGAACAACACTGGTCCATTTTCTCTGCACATCCATCGCACTGAATAAACAGTAAATGGCAAGCTTCATTGGCACAATTAACGTGAGTATCACATGCTTCACCACATTGATGACAATGCGCAATTACATCCTCGGTAATACGTTCGCCCCTGCGATGATCAAAGACAAAGTTTTTTCCCAGGAATTTATTCTCAAGACCTTTAGATCGTACCTGTCTGGCATAATCAATGATCCCTCCTTCTAACTGGTACACCTTCTTAAATCCTTTATGTTTATAATAGGCACTGGCCTTTTCACAACGAATACCCCCGGTACAGTACATAACCAGTTTTTTGTCTTCTTTGAAGTCAGAAAGGTCTTTTTCTATGACATCTAATGAATCCCTAAACGTATCTACATCCGGGGTGATAGCATTTTTAAAATGGCCTATCTCACTTTCATAATGGTTCCTCATATCTACAAGAATGGTATCCGGATCTTCAATAAGTTCATTAAAGATTTCGGCACCAACATGAATACCTTTATTGGTAACATCAAAGGTTTTATCATTGAGGCCATCCGCAACAATCTTCTTGCGCACCTTTACCTTTAGTTTGAGAAAAGATTTATTGTCTTGTTCTATGGCAATGTTCAGGCGAACGTTCTCCAGAAATGAAATACTATCCAGCTGTGCCTTAAAACGTTCGAAATTATCCGCAGGAACTGAAAGTTGTGCGTTGATCCCTTCATGGGCTACATAGATCCTGCCCAGGACCTCTAGGGCATCCCATTCGATAAAAAGATGGTTCCTGAAGATTTGTGTATTCCTAATGTGTGCGTATTTGTAAAAGGAGATAGTGAGGCGTTCTTTCCCGGCCTCCTCAATAAGAGCTTCCCTTTCTTTCGCACTTAATGTATTGTACAGTTGCATGCTATACCGTGATTAAGTTGAATGAAATTTATACTGCAAAAGTACGGTTTTTCAGTAGTTTTCAAATAAAAAGAGCCCCGAAATACGGGGCTCTTAAGGATCACTTTAAGGAATTTTCTTTTCCATAGAGGTATAACCAGTAAAGTGAACAACAATTAAAAATGTTTATAAGTAGGATGAGACAAATGTAAAAAGGTTGCTTTTGCCGTTGTGTTATGCAAAAAGAAATGGTAATTTAGTCACCCTTAAAATAAAGACACAGAAGACATGAGTAATGAGAAAGAAGCGAAGTTAAAAGCCCTGAAATTAACCTTGGATAAATTGGATAAGACCTATGGAAAAGGGGCCGTAATGAAGATGGGAGATTCTGTAGTAGCCGATGTTGAGGTGATTCCTTCGGGATCATTGGGGCTAGATATAGCTTTGGGAGTAGGAGGTTATCCAAGAGGAAGAGTGGTAGAGATCTATGGACCTGAATCTTCCGGGAAAACCACACTTACCTTGCATGCCATGGCAGAAGCTCAAAAAAATGGGGGTATTGCCGCGTTTATTGATGCAGAACACGCTTTCGACAGGTTTTATGCCCAAAAATTAGGGGTAGATATTGACAACCTTATAATTTCACAGCCCGATCATGGAGAGCAGGCATTGGAAATTGCTGATAATCTCATCCGTTCTGGTGCCATAGATATTGTTGTGATTGATTCCGTGGCCGCCTTAACTCCAAAAAGTGAGATCGAAGGGGAAATGGGAGATTCTAAAATGGGTTTACATGCCCGTTTAATGTCACAGGCTCTTAGAAAACTTACCGCTTCCATAAGTAAGACACATTGTACAGTGATCTTTATCAATCAGCTAAGGGAAAAGATCGGAATCATGTTTGGAAATCCGGAAACAACTACCGGCGGTAATGCCTTAAAGTTCTATGCTTCCGTTCGATTAGATATTAGAAGATCTACCCAAATAAAAGATACAGATGGAGCTGTACTAGGGAATAAAACCCGTGTAAAAGTGGTGAAAAACAAAGTTGCACCTCCTTTTAAAATGGCCGAATTTGATATCATGTACGGGGAAGGGATCTCCAAAATAGGAGAGATCCTGGATCTGGGCGTAGAATTCGAGATCATTAAAAAGAGTGGTTCATGGTTTAGCTATGGAGATACCAAACTTGGGCAGGGGAGAGATGCAGTTAAAGCATTGCTGAAGGACAATCCTGAACTATCCGAAGAATTAGAAGGCAAAATAAAGGAGGCAATTACAGCCCTTAAGAGCTAGATCATTCTTCATTGCTTTTAAAGCAACCCTTCCTTTTATTATTCATCTTAAGAGAAACTATAGTAAGATGAGCTTTAAGAGATCTATACCTATTCTTCTTTGTTTTCTTGTCTTGATCATTCAATCTTGCAAGTTTGAAGATGACAGGGTTAATTTTCGTTTTGTGTCCCTACAGATCGTAAGTGCAGATCTTCCGGAATCATTCAGCCTTAATGAGACCTATGAGATCAGGGTTACATACCTGCGTCCAAGTGGTTGCATTTTCTTTGAGGGTTTCGATATAACAGACGAAGCAACTACCACCCGAAATGTAGTGGCTATAGGCTCAGATTTCTATGAAGAAACGTGCACTCAGGCCGACGGAAGAGCTGGAAACTTCCTTTAATTTCATTGTTCTTTATGAAGGCACCTATATTTTTAGGTTTTGGAATGGAGAAGATGAAAATGGGGTAGACCAGTATATTGAGATTGAAGTGCCTGTAAATTCATGATCTTTATAGGAACAAAAAACAAAATCTGACTATCATTGTGAGTCTAGAAAAGCTCATTCAACATTGTAAAAAGGGAGATAGAAAGGCACAGGAGCAAATTTATAGAAAATATGCCAGTGTTCTTTTTGGGCTTTGCCTTAAATATTCCCGTAACAAGACAGAAGCAGAAGATAATCTGCATGATAGCTTTTTGACCATATTTGACAAAATAGAGCAGTTTAAATTTAAAGGGTCTTTTGAAGGCTGGATCAAACGGATCACCGTAAACACGGTACTACAAAAATATCGGAAAGATCAGTATTTAAAGCTGGTTACAGATAATTTGGAGGAAGAGCAGGAAGTGGACTATGACTATCCAGACATTCAACTCTCAACGCTGCTGCAGTACGTGCAGGAATTACCAACTAAATATCGCCTTACTTTTAATTTATATGTTCTGGACGGATACACCCATAAAGAGATCAGTGAGCTATTAGGCACTTCGCAGGGAACCTCAAAATCTAATTTGTCCAGAGCAAAGAAGATCTTAAAAGAAAAATTAAAGAAAGAAAATATCAACATTGCTTAATTCAATAGGCATGAAAAAAAAGAACATAGAAAAAATATTCCAGGAGAAGCTGGGGGATTATAGCCAATTGCCAGAGGAGCATGTATGGGACAATATTGCTGCATCCTTAGATAAAAAGCGTAAAAAACGTCGTATTTTACCTATTTGGTGGCAATTGGGTGGTGTGGCTGCCGTACTTCTTATTGCACTTTTTATATTTCTCCCGAAAGAAGACCTTCCCAATGCAAATGAGATCATTACCAATACGCAAGTACCTACTACTGTTGATGATCCTTTAGATATGAAGAATGGTACAGATAGTGGGCGAGAAACAAAAGCATTAGAAAGTAGTGAAGCAGAGAATACAATAACCGAAGTATCTGAAAGAGATAGTAATGAGAGCTATCCAAAAAACGAAGTAAGTACCGAGGGGATCAGTATAGCCAGTGGCCAGGAACCGGATACTCCCAAAAAAAATGACGCTGTATTGGCCAATGCTACCCCTTTGAACAACAAAAAGGAGAATGCCATTGACTCTGAGGAAAATAGAGAAAATGAAATTCCTAAACTAGCCGATGACCTAGCCCAAAACGAAGTAAACTCAGTTGCGAAGAAAGCTGAAATTACTAAAGAGAATGCTGAAGAAGTACCTTCTCAACTAAATGCAGAATCCCTTGCTAACGCTTCTTTTTCAGAACAAAAGCAGGAAGACCCAACGATCGAAAAAGAAGTTAATAATGCCAACAAAACCTCCATCTTTGATGCTATTGCAGCTCAGGAAGAGAAAACTGAACAGGAAATCCCCGGAAATAAATGGTCGGTTGGGCCACGGGTAGCGCCTGTCTTCTTTAGTTCCTTATCACAAGGATCACCAATTCATTCTAGTTTTCAGGACAATGCCAAATCCGGGAATGTTAATTTAAGCTATGGACTCGCGGTGACCTATGACATTAGTAAAAAAGTAAGATTGCGGTCTGGAGTTCATAAAGTTGACTTTGGATATGACACCAGGGATGTTTCCTTTTCCTCCTCCCTAAGTGGCGCCACCAATGGAATTATTAATAATATAGATTATTCCTTAAGTTCCAGAAATCTGGTAGTGCGCAGTAATACCAGGAGTGGAAAGATAGCTTCGGAAACTGCACAGGATGTCTCCGGGCCAGATCCTTCTCTCAATGGTAAGATGGTACAGGAATTTGGTTATTTGGAAGTGCCTTTGGAGCTTACATACCAAATTCTCGATAAAAAGTTAGGCGTAAATGTTATTGGTGGCGTAAGTTCTTTATTCCTTGTCAATAATTCCGTTATGCTCGAATCTGATGGCATCGCGACTGAAATGGGAGAGGCCAACAATCTGAATGATCTTAATGTGAGCACCAATTTTGGTATAGGCATTTCCTATCAATTGAATACTGCACTTCAACTTAGTTTGGAGCCCATGTTTAAATATCAGCTTAATACCTTCTCAGAGGCAGCCGGGAATTTTCAGCCCTTTTCAATGGGGGTATACTCTGGCTTGAACTTTAAGTTTTAAGATGTTGATTAGGTTGATTCCTGTATTTGCAGTAATTCCTTAAACGCCCTGCTTTAGAAGCACGATGTTTTTTATACTCTTTGGTATATATTAGATTGATCTACGCATCTTCCCGTAATCCCTTCAATATCAAAGCCCTTACCTTATCTCTGAGATCTCCTTTTTGATTTTCCATTACGTTATCGGTTCTAATAAATGAAAAAACTTTCACTCTTAAAATTCCCGGTCCTCCACTGTAAATTGTATACGAAAATCTTTTTTTGTTATCATAAAATATCATTGGAACGATCGGTATTTTATGAGCAATGGCCATTTTAAACGCGCCATCTTTAAAGGTGTCTAGCACTACCTCCTCTGAAGGTACGCCCCCTTCAGGAAAGATACAGATACTCAATCCCTGCTTAAGCCTTCTTTGTGCTTTGCGATAGACTGCCATTCTGCTTTTGCTATCTCCTCTATCGACCAAAATACACACCCGTTTATAGAAGAATCCAAAGACCGGTATATTCATTAACTCCTTCTTACCAATAAAAACAAATGGATTTTTACTAACCCATAGCATCAGCATAATATCGATCATGCTTGTATGATTGGCGACCAGCACATAACTCTTACCTCTTTCCAGGTTTTCTTCCCAAGTGATCTTCGGTATACATCCCATTCCGTATAAAATAATCCGGGCCCAAACATTTCTAGCAAGCCAAAAGAATTGCGGGTATGTCTTCTCTGAAATAGATAGAAGTATTAAAAGAGGGGAAAATAAAATAATAGGGATCGCAACCAATACATAGAACCAAACACGATAAAGCAACTGGCCGGTTCTTCGGAAAAAAGTGCGCATAAAATCAAAAATAACAATTTTAGCAGGGTTTTAGTATTTCTTTTACTTTTGTCATTCTTTAAAGAGCGGTCGATGGCAAGAATTTTAACAGGTATTCAAAGTACAGGAACCCCACATCTTGGGAATATTTTGGGTGCCATCATCCCGGCTATAAAAATGGCAGAAGATCCCAGCAATGAATCCTTTCTGTTTATTGCGGATATGCATTCTCTTACCCAAATTAAAAATGGGAAAGAATTGCGAAACAATACCTACGCAACAGCCGCTACCTGGCTGGCCTTTGGCCTGGATGTGAATAAAACCGTTTTTTACAGACAGAGTGATGTGCCTCAGGTTACCGAGCTTGCCTGGTATCTAAGTTGCTTCTTCCCTTATCAAAGATTAACGCTGGCCCATTCCTTTAAAGATAAGGCAGACCGACTAGAAGATGTGAATGCGGGGCTTTTTTCATATCCTATGTTAATGGCGGCAGACATCTTATTATACGACGCCAATATTGTCCCTGTTGGAAAGGATCAGCTTCAACATTTGGAAATGACCCGGGATGTGGCCTCCAGATTTCATGCACAATTGGGTGAAACCTTTGTGCTGCCGGAAGCACAGGTTCAGGAACAAACCATGTATATTCCTGGGACGGATGGTGAAAAAATGAGCAAAAGCAAGGGTAACCTTATCAATATCTTTCAAACGGACAAGTTGCTGAGAAAACAGATCATGGGTATATTAACAGATAGTACTTCTATGGAAGAACCAAAAGATCCGGATTCTGATACTGTCTTTGCCTTATATTCTTTCTTGGCATCTAAATCGAGTACTGCTGAAATGAGAGAAAAGTACCTTCAGGGAAACTATGGGTATGGCCATGCTAAGCAAGAGCTTTATGATTGTCTTCTATCCACTTTTGGCGAAGCCAGGGAAAAGTTTCAATACTATATCAATAATGTATCTGAGATTGACGAATTGTTGCATTTGGGTGCACAAAAAGCACATGTAGTGGCAGATGATGTGCTGCAAAGAGTACGCGGCAAACTTGGCTATTAGCAATTTCTCATAACCAACCAATTGGTTGGTTTATAATTTTAAAATCCTCTATTTATCTATCGCTTTTCCCGCCCTTAATGCAGGAGTAACCGTTCAATGACTCTTTCACCTTTCTCATAAGGTAACATTTACATTTCTTCAGACCGGTTAGTTGGTATTTACTTAGATAGCTTCGAACTGTTTTCCGGGTAATGGTCTAACCAGGCCTTTTAATTCCATTGATAAAAGGGTAGATGCCGTTTTAAAGATTGAAAGATGACTCCCCATTGCGATATCATCTAACAATTGTTTGCCCTCCTCTTGTAAGAATGAATAAATAGAATGCTCGGTCTCATTCAATTCTACAAATAGCTGTTTTTGTATTGGATCCGTGAGCTTCTTTTGCAGATCCCAATTAAGGTAGTAGACAAGATCTGCAACTGAGGTTAGCAAATGGGCCTTTTGCTGTTTGATCAAGGCATTAGTGCCTGCGCTAAAAGGATCATTGGGCCTACCCGGAACGGCAAAAACATCCCTGTTGTAGCTATTTGCAATATCTGCCGTTACCAAACTACCCCCTTTTTCCGCAGATTCAATAACTATGGTGGCTTCACTTAATCCTGCAATTATGCGATTTCTTCGTAGGAAATTCTCGCGGTCCGGTTTACTGGTACTCCAGAACTCGGTTAAAAAGCCTCCATTTTTTTCGATAGGAGCGCAATACTTCCTATGGGCCCTGGGGTATATCTGATTCAATCCATGTGCCAGACAACCTATGGTTTGGAGACCAAGGTCATTTGCTGCTTTTTGGATACAAATATCAACCCCATAGGCAAATCCGCTTACAATAACAGGGTCTAATGGTGCAAGTTCCTCCATAAATTGCTCACAAAATTGCCGTCCCTGGGGAGTTATATTGCGGGTACCTACAATACTTATGATCTTCCTGTCTGTAATGTTGATGGTGCCTTTTTCAAATAGGATCAAAGGAGCATCCACACAATGCCTAAGATATTTTGGATAGTTCTTGTCTTCAAAATAAACATACTTAATACCGTGTTCCTTTATAAAAGTATATTCATTCTCCGCAGCTTTGAGATACCTGGAATCATAAAGACCTTCAATGATCTTTGTGCCTATGCCTCCTATTTTGAGTAGTGCTTCTTTCTTTTCTTTAAAAACGGCTGCAGGACTTCCACAGTATGCGATTAACTTTCTGGACGAAATGTCCCCAATGTTTGGTATACACTGTAATCTCAGGGTTGAAATTAACTCCTCCTTCATCATCTCTTCAACTTTGCAACTTATCCACAAAATACAGAAAAACTAATGTTAATAAAAAGTAATCTGCCATTTTGAAGCGGGTCTATTTTTTTCCATCTTTGTCTTTATGAGCACTGCTGCTTACATAGAAGAATTACTTTACAGGTATAATTGCGTGGTCGTACCCGAATTTGGAGCCTTCCTTACCCATGTAAAATCGGCTTTTATAGACAAAACAGCGCATACATTTTACCCTCCCTCCAAGGTGCTGTCCTTTAACCGTCAGTTACAATCGAATGACGGACTGCTTATTTCTTACATTGCCGAAGCTGAAAAGACTTCTTACGAGGATGTACAGGCAGAAATGGCTAAAACGGTAAAGGAATGGGGAAAACAATTAAAAAATGGAGATACCCTGATCCTCCAGAATATAGGAAGCTTTAAGCCTACAAAAGAAGGGAAGTTGATCTTTCAGCCCACAAAGCAGACCAACTTTTTAACCTCGTCCTTTGGTTTGAGTTCCTTTGTCTCTACACCAATTCTGCGTGAGGTATTAAAAGAAGAAGTGGAAGTCCTTGAAGAAAAAGTGCCTTTTATCATAACCCCTGAAGAGCGAAAAAAGAATGAATTTCGTCCTATATTAAAGTATGCTGCCGTTGTACTTTTGGCTCTTTCGGCAGGATTTACAGGATATCGCACCTACGACCGGGCCATAACCAATGAATTAGTATCTCAGGAAAAAGCACAAGAGATCATTTCAAATAGTATTCAGGAAGCAACCTTTTTTGATACCAAACCCATGGAATTGCCTGTGTTCCGGGTAGATGTTACTAAAAAAGTGACGAAAAGACATCATATCATTGCCGGAGCATTCCGGGAAAGAAACAATGCCGACAGGAAGATTGCGCAACTCCGCAATAAGGGATTTGACGCCTTTTTAGTAGGTCAAAACAAATTTGGCTTATTCCAGGTGGCATTTGATAGCTTTGAAAAACCAAAACAAGCGTTGGAAGCCCTTAAACAAATTAGATTAACCGAGTCTCGCGACGCCTGGCTTCTCTCTGTAAAATAACTCGCTTTCCTTTTATCTGCCCTTTTATAGCTCGTATCTTTGCGAAAATTCTTTACTATGAAGTCCAAAACACCCAGTGATTCCAGAACCATCATGACCGATCTGGTCCTTCCGAGTGAAACCAATCCCTTAAATAATCTTTTTGGTGGTGAATTACTTGCCAGGATGGATAGGGCTGCCAGTATTGCTGCAAGGAGACATAGCAGGCGTATTACGGTAACTGCGTCGGTAAATCATGTTGCTTTTAACAGATCTGTGCCCCTGGGGAGTGTTGTTACCCTTGAAGCAGCTATTTCAAGAACCTTCAGGACGTCTATGGAGGTGTATATAGATGTTTGGATGGAAGATCGTTTAAGTGGGGAGAGAACGAAGGCCAATGAGGCTATTTACACCTTTGTAGCTGTAGATGAAACCGGTAAACCTACTTTGATCCCTGCAATTGTTCCGGAAACAGACTTGGAAAAAATACGTTTTGAAGGCGCCTTGAGAAGAAAACAACTTAGTTTGGTCCTGGCGGGCAAAATGAAACCCGATGATGCTACCGAATTAAAGGCACTATTTACTCAGAAAAATTAACGTACCTAAAATTTCTTTGTCGGAAACTAGAAATCAAATGTGTCCGGATCAGGGCCAAAACGTTTCCCTTTATCCAGCTTGTCCAAAACAGCCATATCTTCCTTAGAAATTGAAAAATCAAATACAGCAGCATTATCAATGATGCGCTGTTTTTTAGAAGATTTTGGAATAGTTATTACTCCTTTCTGAAGGTCCCACCGCAGCACAAGTTGCGCAATGGTCTTTTTGTATTTACCTGCCATTTTTTTAAAAACATCCAATTCAAAGATCTTCCCCTGCATGAGCGGTGACCATGCTTCGTATTGAATATTCTTCGTTCGGCAAAAGTCGAGCAGATCTTGCTGCACCAAATACGGATGGAACTCCATTTGATTTACCATAGGCACAATAGATGCCTCTGGAAGGAGATCTTCCAAATGATGCTGAAGAAAATTACTTACCCCTATTGCCCTGATACGTTTTTGTCGATATAATTCCTCTAATGCCTTCCATGTCTCCTTAAACTTGCCTTTTACGGGCCAATGGATCAAATAAAGATCCAGATACTCAGTATTCAATTTTTGCAAGCTTGTCTCAAAGGCCTTTATAGTACTGTCATAGCCTTGTTCTGTATTCCAAACCTTACTTACCAGGAATATGTCTTCTCTTGGAACACCGCTGGCTTTGATCCCTTCACCTACGCCCTCTTCATTGTCATAAATAGCTGCCGTATCAATATGCCTATATCCGGCTTGGATGGCCCATTTTACGGCGTTAATCACTTCACTTCCGTCTTCGGATAAGTAAACTCCCAATCCAAAATAGGGCATTTTTACCCCGTTATGCAGGGTAAAACTTCCTTTAATATCTGTAATAGCGTCCATGTAGTTTAGATTTTATAGTTGGTAGATCCAATCCTCCGGATTTAATCGTGTGGCATCCCTGTAAAGATAGAATTTCAATTGTGTTAGTCCATTTAATCTGTTGGTATAGATCTCCCCGAGCTCCTCTTTAGCCAACACTTTGTCTCCTTTTTTTACATAGAGATTTGCCAGGTTGTAATAGGTGCTGATGTAATTCCCATGCTTTACCTGCACTCCTTTACCTCCTCCGGGCACTGCCAGGATAGCGATCACTTCCCCTTCAAAAACAGCTCTTGCTCTGGCCCCTTTATCAGTTGCAATGATCACTCCATTATTCTGATGCTTAATTCCGGGATACACGGCATCGCTGTAAATACCAAATCCTTGTCTTTTTATCCCCTTTTCTACCGGCCATATGAGTCGGCCTTTATTAGCTGAAAAATTAGTTGCAACAAGCGCTGCTTCCGGTGTTAGGATAAATGTACTGCTGTTCCCCGAATTGCCAGCTTTCTTATTAGATGCCGCAATTGCGCTTCTGATGAGGCGTTCTATTTGTTCATCTATTTTCTTTGCTTCGGCCTTCTTTTTATTAATGGCGATGGCATAATTGCTTTCATTTTTTCTGATCGTACTCAAAAGGCCTTTCTGGTCAGTGATCTCTTCAAATAATTCTTTCCTGGCTGCTTTGTTCTCTGTTATAAGGGATTCCTTCTCTTTACGTTGGGTGGTAAGATTATTGTTCAGTGTAATAAGATCTTCCGTTTTGGATGCAATTTGAACACCCTGTTGCTTTCTGTATTGGGTATACTGTTTTAAATACTGCAACCTTTTAAAAGCCTGATAAAAATTTTGGGAAGACATAAGGAACATCAATCTGCTTTGTTGAGATCTGTTTTGGTACGACTTACGAATCATATTAGCGTATTCTTCCTTTAAAATCTCCAGATCTTCCCTGAGTTTCGCGATATTTCGAATATTGGCATTGATCTGCCTGCTTAGTAAATTGGATTGTTGATTGGTTACCCGGATCAACTGCTGTCTTACATTTATTTTCTGATCTAATAGTTCCATTTGATCCAAAACGGTGCCTTTTTGTTTCCGTTCTGCGAACAACAAGCGATTCATTTCCGATATTTCTTTTTGGAGTTGTTCCCTTTTTGCTTCAAGTGCTTTTTGTTCATTGGTTTGTGCCTGCAATGAACCGCTTGCAAGGGTTATAAAAATACCCAGGAGTAAAATCCGATATGCAAAGAATGTTCTCATATTAATTCAACACAATCTTTTCATATCCATTTGGAATCTTAAAGGGAAAACTAATTTTTGCATTAAACTCAACATTTCTAAATTCAATATCAATTACATTTCGCTGATCATTATCAATAGCTACTATCCCTACGTTATTTGGCATCAGCTTGTTATTTTTTTGCTGATAATCCTTGTAACGGATCTCCAGCAGTCGTTTTTTCAAAGGTTGTGAAATTTGCTGTGAAGCCAACTTAAAATTTCCCGGATCTATTTGAAAAAGTGTTTTAAAAAGTTCGTAAGAAGTGCGTGGCTTTAATTCGTATGAGGTGGTGTTGAGTGAAACATCATAGCGTTCGTCCCTCAGATCAAACAGGGCTTCCCCCAGCAGAAGATTTTGCACCTTGTTAAAATCGAGGTCGGTTCCCAATAATTGACTCAGGTATTCAAAACTACCATCGAAGTAATTATTCTCCAATTTATTATAAAAGGAAACCCTGTCCGGGGTGATCAAGGCCTTTACAATTCCTAATGGGGCACTTAACCAAATGGCCTTATCTTTTTCCATTCTCAGGCTCACCCCCAAACTTTGGCTAGAGGCACCATCTGAATACTCTATCCTGAGTTTGCTCGTTAGTGTTTTAAAATTGACCGAGTTTCTGTAATGATTTTTAATGATAGTTTTAGCCGAAATGTTGGCATCTAAGGTTCTGTCTGATATGATCTTGGCAGATTTGCAGGAACTAAACAGGAATAGCAGGAGTCCAATAAACACCCATCCCTTACCTAATGAACTCTTCTTCACCGTCATTCTATGAGCCATTTTTTATTTTATTAAGATACATATTTGCCTTTGTTGTCTCTCCAAGGGCGGTATGAGCCTTGGCCAATTCACCATAGAATTTATTTAATAATTCATCATTGTCAAAAACAAAATCTAAGCCCATCATTAAAAATTCTACAGCCTCCTTATATTCTGCCATACCATTTAAAGCTGCTCCTTTGGCATAATAAAAAAAAGGTTGGGTTGGATATGTTTCAATGGCCTCTTCCGCTTTCTGATTCAAGAGATCAATATTTTCTTTTGCAAAGAGTAAGTTGAGCTCTTGAGTTAATCCCTTAACGGGGTTTACCTCTTTAATATTTTCAATATCCGGTATTTCTTCACTAACCGTATTCTCCTGCTTTATTGAATCCTGGATCTTACTGGTAAGTTCCCGGGTAAATTTACTGGAGCGCAGATCTTTTAGAACTTCTCTGGCGATGTCATATCTTTTCTTTTCAAAGTAGATCCGTGCCAGATTTTCTTTTAATTGCACATTGTCATAGGGGATCAGTTCTTTAATTCCTTTTAGATCGGTTCCCTGAAGTTCCCTGATCTCTACCAGAGTGTTTAAGTACCAAAGATTGGCGGGTTTACTTATAATTGCCTCACGGGCATACTCCTCTGCCAAGACCAATTGATTGTTTAATTGGTATGTCTTGGCTAATTCATGATCTATAACATCATTATTAGCTACTAATTGTTTGCATTTTAAAAGCGCATTAATGGCCTTGCCATAATTCTCTATCCCTTTTTGCTTCAACGCCTCAAAGAACAATTCCTGAAAGACATCTGTATTATCTTCTAATGAAATGGCCGCACTTTCCTCTTCTTCCTGGGCAAACAAACTTCCCGGCACCAGTATGGTCACCAAAAAAATAATCGCTAAGTAGTGCAACGATCTCATAAAAAACTAATAACAGTAATGTTTAGATAAGCTTACAACAAAAGGCTAGCGGGTGCCGGTACTACCAAAGCCTCCCTCACCTCTGGTTGTTTGGGATAATTCTTTTACCTCATGCCATTCTGCCCGTTCATGGCTCGCGATCACCATTTGGGCAATTCTTTCACCATCATTTACAACAAAGGGATCTTTCGATAGATTAACAAGAATCACGCCAATTTCACCGCGGTAATCAGCATCTATGGTCCCGGGTGCATTAAGGACGGTTATGCCTTTTTTGGCTGCCAGGCCACTTCTTGGACGTATCTGGGCCTCATAGCCTACCGGCAATTCCAGAAACAAGCCCGTTTTAATGATCATTCGCTCAAGCGGTTTGAGTGTCACCGGGGTAGCTAGATGAGCCCGTAGATCCATTCCTGCAGAGGCATTGGTCTCATAGTGGGGTAATGCATGATTCGATATGTTGATGATCTTAATCTTCATTCTTTACAAATATTCGTTTTAGAAGGGCAAATTCCATTTTATAAACCAACAGTAAAAATACTAAAAGAAGAAATGACCCAATAAAGATGTTTCCTTTAAAAACATAAAAAGATAAGGCTGAGAAGACTATTGAAATTCCCATATAAAAACCAATTTTCCGAAGATTATACGGTATGGGATAATACTTCCTTCCAAAATAATAAGACAAAAACATCATACTGGCATAGGCTGCCAGAGTAGCATAGGCTGAGGCATAGTAACCAATAGTGGGTATAAAGAAGTAGTTGATACCAATGGTGATCAAAGCTCCCACAATTGAAATATAGGCCCCAAATCTGGTTCTGTCTGTTACTTTATACCATACAGATAGATTGTGATAGATCCCGAGGCAAAAACTGGCCAGGATGATTATTGGCACAACGGGCATGGCCTCCCAATAATCCGAATTTAAAACAATCAATTTTTTTAAAAGATCTGCAAAAACGACTACGGCCAGTAAAATTACGCTGCCTAAAACCACAAAATAATTGGTGATCTGAGCATAGGCCTTCTGAGGATTTTCAGATTTTGAATGACTAAAGAAAAAAGGTTCTATTCCCAGGCGGAAAGCAGTGGCAAACAGCGTCATAAACAAGGCTATTTTGTAACAAGCAGAGTACTTCCCGATCTCGCTCTTCGCAATGGCAGCAGGCAAGAGTTCTGATAGCATGATACGATCGAACACTTCATTAATGGTAAAGGCAATGCCAGCGATCATCACAGGAAGACCATATCTGACCATTTGTGACCATAAAGCTTTATCGAAGGAATAGGAAGGTAGGATATAGCATTTTCCCATTAAAAGGAGGGTGAGTCCACTGGCTATTAAGTTGGAAATAAAAATATAGGAAATTTGGAAATCCGTTATATAGATCGTTTGGAAGATGCTATCTGGATTTTCCTGGACCATCTTTGGAAGGAGCAATAAAAAGAAAATATTTAATCCTAAATTCACCGCTACATTCACAATCTTTATGACGGCATATCGCTTGGGTTTCTGTCTGGCTCGCAACCATGCAAAAGGAATAATAGCCAAAGCGTCCAGGGCTAAAATATAGATGACATACTGAATATACTGCTGTTCTATGTTCAGCAGTAGTGCTACTTTATTTTGAAAAAGTAAGGCAACCAGGGTAAAGAAGAAAGTGGTGGCACCCAGTGAAATAAGGGAGGTGGATACAACCTTGGTTCTATTGGCTTCACTATTATAATATCTAAAGAAAGCGGTTTCCATACCGTAGGCCAGGATCACGTTGAAGATCGCAAACCATGCAAATATTAGGGTAACTTCTCCGTAAGAACCGGTAGGCATCACTTTGGTATAAAGTGGCACTAAAATAAAAGACAACATTCTGGGCAGAACTGTGGCCAGCCCATAAATAAATGTTTGCTTAAATAATTTTTGAAACAGACTCAACCGTGCGATGTTAGGTAAGGCTTAAAATTAGGTATTTAAAGCCTGCTAACAAAGTTAGTTTTTTGGACGTGAGGGATACACCAAAGGAAGTTTTTCTTTTACTCCCTTCATTTTAAAATACAGCATCCTTTTCTTCCCTTTTTCTCGGTAACTGATCACTACTTCGTCCTTATCCAGTTCAAAAGGAAATTCTTTCTGATCAGTTTTCAATAATGACGGCGGTTGGTTGCCAATTTCCTCTTTAGGATCTGCGTGCATTACCATATCTGGTTTTACGTTCGGATTCTCATTTCTGTGGACACATTCCAGTACGGAACCATTTTCATTTTGTACCAGTGAAGGTTTCATGATATGGCCTCTAAAATAGATCTCTTCGAACGTAACATCTCCCACATTGTCCTCAATTGGCAGGCTTAGCGTAAATCCTGAGCCTCCTTCCTCTCTGCCGGCTGCAAAGTCCTGACTACTTGGATTTTTTATCGTAAAAGGAGCCTCCTGGACCAATTTCTTTTGGGAAGTACAGCCAAACAGACCAAATAATAGTACGATGGGTAACACAAATATTTTTCTCATGTTTCAGATCTCTTTTCTATATAACATCCAATAGTAATGCCAAAAATAGACATTCGACAACATTAAATAAAAAAACCCTGACCATGGTCAGGGTTTTCTTTATGCCTGTTTCAATAAAACACTTAATTATTTAAGGCTTCTGCCCCACCAACAATCTCCAGGATTTCGTTGGTAATAGCCGCCTGACGTGCTTTATTATACGTTAGTTTTAATTGATCTTTTAGTTCAGAAGCGTTGTCTGTTGCCTTGTGCATGGCTGTCATTCGAGCGCCATGTTCACTGGCGAAAGAATCGCGTATTGCCTTATATAACTGGGTCTTTAAAGATTTTGGGATCAATTCCTTAACGATCTTCTCCTTTTCGGGCTCATAAATATAATCCATGGTCGTCGAAGATTCCGATTGGGTCGCTACGATGGGCAGAAATTGTTCGGTCATCAAGATCTGCGTAGCGGCATTTTTAAATTTATTATACACTAGTACAATATGATCATAGGACCCATCTGCAAAGTAACTCATCATTTCTTCAGCAATGTTGGCCACATTGTCAAAGGAAAGATCGTCATACACCTTACTGTGATTGGCAATTACCGTATTCTTTTTTTTCAGTAAGTCATTTCCTTTCTTCCCAATAGCCATAAAATGCACTTCCTTATCCTTGTAAGTATCGGCTTGTAAAGAAATACATTGTTTAATCACATTGGAATTAAAAGCGCCACATAGGCCACGATTAGAGGTAATAGTTACAACCAACACTTTTTTAACCGGGCGCTCATCTGCATATGTGCTTCCTGCATCCACATCCAGACTTCCGCTAAGATTTTGCAAAAGTTCCGTAAGCTTATTGGCATAAGGGCGCATGGCTGTAATAGCATCCTGCGCTTTTTTCAATTTTGCAGCAGATACCATCTTCATGGCACTGGTGATCTGCATGGTTGATGAAACCGACGCTATTCTATTCCTTATTTCTTTAAGATTTGCCATGTTCTATCTGCTGTAATCTAGCTTTTATATTTCTTAACCATCTCCTGGCATACTGAAGTAAGAGTATCAGTCACCTCATCGGTTAGTTTTCCTGCTTTAAGGGTGTCTAAAACATTCCGGTGTTTTGCATTCAAAAACTCAAGGTAGTCTCTTTCAAACTCCTTTATTTTATCAACGGGTACATTACGCAATAGGTTCTTAGAACCGGCATAAATGATAGCCACCTGATCTTCCACAGTAAACGGATCGTTTTGCGCCTGCTTCAATATCTCAACGTTCCTACGTCCTTTTTCAATTACGTTAAGGGTGGCAGCATCAAGATCTGAACCGAACTTGGCAAAAGCTTCCAATTCGCGGAACTGAGCCTGGTCTAACTTCAACGTCCCTGCTACTTTCTTCATTGATTTGATCTGAGCATTTCCTCCTACCCTGGAAACAGATATCCCTACGTTGATCGCCGGTCTTACGCCCTGGTTGAATAAATCCTGCTCCAGGAAGATCTGACCATCTGTAATGGAGATCACGTTTGTTGGGATATAAGCAGAAACATCTCCTGCCTGTGTTTCAATAATTGGCAAGGCAGTTAATGAACCTCCCCCTTTTACCATAGGTTTTAAGACATCCGGAAGGTCGTTCATGTTCTTTGCTATGGTATCGTCATCGATCACTTTTGCAGCACGCTCTAAGAGCCTGGAGTGAAGATAAAATACATCTCCCGGATAAGCTTCCCTTCCCGGTGGACGTCTAAGTAATAAAGATACCTCTCTGTAGGCAACTGCTTGTTTTGATAAATCATCATAAATGATCAAAGCCGGCCGACCTGAATCTCTAAAATATTCACCAACAGCAGCTCCTGCGAAAGGTGCATATACCTGCATTGGAGCCGGATCTGAAGCGTTGGCCGCAACTATGGTTGTATAGGCCAAAGCGCCTTTGTCTTCCAGTGTTTTTGCAATGTTTGCAACCGTAGAAGCTTTTTGACCAATGGCCACATAGATACAATATACAGGTTCCCCTGCATCGTAAAATTCCTTCTGGTTTATAATCGTATCAATACATACGGTGGTTTTCCCCGTCTGACGGTCACCAATTACCAGTTCCCGTTGTCCTCTACCAACTGGGATCATAGCATCGATAGCCTTGATTCCTGTTTGAAGTGGTTCATTTACAGGCTGACGAAAGATCACACCAGGTGCTTTTCTTTCCAATGGCATTTCATATGTTTTGCCGACAATAGGTCCTTTACCATCAATAGGGGTTCCTAAGGTATCAACCACACGACCAACTATTCCTTCACCTACATTGATAGAAGCAATTCGCTGTGTTCTTTTTACTGTAGTACCTTCTTTGATACCTCTTGAAGGGCCAAGAAGTACTACCCCTACATTATCTTCTTCCAAATTTAGAACAATACCCTCAAGGCCTCCATCGAACTCAACCAATTCGCCGTATTGTACATTAGAAAGACCATAAACACGGGCAATACCATCACCAACCTGCAAAACCGTGCCTATTTCATCCAAGGTTGCTTTGGCTTCAAAGCCCGATAACTGTTTCTTTAAAATTGCCGATACTTCAGCGGCTTTAACTCCTGCCATATGATTATATATATGTCGAAGCGCAAAGGACTACACCTTTTTAACTTCGTAATTAAGATTTATATGCTTTTAGTAAATTCTCTTTTGATTTTATCCAATTTATTTGCGATGCTCGCGTCGTATTGCAGGTCACCTACCCTTAGTATAAACCCACCAACAATACTTTTATCTATTTCATTTTTTAAGGTGATCTTATTTCCGGTAATTGAAGCTACCTTGCTTAACACTTTCTTCTCCATTTCTCCCGTTAATGGGACCGCTGTAGTAACAAAGGCAACACCTTCACCCTTAAGACCTTCATTTAGGATAATATACTTTAAGGCCACTTCATTCAATAAAGAGATCCTTCTGTTTTGAATTAAAAGATCAATTAGGCCTTCTGTGATTGCATGGCTCCCTTTAAAGATTGCCATTAAAGCCTTTTTCTTAAGCGTTCCTTTTAATACAGGACTACCCAGCATTTCTCGCAACTCTTTACTCGCACTCATAGTTGCAACTATGGAACGCATATCCTCCTCCAAGACGTCTGTCTTTTTTTGCTCAACCGCAAAATCTAAGGTCGCTTTTGCATAGCGTGCTGCTGCTCTGGATTCGTTCATAGGGCGTTAGTTCAGTTTTAGGTCTCCTAACATATCATCAACCAATTTTAATTGCTTATCCTTATTGGTTAATTGTTCTTTCAATACTTTTTCAGCTATCTGAACAGAAAGATCGGCCACTTGATTCTTGATCTCAGCAACCGCCGCTTTCTTTTCGCTGTCTATAGTTGCTTTCGCCTGAGCGATCATCTTGTCTCCTTCTACCTTTGCCTGTTCTTTTGCATCGGCCATCATTTTTTCACGTAATTCCCGAGCCTCTTTCAACAGGGCTTCGCGTTCTCCACGGGCCTCCTTTAAAAGCTTCTCACTATCTGCAGTAACATTCTGCATTTCCTTTTTGGCATCTTCTGCAGCTGACAGGGCATTCTTGATCCCTTCTTCACGATCATCTACGGCATTAAGGATAGGTTTCCATGCGTATTTGTAAAGTAAAAGGAGTAACAGAACAAATAACAGGGTTTGCCAAACAAATAACCCGAACGAAAAATCATTTAATAATTTATCCATAAATAAAACCTTTATGTATTTAATTTTAAACAAAGGAGGGCCATAACCAACCGTTATGGCCGTTTCCCTTAGTTGTCAGATTTATACGGCAAACAGGGCCGCAAAACCAATACCTTCAATAAGCGCCGCTACAATTAGCATTGCTGTTTGAATCTTTCCGTAGGCCTCTGGCTGACGGGCAATAGCATCCATAGCAGAACCACCGATTCTACCAATACCAATACCAACACCAATTACTACCAAACCTGCACCTACCATTACTGGAATTTCCATACTCTATCTAGTTTAAAATTAAAATTCAACATTTAACCTCTTCCCTTTTGGAGAAAAGACTATTACAAATGAGCCAATTCTGGCTCTTCCTCATGATGATCATGTTCTTCAGAGGCAAAGCCAAAATAAAGAGAAGATAACATCGTGAAGATATACGCCTGTAAAAGGGCTACTAAAATTTCTATTAATGTGATGGCAAACGCCAGGAAAAATGACAAGGGACTGCCTATCCAACTTTTAAAGATGAACATCAATCCAATAAGACTCATCAATACAATATGTCCGGCCTGCATGTTCGCATACAAACGAATCAAAAGCGCAAAAGGCTTAATGATAAGTCCCAATAATTCTATGGGGACCAGGATGATATAAATAGGTAATTTTCCGTACCAGGGCATGGCATCTCCCAGGGGATCTACCAAATGCTTCCAATAGTCCTTTGTTCCGGTAAAATTTGTGATTAGGAACGTCAGTAAGGCAAGGCCAAAAGTGATCGCAATATTTCCTGTAACATTGATCCCTAACGGAGTAAGTCCAAACATGTTCAGGAACCAAATGAAAAAGAAAATAGTCAGGAGAAATGGCATATATTTTCTATATCGCTTTTCTCCAATGGTTGGCTTTGCAATATCGTCTCTTATATAAAGTACAATAGGTTCGAAGAATCTTCCGGCTCCGGTGGGAACACCATTATTCCTGCCATAGGACCGTGCTAAACTGGAAAATAACCATAGCATTAAAAGTCCGGTTATGATCATCATCACTACATTCTTAGTAACGGAAAAATCGATCGGCTTTACATTGGTAGCATGACCATCTTCATCATAGGTCATACTTCCTTCAGCATCTGTTTTATAGATCTTCCCGTGTTCTAAGGCATAATAGTTGCCTCCGGCCTGGGCTAGTGTTTCGCCATGATGAAATTGGGAGGAGGAAAAAACATGGAGCCCATTATCCCAAAGTATGATGGGTAAAGGAAGTCCGATGTATACGTGTTTTCCGCTGTCTTCGGTGTATGAGAAAATCGAAAAATCGTGTGAATCCTGAAGGTGATGATCTATATACTCTTTGATCTCGGTTTTCAAGTCCTTTTTAGTCCCCTCTGAGGTTTCTTCTTTGGCAGTGGCCGATAGGCTGTATCCAAGGAATATCGAACAAATCAATAGAACTTTAATGGTAAAAAGGCTTCTCATATTCTTTTAAAATGCGGGTCTCTAAAAATCGGTGCAAATGTAAGGCATTCTTATAAAAAGAAAAAAGCAATTAGAAGTTTATTTTAAAGGCCTTTGAGAGGTCTAAAGAGGTCTTTAAATTTATTTTAAAGTATTGAGCATTTTGGCCGTATAAACCGTCTCCAAAATCAAACACAGAAGGTACGGAATAAAAAAAGCGGCAAATTCGGATTTAGAGACAATTCCGTCTGCCTTGTATCCCGGATAAAAAACGAGAAAGAAGATCAGGAATTTCAGCATACTCCCGCCCATATATAGAAACCCAATTTGGTTCTTGAGTTTTATTCGCAAGGCGAACAGGCTAAGAAAAATGACTAATGCGAGGATGAAATTCAAGAGATAGGATAAAAGAAGCATATCTGACCATTTGGGGATATTCAGATAAGATTGCGCCTGTAAATGGATCAATAATAGAATTCCCAGAGATCCTATAAGGAATAATACATAAGAGGATACCAGTCTGGGTAGTGTCATTAATACTTTACTCTTTTAAGCTGAAGTAACACCACATAAATTGCAATAGCCACCCCTATCATAGTAGCAATGGCCGTGAAAATGCGTTTCTCAGTTTGATAATGCTCATCTAACCAGATCCCTCCCTTGGCCGACAAAAAAATAATAAAACCCATTTCAATTCCAATACCAGATAAAATGGCGATGTTCTTTAGCGGATTTCTTCCTTTAGGAGGCTTTTGCTGGTTCATTTTTATTGCCTACCACAGAAGATTTATAGGATGAGGTTGAAGAAGAAGAAGCCGTTCCTGCATTACTTCCAGAAGAAGTACTTAAGGAACCTTTGCCTTTCATATTACATGAGGCGTTAAAGGTGGCTCCGGGTTCTACCGCTAATTTGGCAACAGAGACCGTGCCTTCGATTATTGCTGATGACTTCAGCGTTAAAAGCTCGGATACCAATAATTCTCCATTGAAATTTCCTTCAATATCGGCATTTAGACATTCTACTTTCCCGTGGATATAGCCATCTTTACCAATGACTACCTTGCCTGAGGTTTTTAAGTTGCCATTAAGTTTTCCGTCAATTCTAAAATCTGCTTCAGAGACAATATCTCCTTTGATCTTAGTATTTTTTTCAATTCTGTTAGGTTGTCCTCCAATTTCGGTCATAGCTCTGGGTTTTTTGTTATCTGAAAACATGGATTTAGGGTTTTGGGGTTAAATTCTGTCGTCTGTAGTCCTTTATATTCTTGTGGATCTGTACTGTTTTATAGTTGTTAGATAAAATTACAAAATTCTCATTAGCGATCCTGTAATCTTTGTTGTTTTTTAGCAGTTCAACGTACCCTAAAGCAAAATCTCTCGACTTAAATCCATGGACAACAACAAACTCATCCTCTAAATTGTAGATGTCCTTAGACACCTTATTACTATAATTCAGATCCTTGATAGAAGCCTCCAATCGCTTTTTAAGTCGCATTGCCGCGGCGTCATTGCTTCTTTTAAAAGGAAAAACCACTTTCCAATTTCCCCCGGATGCCATATCATTTTCTGTTGTAAAGCTGTTAGGCTCTAGTTTTGGAAGTTGTTCTGCCACCATTTCCTGGGCTTTTTTCCCTTCTGGCTGATTTGGATAGTTTAAGGCCACATAATTAAGGGCCTCTTTAAATTCTTTATATCCCTGTAGTCTTCCAATTGCGGTTGCTTTCAACATTTCAAATTTAGGCACAACAGGATCTCCCGGAAACATATTGATGCTTTCTTCAGAGCCTGTTATCACCCTAAGGAATTCCTGAGCTTCAAAAAGCTGGTATAAACGGGCATAGCGAGCCTCCGGACTATCTTCTGAGGCCTCAAGCACTGCCTGAGGGTTGAGAAGGATCTCGGCATAACGAGAGCTGGGGTGATTGCTAATGATATTTTCTTTCATGTCCAGGGCCAAAGGGCTACCTACTTCTTCGTAGATCTTGAACAGATTGTATTTAGATGGGAGTACTAACCGCTCTTCAGGAGATGATTCCAAGACCCTCTCCAATTTTGCTGCTGCCAGCATATTTTCCTTGAACTTTTCTTTATAAATAAGACCAAGTTGATAATTAGCAAAATTTCGTTCTCTATCCAGGCTATCGATAACTGCCACATCCGTAGGGACCCTGTCCAGGTAATAATCGAGTGAATACTTAAGTTCTTCAGGGACCTCCAACTGTTCGTCATTCTGAGCGTCTGTTCCTATTGCGGTTAAGTCGAGGCCCTGAGAAGTATTCTTAGTGCTCCAACGCCAGTCATCTTCTAATGTTCTGTTGCCCCATTTGTTCTTGAAGCTGGACTTCCCATACCCAAGACTTGTAATGTTATAGAAATAGAACTTGCCCTTATTCTCCTTCCCTCCTTTAGATTCCCCAAAGGCTGCAAAGCCGGCATTGAGGCGCGACTCTTCTTTTGCGGCCAGTTCGTCGGCCTTTGCCTTAAGTTGATCAATATAGGCCTGGAAATAGACTTTTCGTCCTTCTAATGGCATTTTATATACCGTGATCACACTGTCTGCATACTGCACTGTGCTTTCATAGGTAATCACATCTTCCAGATTATCCAGTTTCTTTTTTATGGTACGGTATTTCTTGGTATTCTCCGGCAGGTTAGGTAAGACGCTGTCATAGTAGGCACCGGCAGTTTTGTATTCGTTATCATCAAAATAATGTTCTGCCAGATCCTCGTAGTTAAGCGCAAATAACTGAGGGGATTGATTGGCCGCCCTGAGAGATCTGTTATAGTAGGCTAAAGAAAGACTATCCTGTTCCAGGGTATTGTGATATACGGCAATTTGCCTAAAGATCTTATCCAGGAAAGGGCGATTCTCCCTGTTTAGTTCGAGCCAGGTGAGGTATTCCAGCAGATCTGCCTTATTTTCATCAGAGATCTCAGTATTTTGAATTATTTGTAAATGCGCATTTACCCAATATACTCTTGGAGTTGTACGCTGCAGGTCAATGATCTTGTCAAAAGCCAAGTTGGCACTGTCTTTAAAACCAAGTTGATTGTACAATTGCCCAATAATAAAATAATAACGCCCTTTTTCCGCATTCTTTTTAGTGTATGCAGAAGCTATCTTTAACTGCTGAATAGCAGTATCGGGGGCTTTAAGGTTGATGTAAGCTTGTGCCATCATAGCCCGGGCATCGGCATATTCCTGATCTTTTAATCTTTCATATTTTAAAAGTCGTCTCAGGTTACGCAAAGCCAGTTCCTCATTTTCTAATCGAATATTGGTCTTTTCCCTCCATATGGTTGCTTCATTCAATTTGTCACTTTCTGCATATTTCTGAAGAATGTAATTGAAGGCTTCAATGGCCGGGACATACCGTTCATCAAAATACCGGGCTTTTCCCAAGAGTAAGAAGGCTTCATCGGTCTGAGGATTGCGTTCCTCATCCCTTATTTCCATGCTGTGCTTTTGAATGGCCTTGGTTGCTTTGTCTTCTGCCCTTAAGAAGTTGGGATTATTGTCTTCAGAATCTAATTTAATCTCATCGGTAACTTGGAGGCGTTCTACAGGTAAAAGTTCCCAATAATTATCCCGGTAAGAATCATTTAATTGCTCCCTACCTTCCTCAAAAGCCAGATTGCCATTGTAGAGTACATTGTACTTTGTGTTTAAGGCGTGCCAGTTGCGATTGACAAAGGCATCCTTTTTAGTAGAGCAGGCACTTAGGAGGAGGGCTCCACAAAGCCAAGTGAAATAAAATTTGTTTTGAAGCTTCAAAATTAGCGGTATTCGTACGATATGTAAACTCTAAAACCACCCGTTTAGTATACTGCTACTCGATAAAATACATCCTTCTTTTGGAATACATCAATTTCAATAAAATACAAACCACTTCAGGCTTGATTTCTTATCCTCCAAAAAAGGTTTCAAGTTCTTTTAAAGTTTGGGTAGAGGTTTGGATATCTTTTACGATCTCTCCTTTATTCAGTACAACAATGCGTTCGCATACTTCAGTGACATGGATAAGGTCATGACTAGAAACCAACACGGTAACGTCATTGTTTTCTGTAAGGTCCTTAATGATCTGCTTTAGTCGGATCTGGGTAGTAGGATCGAGGTTTGCAAAAGGTTCATCGAGAATAATTACTTCCGGGTTGCCAATAAATGAGGCAACGATACCTACTTTTTTCTGATTTCCTTTAGAAAGATCCCGGAGGTATTTCTTTTGCCCCAGGATCTCACCATGGAAGAAATTCTCAAAGGTCCCGATCAATGAATCAACATCGGCCTTATTCTGTCCGCGTAATTCCCCAATAAAATAGAAGTATTCTTCAGGGGTGAGGTATCCTATAAGGAACGTCTCATCTATAAAAGCCGAGGTAAAGGGTTTCCATGCCTCACTGATATCTACCTGTACTTCGTTGTTTATGATCTTTCCTGTAGTAGGCTGAATAAGATCTAGTAAAAGACTAAAAAATGTGGTCTTCCCTGCCCCATTGTTTCCTACCAAACCAAAGCTTTGTCCTTTTGGGATCTCCAGAGATGGTATATTCAAAACGGTTTGAGTGCCGTAGGTTTTTGTGATGTCGTGAACTGTGATCATATTTTAAAAAATGTAATTAATCTGTTTGTTTATATGCCAAAAGGGTCTTGTATTTCTCTTTTTTGTAGATCTTTTCTATCATTTTAAAGACCTGATTCTTAAAGACAAAACCAAGTACTCCTGAGAGAGCAACAGCAATATATCCTGAAATCGGATTTATTAAATAATAGCCGGCAGCAAATATTATCAATGGCAGTACTAATTTTGGAATCGTAAGTAGTAACGTTTTTACATTAAAGGCCTGTTTGTCACCAAAGGCTTTTTTGTTGGAGGTAAGATCTATGGGAGTTTTGATATAAGCTCCTCCCCATAAAACTAAATATGAATTCACCCCAATATTATAAATGGCACCCACCACTATGGCAAGGTAAAATTCCCATCCAAAATACAGGTAAAAGGCAGATATAACGGTACTGATTACTGTTGCGATAACAATTAAATACCATTTTGAGGAGAGGTACTCCCTATACTGTATATTCTGGCTCATCATCAAGGGGTAATAGGAACTGTCCCAACTTGGAACAAACTGACCAAAACTAAATAAAAAGCCCCCTGAGACAAAGATGCCCGCAAAAATTGACCAAATAGGACCTTCGTATACCTCTACCGCGCCAGAACCAAAGAGCATTCCGTAAAAAATGAACAAAACACTCAAGATCACGGTGGTCTTGGATCGTTTATTTCGTCTAATGAGTTTGATATCGTTCTTTAAAAAGGTACCCAGGTTTCCAAATCGGTTGAGCCAGGTATAGTCTTCAGATTTAGCCTCTGTATGTTTTGTAGCAAGGCCTCCATCGAGATACATATGTTTCTTAAAATAATTGAATGAGGAATAAACCAACCATGTTAACAATAGGATTGGAATCAGAAACGCCCAGGGAGTATCAAAAAAAGCATCAAAAATAGGTGCGGTATAGATTGTGATATCAAACCAGCCGTTATACTGACATAACCCTAGGATAGCCAGGATGGCAACCATAGGATAGAATATCTTATCCTGGTTATTCATCATGATGTTCAGAAAGTTATTGGCATAGAAAAGGGCCATTAGGGCTAAATGCCACACAACTACATCAAGGGCATTATAGCCTTGGGTAATTAAGACTATGGAGAAGGGAACAAAGAAAAAGGCGTGCATCCAGTTAAAAAATGAAAAGACAGTTTTACCCAGGGAATATTTGACAACTGCGCTTTTTTTAAAGGGCATGTATAACAAGGGTTTTATGTTCATAATGGGCATCTTCTGAAACATATAGCGAATGTATAGGTCCATCACCAGGTAATAGATCATAAATCGGTTCACTACCCTCAGGGGATCGCCCAGTCCAGCCTTTTTAATGATAAAAAATGAGCCAACGCCCATTGCCAGGAATACCGCGATAAAATACAGGGCTCCAAAGATCATCAGGATCTTAAAGGCCAGGTTTGTTTTAAAGGAGGCGGCACGGAAAAAGGACTTCCATTGGAGGTTAAAAAAATGCTTAAACATAAAAGTTGGTTAATTTAATATGCAAAGTTAGTAGGGCAAATATAGAGTTTGTTACAAGAATTTACTCCATTTTGTACTCGGGATAGGTTTTGATGAGCAAATCCTCTGTCATGGGAGGTATTATGTATACCATAATATAGAAAACCAATAACATAAAGGTTAGTAGAAAAGCCAAAATTAAAGCTATGTAAGAATTTTGTAACAGCCCTTCCAAACCGTGCGGATAGATACAAACCTGCAACCCCAGATTTAAAAATACCAATGAATTGCTATTGTTCAGAATCATGTCTTCTAACATCCATTTTTTCTTTTTCTTTTTCAGTTGTTTTCTGTTTCTATAGGTTTTAACAAAAATAATCGCCATCACTGCCGTAAAGAGAATAGATATCAAATAGCCTTTGTAACCTTCAGGCAAGAAGATCATAGCGGTAAATACAACCAGGGTTGCTACAATGAGCAACAGCACTTTAGGTAGTTTAAAATACTCTTTATAAAAAGACCATAGGATCTTCCAATACCTTTTCTCCATGGCCTTGGTCTTGTCCCTAATAACGTCGTGAAAACCAAATACTCCAAATTTTTTGAATTCTATGTTAAGTGCCTCTTGAAAAGTCAATTTCGGATGCAATTTTATTTGTTCTTCAATACCATTAGCCAAATGGTCTACCAACTCCGTTTGAAGGTCAAAGTGCTCCACAAAGTGGGCCTTTGTAAATTTATAGAGCAGTTGTATGTGTTCCTGTGTGAGTTTCAAGGGCTATGCAAATTTTAGTTTATACGACTTCCTTATTTTAAATAACGTAATTAAAAAAGCAATGTTAAAGCACAGATAAAAGGCAGCAAATAGATTAATAACATAGGGGGCAGAGTCATAAAAAATAGGTTTGTAATTGCCAACATTAAAAATTACATATAGAACATAGCTAGATAGCGATAGCGGCCAAGCAAGAGCTTCCAAGCTCGAAAAGCGGTATTTTTTCTTAGGGAATGTGGTTATAAAATAAATCAAAACAGAGGCGATCAACAGGCCCCAAACAAACATAGTATATGGAAATTCAGATTCAACAATTAAATCATAATTATTTAGCGTTAGAAAAAAACCAATAAACAATAATAGCATCCAAGGTTTCTTTAATGCAGGCCAGAGCATTCGAAAGGATGTTAACTGTAATTTCTTCCGCAGACCTTCATACTCTTTGGTAAGATCGCGCTTGTTCATCACCATAAAATCCTTGAAGGCATTATAAAACGTTTGGCCATGTTCTTCCATCCTCTTTTCCACAGCAGAAGCAACATGGTCTACCATTTCCATTCGTACATCGATAAACTGAATATCCGAGTTTATAAGATACGTATCAATAAACTTTATTTGTTCCCTGGAGATGTTCATGTTAACAAACGCTTATAAATATTATGATATGCGGAAAACCAATTATAAAATGTCTTTAGTCCAACAAAGATCAATGGAAATAAAATGCAAAATAAAAACATCATATAACCAAAAGAATACGGTTTATCTTGACCAAATATAAAAATCCGAGGACCAGTTAAAAATAGATTAAATAAACTAACAGATAACAGAGGGAAAAGTGATAAACTCGACAAATAAAGTGAGCTAAAAGACTTTTTAAATTTAAAATATGCCCATATATACGGAATAATCGAGAGAACTAAAAGTGGAATAACCACTAGTCTTGCAAAAGTTTCTTCATCCTCAATCCAAACATTTAGTTTTATTAAAATCAGGATTAAAGCAAAATAAATGACCAAGGTGACGGGATTCATAAAAAATCGTTTAAGATTTTTCCATAGCTCCCCATAAAGTGTGGAAGTCAATTTCTTATGCTTTTCTCTTATTAAAAATTTATACCCGGAATTGTCTCCATAAATTGATTCGGTGAATATCCAGTTTTTTTGGTCTTTACTTAGTTTTTTAGATTCTAATTTATTGCCAAAAGCTTCATGGGATTCTTCCAACGCATTATCAAATGACTGTCCGCAATTTATTTTAAGTTGTATTTCGGTTGCTATATGATCTAGCAATTCCATTCGGACATCCCAATATTTAACCTTATTCCTAATTAAATAATCTTCAATGTATTGTATTTGGTCTTTTGATAATTTCATGCTTATTGTATACTCCACTTTGGATTCACTAAATTTTGCATGCTACGGATAAACTCCTCCAATTCAGCTAGGCGATTTACAGTTTCCTTCTGGCCTTGTTCCGTCAATTTATAATATTTGCGTATTCTATTATCTACTCTCGCCACTTCTACATCTAGCAACCCTTCCGCTTCCAACTTATGAAGCGCAGGGTACAAGGCACCCTCAGTTATTTTTAGTTCACCTTGTGTTAGTGTCTTTACCTTTTGTGTGATCTCATATCCATACATCTTTCCCTCCTCATCCAATAGTTTTAAGATGATGGTATTTAAACTCCCCTTGTATAATTTAGAATTACTCATTGATTTTGAAACGAATTCAAATATATACATAATATTCTTATGCATAATATGCTTAGGTATGTTTTTTTTTGATTTCAGTTTTTTATAGGGTTCCCTTTCCTTAGTTTTGCAAAAAAATTGCCGAATGAGCACCTTTTATTCCCTTAAAGTATCGGCTGTCAAGGCCTTAACTCCTAGTTCAGTTGCTATAACGCTTGCTGTTCCTGATGATCTGAAAGAAGATTTTACCTTCGATGCAGGCCAGCATCTTACCCTAAAACAAAAAATTGATGGACAAGAAGTTCGCAGGGCTTATTCCATCTCCAGTTCGCCAAATGGCGCAGAAATGACTGTGGGTATTAAAAAAGTAGCAGGTGGGGCCTTTTCTGTCTGGGCTAATGACACCCTTAAATCCGGAGATTCCATGGAAGTAATGCCTCCTAAAGGGCATTTTGTTTATAAACCAGCTAGTCAACCACAACATATTGCTGCCTTTGCCGCAGGCAGCGGTATCACGCCTATTTTGAGCATCGCCTATAGCGTTCTGGAAAGTCATCCTGAAAGTACGTTTGTTTTGGTTTATGGGAATCAATCTCCTGAGGAAACCATGTACCACCAGGAAATACTAGACCTTATCAATAAATATACCGATAGGATTTATATTCAGTTTATGTATAGCAGAGTTCATGAAGAAGATGCCTTGTTTGGTCGCATAGAGGGGTCAACGGTAAATCTTATTCTTAAAAATAAGTTTAAGGATCGCTCCTTTGATCAATTTTATCTCTGTGGACCAGAAGAGATGATCAATACCGTAAAAGAGACGCTTCATAACAATAGTATTGCCAAAGAGAAGGTGCATTTTGAACTTTTTACCACAAAAAAGAAGGAAGATAGTTCGGCGCATGAAGGGCAAACCAGTATGGAGGTTACTTTAGATGATGAGGTCTTTACCTTTGTTATGGATAAAAAGAAACTGGTGCTAGACGCTGTTCTTAATGAAGATATAGATGCTCCATACTCCTGTCAGGGCGGAGTTTGCAGTACTTGTATCGCCAGAATTACTGAAGGAAAGGCCGAAATGGAGAAAAATCAGATCCTTACGGATAGTGAAATTGAAGAAGGTTTTATACTTACCTGCCAGGCACACCCGCTTACACCCATCCTTAAGATAGACTACGACGACGTTTAGCCCCTTACAAAGCTGTTCTCAGACTTTTTTCAATTGATCATCCAAGACCTTGCGGGCGTTGTCATACCCTATATTGTAGGCCTTTTCTATGCCACTCTTCTCAAAGACCCCTATATTTTCGAGCTCCATGGGTTCAAAAATAATGTCGCAACTCCGGATCTTTTTCCTATTTATGGCATATACCATTAAACTGGTGGTACGCGAGGCCAGTTGAAAGGACGAACTTATCTCTTTTTTTGTGACCGGCTTTATTACAGACACATTGCTGCCAATGATAAAATCTGCTTTGCCCTGTAATGGCTCTGAAGGGAAATTATTCATGATGCCACCATCGGCATATAGATTATGGTTGATCTCAACCGGACTAAAAACAGGGGGTAAGGCGGCGGATGCTAATAGCGGTACGATCAATTCGCCCTTGTAAAATACCTCTTCAACACCCTTCTGAAGGTTGGTTGCTGTGACAAATAATTGTTTATGTAAAGATTCAAAGGTGTCAAAGGGAATGTATTCGTTGAAAATATCGAAATATCGATCCGTATCTACGAGTCCGGGTTTATTAATTGTTAAAAAGTTGTATTTGAACAATGGGGTCTCTTTAAAAAAAGCGAGCATTTCCTCAATACTGCGATCTCCCGCATACATTGCTCCAACCAGAGCTCCTGCGCTGCTGCCTGAAACCACGGACGCCTCAATACCATACTCTTTTAGGGCCTTAAGCATCCCAATATGGCCAATTCCGCGGACGCCTCCTCCCGAAAGAACCAACCCAATAGATTTAGATGTTAACTCTTCTATATTCATCGTAATTATCTATTCAAAACTAGTGAAACAGTCCTTCTTTAGTTACAATTGAATGCTATTTTACAAACCAAGTGGTCTGGCAAGCAGCGATCGTTTCCAAATGAAGGTCTAAAGTAAGTAGATAATCCGTTAATTGTGGTTGTTAAACTTCATTCTATAACATATACTCTGTTTTGATACATGTCCAAACAAACTGCCTGGTCGGTTTTGAAATTTTCCACTTGTAATAAATAGATATGAGATATTGTAATGAAAAAATATAGTTTCGACCAACCCTAAAACTAGATTTCGTCGTAATTTTATCAGATTATCCTTTGAAAAAGAATAGTGTACACCTTTACCTTTGTTGTTCTGACTAATTCTTTATTAAATATTGGAATTTAGGATAGTTTGGAGATCTTTTCCTTTTTAGGAACGCATGGAACAAGAAGATCAAAAACCATAGACAATTTTAGAACCACTTTTTAAACAAAAGATCATGACGAATAATTATTACGATCCGGCCGATTTGAGAAAATTTGGGAAGATCACCGAATGGAGCGAAGAATTAGGCACCAAGTTTTTTGATTATTACAATGCAGTATTTCAGGAAGGTGCTTTATCTGCAAGAGAAAAATCGTTGATTGCCCTGGCTGTGGCACATGTCGTGAAATGCCCATATTGTATTGACGCCTATACCAAAGATGGGCTTCAACGAGGCATTACCAAAGAAGAAATGATGGAAGCCGTACATGCCGGAGCTGCCATTGAAAGTGGCGCTACTTTGGTTCACGGCGTTCAAATGATGAACAAATACAACAAGCTTAGTATGTAAGGAAGGCTGCATGTAATGCGACCTACTATAAAATTGATGAAAGAGAAATGGCTACAAAATCGCTTAAAGCAAGACATGTAGAACTGGCGGAGACTCATAGACAATTGGAAATTTTAAGTAATGGGATTTTCAAGGAAGGAGAACTCCCGTATTTTAAAGATAAAATAGCAGAAATTGGGGAATTCCCACTCAGACCCAAAAAACTGGAGGTCCTTCAGATCAATGTAGGATACATGTGTAATCAGGTTTGTGAGCACTGCCATGTAGATGCCGGTCCGGACAGGAAGGAGATAATGACCAGAGATACCATGGAGCTTTGTCTTGAGGTAATTAGAAATACAGGAGCACATACCCTCGATCTGACGGGGGGAGCACCGGAAATGAATCCGGATTTTCGTTGGTTTGTGGAAGAGGCCTCTAAGGCAGGGATTCAAGATTTTATTGTTCGTTCTAATCTTACCATCATCAGATCGAATAAAAAATATCACGATCTTCCTGAATTCTTTAAAAAACACAATGTTCATGTGGTCTCATCTATGCCCCACTATACCAGGGGCAAAACCGATAAACAACGAGGCGATGGTGTTTTTGACAAATCTATTAAAGCCTTGCAGGATCTTAATGCTATTGGCTATGGTATTCCCAATAGTCCTTTGAAACTCGATCTTGTTTATAATCCTTCCGGGGCTTATTTGCCGGGAGACCAGGCAGCATTGGAACACGACTTTAAGCAAGCTCTAAAAGAGGATTTTGATATTGAGTTTCACAATCTTTTTGCAATTACCAATTTGCCAATCGCACGTTTTCTGGATTATCTAATTGCTTCAGAGAACTACGAAGACTATATGTATTCCCTGGTGGATGCCTATAATCCTTCGGCCGTAGAAAACGTAATGTGTACCAATACCATCTCTGTAAGTTGGGATGGTTGGCTGTACGATTGTGATTTTAACCAAATGCTGGGGCTCAAGGTGGCAAGTAAGGTGCAACACATTAGCGATTACAATGAGGCTTTACTTAATGACCGGGATATAGTTATTTCCCAACATTGCTATGGATGTACAGCCGGGGCCGGAAGTAGTTGCCAGGGGGTTGTCACCTAAAAAAGGCGCATTTGGCAATGTATTTGCCATTTTAATAACCTTAAAAATCACTGTTTTTACCTTTTATCGAGGAATAAAACCGACCAAGTGGTCGGTTACAAAAGGTGATATATGTGTCATTCATCCGAAATACTACCACTTATCGATTTTTTGATAGGCTTTACCCTGTAATATTCAGCAAACATGGGGTTCGGGGGTTCTTTGTTATAGACCACATGGTCTTTTTAACCATAACCCCAAATATTATGGACAAGAACTTAAAACGCATGGCTACCATGCATCGGATGCAGGTCACAGGCCTTGAATTATTCTACAAAAAAGGATATTACAACACAAGTGTAGATGATATCTTAAAAGAGCTCTCACTTTCTAAGGGTGCCTTCTATTACCATTTCCAGTCTAAGGAAGACTTTTTTATTAGTATTATCCAAAATCTGATAGTCAGAAAGGTCTACAGTATGCTTATTGAACCCATTGAAGGGAAAGAGGATCCATTCAAGGTCATAGAACTCTGCTTTGAGAATGCTATGAGCACTGCTGAGCATAATGAGTTAGATTATGGTTTTGTACTCAGTAACTTTATGACCGAATTTAACGGCAGAAACGAATTGATCTCCAAATACCTCAGGGATATCTATAAAGTATGGCAGGTAAACATTGTAACTATCCTTCAAAAAGGAAAGACCGATGGTTATGTTGCCCGTCATGTAGATAGTGAAGGAGTTGCCACATTTTTGATCTCCTCTTATATGGGAGTTCGGATGCTAATGGTAGAAGGCAACAGTAAAACCTTGAGCTATCAATTCATACAACAAGTAAGACAATATCTAAAATCTCTTGCACAACGCGAATTAGCCTAAGCACTATTGCTTAAACTAAGGACTCTATTGTACGAACCACATCTTGCGGGTCAATGCTATACATTACTTTTTCATAAGCTTTGGGGTATTTGTTCCCATAGACAGACGTTGGTATCATAGGGTACTGCTCTCTATCCGCAAGGATCGATAGCTCAGGGTGCTGTCCAAAAGGGGCAAATCCTGCAAAAGGATGCGTAATACCCCATATTGTTAGGGTAGGCACCCCAAACATAGCCGACAAATGCCCATTGCCGCTATCCATCGAAACCATCAGAGCCAGATTGGAAATAAGACATAACTCGTCCTCAAAACTGAGCACAGCAGTCATATTATCACAATGTATATAAGTAGTTTCCAATTTTGCTAATACTTCTTTTTCTTTAGCCCCACCCCCGAATAATAATATTTTATACCTGTTGGTATTATTTAATTTTTTCAGCACTTCTTCCATTAACTCTAAGGGATACATCTTACCGTTAAAGGCGGCAAATGGGGCAATTCCAATTGTTTTGAGTGATTGATCTCCCAAATATTTTTTTACGGTTGCCGGTAGTTGAATAGGTGTAAGCACATCAATCGGACTTAATTCTACCTGGTAACCCATGTGGCGAAAGACATCCGCATATCGCTCATGAGTGGTCTTAAGGGGCATAATAGTTTTATTCTTCCAGGTGGTCAGCTTCTTTTTCTCCTTTCTTCCCTTGTCTATTTGAATAATTGGCAATCCCTTTCCTGATAAAAATACCTTTAAGATCTTTGTTCGCAAGACATTATGCAGGTCAGCAACGCCGGTAAATGGGATTTTTTTCAATTCCTTTGACAAGCGATACAGACCCAGAATACCTTTGTGTTTCCCCTTTACATCTATGGTGTAGACCTTAAGATTGGGAATACTCTTAAAAATTGGAGCAAAGAATGGTCGAGTTAGAAGGGTGATCTGCAGATCGGGATCAGATCTGGTTAGGGCCAACAATACCGGAACGGTCATGGCGACATCGCCCATAGCCGATAGTCTGATGACTAAAAGATGTTTATCCTTGCTTTTGACCACGTAGAATTGGATTTAACTCCTCATCATTGTACATTTTCATCTGTTTATACAACTTCATGTACTTTTTACCTTCGCTAATGTCTGTCAGTAATTGATCTATGGCAGTCGACAGGTCCTTTTTTTGTTCTAACAGCACAGATAATTTTTGTTGACAAGATTGTCTGTGTGCAGGAGAAGCGTCTGTTCTTTCTGCTTCTTCCCTCATATGATAGATCTTCAGAGCTAAAATGGAAAGTCGGTCAATCGCCCATGCCGGCGATTCTGTATTGATCGTGGCATTTGGCAGCGCCTTCACCTCAGCGTACTTCTGAAGAAAGTAACTATCGATATATTCAACAAGATCTGTTCTTTCCTGGTTACTTGCGTCTATTTTACGTTTCAGGTCCAAGGCTGCTTTGGGTTCTATCTGTGGATCGCGTATTATATCTTCAAAGTGCCATTGTACGGTGTCTATCCAGTTTTTCTTGTAGAGAAGGTGGGTTATGTCATTTTTTTGGTAAGGATTTAAAAATTCCTGGTCCACCCTGTTCACAATATGATATTGTGCAATGCTTTCCTCAAAAATATCGAAGGCTTTTTTGCTGAACATACGATCTGCGTTTTGTACAAAGGTATCTTTTATTTAATAAGAATGTCGGCTACAAAAACGAAAAATGCAAAGAAAACAGAGCTATAAAGGACAGTCTCCTTTATGTTTTTTCGCTTGATCATTTCCACATATTTCCCAAGAAAGACGGCGCCGGGGAAAAATGAAATCAAGACAGGAAGATCTCCGGACATAAGACTTAGGATGATAACCAGAATGCTTATTGAGAAATAAATTGAGATCACCCTTAAATTAATGATCCTTCCAAGGCCCAACTTCCCCGATTTAAGAAATACGGCTAAGGCTGTAATTGCAATAAGTAAGGCATAAATGATAAGTTTTGTATTTAATTTCCAATCTGTAAACACCTCCTGAATATTGTCTAGTGCGAATTGATAATGTTGCAGTAAATACCCTTCCTTATTCGCCAAAATAAGCACTGCATAGCTTAACAACACAAATACGAAGATACTGACCAGGGGAACCAGCCAATTCTTCAGGTTTTTGGGTTCATAAATATAGATGGCAATGTACACCAGGAGCAGAAATAGTATCGACCAATCGTAAAAAAGGCTGGCTACCAGGACCCACAGAGTGGCATCCATGATCTTTAATTTTATATTTTTTAGAGATCGAAGGCTTAAAAGCCTTCTGCAGGCCAGCAACAAGAAAAAACTACAAAGGATGGCATTATTATCGGCAACAGATCTTGAGAAGATGAGAATTAAAAGAATAAAATAAAGCGCCACATAGGAATTTGCAGTGGTAATTTGATTCCGGTTAACCACAAAATTGATGACCATGACGGAAAATAAAAGAATAAGTAATACCAGTGATTGCCAAACTAATACAGCTGGTTCACTAGTATTATTATTGGCATAGAAGTATACAACCCAATAGAGGACAAATAAAAATCCAAGGAGTAAAACGTAATTTATTGGTTTTGTTTTGCCAAAAATGCCTGAAATCATCTCCGGATTTTATATTTTTGTGTTCGTAAATATAACCAAGATGAACGCATTTTTTTACGGCATAGAAGATTTATTCGTGAATGGCCTTTTCTGGCCTTATGATTTTTTCCGCTTTATGGAAAATTGGTGGACAGCCAATATCATTAATTGGATGTTTATGATCACTGGGGTTGTAGCTATGGTCTATTGGCTAATGCAACTCAAAAAGTTCAACGATAACAATGAAGAGGACAAATCTATTACCTCTCATTCTTACCTATAGATCAAATCCAAGATCTTTACGGTAGTACTTTCCTTCAAATACTATCTTTTCCACGTTGCGATACGACTTTTGCAGGGCTTCAACATGGTCTTTCCCAAAGGAAGTAACAGCTATTACCCGGCCTCCATTGGTTAGAATTTTGTTGTCCTTTATGGTTGTACCTGCATGGAAAACCAGGGAATCCTTGATATTTTCTAATCCGCGAATCTCAAATCCCTTTTTATAGGCTTCAGGATATCCCCCAGAGACCGTCATTACGGTTGCTGCGCTTCGTTCATCGAAGTTGAGCTCTATTGTATTCAACGTTTGATTTGCCACCGCCTCAAATACAGTTACCAGGTCGTTTTTAATTCTCGGCAAGATCACTTCCGTTTCCGGATCTCCCAATCGTACATTGTATTCTATGACATAAGGGTCTTGACCTACTTTAATGAGCCCAATAAAAACAAATCCTTTAAATGGGATATTATCTTGTTGCAAGCCGCGTATTGTTGGCACTATGATCCGCTCGTGAACCTTATCCATAAAATGTACATCGGCGAAGGGAACCGGTGAAATTGCTCCCATTCCTCCGGTGTTTAGTCCGGTATCTCCCTCTCCTATCCGTTTATAGTCTTTGGCAGTGGGCAGAACTTTGTAGTTTTTCCCGTCTGTTAAGACAAAACAGCTCAATTCGATTCCTGAAAGAAATTCTTCGATCACCACAGTTGTGCTGGCCTTTCCAAATTTTGATTCCAAAAGCATCTGTGACAGTTCTGCCCTTGCTTCTTCAATATCTTGTAAAATTACTACGCCTTTCCCTGCCGCAAGTCCATCTGCCTTTAACACATAGGGCGGTTTAAGGGTATTCAGGAAGGCCAGCCCTTCCTTCAGGGTTTCTGCGGTAAAACTTTGATATGCTGCTGTTGGAATGCCGTGGCGCATCATGAATTTCTTGGCAAAATCCTTACTTCCTTCAAGTGTAGCGGCATGTTTTTGAGGCCCTATTACTGGAATGTTCTTTAGATCAGCATCTTGCAGGAAGAAATCGTGTATCCCATTTACGAGGGGATCTTCCGGCC
>CAWJQE010000008.1:0-72212 GCA_963844995.1 uncultured Flavobacteriaceae bacterium | reverse complement strand
TGATGAGTGAAACAGCCTTCTTCGTTAAAGATGTTATAGGTCCGGAGGGTTGTGTTTCTATTATAGATGAAAACAAAGGGGCTTCGGATGATGTTGAAGGTCATACTAAAACAGGGGGGTTGAAAATTCACTATAGTGCTCTTGATGAAAACGGCAGTTTTAAGAAAAGTGATACGCTGATCTCAACAGAAGAAGAACCAGATCACGATGGATTGTGTTTTCTGGAACAGCAATATTTTTTAAAATCTATTCTGGAAGATGCAGATCTTAGTTCTCATTTACGAGATGCGGTAAATAGTTTGCGTGTGGTGCTGGCAGCAGACACCTCTGTTAGGACAGGTAAAACAGTGTTACTGAACTAGATAGAATTTAATATTATGATACTCTTAACATCCTGTTAATCAGCTCTCTAAAATTGGCAAGGATAGAAATTTTTTGTACCTTAACAAAATGGTAAAATCAGAAAAGAAAGAGCACGCGGCGTTTATTATTAAATCGGTTAATCACCTGGAAGCAAGGGGCTTCGACAAGATCAGAGTAGATCTGGATGGATATGATAAACCAAAATCTTTCCTTAGAAAGCGTGATGGAACTAATATGACTCCAGATATTGTAGCCAACAAAGATGGGAAGCGTTACTTTTTTGAGATCAGCTTGAAAACAGATGAGCCGCAGTTATTAAAAACAAAATGGGTGTTTCTGGATGCGCTAAGCAGAATGAAGTCGGACGCCTTTCGAATTATTACTACCAAAGGGCACTATAAGTTTACAGATAGTGTGCTGGAGGATATCAATCTCAGTAATAAAACTCCTATAAAGATCTAGATTCTCTTTTAGAGATACTTAAAAACAAGCTGTTCCCTCACTGATTGGTCTTTCTGATCATTTTGATGTGGGGTATACCGTCCTCTAAATACTCCTCTCCCTGTTCAAAAAATTCCAATTCACGATAGAATTTTGTCAGATATACCTGTGCAGATAGCGCCATCTTTTCTTCCTTCCATTTTGTCTCTATAAACAATATTGTGGCGAGCATGATCTGCTTTCCATATCCGTGTTTTCTTTTGTTTTTTAATACAGCCACCCTGCCAATGCCTGGGTATTCAAAATAGTCACCCGCTTTAAATATTCTGGCGTAGGCACAAAGCTTTCCATTTACAGTGCCTAAAATGTGCACTGCTTTAGAGTCTAAACCGTCAATGTCCTGATATACACAATCTTGTTCTACAACAAAAACCTGACTGCGCAATTGTAATAGATCATATAGGTCCTCTTTGGTAAGTTCGCGGTATGTTTTGATCTCAATCTTCATTTGACTAATCCTGTACTATGATCTGATCCGAATCGCATTTGCCGTATTCGGGTTGAATATTCACATGGTTGATCCCGAAATGGTGGTATGCCTTTTCTTCGATCTGGTCTAACACCTTGTCAAACTCCTGTAGGCTAATATTCTTATTAAAGTCCACATGGGCCTCTAAATGTATTTCCTGTTCATTAAGCTGCCATATATGAACGTGGTGTATATTCTTTATTGGGGGTATGGTGCCTAGAACACTAACTATTTCTTCTACTTTAATGGCTTCGGGCGTAAACAGCATTAGCACCTTTGGCGGCTTTTTAAGAGATCGTACCCCATATAAATAAGGTAAAGTCCAATAACAATGGTCAGAAATGGGTCTATCCAGTATAATTCATAGAATTTCATTAGAAGTCCACCCATAAGCACCGCTACGGAGGCCAACATATCTGTTAATAAATGCAGATATGCAGATTTCATATTCATGTTGTGATCCGCTTCTTTTTTTATAAGCAAAACGCTAATCCCGTTAGCTAAGATCCCTAAAGCAGCGAGCCAAATAACTATGGTAGATTCTATGGTCTGTGGCTGAAAAAAACGCTCAATGGCTTCTTTAATCAAAATAACAGCAATAACCATTAAGGTGGCAGAATTGACGAATGCTGCCATAATTTCAGCTCTCTTATAACCAAAGGTTCTCTTTTACAGAGGCTTGTTTTTTAGTAACTCTGGTAGCAGCATAACTTATTATCAGTGACAACACATCACTAAAATTGTGTAAAGCATCGGATAGTAGTGCTAAACTTCCAGAAACAATACCTCCAATTACCTGGGCAATGGTGATTGCGATGTTTAATAAGATAGAAATAAGGAGATTCTTTCCTTTAAGGTCGTGATGATGATGATGAGAGTGAGAATGCGCCATTCATTAGAGCAGAGGTTGAAAGCCTCTGTGTTTAGTTAGTGTTATGAACAGGCTATTTTTTCTATTCTTCTTTCGTGACGCCCTCCTTCAAAAGCAGTGTTTAAAAAGGTCTTTACCATATCTAGTGCCTGGTGCAATGAGATAAACCTTGCGGGGAGACTAAGTATGTTCGCATCATTATGTGCTCTCGCTAGTTCAGTTATTTCTTTGTTCCAACATAGTGCAGCGCGTATTTTTTGATGCTTATTAGCAGTCATTGAAGCCCCATTTCCGCTCCCGCATATTATAATTCCGAAATCTGCAGATCCATTTTCAACATCATTCGCTACCGGGTGCACAAAATCTGGATAATCAACACTATCTGCACTGTCTGTTCCGTGATTAATTATCTCGATATTCATGGATTTTAACAAGCCAACCACTGCAAGCTTATACTCTGTGCCTGCATGATCGTTCCCTATTGCAATTTTCATATCTCAAAACTTTTTTATTATACTAAGGTACAAATCTTGTTATTATTTAAGCTCTTAATACTTGTTAACAACACTAAATTATTCTTATGTTTAAAACATTGATAATCAATACGTTTAAATTCAGTAAGATTGTTCATAGCCTTTACATAAGAGTTAATTTCTATTTTGTTTAGATCTTACTAAATACTCTATTGGCGATTTTATATTTATAACACAAAAAATATCTTTAAAAGTTGATATCATCTTATCCACTTTAAAGAAGAAGGAGTTAACATAAATAAGAGTAAAACTTTTAAACTATTTACTGTTTATTCTACTTATAAACAACTTTTAACAACTAGCTTAACTACCTGATATATAAAAGAATCAATTTTATATAACTTCTAATAAACTATAAAACCTGTTCACTGCAATAAAATCCACTAAATCTTATTCCACAAGTTAACAGACTATCATAATCACCATTTTATTTTAAATTATTAATAAAAAGAAAAAGTATAATGTAATATATGTTAACAAATAGCTAAAGGCCGTTTAAAGTGAGTATAGTAGAGGAAGCAGTGAATTATAATTCGTAATTTTCCACCCAAATTAAAAATGAATGTCGAAGAAAAAGAAAAGGACGAATAATCACAGGAAAAATGAGATTACTAAAGGGATTTTTCAGGTATTAGAAAAAGAGCCAAATAAAAGTTTTAATTACAAGCAAATAGCATCTAAACTTAATATAAGTGATACTGAAGGAAGAAATATATTAATAAAAAGATTAGGACAATTACACGCTAAAGATAGGATCAAAGAAATAGAAAAAGGTAAGTTTAGCTCACTTCAAGAAAAAGCTATTCACGAAGGTAAAATTGAAATAACCGCCAGGGGAAATGCGTATGTAGTTGTAGAGGGTTTGGATGATGATATCTTTGTATCATCGAATAAGGTGAACAGAGCTTTTAATGGGGACAGAGTAGAGGTTATGTTAAGACCTTCCAGAAGTTCAAATAAATTAGAAGGGGAAGTTGTATCGGTCCTTGAAAGAAAGAAAAATAATTTTGTAGGTATTTTTGAATTAAATAAGTCTTTTGCTTTTGTAAAACCCACAGATCATAAGATGTATACAGACATCTTTGTTCCTATAGATTTAATTGGGAAAGCAAAAAATGGAGAGAAAGTAATTGTGGAAGTACTGTCCTGGGAGAAAGATGCTGATTCTCCTACCGGGAAGGTAATAGAAGTACTTGGTTTACCTGGTCTACACAACACAGAGATACACGCTATCCTTGCAGAATACGGACTACCTTATACTTTTCCAAAAGAAGTAGAACAAGTTGCTAATAATTTAGATACTTCTATTAAGGAAACTGAAATTTCAAAAAGAAGGGATATGCGCGATGTGCTTACCTTCACTATTGACCCAAAGGATGCTAAGGATTTTGATGATGCCTTATCATTTAAAAAGCTTCCAAATGGGAATTATGAGATTGGGATACATATTGCAGATGTTTCTTTTTATGTAACTCCAGATACTTTGTTAGAGGAAGAGGCTTATGAAAGAGCTACCTCTGTATATCTAGTGGATAGGGTAGTTCCTATGTTGCCAGAAATATTATCTAATAATGCTTGTTCTTTAAGGCCTAATGAGGATAAATACACCTTTTCTGCAATATTTGAGATAAACGAAGATACACAGGTTATTAATGAATGGTTTGGACGTACAGCTATTCATTCTAATGAACGTTTTGCTTATGAGGAGGCTCAACATATAATAGAGAACAACACCAATACTATTGAAACATCTGTTTCTATCAGAGGAGAAGCATACAGTGTATCAAATGAAGTAAAAGAAGCGGTCCTCACATTAAACAGGCTATCAAAAATTATGCGTGAAAAACGCATGAACGCTGGGGCTATCTCTTTTGATAAATTAGAAGTAAAGTTTAATTTAAATGAGGAGAATGTACCGGTAAGTGTCTATTTTAAAGAAGCTAAGGATGCTAATAAGCTTATTGAGGAATTTATGTTGTTAGCTAACAGAAAAGTAGCTGCTTTTATTGGAAAACAACGTCCGGAAAAGACATTTGTGTATCGTGTTCATGATGAACCAAGTGAAGATAAGTTAATGGCTTTAAATGGCATCATTTCTAAATTTGGCCACAAATTAAATTTCCATAATAAAAAGACCATCAGTGAATCTTTAAATAAATTACTGGAGGATGTAAAAGGAAACAAAGAACAAAACCTGGTAGACACCCTGGCTATTAGAAGTATGAGTAAAGCTATTTATACCACAGATAATATTGGTCATTATGGCTTGGCGTTTGATTACTACACCCACTTTACATCTCCTATTAGAAGATATCCGGATGTTATGGTACACAGACTACTTCAACATTATTTAGATGGTGGTAAACCACCTAAAGCAGAAACTATTGAAGAAAAGTGTAAGCACTCTTCTGATATGGAGTATTTAGCTTCGAGCGCTGAGCGCGATTCCATAAAATACATGCAGATCAAATTTATGCAAGATCATCAGGACATGGAGTTTATTGGCGTAATTTCTGGTGTCACAGAATGGGGTATCTATGTGGAGATCATTGAGAATAAATGTGAAGGTATGGTTAGGATCCGTGATATAAAAGATGATTATTATACCTTTGATGAACGACAATATGCTCTAATTGGGGAACGAAGAAAGAAAATATATCAATTAGGAGACGAAGTAAGGGTGATGGTTAAGAATACAGATCTCGTTAAAAGACACCTGGATTTCAGTCTTCTCGGAAAAGCGACGTAACTTTTAACACAATTTATCGTTCTATACAAGACATCTTAAAGAATAGTTCATGAAAAGGTATATTTTATTACTTTTTGTTTGTGCAGGGACCTGGTCTTTGCAATCGCAAGAAGGAAAAGTATCTCAAAACCTGAGTAGCTTTAAAGAGCTTAAGGTTTTTGACGGACTATCCGTAAATTTGATACGTTCAGACAAAAACCAGGCAGTGATCACAGGGGCCAACACTTCAAAGGTGGCTATTGTTAATACAGACGGAGTACTAAAGATTCGAATGGAGATTGGTAAGCTCTTTAGCGGATACAGAACTTTTATAGACTTGTATTACACCCAGGACCTTGTAGTTATAGATGTCAATGAAGATGCGAGAATCACCACCAAAGAGACCTTAAAACAAGATATTGTAGAACTCAAAGCACAGGAAGGCGGGGAGATCAACATACAGGCACAGGTAGAACAACTATTGGTTAAATCAGTAACCGGTGGAGTTATTAATGCAACAGGAAGTTCAGACAATCAGGATGTGCAAATAAACACCGGAGGAGTTTATAAAGGCAAGGACTTTAAAACAAAATTTACCACAGTTAACGTAAATGCAGGGTCTAGCGCAGAGATCTATGCAACTTCTTATGTAAAAGTAAGCGTGAAAGCCGGAGGTACAGTCTATGTATATGGGGATCCGGATAAAATGGAAGAAAAAACGGTCTTTGGTGGTAAAATAGAGCGAATGTAAAAACAATACGGATGATCGAAGATATACAAGCGGCTATTCCGCTTGGATTTTTCTTAAGCTTTATGATTGGCCCGGTTTTTTTTGTGCTGTTAGAGACCAGTGCCACCAAAGGATTTAGAGCCGGATTAGTATTTGACGCCGGAGTGATCATTGCCGACATTCTTTTTCTTATCATAGCCTACTTCAGTAGTTTTCAGTTACTTGAGAATTTAAGCAACCAACCAGGACTTTTTGTGTTTGGAGGAGCTATTTTGTTGGTATATGCCATCACCATCCTTTTTAGTAAGGCTCCTTTAAATGACAAAACCAATGTTCGGACCAGGAAAAAGGGCTATTTGGGTCTCTTTATAAAAGGATTCTTACTCAATTTTATCAATATTGGTGTATTGGTTTTTTGGCTGGGAGTGATCATAGTTGTAGGTCCCAGCCTAAACAATGATCCAGACAGAATAGTGGTCTTCTTTACGGCAATGCTCTCTGCCTATTTAATCACTGACATCTTTAAAATATTATTGGCCAAACAATTAAGGCGCAAGCTTACTTTGCGAAGAATATTTTTAGTAAAAAAGGCCCTCGGGATTATACTCGCTATTTGTGGAGTAGTGTTGATCGTAAAAGGATTTCTTCCAAAAGACAAGCTCAACATAGAAAAAGGAATAGAACTTATCCGGGAAGCAGAAGGCAAACAGCATTACTAAAAACAAAAAACCCTGACCTTAACTGGTCAGGGAAATTTAGAGGCATCGAGCGGATTCGAACCGCTGTACAAGCTTTTGCAGAGCTGCGCCTAGCCACTCGGCCACGATGCCTTTACAAAGCAGCAAATTTACGAAATTAAGATGGAAACATCACGCAAAAAAAAGCCCCTAAATTACCAGGGGTCTATTCTTTGCACTTGTATAAGCAGAGGCATCGGGTGGACTCGAACCACCATAAAAGCTGTTGCGCAGCTTTGTCTATCCAATTCGACCACAATGCCGTTTGCTACAAAAGTAATAATTCAAATAGGAAATTTAAGAGTAAAGAAGAACTGTTTATCGAGTAAATGAATAACTCACCGATACAGAGGATACATCCCCACGAATAGGAGGGTTTATTTTAGACACCCTAACCTTTCCTTTTACCACTATGCTGATCTCCTTTAAAATACGGTCTGCAATACGGCGAGCTACATGTTCCAGAAGTTTTGAGGGTATTTTCATCTCTTCTTTTACGATATGGTTGATCAGCACATAGTCTGCCGTGTCCTTTAAAGAGTCGGTTGAAGCCGGTTTGCGGAGATCTGCCTTTACAACAACATCTACACGGTATTCACTGCCAATAAGAGTTTCCTCCGCCAGGCATCCGTGGTGGGCATATAATTTTATGTTATTGAGGGTAATGGTATCCAAGGTAATTGCTTGTGATACAAATGTAAATGAAAACCACTAGAAAGTTAGTACGTACAGCGGCAATTGCTGAGTCCCTGGAATAGATCTACCCCGAGGGTTACCACATGTGTTCCTGTACTAAATCCAAGGATCTCATTCAGAATGATCTGGTAAGAATACCCGAAGTAAAAATTGCTCTTTTTTAAGCCCATTATTGGCGCTATATATAGCGGGCTACCGATCTGGTCATTTAAGAACCGATAGGTAACACCGGCATAATAGTAATCTTCAAAATCGTACCAACGGAATTTTACATTTAGATCGGTTACAGAACGCCCATCACTTTCGAACCACTGAAAGAACACAGATGGTTCTATCTCCAAACGGCTATTCTTGTTCTTGGTATACCTGTATCCTGTATAGATATAGTAATTACGGAGACGGTTTGGTTCAAATACCGGATTAAAATTGGTAAGGTCCTTATCCAGGAGGTTAGAGGCATTGATACTGAAATAGAACTTATCTTTTCGGTATAAAACACCTACATCAAAATTGTGATTTGTGGTGGCCCTGTCATCGGTAACGTTCGGATCTGGCCCATCGAAATTCTCAATATCTATCCGGAATTGATTGAAATTATAGGAGATCCCAAAGGAAACGAACTCATCATCATACCTATCTAACGTTAAATGATGCGCAAAGGATAGCCTTGCGCCTCGTTGTTTGGTTTCACCATTACTGTCATTGTACAACAACATTCCCAATCCAGACCTGTTCCCTATCCTGGCATCTGCCGCCAAAGATTGAGTATCTGGAGCGTCTTTGATACCAACCCACTGGGTTAGACCATTGATACGGATCTTAATATGGTCGCCAATACCCGCATAGGTTGGAGACATCACAAAGGGATTGTCTGCCAAATATTGGGAAAGCTGCGGCAGGGTAAGCTCCTGCGCCCTGGAGGCGAACATCGCGCTCAGTAATAAGATTACATATATAATCGACTTACGCATAGTTGTGTTTCGGTTAAATTCTCCTATCTGTAGAGGGTAAAATGCCCTACAAATTCTCTTTCATCTCTCTCTCCATTAAGCTTCACCACGTACCAATAGTCGCCTGTGGGGAGCATGCTGCCCTGGTACATTCCATTCCATCCTGGGGAATTCAGGGTAATTCTATAGAGTTCTCTACCATAACGGTCAAATACGACGGTTAGTATTTCCGGGAAGCCCTCCATATTTCTAGGGATCCAGGTGTCATTCATTCCGTCCCCATCAGGGGTAAAGTAGTTTGGTAATTCTATATCAATAAACTCCATAAAGATCTGTGCTTCTACCTCGCAACCGTTAGCATCTATCACCCTAACAGTGAATGTGTCTGTGCGATTGATAAAGTAGGTATTGTCCGTACCGTTATCATCTCCATCGAAAATAAAGGTATAGTCTTCTAAGCCACCTGTGGCAATAGCTGTAATCTCATTGATATTGTTTTGTTCCAACACTAGTGTCAGTGGATCAAAGTTTTCTATCTCAAAATCGATCGTTTGAACACATCCATTAGCATGGGAGATAGCTATATAATGAGACCCCGGGGCTGTATTTGTAAAGTCTGGATTTAGTTGCATGTCTGCAGGATCTGTTGAATCCAGGGCATACATGATAGATCCTAGTACTGTTGGGTCATCCATAGTGATGTTCAGGTAATTATCCGGAACAGCGCCAGTACATTCGTATACAGGCTCAACTATACCATTCAGATTAACACCCGGATCTATTACAACAATTACATTAGCTTCACAATCTTGAGCGTCTCTGATAAATACCACATAAGTGCCCGCAGCCAGATCAGAATAGAAGAACTGGTCTTGTACAAAGGCAGTATCTACTGTTGTATTTAAAGCCGTTCTGTAAGGCGCGGTTCCTCCGGTAATACTTACAGTGATTGTACCATCCTCACTTCCGGCACAGATCTCAGGATCTGCTACAAAGGTAGCTGTCACAGGAGCAGGCTCGGTAATTGTGAACTGGAATGGAATAAAACATCCATTTTCATCTTGTGCAATGACATCATAGACACCAGGTGCCAATCTATCGAAAGTGTTTTCTGTATCGAACTGATTAAGGTTTGGTGTAATAGCGTACAAGATAGTTCCGGTGCCACCAGATACCTCTACCGTAATGGTACCATCTGCTTCACCAGCACAAGTAACATTGGTAAATTCTTGTCTGTCTATCTGAAGAGGAAGAGGCTCGGTTATCACGATCTCATTAGTCACTTCAACGCAATCGCTACTTACAACCCTTATATAATAACTGCCGGCAATTAGTCCACTAAAATCTCCGTCTGGCTGTGGTCCGGCTAAAAGGGTTGTTAAGGCTGCATCTGAGAACAATTCATAAGAATAATTTCCTAATCCACCTGTAGCCTCGGCCATAATGGTGGCAGTTGCCTCCCCTGTACAATTTATCATGGCAGCACTAAGATCCAGGCCAATGGTTAGTGGCGGAATAGGATCTATAGATACCTGATTGGAAATATTAGCCTCACATCCAAAGGAATCGCGAACGTAATATTGGTAAACTCCCGCAACTACAGTAAACGTATGAGTGTTTCCACCAGACATTGGCGAGAATACCACATTGTCTGTACTGTATTCATATGGCGCCGTTCCTCCAGTTGCTGATAATGTAATCTCAGCATCATTGGTACAGGTAAGTTGGGTAGCCTGTAACAACGAACTTTCAACATCCGAAGGTTCGGTTATAGTAACCTGTATGGTTTCCACATCACAATTCCAACCATCTGATACCGTAATACTATAGATTCCGGCGCCCAGATTATTAAAGATCGGACTGGTCTGTCCACCACTTGAAAAATCGATCACTGCACCCGTTGGGTCGTAATAGTTCAATTGATATTGGTACACACCTCTGCCCCCTACCACATTGATTGCGGTAACTGTTGCATTGGTGTCCCCATAACAAGTTAACACAAGTGGAGCACCTGTGATATCTGCGGTAATTGGCGCAGGCTGAACAAGGGTTTCCGTATCATTAAGGACACATCCTCCTGCATCTGTAATATCTATTGTGAAATTACCGGCAGAAAGCCCTGTAAATGTCTGGCTATTCACTCCAGTTACAGTATAAACCTGGGCCGTAGTGGTATTGGTCAATACGATATCATAAGGAGGATATCCGCCAGATGGATCTACTAAGATCTCACCCTGGTCATTGGTACAAGTAACATTGGCCACCTCACTTACAACTGTAATAAGCGGAGCGCTTGGAGATAATATGGTAACAATGTTACTATCTTCAACACACAATGGAAGTGCTGTTTCGGTAACACGGACAAAATAGTTCCCGGCAGGGAGACCATTGATTGTCAACGGATTGACCGCTGTATCTCCAACACCTGTGATGCCGGTTGAAACCGCAGCACTCGTAAATACTTCGTAGGAGTAAGTTCCGGCATATCCGGTAACATCAATTTCCAAAGCACCATTTGAGTCGCCAAAGCAAACAACAGGAGCTGTTGCGATAGCCACAACATCAATAAGATCGAACGCCAATATTTCATATGGAGCCGTATCTGTATAACATCCGGTTGCATTATCCGTGATTCGGAATACGTAAGTGCCTATAGTACTTAGATCGTACTCTGCTGTAGTATTTGTAGGTGTACCCGTTTGGACCGCATTAGGATTTCCAAGCGGCAAGGCATCAACCGTATAGGTATTTGCCGGATTACCATCATCAGTAATTGTGATCAGCACCTGCTCAGGATTAGCACAAGAGATTGCGGTTACCTGGGAAACGGCCGCGGTAAATACATTAAGCGGATCAATGCTTACCAGAGCTGTATCCGTACAACCATTATCATCCCTAACGGTTACTGTAATATTCTGAACAACTCCTGTATCGTTAATATTAAAAGTATTAGAAGAGAAGAAATTCACCCCATCAATACTGTACACATATGGAGCAGTTCCATCTAAAGCCGTGGCAGTTATAACCGCTTGCGTAGCACTATTATCCGCAGCACAAGCAAAGCTGGTAGCGGTAGCTGAAACCGACAGTATTACCGGCTCATCAATAACTACAGTTTGAGTATCAATACATGCACGGTCTGAGGTTACAGTAATATCATATGAACCTGCTGGCAGACCATTGAATATAGGACTGCTTTGCACCACTGGAGGGTTGGTACCATCATTCAGGGTATAGGTATAAGGAGGGTTATCATTTGATGGATCTAAAACAACATTAATGGAACCATCACTTCCTCCATTACAAGAAACATCTTCTTTTGTATAGGTGAAGGTAACCGGCGTAGGAATTTCAAGCGTTATTGGTGCCTGAGCATCACAACCAGATCCTGATATATCATAAACTATAGCCGTATAGGTGTCCGGAGCAAGTCCTGTGAATGTATTTGAGGCCTGTGGCACTCCACCTATCACACTAATGGCACTACTATCTAATAGATCATACTCGTAACTACCGGATCCACCTGTGGCTGTGATAGTAATTTCACCATCATTCAGTGCACACGAAGGCTGTACATCTACCTCTGGCGTTAAGCTTAAGGCGGGCAGGATTGTAATCGTATCTGTATCTGTACACCCATTGGCATCCCTTATGGTAACGGTATAAGTTCCGGGAGCAGTTACTGTAATTGTTGAACTCGACTGATACCCGGCTCCTATGCTGTATTGTAATGGTGCAACGCCCGTTCCTACTACAGTGAAACTAAAAGAGGTTCCACTAGAGGTACATTGGTCGGTTGCATAAGCAGGCGCAGTTACAGTTGGCAATGGATCTTCGTCTACCGTTTCAGTAATAAAAGTAGTACAACCATTGGCATCCTGAACATAGATATCGTAATCCGCAGGGTAAATTGCAGGCGTAAGGACCGCACTAGAACTGGCTGCATAATCACCTCCTCCGGGAACATTTCCGGTTGGCATAAAGGCGAAGAGATATCCTGGCGTACCGCCACTACCCTGCACCCTTACCTGTGCACCAATATTACAGTTGGCATTGGTGTTAGAAACAACACTTATCCCTACCGGAGCGCTTGGCGAACCAATAGTAATTGTATTCGTAAGATCATCACAGAAAGGTGTATCTGTAGCGATCACCTCTACATATAGATTGCCAGCAGGCAGTCCTGATATAATTCTTGGGTTCACTGAGGTATCTGTTGGAATAACCCCGGTGATAGCCGTAGCAGTATCATCGAATACCTGATAGGTATAATTACCCAGGTAATTGTTGACCTGTACGGAAAGCTCTCCATCTAAATCCCCAAAACAGGTAACCGGAGTCACAGCTGTTGCAATAGCCTCGATCAGATCATAAGGTGCAATGGTATAGGGAGCGGACGTAAAGTAACATCCTGTTACATTATCTGTTACCCTGAAAGTATAGTCGCCAGGAGCCGTAAGGTCAAAATCGGCTATAAATATACCGGCGCCAGGAGATACGGTGGCCATTGAACCTAGAGGCAACAGATCAAAATCAAAGTCTCCGGAGCCTCCGGTAACTGTAACTCTAGCCGTTTCATCATTGACACAGGTAATAGCTGTAATTTGGGTTATTGTTACATCGGTAATAACAGGTAATGGGTTAATGGTAACCACATCAGTATCAGTACAACCAAAGTTATCTCTAACGGTTACCGTAATATTTTGAACAACACCAGTATCATTGATGTTAAAGGTGTTTGTGCTAAAGAAATTCACCCCATTTATACTGTAGGTATATGGAGCGGTACCATCAGCCCCAACAGCTGTAATGACCGCTTGTGTTGGCGAATTGCTAGCATCACAGGCAAAGTCGGTCGCAGTAGCCGTCACATCAACAGGAAGTGGTTCTGTGATGGTTATAGGTATCCGAGCCTCACAAAGTCGGGAAGACCTAGTCAACACTTCGTAGTCACCTGCAGCAAGGCCCGTAAATGTATTGTTGGTTTGCGGACCGACTAGTAAAACTAGACCGGTGCTGTCATATAGTTCATATACATATGGCGGATTGTTCATTCCGGGATCCAGAATGGCCGTTACGGTACCATCGGCGCCACCAGAACATGAAACATTGGTTTGAGTAGTGGTGAACGAGACCGCAGCAGGCACTTCTAATTCAATATTGACAAAAGCTCCACATCCCGCAATAAGGCCATCATACACATAGGCGGTGTATAATCCAGGAGCAAGATTTATAAATAAAGGTGATAGTTGTGGACCTCCCTGACTTATAGCCCCAAGGAATAGTTCAAAAGTATAAACTCCAGACCCACCATAAGGGGTTAATAAGATCTGTCCATCATTTGCAAAACAATTTGGCTGCACCTGGGCTTCTGCAGTAAGAGCAGATGGCGGATAAATGTCTACGGAAACTAAATTTCCACAAGTGTTAGAATCTTTTATTTCAAAGGTATAATTCCCTGAATTAAGGTTAGTAAAATCTACAAAATCAGCTGCATTCGTTAAGGTGGTTGATTGATAAGCTCCTCCATTTAAGCTGATGTTATACGGTCCTACTCCAGCTACATCCAGGGTAACCCGAATAATAAATCCACCTTCTGCAGCAGCACATTGGTTTAACACAACTGCTGAAATAACGGGTTCTGGATCTGCAACAATAACTACATCTAAATGTGGACTTACAATACATCCACTTGCATCCTGAGCATAAACATCCCAATTTAATTCAATAGCTGGGTCTAATTCTGCATAGTTACTGGCTGTATAATCGCCAGGATTAGCGGGTGCTCCATCTGGAACAAAGGCGTATGTATATGGCCCTGTTCCACCACTAGCCAATACGGTTACCTGGGCATCTTCGTTACAATTGGCATTGTTATTATCTACCAGAGAAAGGCTTATTGGTGTGGGCTCTAGGATCCTGAAGGCATAGGTGTTAGAACACTGAGTACCACCAACTTCTTCGAAATAAAGGATATAATCCCCAGGGACAATATCAGTTATTGTTACAGAACCGGTGGGTCCGCCAGCAGGACCTGTAGCTGTGCCCGTATAGACACCAGGGCCGGAAGCAGGATTATTTGTTAGGGTTTCTAGAACGCTATAATTAATATCCGTTACCGTAGGGTCAAAACCTTCGATCTGGAACGTAATACTTCCATTGGTATCACCGAAACAGGAAACATCGGTAACAACAGGAGTGGCCACCACATCGATAGCCGATAGCGTAGGAATAGTTTCTTCAACATAGCTCGAACATCCACTTACGTTATCTATTGCCTGGAATATATAGGTTTGTCCGGCATTAAGGCCAGTAAAGGTTGCAATTTCTTCTAATGGACCACCAGGAACTTCAGTTGTTGGTCCTATAGCCGTGCCATAGATAGTAAAGGTATAGTCACCAGAACCACCATCAGCTGAAAGTTCTACTGTACCACCTGTAGGGCAATCTACAATGGCCGTACCTGCATTCAGGGTTAGGAAAGGATTGGCCCTTACCCTAACCGGATTTTCATAGTACTCACAGCCATTGGCATCAATTATCCTTACATAGTAATCTCCAAAATTTAATCCATCAAAGGTCACCGAAGTGAGCGCGGTATTGACTATAGGATTTGATCCTGTAACAGGGACAATATTATTAAGGTTATCATACAGGGTATAGGTGAAATTCGCTACTCCACCACTACTAATAGTGATGTCTATTCTACCAGGGATATCACCACCGCCACCACAGGAAACATCTGTAGGAACAACGTTTGCAAGGAATAGAGCAGGATCTGTCAGAGTAACGGTATCGTTAAAAATACAACCCTTGGCATCCCGCACGGAATAATTATAAGTACCCGCGACAAGGCCTGTATAAACGGTTTGGGCCGTAAATGGTGATCCATCGAAACTGATCACATACGGAGCAATACCAAAATTTGGATCCACATTTATTTCCGCAATTCCGTTCGCATCCCCATTACATGTTGGGTCAATAGCAGTAGCTGTAGCCACGGGGTTTATTGCCGGGGTTACGGTTATGATGTTCGATTCAGAGACACATCCCTGGTTATCTGTAACACGGAATTGGTAAGTTCCTGCAACTGAAGTTGTATAAGGGAATCCAGCTCCATAAGCAACATAACCAGCACTATTAATATCTATTTCGTAGGTAAATGGAGCATAACCCGGACCTACATTAAGGTCTATTACAGCATCTGGAGAACCTGTACAATCCAGATCCTTGTTCAGGACAGCATTGGAGGTCAATTCTGGAGCGATCGTAAACAGTACATCATCACTACATCCATAGGAATCCATTACCGTAAAGGTGTAATTTCCCGGAATTAGGTCACTAAAAGTGTTGGAAGTTTGTGTTGGTCCGCCATTGATCCTGTAAAAATAAGGCGCGACTCCCCCAGCGGCACCTACAACAATAGTAGCAAGGCTGGTAGAAGAATAACACAAGTCTGAAGCCGGATCAATACTGGCAACCGGACTCGTAGGATTAACTATATCAAAGGTATCGGTAACCGTACATCCACCGGAGTCGGTGACACTTATTGTATAAGTTCCTAATTGGGTAAGCCCAAAGAATATATTAGTTGGCTGAGGTCCCAGAACCGTTGTATCTGGTTGTTCTATTTCATAGGTGTAACCACCCCAACCGTCGGTGGCAGTGATGGTAACACTGGCATCGGTAGAACAAGTCAAAGGAGAAACCACAAAAGTAAATGCCAAAGGCACCGCGGGCTCATTAACTGTAATAGTAACTGTATCCGTACAAAGCGTTGTTTCGTCTGTTACCACTATGGTGTGGTTTCCGGCCGGCAGTCCGGACTCGTTGATGACAGCAGCAGACTGGCCTACTACAGAAGCACCTCCGTTTATAGAGTACGAATAAGTAGTAGAAAAATCACTCACGGTAAAATCAATGGTACCGTCTGCAGCTCCAACGCAAGTAGCATTATTTACCAAAACCCCTGCAACCTGTACTTTAACAACAGGGTTTAGTGTATAATTCTCATCGTAGGTACAACCATAACTATCCGTTACCCGGAAAGTATAGGTATCTGGTGCAAGACCTGTAAATACATTGCTGGTTCCGTTATTTACGGCTGCCGGAGCAATGATCTCATAGGTAATGGCCCCCACTCCATCGGTTACCGTTAGGGTAACATCGGAAGTTTCAGCAGGACAATTCGCAGGCGTTGCTGAGAAGGAAATATCAGTTGGTGGATCAAGCGGTGGAACTACGGCGCTGGCTGTTACAAAAGTACAGCCGTTGCTGTCCATTACTGTAATTGTATATGATCCATCGGTTAATCCGGTAAAGGTGTTGGAAGCACCAAAATTAACACCATCAATACTATAGGTATATCCGGGATTACCACCGGTTACATTTTGCGCTTCAATGGTAGCCGTTTGTAAACAGGTATAAACCTGTGTAACTACCGCATCGGCATTGATAGGATTCGGAGTTGTAAGGGTTACGCTACCCGCATATGTACATCCTTTGCTATCTTCAACAATATAATTATAAGTACCTCCAGCAAGGTTGGTGTATACTGTTTGATTAGATAATCCGGCACCATCAAAATCTACCTGGTAAGGAGCTGTTCCAAAGTTAGGATCGATCAGGATCTCAACAGAACCATCTACATTACTATCACAGGTTGGATCTGTAAAATTGTGGGTAGCAACAGGGTTGGTAATTGGATCTACCACGATGGTTGTTTGAGCTGTACATCCTTCATCATCTGTAATAAGGAATGTAAAGGAACCATCGGTCGCAGTTGTGAATGTAAATGTATTTCCAACAACTGCAGTGCTGGCACCACCATTTACCTGGTATGTATAAGGCGCATATCCATCATTGATGGTAATGTCTATCACTGCATCCGGAGATACAGTACAATCCAGCTCTTTGGTCAATACACCGCTTACTGTAAGCTGAGCTTCAATTGTCACCGTATTGGAAGTAGCTGTACAACCATAAGAATCAGTTACCACAACAGTATAAGCACCAGGTGTTAGGCTTGCGAAAACATTCGAACTTTGGTTTGCCCCTCCGTTCAAACTATATGAATATGGAGCTACTCCACCCGCAGCATTGGCATTTAAAGTTACTCCTGTTGCCGGCGCATAACACAGATCAGTTACCGGATCAAGGGTTACTGTTGGATTGGTGGGCGCAGTGATCGTAAAAGTATCGGTCACGGCACATCCACCAGAATCTGTAGTGGTTATTGTATAATTTCCTGTTTGATTTAGGCCGGAGAACACGTTGCTTCCCTGTGGCCCTAAAACGGTAGTATCTGGTTGTTCCAGTTCATAGGAAAATCCTCCCCATCCTCCGCTTGCAGTAATTGTAACAGAAGCATCTGAAGAACAGGTTAATGGAGTAGTTACAAACGTAAAGGCCAATGGTGTTGCAGGTTCACTTACCGTAACGGTAAATGTGTCCTGGCAATTGGTTTCTTCGTCAGTAACAAGTATCGTATAATCTCCGGCAGTAAGGCCAGAAACAGTAATTTGAGCATCATCTTCATTGTCGTCTATGGCCCCTCCATTAATGCTGTATTCATATTTATCATCAAAATTGGTAATATCAAAAAGTATTTCACCATCTGCACCACCAACACAAGAAACATTGCTTACCAAAGTACCGGTTACACTGATCAGATTGATAGGGTCTATTGTAAAACTATCTTCAAAGAAACACCCATTTGCATCGGTGACCCTTGCAACATAAGTGTCCAGGAGAAGTCCGGCAAAGAATCCTTCATCCTCCACTTACGGAGGTGGAAGGAATTGGCGCTGGAGATACTATCTCAAAGGTATAAGGCGCTTCTCCTTTATGAACATGCAAGGTTACATCGGCTGTGTTAGAAGGACATGTAACGTCTGTCATGTCTCTTACATGAAGCCTGTCTGGCCATTCAACATCGTCTATTTGTACCTGACTGGTCGTATATTCACAACCATTTGCATCACGGATCCAAATCTCATAATCTCCAGGAGTAAGTCCTGAAAAAGTTTCGGCACCCGCTCCGGAAACGAAATTTACACCGTCAATACTATAAGAGTATGGAGCAGTTCCTCCGGTAACATTCTGTGCTTCAATGATTCCATTAGCAATACAGCTGTAATCCTGGACGATCACGGCATCTCCATCTACACCGTCTACTGGTCCGCCTATGGTGAAAGGTTCGTCATAATCACAGGAAGCAGCACCTAAAGTTGTTGTAAGCGTAAGCGTATAATTTCCTTGCTCCAGATCAGTAAAAGTACCGGAACCATTCGATGCTGTGGAGCTGTCTGGGTAAGTTAGAGTATAAGAAATGCTGTAGCCGTTACTATTGATAATATTCACAGAAACGGAACCATCATCCGCACCAAAACAAGTTTCATCTACCGGTATTATGGTATAATCAATAGCTGGTTCAACAGTTATAGTAGCAATATTTGAAAGCTCCCAACAGTTATTGCCGTCCACTACTACAAAAACATAGTCACCTTCTTCTCCGTTGCGAAGCTGAAATCATTTTCAACCTGAAATTCGGCCGGAGGAATATCAGTAATGTCGGTATAGGTTGTTGCGCCGTTATAGCTCCAAATTGCATATATATACTCCGGATTTGGGAAGCCACCTGAGCCGGTTACCGTAATCGTGCCATCTATACAATCGATTGGTTTAGTTGTAGCCGCATTTGCCGCGAGATCTGTTACATCATTGATGGTCACCTGCTCTGTAAGGTCACAACCATCGTCCGTTGTTACTCTTACATCATAAATACCATCATTTAAGTTCTGGAAAGTATAATTATTGTCATTTGTTGGGCCATACGTATCTATAGTGGTCCCTCCTTGTGAAATTTCGTAATAGTACTGTGGCTCAACATCCAGAGCAGAGATAGAGATCTCTCCTAATCCGTTACAGTCCGTGTCTTTTGTAGTGATATCTAATTGGAAATCCCTGGTAAGGATACCAATATCCTCCACACGGAAAATACATCCATCGGTTACCCCAATTTGACGCATTTCTACTGTATAGGCTCCATTGCTTCCAATAGTAAAACTTGGACCGTTATTGGCACTAAAAGGCACAAGAATATTCCCATTGGTGGCATCCAATAACTGATACTCATAATCTGCCGGCATGTTGGTAACAGTAATGTTACCCGGGGTAGCACAGATAAGGTCTCTTGTATTGTACTGAGGATCTAGTGGGTTCTTAAAGATGTTGAAATAGAACCTTGTAAAACATCCGTTTTGGTAATTGATGATCAGGCGATATTCACCTGGATCTGAAGCTAAAAAGTCAGTTCCGGCTCCTACATTGCTCCAAGTACATCCTGAGTTTTTGTTGGCACAATCCGCACCTGCTGTGGCACAACTGGCGGGATCTAGTTGCTCCCATTCAATGCTATCGGCATCCGGGATATTAATTGAAATAAGTTCGGTATCATTTAATCCACAAAGGAATATTTTTGGCAATAATTCTCCATCATTGGGACAGGTAACGATCTCACCTTCAACAGTGTTAGTGGTATCATTGATCAGGTCTATGATAGGATTCGTCTGGGTAGCCCCAAAAGGCTCTACAGTAATGATCTCCTGAAACCCCTTACATGGATCTGCAATAATTTTGTCAACGATATATATTCCTAGATCGGTCACCAATTGAGTACTTGGGTCTCCATCCGGGTCTCCATCATCAATAAGGGTATCTCCCGCATCAATTAGTCCGTCCTCATTTTCATCCTTGTACCAAACATAGGAATCAAAGTTGTCACCCGCATCTAACAATAAATCTTCCCCGCAAAGTTGTACGGTTCTGCTGTAATCACAGCTTTCAAGGTCATCTAATAAAAAGTTTGTAGCACCCGGGGTTACGAAACCACAAGAATCAAAATCTGACACAGAGGGGTCGTCTGTAATTACATTATTATTTATAACACCCTGATAGGTAGAATATGCCTGGTTGGCTATCTGGTCCGTACAGGCGTCCACAAAATCAAAACAATTTTCTGCAACCCGTACTCTGAGCCTGATTTCTCTTATAGGATCCCCTTCTTCTACAATATTATCCGGGATATTAAAGGCTATTTCGTGACTTACGGGATCGTATACATAGGTAACCCCGCCTGGCAACACGAGATTAGATTCATCTATAATAACATTAACAGGTAAGATGTCTCGTAAAATATAGTTAGTAGCATCATCATTCCCTATGTTTTGAAAGGACAATACGTAGTCTAACAATTGACCCAGGTTTACACCCAACCCGGTAATATCATTTCCGGCAATATCTTCCACCTTTTTCTCTACCACAATATTGGGTTCAATGATCTCAATATTAAAGGAGTTAAAGAATGGGTAGTATTGGTCACCACTAGAGGTAAACCGCAGTGTAGCAGCAGTTTCTGAATTAGGAATTATTGAGTTTCCGGGGTTGTTCAACAAGAACATATCCGTGTCATACCCCAGGGTATTGACACTATTGGGATTCCGGTTGTTTGTTATGGCCCCGTTTAAAGTAATATTACTATTAAAGAAGTTATTGGCAGGATTAACCCCGTTGCTGATGTTGGTAAATCCGCCTACACTGGCAGAACTGATACGCATTCTGTCTCCTGTGATTCTGTTATCTCCTTCTAAGGCCGCCGCTCCTATATTGGCGCGTACAGGCCCTGCTGGGATGGTATTAAATCCGGTATAGTTGATATCTACGGTTGGGTTAGCACTTCGCACCCGGGCAAAACCATCATAAGTAGTGATTAATTTACCGGTAAGGGTTGGATTTTCATACACAATAATAAGCGTCCAACCAGCTGCGGCACCTCCACCAGGGGATAAAGACCCCACTACAGAGCGCACATTGGCAATGGTATAATCCCCCGTGGGGTCTGCCATTGGAGTCAATAATGCTGTTACATCTGCATAGCAGGCATATGGACTGTTTTGTGTTACAGAAGGATCTCCGCTGGTAAAACCATCGAATAAGACCTCATCAGCTATTACGTCTACATAGGCACCACCAGGCACCATTAATTTTACCTGGTTAAAATCGTTCTGACGATTGGTTCCCAGGGCCTGCCCCGCTTGTTCACTGGGATACGTAGCGGACCAATAAAGTCCGGCATATCTGATAAGGTTACAGCTGGCATTTGGAAACGTAAAAGTGGCCGTACTGGAACTAAATGTTGTAGGGTCACTATCTACGTCTATATATTGTTGATTAAGCCAGTCGTTATAGGTAGACGAGTTCCCTGTGGCATTATAAGGATCCTCAGGCTCAGTATTCCCTGTCCCTCCATCTCGGTTAACGATATTGTTGGCAACAAAAGTAAGATCACCCTTGATGTTATTCTGATATCGAATCTCAAAGGAGTTAAACTCTTGTGAAAAGCCCAGATATGAAAAAAGGACTAAACAGGCCGCAAGTATTTTTTGGGTAAAGTTAGGTCTCATTTATGCTATTAGATTTGGGGTGACACGCATAATCCACATCTTGTCGTTATATGCGTCATTTATTTTTGAGTAATAAGAAACTAAAGCGTTGTTCCAGGAATTGTGTTTCTTTATATATACGTATCGGTATTTATTCTGTGGATTTATAAAGTAACTGGCACTTAAGCCTCTGGAATTCAATAGTTTTACAAAGCGAGTAGCGTTTTTAGGGTTGGCAAAAACATTGGCAATGATATAGTAATCTGTAATTCCCTGAGAAAGACCTTGTTGCTGTTCTTCCGTAGCATTATTGGCAATATTATCTTGCACAACAACATTTTTCTGAAGCACATCTGTTCCAAATTTGGAAGACTTCTCTTTTATCTTATTGGTGTTTTCAACATAGGCATCATTTCTATAGCGATTCTCTATATTCATGATCCACAGATCTCCTTTATAATTTCCACCCATTTTGGTGCGGTATGCATCTTCGGCTTCTTTCCAGCTATTGTATCTTTTCAGATATACATATTTTAGTCCGTTACTTGGATTGTCTATATAATTGGCAGGGAAGCCTTCATCATTCATGGCATCTACAAACTTGTTTAGGTAATGCTCATCCTTGTAGACATTTGCCACTACATAGTAGCCATCTTCAACTCCTTGCAGGTCTCTGAATTTTCTGCTCTTTACACCTGATGATGTGGGTGTTTTAGACTGGTTGGTATTTTCTTGTTTTGTGGTAACCTGTACAACAGCATCTCTGGTTTGTTCTTTTTGAAGAACGGGCTCAGGCTGACTATCCTTGACGGGTTTCTTGTTGAATTCTTTTGGATCAACAGTTTGTTGTGCCAGGACCGATTTATCATTATTTAGGAAATACTGCTCTTTGGCTCTTTCCTCAAGATCCGGGCGCTTGCCATTGGTTTCATTACGAACCATACGCATGACCCTTTCAAACCTGTCTTCAAGATCTTTTTGGCGATTGTTTTCCAGAGAATCTTGTCTGTACATCAACTCCGCCAGTATGGCATCGTTTTCAGTAAGACGGCGTTTCAGCTCAGCTATTTCTTTATCCTTATCACTTAAATTTTCTTCAAGCGCTTCTTTTTCTTCCTCGTTTTGAGCCAGCATCTCTTCGCTATCTTCTAGCATTACCCTGTCTTCAGTAAGGTTAGGAGTAAAGGAGTATGCAAAGGAGATCTCATGGGTTAGCCCAAAATTGTCAAAGGTATTAGACAACCCTTTTTCCATGGTATATCCAATGGAAACACGTTTGTTAAGATTAAAACCAATACCAGCTGAGGCACCGTAAAAGCTATCGTACCCTCCTTGTACCCATCCAAGTCTAGGAAGGTCAAGAATAAGATTTCCACCAAGAACGAAATCGTCCTGCCCCACTTTTCTTGCACGTGCAAGAGGCATGAGACGGGCATTTTCCATGATCCCAGAGGCATTTTCAAACTGATGGGTATATTGTAGGTGACCAGAGTATGTCTTGTCCTGAAAATCGGAAACAGATTCACTGGTCTTTAGATTGTAATCGAATAGGTTTTCGGCAAACAGACCAAAATCGAATTTACCATAGGAGAGGTTAAATCCGGGTTGGAAAGATATCAGTGATACATCCTGGAAACCATTCAGCAAAGGATCGTTCTCTATTGGGTTAGCCCTGTTCTGATCAAAGCCACTATTGTAGTAGGATAGGTTAGCACCAAACGTAAAATTACTCTTATCACTAAGTTTTATTCCATATGCGTAGTTGGCAAGTATTCCATAGTTGCTTACAATGCCCTCGCGTTGTGTATACAAACTAAGACCCAGCCCGGTGCGGTCATTCATTCTACCACTATAGCTCAGGAAATAAGTTTGGTTGTTATCATCAAAGGTTACCGATTGATTTCTGTGTAAAAGGTTAACGTACGACTTATTTTCCCGCACAGTAGAGAATGTGGGATTGATCAGAAACCGGTTGAACTTCAGCAGGTTCTGAGAGGGTACGTCATAGGTGATAAAGGGATTTTCATCCTGAGCATTTACGCTCAGGAATCCTGTAACACATAATAACAATAAAAGGATTACTCTTGGTTTCATTGGTCTGGTTAACGTATAACGGTTATGGTACCTTGTTTAAGGACCTCCGATGCATTTCTAATTTTATAAAAGAACACCATGTTCTGCTTTGTAAACGGGGCAGAAGATGAAGGCCAGTTATTCTGATAATTAAATTCGTTTATGATCTCTACACCTTTTTCATTGTAAATGATCACATTTACATCTGTTTTATAGGAATAAGAATTTGGAATGATCCATTGATCATTTATCCCATCACCATTTACTGTGATCACATTAGGCACTTTAAAGGTGTCCAGGTAGGTCACACTTATATTTCTGGTAACCTGGCAATTCCCAATAGTAGCGATCAGAACATAATCTCCCTCTTCCGTAAAAGTCATTGAAGAGCCTGTGCTCATCTCAATATTGTTACTGTCTAACCAGCTATAACTACTTCCACCTGAAGCAGATATCGTTCTTGAACCCCCATTGGGGAATACAATATCAGCAGATGGATCTAGCGTAATAAGGTTTTCATCTAAAGGATTTATGTCGATCTCATTAGAACGCAATGGACATCCGTTTCTCATTAATACCAATTGGTATATACCCTCTTCGGTTACGGTAAGATCGGCGGTTGTTACGCCCAGATCTGTTCCGTTTCTGGACCAGGTAAAGGTCTCTCCACTTAGATCAGTGGTAGTACTAATTGTGATGGGTTCTGAAGGACCACAACTTACAAGACCGGTACTATTTATAGTTAAGGTCTCATTGACCAAAAGCTCAACTGTTACATTGTTGGAAGTACTTGAATAGGTGCTAATGGTTCCATCTAAAACATAGGTACCATTTTCTGTCGGATCTGTTAAGCTTATTGAACTGCTAGTGGCTCCGGCTACATTGGCACCATTAAGTTTCCATTGGTAGGTAAAATCATTGAGTATTGCAGTAGTGACATCGGTCCTGTTTCCTCCGGCATCAACCGCGTTTATAGTTGTAACCTCCAGGGCAATACTGGTATTTTCACAAGCCACATAGGAAGTAGCATAATCTATCATGAGTTCAAACGATGCAGGCGTAACTACAACCGTGCTCTCAGAATCTAGTGATGTAGAAGTACAAGCGCCACCACTTAAGGTTACCCTTGCAAAATAAGTGCCTGTTTCAGTGTCATTTACCACCAGACTGGAAGAGGTAGCTCCGGCAACCGGACTACCATCTTTAAACCATTGATAGGTGGGAGATGACGCGTCAGTACTAACACTTAAGGTAGAATTTTGACCCGGGAGCAATACAATATTTGCTGTATTGTCTCTGGTAACTGTAAAGTTTCCGGCATTTGTGATGGTCACAGCGGCAGAACGCTCTATACAGGCACCAGGCCCGAATATCTCTACCTCATAATCACCTTCAAATCCTGGACTTGAAGCATCTACAGTATATATGTAATTGTCAGAAGACGGAATTACCGCTCCGTTCTGATACCATGTATATGTTAAACTGGGATTATTGATGTTGGCTTCCAATGGCATGGTCTCCCCACTGCACAGATCTGTTTTAGCCGGGGGATTAATAGCAACTCCCAGACTTGTGCCTGAGGTTACATCAATTAAATTAGAGAGTGTATTTCCGGAACCGGAACAAGCACCATAATCTATTTCCACATTGTACATGCCTGAAGCAGATACTGTAATGGATTCTGATTTTTCAGAAAGTGGCGTTCCTGATCTATACCAATTATACTGATAGGTATCTGCGTTGGCTAATCCGTAAACTTCTAAGGTAATGGAATTGCCATCACATACTTCTGCAGTTCCATCACCAAAGTCGGCTTGTCCCTGTGGCCTAATAGTAAGCCCGGTGTTTACCCCAATGTAGTACATAGGGTATGGAACGGAAGCAGGTCCGGTAACAGCCGGACTAGTACTACGAACTCGGAGTCTGTAGTTTTCACCTCTGGTATCTGTGGGAACTGTAAATTGCATATAGAAATCAAAAACAAGATTCTTAGAACCATCTCTTGCAAGTTCAACCGGGCTGCTAAAATCTCCGGTTGCATCAGACAATTCAAGGACGAACTCGTTATCTGAGTTCACTAAAGGCGGATTCCATGTAAATTGTACCCAGTAATCGTTAAAGGAAGCAGAAGCACAGGCCCTGTTCCATGGAGTAGCCCCGGGAGGGGGCGTTTGATTTGGAGCAGCCTCTGGTGCATTAAGCACTTGGGCATGCATACTACCCAGACCCAGTAGGAGGATCGGCAGCAACATAAACCGAACGATGTAAAATAATTTTGTTTTCATAAGCGAGTGTAGTTTTGGGGGACTACAGTGGTGGCATCTCAATCTAAATCCACCATTTTTTCTCATCCCATATAGTATTCAGTAACAAATATGTCATATATATGCCGCCATAGGAATTTAATGTTGTAGGCTCATTTAAATATGTTGTGAAATGGTACTATTTGTATGGATAGGCTTTTTTATGGGCCTTATACTCCCATTTTTCATACCTTTACGGCTTCAAAAAGCGGATAATGAGCGAAGAAAAAAAAGCGCTGAATTTTATAGAACATATCGTAGAAGAAGATCTATCTAAGGGTTTTCCAAAAGATCAATTACGTTTCCGTTTTCCACCAGAACCAAATGGATATTTGCACATTGGTCACGCAAGTTCAATTTGTCTCAATTTTGGGTTGGGATTGCGGTACAATTCCCCTGTAAATCTGAGGTTTGATGATACCAATCCGATCAAAGAAGAAAAGGAGTTTGTTGACGCTATTAAAAGAGATGTTGAATGGCTCGGGTATGTTTGGGAAAATGAGTGCTATGCTTCAGATTATTTTCAACAATTGTACGATTGGGCCGTATCATTGATCAAGAATGGAAAAGCCTATGTAGACAGCCAGTCTTCTGAAGATATGGCCACACAAAAGGGAACACCTACAGAACCTGGAGTAAATAGCCCTTTTAGGAATCGCAGCATCGAAGAAAATTTACAGTTATTCGAGGGGATGAAAGAAGGCAAATATGCAGAAGGAAGCCATGTATTAAGGGCTAAGATAGATATGGCTGCCTCTAATATGCTTATGCGCGACCCCCTTATGTATCGCATCCTGCACAAGCCACACCATCGCACAAATACCGATTGGTGTATTTATCCAATGTACGACTGGACGCATGGGGAAAGCGACTATATTGAACAGGTATCACACTCCTTGTGTACCCTCGAATTTGCTCCTCATCGTGAATTGTATGATTGGTTTTTGGACCAGGTAGTTGATGAAAAAAAATTAAGACCAAAACAACGCGAATTTGCCAGAAGAAATTTGAGTCATACCGTTGTGAGCAAACGAAAGCTTCTACAATTGGTAGAACAAAAGGTCGTAAACGGATGGAATGATCCAAGAATGCCCACAATATCGGGCCTTCGAAGAAGGGGATACACGGCAGAATCTATTAGGAATTTTGCAGATACCATAGGGATCGCAAAAAGGGAAAATTTAGTGGACGTTTCTTTATTAGAATTTCATGTAAGGGAACATTTGAATAAAATAGCGCCCAGAGTTATGGCAGTATTAGATCCGGTGAAAGTGGTGATAACAAACTATCCGGAGGAAAATACCGAATGGTTGAAAGCAGAAAACAATCCGGAAGATGAATCAGCAGGCGATAGAGAAGTTCCCTTCTCAAAGGAATTGTATATAGAACAAGATGATTTTAAAGAAGAGGCGAACCGTAAATTCTTTCGTTTAAAATTAGGGGGCGAGGTCCGACTTAAAAATGGCTATATCATAAAAGCGGAAAGTTGTACCAAAGATAAAGATGGAAAGGTTACAGAGATACAATGTACGTATGATCCAAAAAGTAAGAGTGGAAGCGGTACGGAGGAGAGTTTGCGAAAAGTAAAAGGAACCCTGCACTGGGTATCTGTTCCACATGCCATTCCAGCAGAGGTAAGATTGTATGACCGATTATTTACTGACGAAGCTCCTGATTCGCACAAGGACAAAGAATTTATGGAGTTTGTAAATCCTGATTCTCTGCGGGTTATTACTGCCTTTGCGGAACCAAGCCTGAAAAATGCTCAGGTCGAAGAACATTTTCAATTCCAGCGATTGGGATATTTTAATATAGATGCTGATTCCAAACCAGGAAAGTTAGTTTTTAACAGAACCGTACCTTTAAGAGATACCTGGGCCAAAATTCAGGAAAAAGCTTAAAATAGATTCTATCTATAAAAATATTTATAACAATAAGTATATTAAATTAAAAATGGATCGAATAGCGTATCTCTGAGCCATTTTTAAAAACAGAGAAGGGAATAGCCTGGTTGGCCAGATAAAATCTCCGTTAGGAGTAATTAAAATCACTTTTCTCATTTCTTCCAAACACAAAACAAAAAACCCTGAGGTTTCTTACAACTTCAGGGTTTTAATTTTTGGGAAATTTAATTACTGCTTCCCTTTAGGCTTGGGATTAGTTTTCGGATTATCTTTTTTCATGGCCTCCCCTATCATATTACTTGCAGTAAAAGATGCAACCATGTTATTCAGCATATCACTTCCTGCCTGAGGTGAGTTAGGCAACAGAATAAGGTTTGTATTGGTTTCTTCCCCAATAGCCTGAAGTGTATCATAATGTTGTGTCACCACGATCAACGCAGAAGCTTCCTGAGAATTGATACCTACTTTGTTCAGCACTTCTACTGATTCTTCCAAACCACGAGCAATTTCTCGTCTTTGGTCGGCGATCCCCATTCCCTGCAAGCGTTTGCTTTCAGCTTCAGCTTTTGCTTTCTCAACGATCAGGATACGAGCCGCATCTCCTTCGAATTGCGCAGCTATTTTTTCTCTTTCAGAGGCATTGATACGGTTCATGGCCGCTTTCACTTGAGAATCCGGATCAATATCAGTAACCAGGGTTTTTATGATATCAAATCCATAATCGAGCATGGCATCTTGTAGTTCGCTTTTTACCGCATTGGCAATGTCATCCTTTTTTACAAAGACATCATCCAATTTCATCTTAGGAACCTCTGCCCTAACCACATCAAATACATAGGAGGTAATTTGCTCATGTGGGAAATCAAGGATATAAAAGGCTTCATAGACCTTAGTTCTTATAATAACGTATTGAACAGAAACTTTCAATTTCACAAAAACGTCATCCAGTGTTTTGGTTTCAACGATCACATCTAATTGTTGGATCTTTAAGCTTACCCGCCCTGCGATCTTATCCACCAATGGGATCTTCATCTGTAATCCCGAATTTCGAATGCTGAGGAATTTACCAAAACGCTCAATAATGACAGCCGATTGTTGCTTCACTACAAAAAATGACAATAGAAGAATAACGAATGCAAAAAAGAAGATTGGTATTAAAATAAAATTTCCCATTATTATTGATTTAGTTAATGATTAAAAAACAAGTGTACCTAATTGGTCGGCATTTTTATGGTTTCGTTACAATCCAATATCGCATTACTAATGAAATAGGATTGGCAATATTATGGAAGTCGCTCTATCGCGATCTGAATTCTTTTTACGCTTTCTTCTTTTCCAATAAGGGAAAGAATATCGAATAAATGAGGCCCTTTTAGATCGCCAACGATAACAAGACGCAAAGGCGCCATTACCATCCCAAAGGATAACCCTTCTGCTACGATCCATTCTTTAACAACCGACTCTAAATTGGCAGATTCAAATGAGGGGGTGGCTTCTAATACCTTTTGGAGGCTGCCAAGAATTGCAGCTGTGTTTTCCTTCCATTGTTTCTTTACCGGTTTTTCTTCATACTGATCAGGAGTTACGAAGAAGTAAGAGCTTAGATCCCAAAGATCATTAACAAAATTGGCTCGCTCCTTTACCATAGCAACCACCTTGGTTACATATATTAAATCCATATGAGATGCAAGTGAAGGCTTCTTTTTCTGAACAATGGGATAAAACAGAGCCGCAAGCTCTTCATCAGATTTTTGCTGTAAATATTGATGGTTGTACCATTTAGTTTTATCCGGATCGAATCGTGCTCCGGAATTATGAACCCGCTCCAGTGTAAAGGCACTTATCAGCTCCTTTAGTGAATATAGTTCTTTATCATCACTAGAGTTCCATCCGAGCATAGCCAGGAAATTTACGACTGCTTCCGGAAAATACCCGGCTTCTTTATAGCCAACAGAGGATTCCCAGGAAAGTGGAAATACAGGGAAGCCCATTTTTTCGCCATCTCGCTTGCTTAGTTTTCCTTTTCCCGTAGGCTTCATGATTAGCGGCAGATGTGCAAAAACGGGTGGTGTCCATCCAAATGCTATGTATAGCTGACAATGAAGAGCTAATGAAGGCAACCACTCTTCTCCCCTAATCACATGCGTGATCTCCATCAAATGATCATCTACAATATTTGCCAAATGGTAAGTAGGCATCCCATCACTTTTAAACAATACCTTGTCATCTAAAAGAGACGCATCAATACTTATATCTCCACGGATCTGGTCATGTAACTGAATGATCTCTTCATGCGGAGTTTTAAACCGGATTACGTGATCTTCTCCTGCCGCAATTCTGGCCTGAGTTTCTTCAGGCGTTAGTGTAAGTGAATTAGAAAGCTTTTCTCTGTTATGCCAGTTGTAAATAAAGGTCTTGCCTTTTTCTTCATGATCCTTGCGGTGAAACTCCAACTTTTCTGCTGTATCAAAAGCGTAATATGCTTTTCCCTTTTCCACCAGTTCTTCGGCGTATTTTTTGTACAGATCCTTGCGTTCACTTTGGCGATAGGGGCCATAGGCACCATTCTTCCCCGGACCTTCATCAAAAGGTATCCCACACCAATTAAGGGCATCTATGATATATTGTTCTGCGCCTTCCACATACCGGTTCTGGTCTGTATCTTCTATCCTCAGGACAAAAGAACCTCCATGCTTTTTAGCAAATAAGTAATTGAATAAGGCAGTACGGACTCCGCCAATATGTAATGGTCCTGTGGGACTGGGAGCAAACCGAACGCGGACATGGTTATTCATGGAAAAATTCTTAAGAAAACAAAGATAGGCGGAAGCTATCGAATGCCAAAAGGTTACAGTATCAATTCCCAACCTTCTATATCATTCCAGAAAACCACAGCCCCTAAGCAGGTTTCATAGTATTGGGGATTCGTTTATTCATGATCTTAAACCACAAAGGCGGCAGAAGAGATAGAACCATAGAGGTAGGATAGCCAAAGGGCATTTGAGGAGAATCCTCATGGCAGTCTAGTACCTGGTATTTCTTAGATGAGATATAATGATGATCACTGTGTCTTGTTAATTCGTATAACATGATTCGGCCCAAAACATGGTTGCTGTTCCAGGAGTGGATCTCCTTTACTCGTTCATATCGTCCCGAAGGCATCTTTTGGCGCAAAAGGCCGTAATGTTCAATATAGTTTACCGTTTCCAAAAGTAAAAAGCCTACCAGGGCCGCTCCGAGGGCAAACCAAAGAGAGGGTAGGCCAAAGAGAATAAGTACAAGAAACAAATAAGCGACTTGCAAAATAATATACCAAAACATGTCATTATTAATGGAAAAGAATGATCGATTCTCACTGCCCAATAACTTTAACTGTATCTTCCAGGCTTTTACATATTGTCTGCTGACAGAGGTGATCCAAAAGGAATATACCGATTGATTATAACGGGCAGTGGCCGGATCTTCCACGGTAGCAGCATGGAGATGATGACCAAAATTATGTTCGATATAGAAATGCATATACAAAGAAGGGAGCAGTAATAATTTTCCCAGGAATCGATCTGCGGACTTTAATCTATGTCCTAATTCATGACCTACATTAATACCATTGGTTCCCAAAACAATCCCCAGAGAAAGTATAAGTCCAGCTATTTCATAGGAAGCATATGTTATATGTGAGAAGGACCACAGATAATAGAATAGTAGCCCATATACTATGGGAAGATTGGCATATAGCATCCAATCAAATGCCTTGTCAAGGTTTCTTTTTTCTTTGGTTTTCTGATCGAAATTTCTATTGTCTAGCGGGAGAATTATCTCCAGAATGGGAATAAGAACGAAGCCGTATACCGGGGTAAAATAACTCCATAGGCCCCCTAAGTTTATGCCAATTAGGGCAGAAAGTGGAAGTGTTAAGGCCGCCAGGTATTTTAAATCCTTCATTGTAAGCTTTTTAACAAATTTTTGAGGTTCAATTATACCATATCCGGTATCTTGGTATTAAATATAGCAGATTTTGGATAGTTATAAGAACATTCTACACAAACTGTCGGCATTCATCACCAAGTACTATACCACTCAGATCATCAAAGGGGCTTTTGTATTTGTGGCTCTGGCATTGTTGTTTTTCTTAAGCGTTCTTGCTTTGGAATATTTCCTGTGGCTAGGCTCTACCGCAAGGCTGGTTTTATTGATCTCTTCGCTGGTGGTTACCCTTTTATTGTTAGTGCGATATCTTATAATTCCCATCACATATTTACTACGATTACAAAAAGGACTCGATCTATCAGTAGCCTCCAGGATCATTGGCAACCATTTTCCTGAAGTGGGGGATCATCTGGTTAATCTCTTAGATCTCGCAGAGCGACAAACACAAATCGGAGCTATTGCTTGCAAGTATCGAGCAGCGCTCAAAGAGACTTTCGCCTATCCCTTTTAACAAGGCAATAGACGTTCGAAAGAGTTTAGCATATGTGAAATATGTATTGATACCATTATTTATAATAGCGGGCATTGGTATAGCGGGCCAGTTAAATTCCTTTTTTGGCTCATATGATCGGGTAGTAAACTATGACGTGGCCTATGAAAAACCAGCACCCTTCAGATTCGTCTTGTTAAATGGAGCTTTGGATGTGCTGGAATCAGAATCGTATACACTTAATATTGCTACCGAGGGGGAACTACAGCCAGATATTGCATATATCGTTATTGACGGAAAAGAACGATTATTACAAAAAAATAACGGACAGTTCTCATATACTTTCAGGGCTCCGATAGAATCTCAGGATTTCTATTTAAGTGCTAATAAAATAAGGTCGAGACAATATCGGATAAATGCGATGACCACTCCTTCTATTCAGGAGTTCAAGACCATTTTAGTATATCCGCCCTATACCCAAAAGAAGTCAGATACACTCCAGGGTACAGGGAATGCATTAGTACCGGAGGGCACAAATATTACGTGGCAGGTAACAGGTGAAAATACCAATAGAGTACAATTGGTAACCAAAGATACTGCGGTAGTATTCGCCGTAAATGAGGGACAATATAGTTTTACAAAGGAGGTAACGAATGAATTAGAATATGAAGTAACTACTTCTAATGAGAATGTAGAAAATTATGAGCGGCTCCAATATCGTATAAGGGTCAATAAGGATGCAAGCCCTTCCATCAGAGTAAATGAGATACGAGATTCTGTAGGTCAAGCACTTTCCTATGAAGGAATAATTACGGATGACTATAAGATATCAAAATTGGAATTGGTCTATTATATTGATAATGAGGAAGATAAAAGCATTGTATTAGAATTGGCGAGACCAGGAGATCGCGTTTTTAATTTTTATTATGAGTTCCCTTCCGGGATGGACCTGGAAAGAGGGAGGCGCTATTCCTATTATTTTCAAGTTACAGATAATGATGCATTACGCGGTGGAAAAAGAGTAAAAAGCCAGGTATTCTCTACGGATATTCTCAATGAAAGACAGGAAAAGGAACAGCAGCTAAATGATCAGAAAAAACTGTTACAGGAATGGGATGGTGCTTTGGATAAGTTCCAGGAACAAGAAAAGGCTTTAAAACAGTTAGAACGCGATCAGAAAGAAAAAAATGTTCTGAGCTTTAATGACCAAAAGGCAATAAAAGACTTCTTAAAACAGCAGCAACAACAGGAAGCGCTGATGGAAAAATTCAGCAAGCAACTCAATAAATCCATGACCAATGAAAAGCAAACAGATCCTTTGCTAAAAGAACGATTGGAACGTCAGGAAATTGAAGCGCGAAAGAACGAAAGACTTCTGGAAGAATTAAAAAAGGTCGCTGATAAGTTAAATAAAGAGGAGATGTCTGAACGCCTCGAAGAAATAGGTAAAAAGCAACAAAACAGCAAACGAAATCTGGAGCAATTATTAGAACTCACCAAGCGGTACTATGTAACTGAAAAGGCAAACCAACTGGCCAAGGATCTTAACGAGTTAAGTGAAAAACAGGATATTTTATCAAAATTAGGACAAGAACAAGATTTTAATGTAGATCAACAAAAGAAAATAAATAATCAGTTCGATACTATTTCTAAAGGTTTAGAAGACCTTAGGAAGGCCAATAAGGATCTAAAGAAGCCAATACAGATGGATACTTCTGAAGATAAGGAAGAAGAGGTAAAGGAAGATTTGAATGATGCAAAAGAGGAATTAAACAAACAGCAAGGACTTGAAGAAGCATCAGAAGGGCAGGAAAAGCAAAAGGCCGGTGACAATGCTAAGAAAAAGCAACAATCAGCCGCACAAAAGATGAAACAGATGTCAGAGGCTCTGCAACAATCGGCCATGTCCGGGGGTAGTTCTTCTATGGCAGAGGACGCTGAAATGTTAAGACAAATTCTGGATAATTTGATAATATTTTCATTTAAGCAAGAGGCTCTGTATGATAAATTACAGGAACAAGGAATGGAGAGGGGATATTACACCAGTGTTGTAAAGGAAGAACAACAATTAAAGAGCTTGTTTGAACATGTAGACGACAGTCTTTTTGCTTTGTCATTGCGGCAAGTGGAGTTGACGGAATTTGTCAATGAGCAGATAACGGAGGTCTATTTTAATATTGATCGCTCACTTAGCAGCCTTTCTGACGGACAAACGTACCAAGGAGTGTCTTATCAACAATATGTACTAACGGCGGCAAATAATTTGGCAGATTTTCTGGCTAATATTTTAGGCAATATGCAGGAGACATTAAGCAAGGGAAAAGGAAGTGGCCAAAAAAATGATGGATTTCAATTACCTGATATAATTAAGGGACAAAGTGGAATACAGGAGAGTATGAAGGGTATGCAAAAGGAGGGTGATAAAGGCAAGGAAGGGGAACAAGGTGAAAAGGGAGAAAAAGGCGAACAGGGCAAAGAGGGCGAGGGCGCTGGCGACCAGAATAAGGATGGTAAACCGGGGGATAAGAATGGGAAACCAGGAACAGAAGGAAGCGGTTCAAAGGGAGAAGATGGTAGTCAGGGTCTGGAGATGAACGAGGAGCAATTAAGGGAGTTATATGAGATTTATAAAGAACAACAACTAATACGGGAAAAGCTGGAAGAACAACTGGCTACATTTATCAAGGAATCGGATAAGCAGTTGGCAAAAAGATTAGCGCAACAAATGGAGGAATTTGAACGCGACCTGTTGGAAAACGGTATTACACAACGAACAATGGATATGGCTAATAGAATTCAACAACAATTATTAAAACTGGAGAATGCGGCTATGCAACAAGGGGAAAAGGAAGAGCGTGAAAGCAAGGAGGTACGCAGGAATTATGGTAAACCATTGATAAACAACAGAAAGGATAGTACAACAGAAGAAAGTCAATTAGAATTATTACAAAGACAAGCATTACCTTTGCAAGAATTTTATAAGGATAAGGCTAAGAAGTATTTTAAAAAGGATGATTGATTTTGTAGACGAAACTGATTTTAGGGTAGTTGATCAAAAGAAATATACCGATTGGTTGAATAATTTGATTGTTTCAGAAGAAAAGATACCTGGCAATTTATGTTTTGTATTGAGTACAGATGACAAAGTTTTGGAGATCAATAAGAGATATCTGGGACATAATGACTTTACGGACGTGATCACATTCGATTATACAAAGGGTAGGGAAATTCACGGGGACATAATTATTTCTATGGATCGAATCAGAGAGAACGCAAAGAAGTATCAGGTTCAACCGGAGGAAGAATTACGGCGGGTTATGGCTCATGGGGTGTTGCACTTGATGGGCTATAGAGATAAGACAGCGACCGAAAAGACGGAGATGACCAGAAAGGAAGATGAAAAATTAAAACTGTTCCACGTGGAACAATAGAAGAATACAATGTTCGAAAAGGAATATGATGTAATTGTAGTTGGAGGAGGGCACGCGGGTGCTGAGGCTGCCGCTTCTGCTGCTAATATGGGTTCTAAAACCTTGTTAGTGACCATGAATCTGCAAACCATAGGGCAAATGTCTTGTAATCCTGCAATGGGCGGTATTGCTAAGGGACAAATTGTAAGGGAGATTGATGCGCTTGGTGGATACAGCGGTATAGTTTCGGATAAATCGGCCATACAGTTTAAAATGCTTAATAAAAGTAAAGGTCCGGCGATGTGGAGTCCAAGAACTCAGAATGACCGCATGCGTTTTGCAGAAGAATGGCGATTGGCTTTAGAGCGCACTCCGAATGTAGATTTTTACCAGGAAATGGTAATGGGTTTATTAGTTAAGGGTGATAAGGTAATTGGGGTAAGGACTTCGTTAGGAATTGATATTCACGGGAAGTCGGTTATCCTAACCAATGGTACATTCCTCAATGGGCTTATTCATATAGGCGAAAAACAATTTGGAGGAGGAAGAGCAGGAGAAAAGGGTTCAACAGGAATAACAGAACAACTAAGTACATTCGGATTTGATTCGGGTAGGATGAAAACGGGAACTCCGCCAAGAGTGGACGGCAGATCGCTGGATTATAGCAAAATGATACTTCAGCCCGGAGACACAGTTCCTGAAAAATTCTCTTATTTAGACACCCCTCTTTTGACAAGACAAAGGGATTGTCATATGACACATACCTCAAAAGAAGTACATGAATTATTAAAAGAAGGTTTTGACAGATCTCCTATGTTCAACGGGAGAATTAAAAGCATAGGGCCTCGCTATTGCCCTTCCATTGAGGACAAGATAAATCGTTTTGCAGATAAAGAAAGTCATCAGATCTTTGTAGAGCCTGAAGGCTGGGATACGGTTGAGGTCTATGTAAATGGATTTTCCACTTCCTTACCGGAAGATATACAGTTTAAAGCCTTGCGCTCAGTAAAAGGTTTTGAAAAAGTTAAATTTTTCAGACCGGGATACGCTATAGAGTACGATTATTTTCCTCCTACGCAGCTTAAGCATACACTCGAAACAAAGCTTATTAATAACTTGTATTTTGCAGGCCAAATAAATGGTACAACAGGATATGAGGAAGCGGCTTCTCAAGGTCTGATGGCAGGGATCAATGCCCATTTAAAAATAAACGAACTTCCACCTTTTAAGCTGCAAAGAGATGAAGCATATATTGGGGTATTGATAGACGATCTGATAACAAAGGGTACAGAAGAACCTTATCGTATGTTTACCTCGAGGGCTGAATACCGCACTTTATTGCGACAAGACAATGCAGATCTTCGTCTAACACCAAAAGGGTACGCATTAGGATTGGCATCTGAGGAGCGGCTCAGGAAAATGCAGGAAAAGGAAAAAAAATCGGATGATTTTATAGATTTTTTCAGAAATACTAGCTTCACTCCGGAGACAATTAATCCCATTTTGGAAGAAGTGGCATCTGCACCGGTCAGGCAAGCAGATAAGATGTACAAGGTATTCTCAAGACCAAATGTTACCATGGGTCATATGCTACAATTAGAAGAAGTAGCTAATTATGTGGAAGCTAATGCCCTGGGAAGGGAAGTAATGGAACAAGCGGAAATACAGGTAAAATATTCCGGCTATATAGCAAAGGAAAAGAATAATGCGGATAAACTACAGCGTCTGGAGAACATTAAAATACCGGAAGGTTTCGATTATTCTAAACTAAAATCACTTTCCTATGAGGCACGCGAAAAGTTACAAGCCATAAGACCTGTTACCATCTCACAGGCATCCAGAATAAGCGGGGTTTCCCCAAGTGACATAAGCGTGCTATTGGTTTTTATGGGGCGTTAACTTCAAATTGTTCCACGTGGAACAATTTAGCGTTTAATAACTGCGCGTTGTCCAATTTTATGAATACTATGGAATTCTTTTTAACAACCAAAGATCATGCTCTCACAAAGGAAACTTTTGAATTGCAGTATGATGCTGCCTTGGAAATGCTGCACACGGTTCCGAGACCCAAAGAAATAGACAGGTATTATCAGGATGAGGATTATGTCTCCCATACCGATGGGAATCGCACTGTATTAGAAAAAATATACCAACTGGTAAAAAAATATAACCTGAAGAAAAAGGAATCCTGGATCAAAAAATATGCAAAGAAAAATGCTGAGATATTAGATGTTGGTGCAGGCACCGGATCATTGGTCAAGTTTTTAAAGGAACGTGGTTGGGCGTCAGAAGGGGTGGAACCAAATGCAAAAGCACGTGCAATGGCTAAGGGAAAAGGAGTAGAATTAAAGACCACTTTAAAAGATCTCGGTAATAAAAAATACGATCTTATTACCCTTTGGCATGTACTGGAGCATCTGCCGGATCTGGATAAAAACATACTCGAAATTAAAAAAAGACTAACAGATAACGGTTTGTTATTTGTAGCCGTCCCTAATTTTCGTTCTTATGATGCAGTACACTATGCATCGTATTGGGCAGCATATGACGTGCCTCGACACTTATGGCATTTCTCCCGGAATTCAATACAAACGATCTTTTCAAACCAGGGGTTTTCATTGGTGGCCACCAAACCTATGATATTCGACGCATTTTATATCGCCCAGCTTTCTGAAAAGTACCGGCACGGAAAACATCGATTCTTCTCTGCTTTTTGGCATGGACTACGCTCAAACTACTATGGTTGGAAAACCGGGGAGTATTCTTCCTTACTTTACGTCTTAAAAAAGGCACAATAGCCTTTTAGAAGCGCTATACTGACATATCTTACGGTTCTTAGCATACTGACACAAGGTAACACAGATTGGGCGAACAGGGCCATCTTAAAGGCAACAATTGAATAGATCATAACAATTAGGAAATAGACAAACCATAGATAAAATCTATTTCACTCTTTGTGCGTAAATTTTCGGGCAAAAGCAATTTTTAGATTTATTTAAAGATTTCATGATTCCGAATAATTCCTTTCTTACTTTTGCCGACTCTAAACAAGTGTAAAATGAAAAAGTTTTTTATAGCAACTGCGATTTTAACCGCCATGGCTTGCCAACAAGACAAGATTGCTTATGTAGACAATATCCGACTGATGGATGGGTATAAAGAAAAGGTAGCTGTTGAAGCGAAATTCACTTCTCAGAAAGAAATATTCAACAAAAAAAGAGATAGTATTTCACAGGTTTTTCAAATGCAAGCTCAGGCCATTGAGGCTCAGGTAAAGGGAATGTCTCAGCAGAAAGCTCAGGAAACATACGCTATGTTACAACAGCAAGGGCAACGTATAGGGCAGGAACTTCAGCAAGAGGAACAGTTATTACAATTGCAGGGTCAGACAGAAATGGATAGTATCATCCAGAAAGTTAAGAAAGAGATCAAAGCATTTGGAAAAGCAAAGGGATATACATACATCCTGGGAGGCGGAGAAGGTGGAAGCGTTCTCTATGGAGTAGATTCCAAGGACGTCACCGATGAGATCCTGGCAGTTTTAAACAAAGAAACTCAGGAGTAGCAATACCACAACTTTTGTCACAAGGATCTTTCCCTGCTAGTATTGCAGAAGAAATACAAGGAATAACGCTGGAATAAAATAAATAACAATGGTTTTAGCTCCTTCATAATCCTTAGCCATTCTCTGACCAAATAGGAGCATTAACAGGGAAATGCAGGCCAAAATGCTACCAAAAAAAGCAAAAACACTCTCCCCGTACATAAGGAATTGAACAAATCCGATAGCACTAAACAATCCGGTTAAAACTTCCATCACCAGAACAACAAAAAGCATTAAAGGGACCATGTTCTTAAATGGGGTTTTGGAAAAATGACCGGTTAACCAGTCAAGATTCCCCTTCCAATCTATCATTTTGTCTATCCCACTCTGAAGAAAGGTGATGACGAGAAAAAGGAGTAATAGTAAAACTGTAATATTTTGAGTAATGATTTCCATAGTCTGCCTTTTTAGTTTGATCGCATTCTGATCATGCTGCCGATCTGTGCAATAATCTGGTAAGTTTAATGGAAAGATCGGTCAATATTATTTTTGAATTACCATTTCGTTCTACGTGATAAATAGCTTGTTCCAATTCTTCTATGATCCCCAGAATATTATTCTCATGAACAAAGCCCGCAAATTTATCGAACTGAAACCCATCTACATGCACTTTCATATAGGCCAGTTCTTCCACCTTATAATTAATAAGCATGGCCTGTCTAAAAACAGCCATACAGTATTTTAAAAAATTTTTCTGGGTTTCACGCCCGGTTTTAGCCACTTCCTCGCTCCATAATATGAGTTCATGGATCGCGGCTTTTTTACCCTTGGCCTTAAAGGCACTTCGCACCCATTGAACGAACCATTTCTCAAAGATCAACTCTTCAGAATCCTTGTTCATGAGTTCCAGGGCCTTGTTAAAATTACCATTAGACTCATGGGCCAACCGCTGGGCCTCTTCTCGTTGCACTCCCATTTCCACTAATGCCCCTGTGATAGCTTCCTCTGGCAACGGAGGAAAATGCAGCATTTGACATCTGGATCTGATAGTTTGCAGGATCTGCTCCTCATCTTCCGCGATCAACAAAAAAATAGTTTTATTGGGGGGCTCTTCAAGTAATTTCAACAATTTATTGGAGGCTGCAGTATTCACTTTTTCTGCCATCCAAATGATCATTACCTTATAACCACCTTCGTAGGCTTTAAGAGATAACTTCTTCACGATCTCGTTGGATTCATCCACTCCAATTTGACCTTGTTTTTTTTCTATGCCGATGGTCCGATACCAGTCAAATAAACTACCGTATGGATCCTCCTTTAGAAATTGTCTCCACTCAGTCATGTAATGATTGCTTACGGCATGACTTTTAACAGTATCTGAATTGGATACCGGAAAGGCAAAATGAAGATCGGGATGTGAAAGTGCATTGCATTTTAAATTACATGCTTCATCGCCAGTTGTATTTTCACCCTGGGAATTTTTACAAAGAATGTATTGAGCATATGCAATAGCAGCCGGTAGCGTTCCAGATCCTTCCGGTCCCACAAATAATTGAGCATGTGGCACACGCCCTGAATCCGCACTTTGCGTCAGATGTTTTTTTATGTGGGGGAGCCCTATTATTTCCTTAAAAAGCATGAGGTCAAATATACAGATTTTGTAGGTCTGGGCGGTTAAATTAAATAAAGAGCCGACTTTACCCTCGTTCTTTTATTCTTTACATTTGCCATTCTCAAAATCAACAAAAGGATGAAGACCATAGAAGATTTTAATTTCAAACATAAAAAGGCCTTAGTTCGGGTAGATTTTAATGTACCACTGAACGCTGAATTTAAAGTTACGGACACCAATAGAATTGAGGCGGCAAAGCCTACCATCATGAAAATATTGGCAGATGGCGGCAGCGCTGTACTGATGAGCCATTTAGGAAGACCCAAGGGACAGGTTGATCCGGACATGTCCTTAAAGCATATTTGTGATGCAGTAAGCCAGGTCATTGGTGTAAAAGTGAAGTTTTCTGAGGATTGTATTGGGGAAAAGGCAATGAATGCGGTTGGTCAACTTAAGGATGGAGAAGTTTTACTCCTGGAAAATCTTCGTTTTCACGCAGAGGAAGAAAAGGGTGACCCAGGTTTTGCTGAAGCACTCTCAAAATTAGGTGATATATATGTCAATGATGCATTTGGTACAGCTCACCGGGCGCATGCATCCACTACTATTGTTGCTCAATTTTTTCCGGAAAAGAAATGTTTTGGCTATTTACTCGCGAAAGAAATTGAGGCGATCGAAAAAGTAATGCGTACCGGAGAAAAACCGGTTACGGCCATATTAGGCGGGGCAAAGGTTTCATCTAAGATCACCATCATTGAAAATATTCTGGATAAGGTAAACCATCTTATCATTGGTGGCGGTATGACCTACACTTTTGTAAAAGCAATGGGAGGAGAAGTTGGTGATTCCATTTGTGAGGATGATAAAATGGAACTGGCCCTTGAGATCATGGAGCAAGCCAGGAAAAAGGGTGTATCCATTCATCTTCCGGTAGATGTGTTGGCAGCAGACAGTTTTAGCAATGATGCCCACACTAAAATTGTATCTGTGAACCATATTCCAAAAGGATGGCAAGGCCTGGATGCCGGATCGGAAACATTAAAAATGTTCAAAAAGGTGATCCTTGCTTCGAAAACTATCCTATGGAACGGCCCTGTAGGGGTGTTTGAGATGGAAAAGTTTGCAAAAGGTACCATCGCAATAGGGAACTATATTGATGAAGCTACAAAGAATGGAGCATTTTCTCTTGTAGGCGGAGGCGATTCTGTGGCTGCTGTAAAGCAATTCGGATTTGAGGATAAAGTTAGCTATGTTTCCACTGGCGGAGGCGCTATGCTGGAGAGTTTGGAAGGAAAAACACTCCCGGGCATCGCAGCAATAATGGAGGCTTAGAATCGTTATTAAAGAAGAGATCATAGCCCGTAATATGTCCTATTGAAAGGATTATTTTATTCTTTCAGAAAAAAATTGCATTTTCGTTGACCCCCACGGTTTAAAGAAAGACTATGTATTCATTAAAAAAATGGCTGCTTTTTGGGCTCCTTATAGGATGCACTGAACTACTTTCAGCACAGCAAGCCGATTCTTTAGTTATAAAGGAGGGGATCAAAACACAGCCGGAAATAGCACAGATCCTACAAAAGGACACTATCAATAGCCTTACCGAAGGCAGCGCTACTTTTTTGGTCAAAGCAGATAAGACCGTTGCCCTTACTGACCATCTTTTGGCTTCAAAATATGACAGTCTGTGGATGAAGGAATTGTACGAGAGCGCACAGTCTTTTCAAAGCATGTATGATGAGGTAAATAGTATAGATGAGGCGATCATTGACACTATTTCAATAGACACTGAGCTATTGAAAGAACGATTACTGGCCCTGGATCAGAAAACACCATTTAATATTTCTTATAACCCCTCCTTAGAATCTGTGATCAAATCCTTTTTGATCCGAAAAAGAGGACTTATGGAGCGTATGTTGGTGGCGAGTCAGTTTTATTTCCCTCTTTTTGAACAGGAACTTGACAATTACAATATCCCATTAGAGCTCAAATATCTTGCAATTGTTGAATCTGCGCTGAATCCTAAGGCAAAATCGCGTGTTGGAGCAACCGGACTGTGGCAATTCATGTATAGCACGGGAAAGATGTACGATCTGGACGTGAGCAGCTATGTAGACGAACGAAGCGATCCTATAAAGTCGACCAAAGCAGCTTGTCAGTATCTTGCCAAACTATACGATATTTTCGGGGATTGGGATTTGGCTTTAGCCGCCTATAATTCAGGGCCGGGAAATGTCAATAAGGCCATACGTAGATCTGGGGGATATACTAATTATTGGAATATCAGACGAAATTTACCAAGGGAAACCGCTGGCTATGTTCCGGCATTTATAGCCACCATGTATTTGTTTGAATATGCGGAAGAACACGGTCTTAAATCAGCAAAGGTTCCCCGCCCTTATTTCGAAACAGATACCGTACACATAAAAAGATTGATCACTTTCGACCAGATTTCTAAGCTGGTTGACGTAAGCGTGGAAGAACTGACAGTATTGAATCCTTCCTATAAATTGAATATTATTCCAAACATTCCCGGAAAGAATTATTCCCTGCGTTTGCCTAAAAATGAAATTGGCAAGTTTGTTGCCAACGAGGAAGCCATCTATGCCTATGTTGAAGAGGAATTAAAAACAAAGGAAACCGCTTTGCCACAAATGGTTAAAGCAGAAGAAAGGATCCGGTACAGAGTGAGAAGCGGAGACTATCTTGGAAGAATAGCCGAGCGTTATGGAGTTGGGGTCAGTCAGATAAAAAATTGGAACGGATTGAGAAGCAACAATCTTCGTATAGGGCAACGTCTTACGATCTTCCCAAGAAAGCCCTATGTAGCGGCAACCACCCCTGCCAAACCCACTACTTCATTGAATAACAGTAATTTAAAGATCCATACGGTAAAAGAAGGAGATTCCTTATGGACCATCTCAAAAAAATATCCTGGAATTACTATTGAAAATTTACGAGAATGGAACGGTATTAGTGGTAATAACTTGTTGCCAGGCACTAAATTAAAATTATGTGCATGTTCCTCCTAAGATATCATATCTGAGGTAAAATTTTAATTTCGGTTTATATTAATGCTTACTCAAAGATCAATGAAACACGTATTTTCACTACTGCTTGCCCTATTATTATTTTCTTCTTGTAATGACGGTCCCAAAAAATCGTATAAACCAGCCTCTATTGGAGCTATAAACACTGTAGGTGTTGTTATTAGCAATGAATTATGGGAAGGCCCTGTTGGGGATAAGTTACGCGAATATTTTGCTGCTCCCGTGGTAGGGCTAACCTGGGATGAACCAATATTTAGTTTGGAGCAAATGCCACAAAAGGTATTCACTGGTACAACAAGACATCGCAGAGCCGTTCTTTTTGTTGATCTGGATACTGTAAACGTAGCACATGTAAAAACAGATCTTTACGCTACACCTCAGGAGATTGGAGTGATAAAAGGCAGAACCCAGGAAGAGATCATAGAGAACATTGAAACGCATGCGGAGGAGATGATAGAGGCTATTACGGCCATGGAATTAAGGGAAACACAAAAGAGATTCCTTAGATCCTTAAATAAGGATATGATCCTGGAAGAAAAATTTGGAGTCACGTTAAGCCTTCCCTCCATTTACAAGTTAGGAAAGCAAGAAGATAATTTTGTTTGGATAGATCGGGAGATCCAAAAAGGAAGCATGAATATCATTGCCTATGAATTACCCTGGAATAGTCTATCTAATGATTCCACTTTTGTGACAGATTTTATAAGAATGCGAGATTCTATTGGAGAAAAGTATATCCCGGGACCAGATCATCCCACTAAGAAGACCTATATGACCACGGAAGATGCCTTTGCACCTTATTTCTATGAAACGGAGATCGCTGGAAAAAGAACAATTGAAGCCCGAAGTATTTGGGACATAGAGAACTTCCCAATGGCCGGTCCATTTGTGACGTTTATAATGGATGACGAAAAGAACAACCGTAAATTAGTGGTGGAAGGATTCACTTTCGCCCCGGCTACCAATAAAAGAGATTATATGTTTGAATTGGAGGCCATTATCAGAACTATAAAATTCAAATAAGACCTAAACAAATAAAAAAGCTCCATGCCATAAGGTGTGGAGCTTTTTTTTATTCCTTTTAATTAAAAGCGAAGCCCGTAGAAAGCCTAAATACGAATGCGTATAAGGTTATAAGCCAAAGGCCAAAACAGAACCAGGAGAATACCTTAAAATACTTTTTAAGGAACATATTACTCCAGTTTCTAAATGCTTCTAAATAAATTTCTTTAAAGTGTAAAAGTCTCTGCATATCCCTGCCTTTTTAATGTTTATCCTGTGGCAAAGATCCATTTCTGGGGCAGAAGAAGTATAATAACTAGATAAAGAACACAAAAATTGGGTTAGAAAAACAACCGATATAAAAAACCTCTGTCAATGGTAAACTTTTCCCGTTATACCGTAGATGCAGAGGTTAGATGTATAAAAAGTATGTTCGTAGTCTTTCTAGTCGAATGCAAAACCAGTGGCCACCCTAAAAATAAAGGCATAAAGCACTATGACCAAACAGGCCAGACAAAACCAGGTAAATATCTTAAAAAAGTTGCGAACAAAATAGGAGCCTAAATTTTTAAAGGCTTCCATGTAAATTTCTTTTAGGAGTAAAATATGTTTCATAAAATAGAGATTTAGGTAGTAAGAATGAACTGTTTTTATGGTAATAACTTTAAATTGCCTTCTACCGTATTTGCCCCTTTCATATTTGTTGTATAGGGCCCTATTCTTGTTGCGAAGCTGTAATATTGGTAGATATCAGCTTGTGGAAAGGGGGTGAGGGGCGTTTAGGCAACAGAAAATTAAAAAGCCATCTACTCATAGAGAAAATGGCTTTTTTTGGGTAGGTTGGTTTATATGTTTACGGTTTACATATTCACTATAATAAATTCGGAACGCCTGTTAAGCTGGTGCTGAGCACTACTGCATCGAATACTTCCATCACAGCCATTTAAAAGTCTTTCTTCCCCATAACCAATGGCGCTTTCTATACGTTTTGGATCGATGCCTTTTGAGATGATATATTCTCTGGTAGATTTTGCTCGTCTGTCTGAGAGGTATTTATTGTAAGCTGCTTTACCCCTGGAATCTGTATGAGATTCTATCTTGATGACCATTGTGGGGTTTTCCTGCATGACCGCTACCAATTTGTTTAGTTCAGTGGCCGCGTCATCGCGTATATTCGACTTATCAAAGTCGAAGAAGATCATATTTAATTTTATCTTTTTGATCCCTTCCTCAAGGACGATCAGATCTTCCAGTTTATTCAAGGAAACCTCAACATTGACAAGTTCGTTGTCTTTGGTTTGGGTGTTGAGAACTACCTCAGAATAACCTTCTTTAGTAGTTTTTACGGTATATTTTGTGGTGCTATCCAGATCTTCGAAGACAAAACTTCCATCTTTATCTGAAATAACCTCTTTTAGTTTAATGTTGTTTTCATCCAGGAGGGTCACAAGAGCCTCTGGCATTACCTCCCCGGTTATTTGTTCGGTCACAACCCCGGCAATGGCATTTAGATTTAATTCTTCTGGCAATAATCTTGAGAAGGAATAAATATCATCATCTCCTTTACCTCCGCGTCTATTAGAGGCAAAGAATCCCTTTTGTGTTCCCTCGTTCACTATATAAGAAAAGTCGTCCTTCTTACTATTCACAGGCTTCCCCATGTTTTTAACTTGCTGAAAGCCGTTTTCTTCGTCAAAAGCAACTTCATAGATGTCTAATCCTCCTAAACCGATATGGCCATTTGATGAGAAATAGAGTTTCTTATCGCTAATAAATGGGAACATTTCTTTTCGTTCCGAATTGATCTCAGGTCCGAGGTTACGCGGGTCAGAATAGCCGCCATCTTCGTATACGTCAACTACAAAAATATCTGTTTCCCCTAAACTTCCAGGTCGGTCAGATACAAAATAGAGTTGTTTTCCGTCCGGACTTAAAGCTGGGTGGCCTGTTGAAAATTCATCACTGTTAAATGGAAGTTCAGTAGCCTCTGTCCATGCTCCATCAACTTTACGCGACCTGTATATTTTTAGATTATTCACTCCATTTTTATCTCGTTTCAGTTTCTTCCCATAATTATTTCTGGTAAAATACATAGTGGTATTATCCGGGGAGAACGTTACGGAGGCCTCATGATACTTGGTATTGATCTTTTTAGAGAATTTGATAGCGTCTTTTACCTCTTGAGATTCTTGATTTACTTTGGCAACATACAGATCCAGATAAGGCTGATTATTCCATTTATACTTGCGAGTGCTAAAAAAGGATGAGTCCATTGCGGAGGCAAATACCAGCTGATCCTCATTGTAGAACATAGGGGAGAAATCAGAATATTCTGAATTGGTACCTATATTCCGAATGGTATATTCTTGTTCGGTATTTAGAATGTTGTCTAACACCTTTTCTTTTGGAGTAGTTCGGGGATCCTCTACGGAGTATCGCATCCCTTCCTTTTTCACTTGTCGGTCATACAGGCGCATTAGGCGTTTTGCCCTGGCGTATTTCCCGGTTCCCTTAAGGCTATGTGCGTATTTAAATATATTTTCTGCACTTATATCGTCTTTATAGCGATTGTAGAGAATGTCGTACCAATAGAAAGCTCGCTCCATATTTGTATTAAAATAGTGCGAATCACCAGCTTTTTGGAGGACCTCATAGGTATAGTTATCTTCATTATTTTTCAGGAACTGCTCATATAATTCTGCCGCTTCTGCATACCACATTTTATCGAAGTATTCATCTGCTTTTTGCAATAGCTTATTGGGTGGATCATTACTGAGGTTTCTTTTATAGGTCTTCTTTGTTAAAGGAACCGAAGCACTTTTAGTAAACTGCTCTACAGTAGTTGGCTCAGAAACTGTATTTGTAGAAGATACGGTCTCATTATCAATATGCATGATCCACAACTTATCCGAATAGTTTCCATCTAAACGAGTCGATGCAGCTTTTAGGACACCATTCCAATCTTTAGAGTGGGCGAGATAAACATATGTTAGCTTAGATGCCGGGTTTTCTGCTGTTAAGGCATACAATCCTTTGGACCGTAGCTTATTGACGAATTTTTGAACGTTGTTTTTATCGCCAAATACCCCTGCAACGGCATAATATCCATTTCCTATGCTGGTCATTCCTTCAACCGTTCGGGTGGCAATTTTAAAATTTTTGGCAGCCTTCACAAATTGGCTATGCGTCTGTATCGCTGAGGTCGTATTAGTAGATTTAACGTACTTCTATGATTTCAGAGGGGTTCTTTTTACTGTTTTCTACATGTAAGATCCACATCTTCTTCTTGTAATTTCCCACTAAGTAGGAAGCTATAGCGTCTTCCCCGGCAGAAAAATGATCTAAATAGACATAATGCAGCCCATTATCAGGATTTTTGAAATATCCGGGCGATGCTCCATTAATTTTCAGTGAACGCGCAAATTTATTGGCATTTTGAGACACCCCAAATACTCCGGTGATCAAATAATAGCCATTATATACATCAGCATAACCACCAACTGTTTTGGTGACAATGTTGTGCGCTTTTGCTTTGGTTTTGAACAGTTCTTTGGGAGATGCGGTTACATATTCCGCATTAGAAAGATCCAAAACGGCAGCATGCCCACTAATAGAGCTTACAAATAGCAAAAGAAATAAGATGCTGAAATGTTTTATATTCATGTGTTTAACGACCCTAATTGATAGCCAGTAATTTGAGATCATGCTATTTGATTCGCCCCGAAATAAGGGGTCTATCCATATATAATCCCTTTCATAACGCCGAATTTAGAAGTTCTCATGCTATAGGATTACTTTTTGTTGTGAAATGGATGTTTTTTGTCGTGTATCTCAATAATATGTACCTCTAACAAATGATAGTGGTTTAGAAAAGTAGATTTTTCATTATTTGAGATGTAATCAGCGTTGGATTTTGACGTAGAAAATAGATTCCAATAATTAGGATGAAAAAATCAATAAAATACCGATAAGTATATGAAATATCACCACCTATTTTCATTGAGTTTTTACTACCCCAAATGATTAAGGTGTTTTTTGAATCTGGAAAAGGGAGATTAGAAACAAAAAAAGGCGAGCTTTAAAAGCTCGCCTTTTTACCAGGTTTATGTTGTTTTTTTACTCTTTTTTCTCCTCTAATTTATCATCTTCTTTAGAGGCGTCTTTAAATTCTTTAATTCCGCTACCCAATCCCCGCATTAGTTCGGGAATTTTTTTGCCGCCAAATAACAATAGTACTAAAACTACTACGACTGCTATTTGCCAGGGGCCTATTGCCAGAAAAGGTACAAGTAAGATCATGTGCTTCAATTTATAAGGTAGACAAAGGTAATAAAAAACTAGATAGATATTATTTATTCCAAACGTTAAGATTGTACTTAAATTGCGGAGTAAAATCAGCAAATGGGGTATTTATAACAATTATTGAGCACAATTAGGCACTATTATCATTTTTAAGGTAGTAGTATGTTGAAATTCAATTCGAAATGTATCTTTGTGTTTGATGGAGAAAAAAGGCAAAAAACGAAAAGAGATTAAGCGCAAGCTCTTACATAAGTATCGCTTAGTGATACTTAATGAAAGTACTTTTGAAGAAAAGATCTCTTTTAAATTAAGCAGGTTGAACGTTTTTATCACAGGAACGCTCTTTATAATTGTGCTGATAGGACTAACTACACTACTAATAGCCTTTACACCTTTGAGAGAGTATATTCCGGGGTATTCTTCAACTCGGCTAAAAAAAGAAGCTACCGAACTTACCTATAAAACGGATTCCCTTGTAACTGTATTAAATTATACCAACAGGTATTTAGAAAATATTCGGATGGTCTTACGAGGGGATGTGGAGAACAACGAAATAAACAGAGATTCTTTGTTTGAGCAATTTAAAATAGATCCGTCTACAGTTGACTTGTCGCCCATTCGGGAAGACTCTATTCTAAGAGCACAAGTGGCCCTGGAAGATAAGTATAATCTGTTTCAGCGGAATACCTCACAGGGTAGTCTTGTCTTGTTTTCACCGGTTACCGGAGTAATTTCCCAAGAGTACAATGCCGAAAAGAAGCATTTTGCCGTGGATATTGTTGCTGAAAAGGACGCCCCGGTAAAAGCAGTGGCCAATGGCACGGTTATTTTTTCCGAGTGGACAGCTGACACAGGTTTTGTTTTAATTATGGAGCACGAAGAGGGGTTATTATCAGTATATAAACACAATAGTTCATTAAATAAGGCCCAAGGAGATCTTGTAAGAGCAGGGGAGGTCATTGCTTCTGTAGGTAATACGGGCGAATTCACCACCGGACCCCATCTGCATTTTGAATTATGGAGCAATGGAAATCCCGTAAATCCATCAGATTATATCGATTTTAACTAAACTACATGTTCTTAAAATCTTTAGCCGCTAAGATCTTTGCAAGTATTGTCCACAAAAGAACTATGCAATGGGTCAATAACCCAATTAGCACCCAAGAGACCGTTTTTAAAGATCTTATTTCATCAGCAAAGAACACTCAATTTGGGATAGACCATCAATTTGATAAGATCAATTCCCATAAAGATTTCACAGATCGGGTTCCGATACGCGATTATGAAGATCTTAAACCCTATGTAAATAAAATTGTTGAGGGTGAAGCAGATATTCTTTGGCCGGGAATACCCATTTATTTTGCAAAAACGAGCGGAACCACTTCCGGAGCAAAATATATTCCAATTACATCCAACTCCATTAAGCATCAGGTAGAAGCATCCAGAAATGCCATCCTCAATTATATTCATGAAACCGGAAAGACAGCTTTCGTAAATGGAAAAATGATCTTTTTGCAAGGAAGTCCGGAACTCACAGAAAAAAATGGCATTAAACTAGGCCGACTTTCGGGGATCTCTGCGCATTATGTGCCTAATTATCTACAAAAAAACAGATTGCCAAGTTGGGAGACCAATTGTATTGAGGATTGGGAAACCAAGGTAGACAAGATCATTGAAGAGACCATAGATCAAAATATGACGGTCATTGCGGGCATACCTTCCTGGGTACAAATGTATTTTGAAAAATTAAGGTCGGTTTCAGGGAAAAACGTTGGAGAGCTCTTTAAAAACTTTGAACTTTTTATTTACGGGGGTGTAAATTATGAACCTTATAGGGCAACCTTTGAGAGTCTGATAGGCAGAAAAGTAGCTAGTATTGAACTATTTCCGGCTAGTGAAGGATTTTTTGCCTATCAGGACAAACAGGATGAAAGAGGGATGCTCCTTTTACTGAATTCCGGAATTTTCTATGAGTTTGTGCGGGCAGAAGATTTTTTTAATGAAAATCGGGAAAGAATTACGCTGCAAGAAGTGGAAATTGGAGTTAATTATGCGATGATCATCTCTACCAATGCCGGACTTTGGGCATACGACCTGGGAGATACCATTCAGTTTATTGCTACAAAGCCCTATAGGATCATTGTTTCAGGAAGGATAAAGCATTTTATTTCGGCTTTTGGGGAACATGTTATTGCCAAAGAAGTAGAATACGCCATGCAAGAAGCCATAAAGGCTATAGGTGCAGAGGTAAATGAGTTTACGGTAGCCCCTCAGATCACGCCGGTAAATAAAGAGCTTCCGTATCACGAATGGTTTATTGAGTTTGGCAAGAAACCTTCAGACATGAAAAAGTTTGCACAAACGTTAGATGTGGCCCTTCAGCAGCAAAATAGTTATTACCTGGATCTGATAAAGGGAAGCATCCTTCAACCTTTAAAAATCACGCCAATAAAACCAGGAGGTTTTCAGGAGTATATGAAGTCGGTTGGGAAACTAGGTGGCCAAAACAAAGTACAACGCCTGTCTAATGACAGGAAGGTCGCTACTGGCCTTGAGATTCAAAAGGAGCAGTAGATTGGGCAGGCTATTGTAAGAGGGCTGAAATCATGAATAATAAGTGTATTTTTGTGGGGATTTATGAGTAAAATAAAAGATACAACAAGGGCACAGGAGTCAACAAACGCCATTGAACGTTTGTATATCACCATGCGCCATCTTTTCAATAGAGGCTTTTACAAGCCGATGGGGGTTTCCGGGGAGACATTACGAAATGCACTATTATTGTTAAGGCCCGAGATCTATGGGTCCATAGCAGAAGAAAAAGCAGAGCTCAATGGGCTGCTATATGTCCTGGAAAGGCTTCCTGAAGGTATAGAGCAGTGTCGTTTTATCAATTTAACTTCGGATGAAGGGTATTCCAAGACACATTTTACACCTATTATTCCGCCAAAAAGGAGGCGTAATTGTTATAGGATCGATGACGAACAGATGAACATTGAGATTACCCGGGGCCGGTCTGATATTTATGATATTTTGACCCATCTTACTTTTCTTTTTATTGAATCTGGTAAAATATGTAACCGGGTACTTATAGAAGATACGGATAAGACCATTCGTGATTGGCAGAAATTGGAAGCAGCAGCTAAAAAATCTAAGCTCAATCAGGAAGAAAGGGAAGTTGCATTGATCCATACTGCTAATATTTTAGGCAGATCCTTTGTGGAGACCATGGATGTGTACAATAAACTGGCAACCAAAAAAGATCCCGAACGATTTTTAAAGATCATTTATTGGTTGGGTAAATTAGCTATTGAGGAGGAGACGGACGGGGAAAAAAGGACGATCACCTTTAGCGCACTTTTAAGGGAGCGACTGGGTCACCATATTCACGGAGAACAATGGGCACATAACATAAAGGACACCTTAAACAAGCACGGTTTACTTAAAAGGCCTATCCACATTATTAGTGCTAACATGCATAGTGTAGTGAACTCGCTTTATGCAAAAAAAGCATTGGAAAAAGAATCGGCAGGGGGAAGTCTTCTGGAACTATATCAGCAGTTAAGTCTGGAAAAGAATGCTAAATTACGGGAGAAAGTGCTTGCTGTGGCACGTAAAAATGGAATGATTGAAATTAAGGATGTATCCGGAACCAATATTGATGTACAGATATTTGATATGGCAAAATTGGGTAAGGATATATGCTGTTATGAGCTTCCCGCCAATCTTTCAAATGAGCATAAACCGGTCATTTTTGTGATGGATTATGCCTTTGGGGAACAAGCGTTTGAGTCTATAGATGAATTACTAAAGCCATTTAAGCAGAAGCATAAAAACCCTTTTTATTTAGACATTGCTTCCATTTCCATTATGGGCAAGGCCGGGATTCTGGAAGGAGGGAAGGGAGATCTGATGATCCCATCGGCCCATATTTTTGAAGGGACAGCTGACAATTATCCCTTTAAAAATGAGCTTAGTGGAGATGATTTTAGGGGGAATGGACTAAAAGTATTGGAAGGTACCATGGTAACGGTATTGGGAACATCATTACAGAACAAAGATATTCTCAAATTCTTCCATGAATCTACCTGGGAGGTTATTGGGCTCGAAATGGAAGGGGTACACTATCAAAAGGCAATTCAGTCGGCATCTAAGATCAGGCGAAGTATCAGGGAGGATGTAAAAGTTCGTTACGCATACTATGCCTCAGATAATCCGCTGGAGACCGGGAGTACCCTTGCCTCCGGAGGCTTAGGCACTACTGGGGTTAAACCAACCTATTTGATAACCGATAAAATATTATAACAAATATTTAATTCATAGTTATGGCTAAAGAACTAAAATCCAATAACACTTCATCGAATGATGAAATAGATCTGGGACAACTATTTCAGATGATAGGAAATGGCTTCAATCAGAATTTTCAGAGGGCTACTTTCCGTATTTCTATATTTTAAAAGAAATGCAATCATTTTAATTGGTGCTGGCTATTCTCGGTGCTTTAACAGGATTTGGTTTAAATCAAATCATTTCAAAAAAAATGAAGACAGAGGTAATTGTTTCACCTAATCTTGAAAGCAAAAACTATCTCTATGATGTTGTCGCAGAATTACAGGCAAATATTAAAGCAGAGGACACGTTATTTTTTACAGAGTTTGGGAATTGATGTTAAAGAAATTAAAGGATTTTGAAATTGAAGTAGCCCCGGTAAGTGGAGGAAATAAAGAGAATCTGGAAACAGAAATGAAATATTTGGAATTACTGCAGAGTTTTGAAAATTCAGGAGCCATATCAGACATTGTAAGGGCAGAAATTTTAGATAAAAGTTCCATGGATCAACGAATTACATTTTATTATAAAGATCCAAAGATTAGGGGATAAATACGCCAGAATATTTATGGATTATATCAATTCGAATTCCTTTTATAAGGAAGTGGTAAGAACATACATGGAAAATGCTCAAAACAGAATTGTGCAGAACGACTCCTTATTGAAGCAAATTGATATGCTCATCACTAATTATTCCAAGAAAATGCTGGCGGAGAATAATGGTACAGAGGGACAAATCACCTTAAACAACGAACAACAATTAAATGTTCCGCAATTGTTTTCTTTGAAAAATCAATTGATTAGGGATACGGAGGCAAAAAAATTAGAGTTGAAGGACGAAAAGAGGCAATTACAATAATAAATTTTGGAAAACCTCAAAAAGTACTTAAACCGCTATATAAAAAGAATATATTTTTATTTCCCCTATTGTTTATAGGAATTTTCTTCCTGTTCGCTTTTTTGAAATACCTGAATAAGAAGGCTATGGAAATTAAGGCATGAAGGAGAATGAGAACGTATTAGTAACCGGGGGTGCAGGTTTTATTGCCAGTAATTTTATCCCTTTTTATTTACATACCCATCCGTCTGCGAGGATCATTAATTTGGACAAGTTAACCTATGCGGGGAACCTTTCGAATTTAAGCGAGCTGGAGAGCAACAAAAGGCACCATTTTATACAGGGAGATATTTGCGATGAAGTACTTGTCAATGAAATTTTCAAAAAGTATAAAATTGATGCAGTGATTCATTTCGCTGCAGAAACTCATGTTGACAACTCCATACATTCCCCTAACAGTTTTATTAAAACCAATATAGAGGGAACCTTTATTTTACTGGAAGCTGCAAGAAAATATTGGCTTGATCAGAAAAATGGATCAAACAAAAATCGGTTCCACCATATTTCAACGGATGAGGTATACGGAAGTCTGAATGGGGAAGGTTTTTTTACGGAAGAATCTGCTTATGCCCCCAATAGCCCTTACAGTGCCTCCAAAGCATCTGCAGATTTTCTGGTAAGGAGTTATCACAGAACCTATGGGTTAAATACGGTAATCAGCAATTGTTCTAATAATTATGGTCCTAAGCAGCACGATGAGAAATTAATTCCAACCATCATTCGCAAAGCTCTTAACAACGAACCAATTCCGATATATGGGAAAGGTACCAATATACGAGACTGGCTTTTTGTGGTAGATCACTGCCATGCCATTAACCTGATATTTCAGAAAGGTAAAGCAGGAGAAACATACGTGGTAGGGGCGGATAATGAGCACACTAATTTGTATCTTGCTTCTGAGGTATGTGGATTGTTAAACGAGATGGCACCAAATCCTAAAGGCAGCTATAAAGATCAGATCACCTTTGTAAAAGACCGCCCGGGGCATGATTATCGGTACGCGATAGACGCTGCAAAGATCAAAAAAGAATTGAAGTGGGCTCCGAAACAAAATTTTAAGGATGGCCTGCGAAAGACCATTCAATGGTACATAGAAAAATACCAATAAGTATAAAATGAAAGGAATAATTCTGGCAGGAGGTTCAGGGACGCGCTTATACCCTATTACCAAGGTTATTAGCAAGCAATTAATGCCCATCTATGATAAGCCAATGATCTACTATCCGCTGGCTACCCTAATGGAATCTGGTATTCGGGAAATCCTGTTTATCACCACCCCTCAGGATGGTCCTTTTTTTAAAGAATTATTGGGAGACGGATCCCACCTCGGGTGTTCCTTTCAGTATGCCGTACAGGAAGAACCAAGAGGGATTGCGGAAGCCTTCCTCATAGGAGAAGATTTTATTGGTAAGGATAAAGTGGCTCTGATCTTAGGAGACAATATTTTTTATGGTGCCGGTTTGGCAAATCTGTTACAAAAGAACAATAACCCGAACGGAGGTATTATTTATGGCTATCATGTACAGGACGCTCAACGTTATGGGGTTGTTGAGTTCGACCAAAACGGGAACGCAATCTCTATAGAGGAGAAGCCGGCAAAGCCAAAATCCAATTATGCGATTCCAGGGATTTACTTTTATGATAATGACGTAATTGAAATAGCAAAAGCAATTAAACCAAGTAATAGGGGAGAATTGGAAATAACCGATATCAATAAGGCATATTTAGAACGAGGCAAGTTGAAGGTGCGTATTTTGGACCGAGGTACCGCCTGGTTAGATACAGGCACTTTCCAGTCGCTTATGCAGGCAGCTCAGTTTGTTGAAGTCATTGAAGAGCGACAAGGGTTAAAAATCGGGGCCATTGAAGAGGTCGCATATAAAATGGGCTATATTTCTAAGGAGGCGCTGAAAAAACTGGCAAAACCACTTGTAAAAAGTGGATATGGGACCTATTTGTTGCAATTAAAATAATTCTTACGTGAAATTAATTCCTACGAACCTAACGGACTGCTTTGTCATTGAACCCATTATTTTCAAAGATAAAAGAGGCGTGTTTTTCGAGTCCTTTAATAAGAAGTCCCTGGAAAAAACCTTGAATACTCCCTTAAACTTCGTTCAGGACAACCATTCAGTATCCAAAAAAGGTGTATTGAGAGGCTTACATTTTCAAACGGGAAACTTTGCACAAGCCAAACTCGTTAGGGTAGTTAAAGGAGCGGTTTTGGATGTGGTTGTGGACCTTCGCAAAGACAGCCCAACATACCTAAAACATTTTAAGACGATCCTAACTTCGGAAAGTCCGCGCATGCTGTTTATCCCAAAAGGTATGGCACATGGTTTTCTGGCATTAGAGGATGATACCGTATTTCTGTATAAATGCGATGCCTTTTATAATAAAGATGCAGAATCGGGTATTTTGTATAATGATCGCGCGCTTCAAATTGATTGGGCATATCCACCAGATCAGATCATCTTATCTGAGAAGGATAAAAAACTACCACAATTAAGAGATATAATGTTATGATCAAAGTATTGGTCACAGGAGCTGACGGACAATTGGGCAAGTCTATTCAGGAAATAGCATCTTCATACCCCGACATAAAATTCGACTTTGTAAAGAAAGATGAGCTGAACATTATAGAAAAGGCAAGCACAGCCGATATTTTTTTTAGGAATGCCTATGATTATTGCATTAATTGTGCGGCCTATACCAATGTGGATCAAGCCGAAAAAACACCTCAACCGGCTTATGCTGTTAATGCAACAGGAGTAGAGAACCTGGCACTGGCTTGTCTTGAAAATGGAGTTAAACTCATTCATATTTCAACAGATTATGTCTTTGATGGCAAAAAAACTGAAGGTTATCTGCCCACAGACAGCCCCAATCCTATCAACGTATATGGAGCATCTAAACTTGCTGGAGAAGAGATTATAAAAAAGACGTTAAAAAGCTACTTCATTATAAGAACCTCCTGGCTGTATTCTACAAAATATGGCCCCAATTTCTATACTACTATTCTTGAAAAAGCAAAAAATGGGGAAAGGATTGGCATTACAGATAAGCAAAAAGGATGTCCAACGAACGCCATCCATCTGGCAACATACTTGCTCGAGCTGATCACTGCCAACAGTACAGATTATGGGATCCATCATTTTACAGATGGCGAGGTAATGAACTGGTTCGATTTTGCCAAGGCCATTCTGAAGCAAAATAACCTTTACAAATCTTCGGAGGTTGTTGTAAATAATAATTATCGTAGTTTTGCTAAAAGGCCCGAAAATAGCATGTTGCTAAAGGGTGAATAGCAACAGAATGGACGTTGTTGTAAATCGATAAGGGAATTAATTGAGATTAATTTAGTCAAATAGAACTATATGAAAGTTGTAGCATTATTACCCATGAAAGGAAACTCGGAGCGAGTGCCCAATAAGAACCTCAAAGACTTTTGCGGAAAGCCATTATACCATCGGGTACTCGATAGTTTGCTGGCATCAGAGAAGATTTCAAATGTTGTTATTAATACCGATAGTGAGAACATAAAGAAGGATGTAAATAGCAATTATTCTGAAAAAATCATTTTAGTAGATAGACCTGAGGATCTCATAGGTGATTTAGTGTCAATGAATAAGATAATCGCACATGACATCAATACCATCGAAGCAGACCTTTATCTGCAGACGCATAGCACCAACCCCCTGTTGAAAACAGAAACCATAGATCGGGCAATTAAGACCATGATCGAGATGAAGGAAAACTACGATTCAATTTTCTCAGTGAACAGACTATACACCCGTTTGTACACTTGCGATGGCAGGCCCATAAATCACGATCCGGTTAATTTATTACGCACCCAAGACCTGCCTCCCATCTATGAGGAAAACTCAAACTTGTATATCTTTTCTAAAAAGTCTTTTGAAGATGCAGGAGGAAAGCGCGTAGGAAAGAATCCCTTAATGTTTGAAATGGATAAAATAGAGTCAATTGATATTGATGAACTGCACGATTTTGAAATAGCAGAGTCCTTGTACAAAGGATTACATGCCATTTAATTTTAAAATTACTTAACCAATTCGACGTATTTTAATCAGTTAACAGAAATTATACAAGTGAAGAATTTCAAGCATAAAAAAAGTCATTTAAAAGAAAATTTAAAACACCGAAAAATTTCCATCGGCTCCTGGTTAACAATACCTCATCAGTCTATCGTAGAAATACTTTCCTCTGCAGGTTTTGAGTGGTTAACAATAGATATTGAGCATTCTGCCATAGATTATCAAACCGTACAAAATCTTATTGGGCATATACAGGCTAATGAAATGGAAGCATTGGTTCGGGTAAGTAAAAATGATGAGGTAATCATAAAGCGCGTGATGGACGCAGGGGCAAACGGAGTTATTGTTCCCATGGTTAAAAACAAGGAGGAGGCAGAACAAGCCGTGTCCTGGGTAAAATATCCGCCGCTTGGGACAAGAGGAGTGGGCTTATCTCGTGCACAACACTATGGCACTGCTTTCAATGAGTACAATAATTGGGTTCAAAATGAAGCGGTGGTAATTGCGCAAATCGAACATATAGAGGGAGTAAAGAATCTGGAGGAAATTCTCGATGTTGAAGGAATAGATGGCATTATTGTTGGGCCATATGACCTATCTGCCTCTATGGGAAAACCCGGGATGTTTTATGACGATGATGTAAAAGATGTACTGTTGGAGATCGATAAGATCACCCTGAAAAAATCCAAATCGCTAGGCTTTCATGTCATAGAATCTGATCATCAAAAAGTGTTGGAAAAACTAGATATGAAGTATAACTTTCTTGCCTTTAGTCTGGATTTTTTCTTTTTGGGCGATAAGGCCAGAGAGCAAATGAAACTATTAAAATCCAAAATAGGGTAATGAAAAAGGTACTTGTATTTGGAGGGTTCGGATTTTTAGGATACTACCTGGTTAAAGAGCTTCTGAGTAGGGGATATAAAATTACCGTTGCCGATATAATGGAGAACCCAGAGCTTATGGAAAAGGTTCGGTTCGTTAAGTGCGATATTTTTGACGAGAAGGCAGTTGAGGAGGTCTTTAATTCTGAGCAATTTCAAATAGTTTACAACCTGGCAGGTTTTGCAAATTTGGATAGCGCGATAAAGCTGCCCATAAAAACTATGAACCTCAATGTAATAGGCAATATGTACATTATAGAACAATGTCTGCTACACAAGGTTGAAAAGTATGTTTACGCGAGTAGTGCTTACGCTATGAGCAATAAGGGATCTTTTTATGGCATTAGTAAACTGGCCTCTGAAAAGATCATTGAGGAATATCACAAAAAACACAATCTGCCATTTGTAATTTTGAGGTTTGGATCTGTTTACTCCGAGCGGGATTATGACAATAATTACATCTATAATTTGATAAAAAAGGCTGTATTGAACAAAGAAATTAATCATCATGGGGACGGCAATGAAATTAGGGAGTATATTCATGCCGCAGACGCCGCAAAACTATCAGTAGATGTCATTGAATCGGATACATTTTTAAACCTTCATGTGATCCTTACAGGGACAGATCGAATGAAAAGAATAGAGTTATTTAATATGATCAATGAAATATTAAATAATGAAATAAATATTAACTGTAACGATTCTGGCTATCAAAACCACTATAAGTTCACCCCTTATTCTTTTGAACCAAGTGTAAGTAAAAAACTGACCTCCAACCCACACATAGATATGGGTCAGGGTATTTTAGAATGTATCAGAGCGGTTTATAAAAATGAGAAATAACCCGGTACCTTGTTGAACAAGAGGTGTTTAGAAAATGGGCTTAAAAAATATCTTTTTTGATTTTGATGGTGTTGTAGCAGAATCGGTTACCGCTAAAACGGAGGCCTTTAGGGAAATGTATCTGCCTTATGGGGCATCTATCGCAAATGAAGTGGTAGATTATCATATAAAACATGGTGGGGTATCCAGATTCGAAAAATTTAAGCACTGGGAAAAGAATTTTTTTAATAGAGACCTAAGTCAGGAAGAGGTTGAAGCAATGGCCGAACAGTTTTCCAATTTGGTTATGCAAAAAGTAATAGATGCGGAGGAAGTTACGGGTGTACGTGGATTTTTGGAAAAGTATCATAAGAAAATAAATTGTTGGATCATTACCGGTACCCCTACGAATGAAATAGAAATTATTGCAAAAGAGAAGAATCTGGCTCATTTTTTTAAGGGCATTCATGGGTCGCCGGAAAATAAAATTCATTGGACGGAATTCCTTATCGACAAGTTTAAGTTAGAAAGGAATGAAACTATTTTTTTAGGGGATGCGACGACAGATAAAAAAGCTGCTGAACATTCGGGGCTTCTTTTTGCCTTGCGGGATAATGATGAAAACAAGGAGCTGTTTAAAGAATACCAGGGCATGCGGTTTGAATCCTTTATTGAATTGGAAGATACACTAATAGACCACAAATATTTGTAATATGAATGTCTTGCTTACTTCAACTTCGTTTCAGGATACTCCAGGCAAACATCAGGAACTATTAAAAGCACAAGGGTTTTCTATTGATACCTTAAGAGGTCCCATTAAGGAGGCTGAATTACTAGATGTTATTGCGAAATACGACGCTGTAATCTGTGGAGATGACGAATATACTGAAAAGGTAATCAGAAAAGGAGTGGAAGGTAAATTGAAGTATATCTCTAAATATGGAGTTGGCTTAGATAAGATAGACCTTCAGGCAGCAAAGAAATTTGGAATACCGGTCACAAATTGCCCGGGAGTAAATCAGGTCTCTGTGGCCGAACATGTGTTGGCCCTGCTCTTTACTTTTGAGAAAAACATACATCTACAATGCAATTCCACAAAAGAAGGTAGTTGGAAACGATGGGTGGGACATGAGATCTTTGGTAAAACCATCGGGATCGTCGGACTTGGAGCCATAGGGCGGGAATTAGCTATACGATGTGTTGCCCTCGGAATGCACGTATTAACCTTCGATATTTACAGGGATACAGAATTTCTAAAAAAATATCCCACAATTCAGTTTGTAGAATACATCGGGAAAATATTTAAAAATGCAGATATTATCAGCCTTCATGTTCCACTCACTCCAGAGACAGAGAGAATTATCAACGAGGAGGTGATTTTTAAAAAATTAGAGAAGTGCCCTATTATCATTAATACGTCGAGGGGTAATTTGGTAGATCCAAATGCCATAGTAGCAGGATTAAAGGATAAAAAAATACGGGCTTATTTAACCGATGTACTTTCTGAAGAACCAATTAATAAGAATGAAGTACTCATGGGGGTAGAAAACGTTATCATTACCCCTCATGTTGGATCACGTACCTTCCAAAGCGTAGAGAGACAAGGAACCATGGCAGTAAATAATTTACTTCGTCTAGTATCGGAGAATCCATGAGACGATTATTCGGGAACCCAATGTTCTCAAGTTGGGTCTTTTCAGGATCCAAAATGCTGGTGTTACTGGTACTGACAACCCTTATCATTAGGAAATTCAGTGTAGGGGAGATTGCTTTATGGTATCTATTCACAAGTATTCAGGGCTTTGCACATCTATTCGACATAGGATTTTCAACTACAATCATTCGGTTTACTGCTTATAGCTTTGCCCATGAGGATCCGGCATATTTCAGAAAAAATTTCCAGGTATTGTATGGTTCCATGAATACCGTTTTTGCCCTGCTTGTAATTTTTGTTATCTTTTTTCTGGTTCTAATTGGGTATTTGTCTGTACATGAAGTAGTTGAGGCTAACAATATTGCTAATGGTCTTACGGCCTATATTATCTTATCTGCGATTTTACCGATCAACTTCTTTTTGAAAAAAAATGATGCTTTTATCAAAGGACTTAACAAGGTATCCTTGTTCAATAACTGGAATGCCGTCATGTATTTCGTCTCGGGCATCGCTACCATTATAGCCATTCTCTTAGAATTCCCCTTTTATTTGGTGGTTTTAGTAAATCAATTATTCAATTTAATCAATAGCCTAAAGAATATTTTTCTGCTTAAAAAAGTGGTGCAATTCAATTTTAGCTTTCTGAACTTCTCTTTTGAAAAGTCTATTCTGGCCGAATATTGGAGGCCTACATGGAAATCGGCATTGATCTCCTTCTCTTCAAATGGCGCCAACAACCTTATTAATATTATGATTCCCAATTTCTTTGCGGTAGAAATTGTGGCGTCTTATTTGTTTTCCATGAGAATAATTAATTTTATCAATGAATTTTCGTGGGCTCCATTTTACTCTTATTTACCTGAGTTCATTAAAAAATTTAAGCAAGGAAAAATCAGGGAAACCGCACAAAAGGCCTACTCTAAATTGGAGTATTCCCTCTTATTATTCATAATAGGGATATGCGTTCTAAGTTTTGGTGCTGATTATGCTTTATCTCTAGTTGATGCGAAGACAGAGTTTATTTCAATATCTTTAATGATGCCACTGCTACTAATGCTTATTCTGGAAAGATTTACAGCCATGCATTCTCAGGTAATCATGTTTAGCAACGACATTGAGCACTACAAGCAATATCTATTTTTATCAGTATTGTTTATTGGAATAACTTTGAGCGCCATTCCTATGCTGGGATTATACGCCATTCCTGCGGCCTATATCGTTTCGGTTGCATTCCCAATGTACAGTATCCTCAGGAGATCTTTAAAATTAATGGATATTTCTTTAGCCGGCTACTGGAAACAATATCTAATGAAGGCTACATTTGCTTTGGTAATTAGTTTAATTATAATGTACGGTATCAGTTGATTAAAACAAAAATCAGACATTTTTTATATGTTCTGGTCAACATAAGAACATATGTCTTTCTAGGATTCTACAAACTGTTGAATTTTAGAAAACCCCGACTTTTTATATTTACTGATTCCCGTGGATTTGAGATCAGTAAAATCCGCAACCGAAAAAGTCCGTTTTCCTCCTATTTACTCTATTTTATAAAACGGTACAATTGTGATGTCTTTATTTGCCCTCAAAAACATACAACTATCTACGATTTTTTATATACGTATTCCAAACTTCAACACAGAGGATACAAGTATACAATTGCGCATATTGGGGTAGTGGATTTCTCTCCAAGACCTGAAGCTACTATTCAGGCGATCCTGAAACTAAAGAGGATCAAAATAACTAGCTGTTTCGGACAGGACTACTATAACAGAAGCTTAAAGACCAAACGATACAAAGAAACCTATAATGGAGAACCTACTGCCGCCATCCTTCCCGAAGAACAGTTAGGTGAAATAGCCGTAAGGTTTAATAAGATTCCTCAATTAATTTGGATAACTTGCAACCCTGTAGATCTCAAATGGGCCGGGAATTACAAAAGAGAAAGACCTGCCAACATCAATATGGTGAATAACAAAAGCATTATTTTAAAACAATTATTGCATCCCGAGATCAAAATAGTGGACTTCACTTCATTTACCATGGTGGAAGTCCGAAAATATACATGCGATAACATTCATATGTCTGCAGAAGGAATGATGTTAATAGAGAGAGCACTAAAAGATATAATAGAGAAAGAATGATTAAAAGCGCTAAAAACTTAGTCAAGAAAAGTTTGCCCTTGTGGTACCTAAATCAGCCTGGAATCATATTTGGGTATGACAAGAAAAAAATAAAAGGCCTCAAGGATAAATTTAAAGGGGGACGGTGTTTTATACTGGGAAATGGCCCTTCACTGAATAAAATGGACTTAAACCTTCTGGAAGAGGAGTACAGTTTCGCAGTTAATGGAATTTTTTATAAAACGGACGAAATGGGGTACGTACCTACCTTTTATGTGGTTGAGGACGGGGCTGTAATGCAGGACAATAAGGCACGAATTAATCAATTTAAATGTGATTACAATTTCTTCCCCAGCATCTATAAAAAAGATATTCGAAATAGAAAGAACACCTATTTTTTTAATATGGACAGATCTTTTTATGAACAACGAAGTGCCTATTTTGAAATTCCAAGATTCTCCGTAGATTGTTCAGATCGAATCTATTGTGGACAATCTGTAACCATAGTTAATTTGCAACTGGCTTATTATCTCGGATTTGAGAAAGTGTATTTAATTGGGATGGATTTTAACTATGACATTCCTGAAAGCCTAAAAATAGATGGACATGTATTTGAAAGTACAGAAGATGATGTAAATCACTTTCATCCGGATTATTTTGGGAAAGGCAAAAAATGGCACGATCCTAAGCTGCACAACGTTTTGAAGAGTTATAAAATGGCTAAAACCATGTACGAACTAGACGGACGTAAAATATACAATGCCACGGATGGAGGAAAATTGGATATTTTTGACCGTGTAAACTATAATTCTTTGTTCTCCAAATGACATTTAGCCTGGCATTAGCGACTTTAGGAATTGATAAGCGCTTCTGCATTGAGGAACTTCTGGCAAGTCTAAACAAGCAGGAATTTCAGGATTTTGAGGTAATCCTTATTGATCAAAACTCTGGTAATGAAATTAAGGAGGTCGTTGAAAATGGCAATTGGTCTTTTGAAATAATTTATTTAAGATCGGCTCCCGGCCTTTCCAAAGCCAGAAATGTAGGACTTCAGGCGGCAAAAGGGGAATATATTTCATTCCCGGATGACGATTGCTTATATCCACCCAAATTGCTTGCTGAGGTGCATTCATTTTTAAGAGATCATCCTGAAATAGATCTCCTGGCGACAGATACCAGAGATCCGGTTACAAACAAAAAACTCCCCTATACCAAAAAAGTCAGTGGCCAATTTATGATGTCAAAGAACGACATTTTTAAGACAATTACCTCCATTTCTATCTTCGGGAAGAATTATGGCGATATCATGTTCGATGAACGTTTGGGGCTTGGTACCGCGTTCCCAAGTTGCGAGGAATTTGATTTTGTCACCCAGTATTTTAAAAGGGGTAAAGCCTGTTATTTTTCAGATTCTTATTTTGTTTTACATCCGGACCATTCCGAATTAAAGACCGGGGATTTAATAAAAAAGATAAAGAAACACGGCCTGGGTCATGGGGCCTATTTTAAGAAACATCTATTTTTTATATTCCCCACAGCCTTTTATTTTATGATAGTTGCACCTGCTGGGGGACTTCTTTTGGGCTTGGTGACGCTAGATCAAAAAAAGATGGCAATATATTGGGCTTTTCTAATTACAAGGGTTAAAGGTTTTATTAAGTTTTAAGAAAGAAAATGAATCTTAAAATAAGTTTTGAGAAATATTATCATATTCTGCTCATTTTGAGTTTTTCATTTCTTTTGATCTCCAAATCCTTAGCGGGCACCATTTATTCTACTTTTTTTTCAATAGGATTAATGGGCATTTTGTTTTTCACCCTTATTTTCGTGAATACCGTCGTCTTCAAAAAAAGTGTGATCCACGCCCTATTCTGGATATATATTTCACTGTTTATCATCTCTTTGATACGACAGTACAATCTTACCGACCTGTCCTTTAAGGGCCTTATAAATGTGTTCTTATTTTTTTTTACCGTGATCATCGTTCAGGTCACTGCGGCAAATAAAATTAAGCTTACTAAGATGCAGGTCATCAAGGTCCTGTACTACATTTTGAATACCTATATATTTCTCAATGTATTCTGCTACCTATTAGGCTTTGTAAAACCAAGATATGCAGGGATTAATTCAATCTTTGGTTTGCTAAATATCCACATAGATAGGGTGTTTTTTATTTTCTCACCAAGCCTGGCCTACTTTGCCATGATCTGCGGAGTTTCCAGTATAGTGTCTTTGTTTCTGTGGTTAAAAACAAAAGAACGCTGGTATGTATTTAGTCTGGGCGTAAGTTTAACCGCCTTATTGCTCACAGATTCTCGTGGTCCCATTTTTGGATTTATAATTATCCTGATGTTTATTTTTTTAATGAGGAGATTTTGGATTCGAAATCAACTATTTTTCTTCCTGTTTTTTATTTTATCCGTTAGTTTATTTATTTCTGTCATATTTTTAGTAGATACCTATATTTTTGATATTGATCAACTTTCAAGAGAAAATGCCACCTTGCTTTCCTGGCGGGATGTGATATGGGAAATATTTTTTGAAAATTATAAGCCGACTTTTTCAGAATTGCTCTTTGGATATGGAAATGTAGGTCAATTAATTTCGGGTATTTCTGCAGAGTATGAATATCTGTTTGCAAACTGGCCCAATCCGAGAGAAATTAGCCTGCACAACAACACATTGCAAATGCTGGTAGATGTGGGGCTCGCAGGAATTATTTCCTTTTTCAGCGTTTTGTACTATGTGGTACATTATTGTATTAAACAGTATAAGGTAAACAGGGACATTATACATTTGGCAATACCTGCGATAATTAATTATATATTATTGCTGGGGTTTACAGATATAATTATAAATATCTCCAATGTCGGAATATATTTTATCCTCATGTATTTGGTAATTAATATTCTGTATGAACCAAAAGAGGAGGCGCTAATTAACAACGAATCGTAATGGAATTCTCGGTATTGATGTCTGTCTACGGAAATGATCATCCAATATACCTCAGGGAAGCATTGGCGAGTATCTGGACCACGCAGACCCTTAAACCAACTCAAATCGTAATTGTACAGGATGGTCCGATACCAACCTCTTTGCTGGAGGTAATAGAAAATTTTGCCAAACTGGCGCCTGTTACCAATGTAGTACTTCCAGAGAATTCTGGCCTGGGAGTGGCACTTTCCATCGGCTTAACGCATTGCACAACAGAATACATTGCAAGGATGGACTCAGATGATATTTCCAAAAGTGAACGCTTTAACACGCAGATAGACTTTTTAAAACAAACTCCCTCCATTGATGTGTTGGGGTGCTTTATTGAAGAGTTTATTACGGCACCCGAATCACCACTGGCGTTGAGAAAAGTTCCTGAAAAGAATACACAGATAAGAAAAAAATTAAAAATTAGAAATGCCGTTAATCACGTAACGGTCATAGCCAAAAAAAGCAAAATATTGGCTTCCGGAAATTATCAGGCCATGCTTTTTTTTGAAGACTATTATTTATGGGCAAGGATGTTGATGAAGCAATGTGTATTTCATAATCTTCAGGAATCACTAGTAAGTGTAAGAGTAGGGAAAGACATGATTGGGCGCAGAATGGGTTGGAGCTATATTAAAAAGGAGCTCAATTTTTTTAATAAGCTTCTCGAAATAGGATTTATTAATCGCTTTGAATACTTAAAGGCGATTACTTTGCGAATTCCATTAAGGCTTTTACCCAAAAAATTGTTAAGCGAATTTTACCTTAAAATTATTCGATCTTAATGTTTTTAAACACAAAATTTGATCTTCGGTTAATTATAATTGGTCTCCTGGGGATCTCAATTTTTCTTCTGCCATTTGATCTGAATCTCAATTCTTATGGTATAGCCCTATCATTTTGCCTTTGGCTCTATGGGGTAGTAAGCCAAAAATTTTGGATAGGCCAAAAGGAGATCAAAAGTATCATCATACAGTCTTCTCCCTTACTTCTGGCCATTATAGGACTATTATACACTTCAAATTTGGAGTATGGAATAAGCTTTGTTGGGAGGCTCACGAGCTTTTTGATATTTCCGCTACTTTTTGTCAGTATTAAGTATAATTCGAGGCAAGTCACCTTTTTATTAATAGTCTTTGCCCTGGGAAGCTTCCTGTGCTATTCACACAGTGTTTTTGAGTATTTAGAATACGATTTTACATCGTTGCCTTCCAGGCTCATGGATGAAAATTTCATTTTTAAATTCAACGAATTTTTTGCCATCGAGGTAATGCACCCTACCTATTATTCTATATTCTTCTTACTTAATATTTTTTCATTCATTTACCTGTTCCCCAAAGTTAAATCCCGATATAATAGAGTAGGGTTAGTCCTAGTAATCCTTGTTTTTATTTTATTTATGATCTCCCTTTCTGCAAAGATGCCGCTCGTAACTTTGATGGTCGTATTTCTTCTGTCTCCTTTTATCTATTGGTATAAAAACGCTGTAAAAAGTGGTGTAGTCTTCTATTTCCTGATCTTAACTGCCTCCTTTTTGATGGGGTATTGGTTTTTAAAAAAAGTGCCAAACAGGGCCGTACAAGAGGTGTATGACTATTACAATTATCTCAAAGGAGAAGAACTAAAAAATTATTATGAATACGATAAATTAGCGGTGGCCTACGATACATTCTGGTTCAGGAAAACAAATCGCATCGTTATTTGGAAAAACAGTTTAGAATTAATTCAACAATCTCCTTTAATCGGTTTTGGCACCGGAGATGTGGAGGACGAACTTATTGCCACATACAAAAAGAATAAGGAGTTGTGGCGGATGCAGTTTTTTAATTCACATAATCAATATCTGGACTATCAATTGCGATACGGTATTCCGGGATTACTGGTTTTGATATTCCTGCTTGTTTATTTGTTTCGATTTGCATGGACCCAAAACGATTATTTGTATTTGTCCTTCTTACTGATTTTCATTTTGGGATTTTTATCCGAAAATCTTATTCAAAGACACTGGGGAATAGTTCTTTTTGCCTTTTTCAACAGCCTGTTTTATTACAGGAATTATCACGAAGAACGAGAGATTCCTTCTTAGCTAATGACGGCATAGTATGTCTTGTATAGACAGATCAGAGAACTAGTTTCGTAAGAGATTGGGGACCTTTCCAAAATTAAAGTTAAGTTTACAGTAGAAATAGTGTTGGTATATATATAGCAAAACACTTGGTGTCCAAATAAATGATTAATCCAATAATTTTAAATACTCCCGAACGGAAAGGAATAATATTCTTAGGGGATTTCTTTATAATTTTTTCTGCATTAAATGTATTTATCAATGACGCTTTAGATGTAAAAATCGATTCTCCTGTTATAAAAATCAGTTTTTATACAGTTGGGTTGCTATTTTATTTTCTACTGTCTTACGTTTTAAATTTTTATAATCTAGAAAAATCATTTAAAACAAGGACCACCCTATCGCAGTCCTTTTACATTGTTGGATCTTTTGTTTTTATTGTCTTTATCAGTACCGTCATTATTTTTGACGCCAGTTTTTGGAGACTGCCACTAATAACATTTTTAGTGCTTCCTCCTATAGAGATTTTTCTTTGGAGATATTTTTTCGGAAGCCTTTTTAAAGTGATCCCGGCTACTAAAAAGGTACTCTATGTTTATGACAATTCTGCAGATAATAGTAAGGAAAACTACATTGAACAAATAGACGGGAACGGCATTGAGACTTCCTATCGTACAAAACTTACCTATTGCATTGAAGATTTGCATTTTTTGGAAAGACCAAAATTCGTAAAGGCTCTGACTAAAATAGATGCTTTTATCCTGAATCTGAAGAGCTACGATAAAATGCCGTTAGAATTCGAGAATATTTTGTTAGACGCCATATTAAATGGAAAAGAGGTCATCTCCTTTACTTCATTTTATGAGAGCACCTATGAAGCGCTTCCCATTAAGTCGCATAACGATAGTTTTTATGAAATTTTACAATTGAGAAACAGGAAAATTCGCTATTTCAGGGCACTCTTTACTTTTATTGTCAATGTTTTACTGGTGCTTGTTTCGGGCATCTTCTTTATACTGGTATTGCCTTTTGTAGTCTTACTTAATTTGTTTTTCAACAGAGGGCCACTGTTCTATACCCAGAAAAGAGTAGGGCAATTTGGAAGGGAATTTAAAATATATAAATTTAGGTCCATGATTAAGGATGCTGAGAAGTCAGGAGCAAAAATGGCCACTAAAAACGACAACAGGATTACTCCCTTCGGCAGAATACTCAGACTGTTCAGAATAGATGAGCTGCCTCAAATTATTTCAGTTATCCGCGGAGATATGCAGTTTATAGGACCCCGTCCCGAACGAAAAGTTTTTGTAGATGCACTGAACAAGATAACCCCGTTTTACAATGCAAGACATTTAATTAAACCGGGTATTACGGGTTGGGCCCAGGTAAAATATAAGTATGGTGAAAATCTTGAAGATTCTATAAAGAAACTGGAATATGATTTATACTATATCAAAAACAGGTCAATTTCACTCGACATCCGAATAATATTTAAAACGATTACAACCGTCTTATTTTCAAGAGGGGTATAAAATAAAAATCGATGAAAAAAATACTAATAACAGGCGCAGCAGGCTTTCTAGGATCGCATCTATGCGATCGTTTTGTAAAAGAAGGGTACTATGTCATCGCCATGGATAATCTTATCACAGGCGACCTTAAAAACATTGAGCATCTATTTCCTCTGGAGCACTTTGAGTTTTACCATCACGATGTCACCAAGTTTGTGCATATCCCGGGAAAGTTAGACTATATCCTGCATTTCGCATCGCCCGCAAGCCCGATCGACTATCTAAAGATCCCTATTGAAACTTTAAAAGTAGGATCTCTCGGGACTCTAAATTGCCTGGGTCTGGCCAAAGAAAAAAACGCCACCATCCTGGTGGCTTCCACCTCCGAAGTATATGGCGATCCATTAGTACATCCTCAAAATGAAGATTATTACGGAAATGTAAGCCCTGTTGGCCCACGTGGAGTATACGACGAGGCTAAACGCTTTATGGAATCTATCACCATGGCTTACCACCGGTTTCATGGGGTAGACACCCGAATAGTGCGAATTTTTAATACCTATGGTTCGAGAATGCGACTTAATGATGGCAGGGTAGTACCTGCCTTTATGGGGCAAGCACTTCGTGGCGAGAATTTAACTGTTTTTGGAGATGGGAATCAAACCCGCTCCTTTTGCTATATAGATGATCAGATAGAAGGGATCTATCGCTTACTGATGAGTGATTATACAGATCCTATCAATATTGGAAACCCACACGAAACAACCATCAATGAATTTGCCCAGGAGATCCTTGAACTTACCGGGAAGGATCAAAAAATAGTCCATACACCTTTACCTAAGGATGATCCCCTGCAAAGACAGCCAGATATCACCAGGGCTAAAGAGATCCTTGGATGGGAGCCTAAAGTAGACAGGAAAGAAGGATTGCGAAAAGTATATGAGTATTTCCTCTCTCTTTCACCAGAGGAATTAAAAGACAAAGAACATCGTGATTTTACCGGGATATCTTAGTCGTTTATGTTTCATAGACTATTTTTGCCAAAATTGTTCTTATCATGAATATTCTATTACTTGGCTCCGGCGGTCGCGAACACACCCTCGCCTGGAAACTCACACAAAGCCCTAAACTTCAACGTCTTTTTGTGGCACCAGGGAATGCAGGTACCTCCTCTATTGCTACTAATCTTTCTTTAAACATCAATGATTTTGATGAGGTGAAGGCGGCAGTGCTAAACAATGATATTCAAATGGTA